>JACOXH010000003.1 GCA_016176415.1 Candidatus Daviesbacteria bacterium
CCTGAAGTTGCAAAAGAAATTTTCAAACAATTAATTAATAAAGGGTTTAATAAAAATAAGTTAGAAGTAGTTTTGGCTGCAAGAGCGATAGGGGGATTTTTAGATGAGTACTTGACCGACAAGCCCAATTATAAAGTAGCTAACGAGTTTAGCGAGTGGGTTACTGAAACGGATTTTTAGTTAAATTAGACATAAAAAATAAATTAATATAATTTTTTGGTAAGAAAATGCCTGTGATAAAAGGAAAAATAAAGGCAAATCCCAGTATTGTTAAAAGTATAAGAGTTAAAGCAAGTTGCCCCCCTTTTTTATCATCAGTTAGTTGTCCCAGTTGGTATCCTAAAGCTAAAGTTAAAAAAGCAACAGACGGACTGAAGTGATATAAAAACATAATTCTTGGTGAAGCTGACCAGGGCAACCAAAAGGCCAAAAATCCTAATAAAATAATAACTAGATTTACAGCTCTTTTTTTAAAAGCCTCCCAGGCTGTAAGAATTAAAGCTCCGCTGCCTAGCCAAAATAAAGCAGGGTTACCTGATGCAAAAATATTTGCCATATTCTCTTTTTGGTATTCCACAAAATACCAGACAGGATACAAATTCAGTGGCCATGACCACCAGCGCGAAGAATAGTTATGAGAAGCTTTTAAGTTTGTATGATACCACCACATTTGTTTCTGTAGCTGAATAAACTGATCAAAAGTATGTCCTGACAGGAAGAACGGTATGTAGGTTATAAAATAAACAATTGGGGGAATAACGAAGAAAAAAAATATTTTTTTATATTCTTTCATATATAAAAGAAGAGGAATAAAAATTAAGTAAGTATAAACAGCTGCCCATTTGCTGGATATGGCCAGACCTAAAAATATTGATGAAATTACAAATCTTTTATTCAACATTAATAATAAACTAGCCAGCATAAAAGTAACAAAATAAATATCATTCATGCCTGTTCTTGATTGGACAAAATTAAGGCCGTCCAAAGAAAATAAAAAAGATGCAAATAAAGATGCAGTTTTATTTTTTAAAAGCTTTAACCCTAAAAGGTAAACCAAATAAACAGATAAAACTCCAAGTATTACTCCAGGTAACCTGTAAGCCCAGACATCCTGAGTTTTGAGTAAAAACATAGAAGCAGCCATAATTTCTTTAGCTAAAGGTGGGTGAGTCCATTCATAAGCGACTCCCGGAGGAGGAGCGTTCCACCATTCCCAGGCAACTTTGTGATTTTGTAGATACTCTTTGGCTGTAAAAGCATGGTATACCTCATCAAAAACATAATTTTTAGGGAAATCCAGTCTGTATAAACGCAGAAAAGCGGTCAGCAGTAAAATTAATATGAGAATTTTTTTTGTACTAATCTTTTTCAAAAGAAGCATAGGATTTGAATATGATAACACTAATTATAATGAAGATTGCCAAAGAAATTGTTGATAGAGTTTTGCCGTTTTCGTTTACGAAATTATAAACAAAATGATTATAAAGAGTCTTTGGTACGTTTGAATAAATCTCATTATAGTAAACATATACCTGATATAGATTTAAAAGATGCAACAGGCTAAGGATTGCTGTAAGCATAACTAATATTTTGGATTTCAGTTGGGTTGCTGTTATAACTAAAAATACTAAAGCAGGATAAAGATATCTTTCATGGACGCGCGTAGGCAGGAAGAAAAATGCTAGTGTTGCCAGTGCCCCTACAGCATACAAAGTTAATCTTTTTTTCAAATAAAGATAACTTAAAATTATTAAATATCCTCCTACTAAAATATATCCCCAATTTTGATAGGATAAATTGTTCCACAACCTCTCATCTTTAATCCAAAAACCAACAATGCCCCAAAGATTATAAGCAAAAAGTGATGTATAAGGATAATCAGAGACCATTTTAGTAAATAGATTTATAATTCCTAAAGGCTTGTTTACAAAAAAGGGAAGCGATAATAGTAAAATTGTTAAGGAAGCAGGAATTGTAACTTTCAGAAAATT
The DNA here is from genome assembly GCA_016176415.1 of Candidatus Daviesbacteria bacterium. Classification (GTDB taxonomy): domain Bacteria; phylum Patescibacteriota; class Microgenomatia; order Daviesbacterales; family UBA10151; genus UBA10151. Next base: position 1,992 of record JACOXH010000003.1, read on the forward strand.
TCTAATTGATAAATTCTTAATTAAAAATAGCGCTAGTACCGGCAATATTGCGGTTGCCTGAGGTTTTATCAAAAACGCCAGACCCCAAAAAACAGATGACAAAATTAATTTTTTCTGTATCAGAAAATAAACTGAAAGTACCAACATCAAGCTTAATAAACCATCAATCTGTCCCCACACAGAACTGTTAAAGATAAATACTGGCGTAAATAAAATCATCGTAAACGCAACGGTTGCCCAGCCTGATTTTTTAAGAATTTTTTGATATATGAAAATCCCCAAAAATATTTCAGCTAAAATTGCAGGAATTTTTAATAGTAAAAAAAATAACCTGTCATTTATAAGAAGCATTTTTTTTAAAAAACCTAGTACTCCCAAGATGTATAAAAACCCCGGCGTATAATTAGTCCAGGTACTATCAGAATAAAAGTTTGCAAACCCGACTTCGTTTAATCTGACAGCCCAGGCAAACCATGCATCGACATCAATTTTAAACCCTGGCAAAAAGGCCATTATTAATCTGATAATCAGGCCTGCTGTAACTAGTAATAAAAGTTTATTTTTCACTCTATTTTATGGATTGTATAATTCTGACTTTTTAAAAGAATGGGATATTGATCAAAAAAATTTCTGTTAATAAACATACCTTCAGGGTTATAGGATTCCACTACAATATAGTTGATGTTATATTTTTTTATAAGTGATTTTGCATTTTGAAAGCCGGCAAAAATATGATTAATATCATTTTCTCTTTCCTGATAATTTATCCCATGTACCCAAAGTAGTCCCGGATAACCCATTAAAATTGATCTGCCTGCTAAATTAGTTACAGGAGAATTGTGAACTTTATATGTCAGAAAAACTGAATCAGGAGGTGTTTGTAATCTAATCTGTTCACCTATAGATACAGCTTCTTTAGAAAAGAGAACATATTTTACATTTATTTCCCGCCACAAAGACAATAGCGCAGATGAAACCATAGAGAATATTATTATTATCACTAAAACTTTTAGAAACAGGCTTCTTTTTTGAAATAAAGATATAAGAAAAAAAGAGGCAGTAATATCAAAAAATAATCCTGCCCAAAACAAAAACTTTACATTATCCCAATTATATGGAGAAAATAAGAAAAGATTTATTATTACAATTAAAACTAAGGCGCAAATCTGAAGGATTTTAACTTGTTTGTTTACTTTGGATAAAAGCAGTGCACCCAGTGAAAGTGGTACTAAAAGGTAAGTGTTTTTAAACCAAAACCAAAAGAATGATTCGTGAGGCAGTTTCATCCAGCCCAGATTAAATTTCATGAACTGGTTAGATTCGCTAACATGACCAAAAAATATTAATATATGAGGAATGGCAAAAATTAAAGTCATAACTACGATTATTAAAAATTTCTTTAACTCATTAAATAAACTGCTTTCCCTGGCAAACAATACAAGTATTGGTATTATTATTGCCAATGTCAAAACTGTGTGAGTATGAAGTAGGGGCATAAGTGATAGGAGTAAACTGATTAAAATTAACTCCAAAGGGGTAATTTTTTGACCGTTTCTAAAGAATAATAACCTTAAAATAATTAATCCTGCTGGTATGCCAAACAATAAAGATCTTTCCGGTACTATCATTCTGGATAAAAAATTGCCCCATTGAATGTTTTGCTCAAATAAGTGAGAGTATTCTTTTAAAGAGGAGGGATTAAAGAGTGCTTGTATGATTGAGTTAATACCGAATGAATAATCTTTGAGAAAAAAATAAAATCCCAACCCTCCGTTGAAAAAATAAAGGATAACAACTAAAAAACTTTTAACAGCACTTTTGGTCAAATGTAAAACAAACTCGTACATTATCTCAATTAAGCCAAAAGATAAAATCAAACCCGGAATTATTATTGATTGACGAAGTGTCCATCCTTCAAAAACTAAAATGGCTGAAAAGAAATTTATTAAATATGGGTAAACTAAAGTATTGCCACTATACATAGCATTATCAGGAGGAAATTTATTTGAAAAAGCGATATTGGAAATAATGCTTAAATGGAACGGGAGGTCGCCGTAAGTGCTTTCTCCGGTATAAAGATCTCCTGCTTTTTCAGAAAGTATGTGGTTATTGAAAAGCGCCACTAAGAAAGCACCGATTGTAAAAAGACATACTAAAAGCAACCTTTCCCTTACTAGACTTTTTAAATTTTGTATAAAAGAAAGATAAATTCTTTTACGGAAAATAAAAAAAAGTTCAAATATTACAATGAGTATTTGTCCGATAACGATCCCCTTAGGGAAGGAGAAAACTAAAGTAGTGTAATAATTAACTGCAGTAAAAATAATAATACCTAAAATTAGTTGGAAAAAAAGTAAAGAAAAACGCGGTAGTTGGAGCGATAGTTTATTTGTTACAATGACACCAAGCATGAAGCTGATTAGTATGCTAAAAAGGGGTAAATAAAATGTCATTGAGTAAATTATTATGTATATTAGGCTCTACTTCAACAGGTAAGACTGATGTGGCTTTGAAGCTGGCCGGAAAATTTAATGGAGAGCTGGTTAGTTGTGATTCAAGGCAGGTGTATAAAGGCTTGGATATTGGAACAGGGAAGTTACCGGGGGAAAAAGTTTCAATAAAAAAGGGTAAAGGTTTTTGGGAGATGGGTGGAGTTAAAGTTTGGATGTATGATGTGGCAGAGTCAAAAAAAGAGTACAGCGTTTATGATTATGTTAAGGATGCAAATAAAGTAATAGAAGATATTGCAAAAAGAGGTAAACTTCCTATTATAGTAGGAGGAACAGGTTTATATCTTAAGGCTTTGGTTGAAGGTTTGCCTAATTTGGCAATTCCTATAAACTTAAAATTAAGGAAACAACTGGGAAGTTTAACTTTACTTAAGTTGCAGAAAAAATTTCAAAAAGTATCTCCTGACAGGTGGGAAAAAATGAATAATTCAGATAGGCAAAATCCCAGGAGATTAATTAGGGCTATTGAAGTAACTATGTCAAATCATGAAGGAGATCCTTCGTCGCCGGCTTTGCCGGCACCTCAGGATGACAATTTGGGTTTGGAAATTATACCCAAATTGTCAAATGTTAATGTGTTGAAAGTTGGTTTAACAGCGCCAAGGGAGGTTTTATATCAAAGAATTGATGAACGAGTTGTCAGCAGGATAAAAGAGGGAGTGATTGAAGAAGCAGAAAGTTTACATAAAAAAGGATTAAGTTTTAAGAGAATGGAGCAATTGGGGTTAGAGTATGGAATTTTGTCAGAATACCTGCAGGGCAATATTTTAAGAACAGAAGAGTTGGTTAAGATATTACAAGGAAAGATTCATGGTTATGCCAGAAGACAGGAGACTTGGTTCAAAAAAGAAAAAGATGTTTATTGGTTTGACATCACAAAAGAAGGATGGTTCAAGCAGGTGGAAAAGAAGGTGTGTACGTGGTACTATTTAAAAAATGACCAGACGAATTGATATATCTTCCAAAACTGTAGTCTTTATTGCAGCTTTTGGTATTCTGCTTTGGATACTATTTCATATTTTAGACATCATTTTGCTGTTTTTTGTGGCTTTTATTTTAATGTCAGCCCTGCATCCTTTGGTTGAGCGTTTGATGAAATGGAGGGTGCCGAAGATCCTGGCAGTTTTATTGGTTTTCTTTGTGACGGTGGGTGGTTTAGTGGGCTTGATTGCTGCGGGTTTAAGTCCATTAATAAGTCAGACAAGTAACTTAATGCAAAGATTGGGGGAGACTATCAATTCGCTTCTGCAGGCTAATATTGTTGATCAGTCTGTTATTCAGCAGGAGATAACAAGGTTCTCTTCACAATTGGTCAGCGCTACTGTAGACCTTTTTAAGAATTTAATCAGCTGGATAAGCGTGGTAGTTATTGCTATCTATATGCTATTCGACAGGGAGAAGATTGAAGAGTATGCCTCGTCCTTTTTTGTGGGGCGTCAGGAACAAGTCAAGAAATTGGTGCAAAAAATTGAAGATAAACTGGGAGCGTGGCTTAGGGGCCAGGTAGTGCTTTCTGCAGCTGTAGGAGTTTTAGTTTATATAGGACTAGCTCTTTTAGGGGTGGAATTTGCTTTACCCTTGGCAATTATTGCCGGACTTTTGGAAGTAGTGCCGGTGATCGGGCCCATTATTGCGGCAATACCCGCGGTTTTAATAGCTTTGACTGTATCACCGTTATTCGCAGCTTTAGTGGCAGGGTTATATCTGGCTGTTCAGCAGCTTGAGAATCAAATCATTGTTCCGCAGGTAATGAAACGGGCGGTGGGCTTAAATCCTCTTTTAGTAATTTTGGCGGTATCTGTAGGAGGCAGGCTTTTGGGAATTGCCGGTGCACTGCTTGCCGTACCGATTGCTGTAGTAATCCAGTTGATCATTAATGAAGGGCTGGATATCAAAGTAGGTGAGGAAGTTAGTGACTAGGGAGATAGGAAGCAAAGCTTGCTATCTAAAGTTGTGTGCCTAGGATGATAGTAAACAAGTTTGCTATCTAGTTAAAGAATTGCCTAGGATGATAGTAAGCCAGATTCTGTTTCTCGACGATCATTTATCTGATGCTCCTCATTTCGACACAGTCGAAACAAGCTGTGCTTATTTCGACAAAAGAACAAGCGGTTCTGTCGGTTCTAGGATTGCAGCGGGGAGGATTGCCACGTTTCACCCGAGCTTTACCCCGGTTCGTCACTGTTGCTCTGACTAGGCCTTACGGCTTCCGGCTTGCGCCGAACACCCTGCTTTATGCTGTCTGGACTTTCCTATCCGGCGTTATGTCGGATCGATCATCCTTCTTCCTAGGCATGTGTATTTTACTATATAATAGATTTGAGATCAAATGCTTGCCAAAATAATTTCAGGGGCCAATATTGGGCTTGAGGCTAATTTAGTTACCTGTGAGGTAGATATTTCAGCTCAGGGTTTACCTTCTTTTACAATCGTGGGACTGGCAGACAGAGCAGTTGAGGAAAGTAAAGAAAGAGTGAGGGCGGCGTTCAGGAATTCAGAAGCAGAATTTCCTTTACACAGAATTATTGTAAACTTAGCTCCTGCTGATATGCCGAAGGAAGGGCCCTCTTATGATTTACCTATTGCTTTGGGTTTACTGCTGGCATCAGGACAAATTCCAAATAATACAAACATAATAGATTTTTCCAAAACCCTCATTGCAGGAGAGTTGTCTTTGGATGGATTGCTGCGCAGAATTAATGGTGTGTTGCCTCTGGCAATTTTAGCCAAACAGAAAGGAATAAAAACAATGATTGTGCCCAAGGATAACGGGTTTGAGGCTGCGGTGATTGAGGGTGTTCAGGTGTTGGCTCCCGAATCTTTACAACAACTGGTTAAAATATTATTAGGACAAAAGGAATTGTCAATTTTTCCGAGACCGGAAGTTAATTTAGAAGGCAGACAAATATATGAGTATGATTTTTCCCAAATTAAAGGTCAGGAGCAGGCCAAAAGAGCTTTAGAAATTGCTGCAGCAGGAGCGCATAATATTTTACTCAAAGGCCCCCCTGGAGCAGGAAAGACTTTACTTGCCCGTAGTTTTCCTTCAATACTGCCGCCTTTAAATTTTGATGAAGCTTTGGAAGTCACAAAAATATACTCTATTGCAGGACTTTTAGATAATGGTAATTCACTGGTGACTGCCCGTCCTTTTCGCTCTCCTCACCATAGCGCTTCATACGTGGGGCTGCTGGGCGGAGGAAATAATATCAGACCGGGGGAAATTTCTTTGGCTCACAGAGGAGTTTTGTTTCTGGATGAAGTGGCAGAATTTCCGCGTCAGAGTCTGGAAAGTTTAAGACAACCATTAGAAGACCAAAGAATTACAATTTCCAGATCATCAGGATCAGTAATGCTGCCTGCGCAATTTATTTTACTGGCTGCTCAAAATCCCTGTCCCTGCGGATTCTTGGGGAGTAGGAATAAAAATTGCAATTGCATGCCGGGACAAATTGCCAAATATAAACGCAGAATCTCAGGCCCTTTTTTGGATAGAGTAGATATATACCTGGAAGTGCCTGCAGTGGAGGTGGATAAATTATCTGCAGACTTAACCGGGGAAAATTCAACTCAAATCAGAAGCAGGGTGACAGCTGCCAGAAATATTCAGCAACACAGGTTTAAAGGTAAGATTTTAACAAATGCGGAAATGAAAAACAGTGACATTAAGCAGTATTGTGTTGTGACAAAAGAGGGTATGGATCTTTTAAAAATGGCGATTTCTTCTCTTAATCTTTCTGCCAGAGGTTATCATAGAGTTTTAAAGCTATCCAGAACTATTGCAGACTTGGCAGGAGAAGAGAATATCCAGGCAGAGCATATAGCAGAAGCGCTGCAATACCGCGCTAAAGATGATAGTTAGCCAACGAAAAATCCTACTCCATCCTTTTTGAGACTTTGTAGGATCTTTCGAAATGGTGAAAATTCACCAGGTTTCCTGGGTTAGCTTCATTATTGTATTCCTGCTCCGCAGGTAAAATGTTGCTAACCCGTGAAATTGTCATTTAGACAATTTCACCCACCAATTTTGAACATGGAGGTTCCACAAACCGGGCAAGTACCTTTGGAAGCTTTTTTACCATTTTTCATAGTAACTTCCTGTACATTCTCTGCATCTCTTTTGGTGCGGCATTTAACGCAATACATTTGCATAACTTTGAATTCACCTCCCTTCAAAATATATTAATATTCAAGCCATTTTTCATTAAGAAAAATAAGACAGTCTGTATACCTATTGCCAGAGAGGAAAAAAGCAAAATTTTTAGTAGGTCCTGACGCAGAAAAGCTGTATCAGAAGTTGTAAGAACAGAAGATTTAGTAGTTGGTGTTTCAGTCCTTCGACTTTGCTCAGGATTGATGGTGAGCGTAGTCGAACTATCAGTGTTTCGGTAGGTCAGTTTTTCAGCAGATTGGTGGACCAGCTTCTCTGAAGGGCGACCGTAGACTTGATGATGGAGTAATTTCAGTCGTTTTTCCAGATCTGATTGTTTTTTGGTGCGTTGAATGGCCATACTTAAAAGATATTTACGCACAATTGAGCCTAGCATGATCAAACGTGCGTGTCAAGAACCAAGTGAACCTAAAACTATGGGTGTTTGTGGTATATTACCTATTGTGACCAAAAAAAATATTCAAATTGTCCACTGTAAAGATAAAATTGAGGCTTCTAAAAAATCGTTGGAGCACCTTTTGCAGATAGTTGATAAAAACACACTGCTCTTTTTATCAGGCGGCACATCTCCTGATTTATTATATCAGCTGATTGCGCAAGGTGACGGGTTTAAAGCAGGTGCAGTGGCTTTAATTGATGAAAGATATGGAGAAGTAATGCACGACAACAGTAACGAAGGAATGATTGCTCAAACCGGTTTGACAGACTATATAAATAATGTAGGAATCCCTTGTTATAAAATACTGCAGGGAAAAGATTTGGAAACAACAGCAAATGAATATGAACAGGTTATTAAAGATCTTTTTGCAAAATACCCTAAAAAGATAGCTGTGATGGGAATCGGAGCTGATGGTCATACAGCCGGAATAAAACCCGGTTTAGATTACGATCAGAGTAAATTAGTGGTAGCATTTGATGATAAAGGAGCTTTTGGCAAAAGAGTGACTTTAACTTTTAAAGCTTTAGAAAAAATAGATGAATTTGTAATCTTGGCTTTTGGAGAAAACAAAAAAGAGTCTTTACAAAAAGTGTTCACAGAATCTGATCAAAAAAAATTACCTGCTTCTTTTTATAATAAAACGACCTCTTTAGTTGCTATTTATACTGATTGCTGATCAGTTGACAACTTTCCTACTTATCAAGTATATTGAAAGAGTAACTTATGTATCCGGATTGGGTGGTGAATGGAGCTTTGGGAATTTTAGTTGTCTGGCTTGCAGTTTTAAGTTTTTTTATTTGGCAGCAAAGCAGATTTTTAAAGTTACTGTTTCCCAAAAGCGGAAGCCGTGATGTCAGAAAAAAATTTGAAGAGGTACTGAAGGCTGTTGAAAGCGTTGAAGGAAAAATTACAGGTCTGGATAGTAGATTAGAAGAGATTAGAAAAGATGGGCTGAAGCATATACAGAGGATTGAGCTGTTGCGCTTTAATCCTTTTGGAGATACAGGCGGTGACCAGAGTTTCACAGCCTGTTTATTAGATAAAGATGGTAATGGAATTGTAGTTACCAGTATGCATGCCAGAACAGGAACAAGGGTATTCGGTAAAGAAGTAAGAGGTGGGCAGGGAGGCAGATACCGTTTATCAAAGGAAGAAGAGCAGGTAGTAAAAAAAGCATTGTCAGAATAAAATTATGAGCAAGGTTGTAAAACTTTTTGAAAATTTAACTAATATTCAAAGAATTCTTTTTTTGGTGATTTTAGGGGTAGTGATATTTGGAGCTTCCACGAGCTTTTCTTACACATTATTTAGTAAAGTTGTTAGTTCTAATGCCCCTGTTAATAAAGAAGGTCAGGCTTTGCTTCCTACCCCTGCCAATGCTTTGATAGAAGACCCTAAAGAGCCAAAAACAGAGAGCTGTCCTTTAAACGGTAGTATGCATACCAAAAAAGCCCAGGAGTTTTGGAGCAAGAGAAGGCCGCTTGCGGTTATGGTTGAAAATCACGTTGAATCCAGGCCGCAATCAGGACTAACTACAGCAGACATTGTTTATGAAGCAGTAGCTGAGGGAGGAATAACCAGATTTATGGGGGTTTTTTACTGTAACTTAGCTGATGTTCAGGTCGGCCCTGTCCGTTCTGCCAGAACTTACTTTCTTGACTGGTTAGGAGAATATGATGCTCTATATGCACACGTAGGAGGGGCGAATACACCTGGTCCTGCAGATGCTTTGGGGCAAATTATTAAATATGAAGTGAAAGATTTAAACCAGTTTAGCATCGGTTTCCCTGTATTTTGGAGAGATTATCAAAGGTTGGGCCGCTCAGTGGCCACAGAACATACAATGTATTCCACCACTGCAAAACTGTGGGAGGTGGGAGCAAAGCGAGATATGACTGCTTCGGACTCAGCCGGAGTGAGATGGGATAAAAACTTTGCTGAGTGGAAATTTAAAGAAGGTAAGAGCGAGGGAAATATCTCCAATATCAAAGTAAAATTCTGGGAGTCTCAGGGGGGTTATGATGTGGAGTGGGGGTATGATGCAACCTCAAACAGCTATAAGAGAAAAAATGGCGGATCAGATCACTTGGATCTAAACAGTAATAGCCAAATTAGTCCGAAGGTTATAATAGTGCAATTCCAAAGAGAAACAAATGCTAACGATGGGTATCCGGGCAATGTTCATCTTTTGTACGGCACTACCGGAAGCGGCAAAGCATTGATTTTTCAAAACGGTACAGTTACCGAAGGAAAGTGGATTAAACAATCACGTACTGCCAGAAGTAAATATATGGATAAAAACGGCAAAGAAATGGAATTTAATATTGGGCAAATTTGGATCCAGACTGTCCCGGAGGGATCCAAAGTAAGTTACTGATTTAGTTTATCTGCCCAGAAAGGTGGTGTAAAAATATGCTTGAGGAACTATTTGTCTCAAGAGTCCGGGTAAAAGTACTACAACTCTTTTTATCTGCTCCCCAGGATTCACTTTTTCATGTCCGTGAGATAGTCAGACGTGTTTCTGAAGAGATTAATGCTGTCAGACGAGAACTTGCCAGAATGGAAAAATACGCTATGGTAACTTCTGAGTGGCGGGCCAACAGAAGACTTTACCGTTTCCGCAAAGACTATGTCTATTATAAAGAACTGTTAAGCCTGGTAGCCAAATCTACAGGTTTGGGCGGAACGATTATAAAAAACAAAAGTCAGTTGGGCAGAATTAAATATGCCATGATTGCCACAAGATTTTTGAAAAACCAATCATCGCAAAGTGAGGATGTGGATTTATTGGTAGTTGGTCAGATTGTGTTGCCGCAACTGCAGTCTATTATTGCAGATGAACAGGCTAAGCGCGAGGCGGAAATTAATTATTCTTTTATGGATGAAGCGGAATTTCAGTTCAGGGTAAAAAGACGTGATCCTTTTATTTTGCGGGTAGTGACCCAATCTAAAATAATGTTGATTGGAGATGAAGAGGATCTACTGTCAGGAGCTGTGATTTAGTATAATCTTTTAATGCGGCCGAGGAAGATTTTGTGGGTAATTATAATTCTGACAATATTGGCAGTTTGGGTTGACATTCCTTCGTTTAAGTCTGCTCCGGTTTTAAATTTTTTTGGCTCCAGGGTAAATATATTTGGTGCTTTTCCTTTGAAATTAGGTCTTGATTTGCAGGGCGGGACAGAAGTGGTGCTGGAGACACAAATGGATAAAATTGAGCCGCAAAACCGTGACAGCGCTTTAGAGTCTGCAAAAAATGTCATAGAAAGAAGAGTAAATTTATTTGGTGTTTCTGAAGCTGTAGTGCAAACTTCAAAACTAAGAGAACAAAGAAGAATAATTGTGGAACTGCCGGGGATAAAAGATGCCTCCGTTGCAGCCAGTTTGGTGGGAAAAACAGCGCAGCTGGATTTTAGGGAACTTTCCCCGGAGGCAGAACAATCTGAAGCGACTCTTTCTGGTGTTCCTCTCGCGGCTTTAACAAAGTCCACGGGATTAACAGGGGCAGATTTGAAAAAAGCTGAGGTGACTTTCGGGTCAGGAGGAGGAAAAAGCGGGCCGCAGGTGGCAATAGAATTTACCTCTGAAGGCAGCAAAAAATTTGCAGAAATTACCAAAAGAAACGTGGGCAAACCATTGTGCATATTTTTAGACGATATTCCTGTACAGGATGGGTGTCCTACAGTTGAGCAGGAAATTATCGGAGGTAGCGCCGTAATAACAGGTCAATTTACTACCCAGCAAACAAAGGAGCTGGCAGTTCAGCTTAATGCAGGCGCTTTGCCTGTCCCAATTAAAATTATTGAACAGCACTCTATTGGACCAACATTGGGTCAGGAGTCGGTAAATAAAAGTTTAGTTGCAGGTATTATTGGTCTTGGGATAGTTGCCTTATATATGGCAGCTTATTATGGTTTGTTGGGACTAATTGCAGATGCAGCTTTAATTATCTATACGCTTTTGGTTTTGGCAATTTTTAAAACAGGTTTATTTTTACTTCCTCCTGTAACTTTAACTTTGGCAGGAATTGCCGGATTTATTTTATCAATCGGAATGGCGGTTGATGCAAATATTTTAATTTTTGAAAGAATGAAAGAAGAGATCAGGTGGGGTAAAAGTAAGCAGATGGCTTTAGAGTTAGGGTTTAAAAGGGCTTGGGTATCAATTTGGGCCTCCAATGTTTCATCTCTTATGACCGCTGCAATTTTAATTGGGATGGGAACATCTTTGATCCGCGGATTTGCCATAACTTTAACGATAGGAGTATTGGTATCAATGTTTACAAGTTATATAGTAACCAGAACTTTTTTAAGATTGATAATAAAGTATTAGTATGAAATTTAAAATAAAAAAACCACACTTTGAATATTTAAAAAATAAATGGGAATTGCGTCATCAGGCTATTCAAAATAATTTTTGGGATAATCATGGTCAGTCTTTAAAGCATCTGGCAATTGGTTCTTTAGGAGGGTTAATGCTGTTGTCTTCACCGGTTCATAAAGAGTTGTCTCCTCCTCATTTGGCTGTCAGTCGTGATGATGTAATGAGGGGTTTTGATAAAAATGTGCTTTTGGCTCAAATTTTGGCAGAAACTGTGCCCACAGAAGTAAGACCTTTAACTTCTGATGAAGAGAAAGAAATAACTGAAGTTTTATCCAAAAATTTTGGCTTTAAAGTTACGGTAGAAATGGATGATATAAAGCTTAACAGAAACTATGGTTTGATTGGAGGGGAGCAGCATTTATATAGATACCCCGGTGATAATTTATACGCTCACGCAGATACTACTTCTGATTGGGCAAAATACGGGGGTTCTGGGATTGCGCCGGGATTGGGAGCATGGGGACATTTTGCTTATTCAAAAGAAAATTTTACTCCTCAGGATAAGCTTAGAGAGCGTTATTATCTGGCAATACAGACATTTTTAGCGCCGGGTTTTGCAGAAAATTTTGCCAAATACAGGGATTTTTTCAAATACAGAAAAATGCTGGTAGTCAACGCTAAAACCGGTCAGGCAGTAGTGGCAGTAATAGGTGATGCAGGACCTGCAGAGTGGACGGGAAAACATCTGGGAGGGTCACCGGAAGTAATGGATTATTTAGGACTTGCCCAGGGACCAAGAAAAGGGGCAGTGCTATACTTTTTTATTGATGACCCAAAAGACGAAGTGCCTTTGGGTCCGGTGAAAGTGAGGAGCGAGGCCTGATGAAAAATATTTTCTTTTATACACATTTGATTGAAATAGAATCTGTAACCAGAGAACTTGATCAGTTGGATTTATCACAAGAAGAGCGCCATCATTTGGCCCACCTGGTTGACTCCAGTATCCATCACACTATTTTGGATGCAATCTTTTCTAAATTATCTGAAACTGATAAAAAAGTTTTTCTAAATTACTTAAAAGATGATGATCATCAAAAAATTTGGAATTTTTTAAATGAAAAAACAGAAAATATTGAAAGTAGTATAAAAGAAGCAGCTCAGGAGTTAAAAGAACAGTTAAGAAAAGATATTAAAGAGGCAAAACTAAGAGGAAAAATATGAATAATTTAATGCGGTACAAAACTTTATATTTTATTCTGTCTTTGCTAATTATTCTGCCGGGCCTTTATTATTTGGTAACTTCAGGAGTGAAGCTGGGAATAGATTTTACAGGTGGGGCATTGCTTGAATATCAGTTTGAAAAAAGCATAAATTCAGATGAGTTAAAAAAAGAGATATCAAATAGGGGTATTGAAGTAGGTCAGGTTACTTCTTCATCTGAGAATACTTATATTATCAGAACAAAACCTATGGAGCAGGAGAAGATAGGTAAATTAAAGTCTGATCTTAGTGAAAAATTTGGCAAGATAGAGGAGAGAAGAATAGAATTTGTAGGGCCTGTGATCGGTTCAGAATTAAGACAAAAAGCAGTAATTGGTATTGTGCTGGCCTCAATAGTGATAGTTTTGTATATTGCTTACTCTTTCAGAAAAATACCCAGACCTCAATCATCATGGCGTTTTGGGGTAGCAGCTGTACTGGCTTTAGTTCATGATATTTTGGTAGTGGCAGGAGCTTTTGCAATTTTAGGGCATTTTGCAGGAGTAGAAGTTGATACTTTGTTTGTAACAGCGCTTTTAACAATAATTGGTTTTTCTGTTCATGACACAATTGTGGTGTTTGACAGAATCAGGGAGAATTTGACAAAACACATAGGCAGGAAATTCGTGGATGTAGCAAATCTTTCTATAGTTCAAACTATTGGCAGATCTTTAAACACGTCCTTAACCGTAGTATTTGTACTTCTTGCCCTGCTTTTATTTGGAGGAGAAAGCTTAAGGTGGTTTGTGGTGGCTTTGCTTGTAGGTATCGTTTCGGGAACTTATTCTTCAATTTTTAACGCCACAGCAATGCTTGTCTGGTGGGAAGAGCGGTTGGGTCATTAAGCGAGCTCTTTTATTCTGTTTAATAAGTAATCTTTATTGTTTTTTTCAGCGTTTTCTAAAACTTCTTCAAAAAGTTTTTGTAAAATTTCACCAATTTTAGGACCGGATTTAATATTTAATACCTCCATTATATCATTACCGTTTACTTTTAAATCTGAAATAGAAAATGGTTTTTGTAAAACCTGTTTAATTCTTTCATTGAATTTTTCCATTCTCCAAGAGACCGCTCTTTGTGTGCCTCCCCCCAGTCTGTCACCTATTCTCACTGCCATCATATCCTCAATATTTTCCAGCCCCACGTTATTAATAAAACGCCTGATGGCAGAATCAGTTTGATTTTCATCTACTGTAAAAAGATGCCATCTGACTAATTTGTATAATTTATCAGTTTGTTTTTTGGATAAATTAAATCTTTGGGCAATTTGTAAAACTAACCTTCCTCCGTAAACATCATGGTTGTAAAAGGTAACATTGCCATCGCTTTCAGTTTTGACAGTTTGCACTTTGCCGATATCGTGTAAAAGTGCAGCTAATCTGACTAGGGAATTTTTTGATGGAGTATGCTGTAAAGTCATCAGAGAGTGTTCTCCTATATCGTAAACTCTGTCATGCTTGGGTCCTTGCTGCACAATACCAAAACATCTTTCCAGCTCAGGTAAAATAATTTGCAATATTCCTGCCTCCCTTAATTTGTTGATACCCTCAAGAGGGTTCTCAGCTGATAAAATTTTAAATAACTCATTTCTTACCCTTTCTTTTGCAATTTCCTCAATAAGTCCTGCATTTTCTTTTATTGCTTCAAAAGTTTTAATTTCTATCTCAAACTTTAATTGAGTAGCAATCCTTATTGCTCTTATCAACCTTAAGGCATCTTCTTTAAACCGATCATTGGGATTTCCAACAGTGCGAATGATTTTATCATGTATGTCTTTTTCTCCATGATAAGGATCTATGAGAGTCAAGTCGCTAGAATCTAGAGTCAAAGAGTTTATTTTCCTAGACTCTTGACTCTTGACTCTTGACTCTATACCCAAAGCAATAGCATTAATAGTAAAATCCCGTCTGGCTAAATCCTCTTCAATTTTATCAGTCCAGCCAACCTGGGCAGGGTGACGGAAATCTTTATAGTCACCCTCCTTCCTCATGGTAGTGACTTCGAAAACTTCCACCTCGGGGGAGTCAAAGCCCACCCCCGAGGTGTTCTTCGTCGGTATTCCCACAGTGCCGAATTTATTGTCGTAAAAGCCTTCAGGGATAATTTTTAAAATTTCCTCTGGTTTGGCATCAGTAGTAAAGTCCCAGTCGTTAACTTCTTTACCCATTAAAATGTCTCTGACTGCCCCTCCGACAATGTAAATTTGAAAACCGGCTTTTTGAAACTTATTTAAAATATCTTCTACTTCTTTAGGTAAGTGCATATATTTATGGATCCCATAACGAGTATGGGATGACAGTTACACTGTCATTTTACCCCGTAGCTGTCTATGATACAATGCAGCTTGCAAAGGAAACTAAAAGTGAAGTGGAGAATACTGCCAAAAAAGTCAGATAGTTTAACAGAGCAGCTTTTGATAAACCGCGGTATAAAGAGCGAAAAGGAAATAAAACAATTTTTTAACCCCAGGATTTCAGATTTTGAAAAAGATTTACAAATCCCCGGTACTTCAAAAGCGCATAAAAGAATTCTGGAGGCAATAAAAAAAGAGGAACTGATAGCAGTGTATGGAGATTATGATGTAGACGGGATTTGCGCCTCGGCAATTTTGTATAAGGGTTTAACATCAATTGGGGCAAAAGTCCTACCGTATATTCCTCACAGAGATAAAGAAGGGTATGGACTTTCTGTTACCGGACTTGATTCCATTAAACTGTCAGGCGCAAAGTTGGTAATTACTGTAGATAACGGGATTGTAGCAGTAGAACAGGCAAAATATGCTAAAAGTTTAGGACTGGATTTAATTATTACAGATCATCATATCCCGGGTGATCAGGAGCCTGATGCTTATGCAATAGTTCATTCAACAAAAATGTGTGGGGCCTCTGTGGCATGGTGTTTAACCCGTGACCTTATTAAAGAAGATTTATCAGAGGAGCTTTTACAATTTGCAGCCATAGCTACAGTTTGTGATCTTTTGCCTTTGGTGGGTTTAGGCAGGGGATTCGTCACAGAAGGTCTTAAGGTTTTAAGAAGCACCACTAATCCCGGGATATTGGCACTTTTGAATGAAGCGGGTGTATCGGTTGGAAATATCAGCTCTTTTGAAATAGGTTTTATACTAGGTCCAAGACTTAATGCTATGGGCAGAATGGAGCATGCCATAGATTCTCTGCGTCTGCTTTGCACCAAAGATCCGGTTAAGGCAAGAAGTTTGGCAAAGCTTTTGTGTAATACCAACGCCAGTCGTCAAAAATTAACAACAGAGGCTTTGGAAGAAGCTAAAGAGATGGTTAAAAAAGACAGCAAAATTCATATTTTATACTCAAAAAACTGGTCAGCAGGAATCATAGGACTCGTGGCAGGGAGGGTTTGTGAAGAATACTCGCTACCTGCAATTGCCATTTCAGTAGGGGAAGAAATTTCCAAAGGTTCGGCCCGTTCTGTTGACGGTATCAATATTGTGGAAGTAATCAGGAAGCATGCTGATATTTTAATTGATGTAGGAGGACACAAAGGGGCAGCAGGATTTTCTATTTTAAGCAAACATTTAGAAACTTTTAAAAAAAGATTAGAGCAGATAGTTTTGACAGTGCCGGAAGAGAAGGTTTTGGAAATTGATGCTGAGGTTTATAGCAGTCAGTTAAATAAAACTTTAATAAAAGAGCTGGAGAAATTTGAGCCTTTTGGACTGGATAACAGAAGGCCTGTGTTTGTTTCATTTAACATGAAAGTATCAGATATCAGAACTGTGGGGAATGGAAAACATTTGAAATTTAAAATTTCTTCCTGTCATTCTGAGCACATTTGCTTCGCTCAGTGTAAACTCCGCGAAGAATCTAATTATATTGATGCTATAGCATTTGGCATGGGAGAGTGGGAAAAGCTGCTTAAGACAGGACAGATGATAGATTTAGCTTTCAATATAGAACTTGATACTTATGGTGGATTTGAAAAAGTGCAATTAAAAGTTAAGGACTTGAGAGTGGGGCAGTTTGGAGTGTAGTATGACAGTTTGTGCAAAAGCTGCTTCTTCAGGAGTTTGTGAAGACGCTGCTCTTTTGGGTAATCGCAGATCTAAAATAAGCGGACGGGGAGTTGAAAGCATTTCGTCGCAGGCGAGCGCTAAATCGTAGCAGGTACGCACCGTCCTTCCTTCTATGCCGTAAGTTGCCCCTAAAGCCGGAAAGTCAGGGTTTGTAAGGTCAGTTAACGAAGAATCAACTCCAAATTCTCTGATCATGCCGTAGCCGCAGTCATTGTAGATTACTATTTTAACAGGTAGTTGGTATTGCATTATTGTGCCTAATTCCTGTATATTCATCTGGAAGCCTCCGTCTCCCATTATCGCTATAATTCTTCTATCCGGAGAAGCAATTTGTGCACCTATGGCAGCCGGTAGAGCAAAGCCCATTGTTCCCATGCCTCCTGTGGTAATAAAGCTGCCGGGTCGTCTGAATCTGCCATACCGCGCAACTGACATTTGATGTGAGCCGGCATCGGATACAATGGTGTCGGTATCCAAAGTGTTTTCAAAAAGTAAGTTGGTTGCATCAGTTATTGTCAGATCATTATCTCCGGCTAACATTTTTCTGGTTTCCGTCATCGAAGAACTGTCGCTAATATAATTATCGAGCGGTTTTTCTATTGCCTGTTCTGCAAGGACAGGGAGTGCCAGTGCTAAATCTGCTCTGATCGTTAATCTGTCTCCCCTTCTTCTGTTAAGTCGGTTTGAGTCAATATCAATACGGATAATATCAGCCAGTCTGGTAGAATCAAGAATTTTTCCACTGACCCGATCGTCAAATTTCATACCAAGAGCTAAAATTACATCAGCTTCCTGCGCCAGTAAATTTGCTACCGGTCGTCCGTGTGTTCCTATCATGCCGACAAACAAAGGATGGTCAGAAGGTAAAGCAGATAATCCATGAAGTGTGCTGGCTACACGAATTTGAGTTTTTTCAGTAAGCCTCCTAAGGTCAGAGACAGCTCCGGATAATAAGACTCCCTGACCTGTAATAATTAAAGGATTTTGGGCGTCATGCAGTATTTGGGCTGCTTCTTTCAGTTGTGCGTGTATTTCAGGAGTAAGTTCCGGTTTATCTGCTTTGGGAGGTATTTCTTTTTCAGGGAATAAAGTTTCGTGTATCTGCAGATCTTTTGGTATATCAATAAGTACCGGTCCCGGACGGCCATTGGTTGCAATTGTAAAAGCTTTATCCAAAACATAGGGAATTTCTTCCGGAATTTTAATCTGATAGCTCCATTTTGTGATATGACCTGACATTTCTACAATAGGAGCTTCCTGAAATGCTTCAGTTCCAAGTAACGATGTTGGTACCTGACCACAGATTACAATGATAGGTGTTGAGTCCCATTGTGCATCGGCAATTGCTGTTAGAGTATTAATTGCACCAGGACCTGAAGTTACCAATCCTACCCCCACTTTTCTTGCTTCTCGGGCATACCCTGAAAGGGCATGACCAAGTCCCTGCTCATGGCGGAATAAAAAACGATTTATCCTGTTGGATATCAAAGCCTCGCAGATAGGCAAATTTGCTGCTCCGGGTATCAGAAAAACATCTTTTATGTCGTGTTCCTTAAGAGTGTTTACTAAAGCTTCGGCTCCCGTTAGAGTGCGCCCCAATGTTTCTTGTGTAATATTAAACTCCTTAGCAGTTAGGACAAACGGGCATTAAAGCGGCAAAAGCGGAATCTCTTTTCTCGGCAAGATTAAGAAGAAAACAAAGTTTTTTGAACCTTGTAATATACATTCTACTTACAAAATTATCTATTTGTCAATAGATAATCTCACAAAAATTCTATCTTGCTAGAGGTGTTACTGATGGGTTATTTAATGTCATAAGCAGCTAGTGTTTCCGGACTGTCAACGTGTATAGATGTACACCTATGGTACCTGGTCTTAGTTCTATGCTTTTCATTGTAAACAGCCCCTTTCAAATTAATGTATGTACATTATTAATTGGATTTATTGTATTAATAAAGCAACTAACAGCTTGCGCAGAATTAACACGATCTTCTAATTTAGCAATCATTTTTGATAAGGCTCTGCCTGTCTTTCTTGAAGGATTTTCTGTAACAGAAGCAGTTTTTATAGCAACTTTAGATACTAAATCAGGATTAACATGATAATTTTGTCTCTGATCTGCTACTAAGGTAGCGATGAGTTTGCCCAATTTTCGATCATGAAATCGCTCTATAGGGGATAGAGCAACAATATGAACTTCTTTGTGCGTTTCTTCCTTTTCAATAGCAGTAGGACAGGTTGTAACTACCTTTAAAGGTGAAACTGTTTCTCGTTCTAATGCTAAAACTGGCATATTTTTTCCTCAAAAAAACCTCCCGTTTGGGAGGCTTAAAATTCCTTTCTTTTTAGATTAATTTTATCTAAAAAGGCCTCCCAGAGTTGCTCCTAAAAGGAGCACTGTAAGGAGGACTAAACCTAAATTTTCTACTCTTTTTAAATCAATACTAATTACTTTTGACATATAATTTCCCCAAAGGGTTTAAGATTATTATTCTAAGTACAGTTTAACACTTTGTCAATGTTTATTTTAAGTTAATGCATATATTGGGAGTCTTATTGATCTTGCAAAATTTAACAAAAGACGCTCTGTTTCTTTCCAACCAATACAACCATCTGTTAATGAAACTCCGCGTTTAGGAGTTTTGCCAGGAACGTAGCTTTGTTGACCTTCAACTAAATTACTTTCAATTAAAAGTCCCATTATCCGTCGTTGTCCGGTTTTGATTTGATCTAAAACATTTTCAGCAACACCTGATTGTTTTTTATAATCCTTTGAAGAATTTCCGTGCGAACAATCTATCATTATCGGGCGACTAGATTCAGTAAGCAATCCAGCTCCTTCGACTAAATTAACTGCATTACCGATAGATACTGCATCGTAATTTGTACCCTTATTGCTACCTCTTAAAACAATATGAGTATCCGGATTGCCGTTTGTTTTTACTACTGCTACCCTGCCCGATGCGTCAATACCGTAAAAAGTATGACTACTAGCTGCTGATACCATAGCATCGGCGGCTACTTTGATATTACCTTCAGTAGAATTTTTAAATCCAACAGGCATTGATAATCCGCTGGCAAGCTGCCTATGAGTTTGACTTTCTGTAGTTCTGGCTCCAATGGCAGCCCATGAGACTAGCTCGTCAAAATATTGCGGTGTGAATGGGTCTAAAAATTCAACAGCACAGGGTAATCCTAGTTTATTAACATCAGATAATACTTGACGTGAAATCGCGAGTCCTACACCTGGTGCCGCTGATCCATCCAAAGAGGGGTCGTATGCCAACCCCTTCCAGCCAACAGTTGTTCGAGGTTTTTCAAAGTAAGTTCGCATTACAATAACTAAATCGTCTTCAACTCTTTTTTTGATATCTATTAGTGTCTCGGCATATTCAATTGCTTGCTCCGGGTCATGTATTGAGCATGGGCCAACAACCAATAGCAATCTTCTGCTATCTCGTCCATGCAGTATATCGCCGATTTCTCTCCGGGTCTTTACCACCAGATCATCGCTGCCATTTGTAATTCTTTTTTTTAGTTCAATAGGTGATTCAATTGGAGTGATTGAAGTAACCCGCGTATTTATAATATTGCTTTCTATTTTGTTCATAAATTTATAACCTGTTAACCATAAAAAAACCTCCCAGTCCGGGAGGTTATAATTGGTTGAAACCTTTAAAAGGTTTTTATCCCAACAAGCCTCCCTCCTTTCGGAAGGTAAAGCTAAACCAAAAATAATTCTTTACGAGATTCATAAAAAGTACTTTACCATCGAAGATGGCATCTTGTCAATATTCTTACTCTGCTGATATGATGCAGAAAGTATGGAGAGAACATTAATTTTAGACTGTAATGAGAAAATTGATCAAACAGTACATATTTGTGGTTTTGTGCAAGTCAGGCGCGATCACGGAAAAATTGTATTTTTAGACATAGCTGACAGATCTGCTGTTATTCAGGTGGTAATATCGTCAGATGCAATCCACCTCGAAGGAGTCAAAGCCCACCTTCGAGGTGATATTAGGCCGCAGGATGTTGTCTGTATAACAGGAAAAGTTAATAAACGCCCCGAACACTTAATAAATAAAAATATCCCTACAGGCGGTATTGAGATTTTTGCTGAGAGTATTGAAGTTTTGTCAAAAGCATCAGAATTACCTTTTGACATGGGCGGAAAGGATCTGGATCTGCAGCTTCCCACTTTGCTGGATTACCGTTCTTTAACTTTGCGTCACCCAAAAATAAAATCAATTTTTAAAGTGCAGTCTGCAATTTTAGAAGGTTTTAGAAAAGCAGTAAAAGAGATTGGGTGTACTGAAATTGTAGTGCCCACTATTGTGGCAGGTTCTACAGAAGGAGGGGCAGAAGTGTTTAAAGTAGATTATTTTGAACACAAAGCATATTTATCCCAAAGCCCGCAACTTTATAAACAAATGTTGATACCGGTATTGGAAAGAGTGTTTACCATTGCCAAAGCATACAGAGCAGAACCTTCAGTCACAACCAGACATTTAACAGAGGTAACTCAAATGGATGTGGAAATTGGATTTACCAACTTTGAGGAACTATTGGATATTTTGGAAAATACTGCCACAAATATGTTGGAGTTTTGCCAAAAAGAATGCGAAGATATTTTATCTGAATTTGGAGTGGAAAAAATTAGTATTGGAAAAATTCCCAGACTTACTTTAAGAGAAGCACAAGAGTTAATTTTAAAAGAGTTTGGCCGTGACAACAGAAAAGAGAAAGATTTAACACCGCAAGATGAAATTGATCTTTGTAAGTGGGCCAAAGAAAAACACGACAGTGATTTTGTGACGGTGACTCATTTTCCAACTAATGCCAAGCCTTTTTATACTATGCCTGACCCCAAAAATCCTGAATATTCTCTAAGTTATGATTTGCTTTTCAGGGGGGTTGAGGTAATGAGTGGTAGTCAAAGGATTAATGATTATGGGCAGCTGGTAGATTCTATTAAAGGAAGGGGCATGGATCCGGATAGTTTTGAGATGTATCTTCAGGCTTTTAAATACGGCATGCCTCCTGAAGGAGGATTTTCTTTCGGTTTGGAAAGAGTAACAATGCATGTATTAAATCTTGCTAATATCAGAGAAGCTTCACTTTTTCCCAGAGATATGGAAAGAGTAGATACTAGATTAAGTAAGTGATTTTTCATGAAGTATTATTTTTATTCCGTCGTTTTAATTCTGGCAGCAATTTTTATTGTAACTGCTTTTTCTTTTTCTGCTGATTTTGTTGATAATTTGATTGTTTCCTTACAGATTCCTCAGAATAATTCTCAGATTGCAGGTGTCCAAAAATACAATATTCCTCCCATAAGTAAAAACTTACCGGTCCCTTCTTTTTCTGCGAGGGCAGTTCTAATAAAAGATTTAGGAACGGGTAGCGCTCTTTTTCAAAAAGATGTTAATATTTCATATCCAATTGCTTCCACAACCAAGATTATTACAGCTTTAGTAGCAAATGAATATTTTAAACAGAATTCTGTTCTGACGGTTGGTAAAAGTGCTGCTATGCCCGGTTCAAAAGTCGGGCTTTATCAGGGAGAAGATTTAAGTTTCCGCTCCTTGCTTTACGGAATGTTGCTAAATTCCGGTAATGATGCTGCTTTTGCTTTGGCAGAAAACTATCCCGGGGGAGTATTGGGGTTTGTTTCTGCTATGAACAAAAAAGTTATGGATTTGGAGCTTAAAAACACGCATTTTGATAATCCTGCAGGTTTTGACAGTCCTAAACATTATTCTTCTGCTGCAGATTTGGCAGTTATTACAGAGGAAGCTTTGAAAGATTCAACACTGGCCCGGATATTTGCCACCAAAGAGACAAATATTGTTTCTTTAGATAAAAAATATACTCACCAGCTATTTAATTTAAACAGGCTTTTGTCAGATGTTAAAGGGGTGTTGGGGGTTAAAACCGGTACCACAGAAGGAGCAAAAGAGAATCTGGTAACTTTGGTAGAAAGAGACGGTCATAAAGTGCTGTTGGTATTGTTGGGGAGTGACAGCAGGTTTGCAGAAACCACAAAATTAATTGATTGGACTTATTCTAATTTTGACTGGCCCTGATATTGGTCAGGAACAGCTGAAACATAAGCCATAAATTGAGGCCCTTCAAAGATAAAAATCGGCTGGAGGTAGGGACTGTAATTTTGAGGTAAGTAGTAGCCTAAGCTGACAGAAGAGATGGAAACCTGAGGCTTTTCCGGTTCAATAATAACTACCCCTTTACCGCTTTTTAAATCCTCAAACGCTAAGGCAGTATCTTTAAGAGGGTAGGTGGCAAAGGTAGAGGCGTCTATCGGATGATAGGTAAAATCCAGTGACAAATAATTGTCTATTTGAGAAGAGCTTCCCAAAACAACAGCAGTAACCAGGGATTCATCGGATCTGGCTGTTAGAACAGGCTTGCCGTCTACTGAATTTGGCCATAAAGAGATTTGAGCAGCCTGCGCTTCAGATCTGATTTGAGTAGGAATTAAAGCATTTTGAAATATTTTAAATAATACAACTTTATCTCTGCCTGCAGCCAGATCGTCTTTTATCATCCCCAAGGTAGCAAGAATAGATTTAAATCCTGAAACCAAACTGGTGTTATCGCTCAGACTTTCTTTAGCTGAAGGAGAAGATTCATTGGTATAGGAAAAATTCCCGTTATCCAAATCTACAAAAAGGGTTTTATCGTTTTGAGAGAATTGATATTGTGTTTCACTTAAAATTTGCGGTTGTTCGGTTATGTCAAATTGCCGGGCTAAATTTGTGGAACGGTCTGGTGAAAGCAGTGTGGCAAAAGACCGGGTAATAAAATAAACTTTGATCAGTTTTTCAAAACCCTCATCTTGTCCTATGCGCGGCAGGCCGCCTGTGACAGTATCCAAAGAATAGGAAAAGTTGGAGGAGGAAACAGAGACTTTGGGGAAGTCAATTGGAGGAAGTGTCCCGAATTTGAGATCAGGTTTTTCTTCAACAGGGGGCAAATTTGCCAGGTAGTATGCATGCCAAACGTTGTAGCCTATCAAACCCCCAATCAACAGCACCAAACCAATCACTGTAAATACAATGATTTGTCTTGTTAAAATGGCAGTTTGAGTCAGGGTCATGGGCGTACTGTTATTATACAAGAATGAGGGATATAATGATTGCTATGAAAATAAAAACAAGATTTGCTCCCTCTCCAACAGGCATGATGCATATCGGAGGAGTGAGAACTGCTCTATACGCCTGTCTGGTTGCCAGAAAAAATGGCGGGATGTTTTCCTTAAGAATAGAAGATACTGACAGATACAGGTTTGTGCCTGAAGCTCAGGAAGACATAATTGCCGGTCTTAAATGGCTGGGGTTGGAATTTGACGGAGAACCTATTATTCAGTCAGAAAGAAAAGATTTGTATCAGAAATATGCAAAAGAATTAGTGGATAAAGGTTTGGCTTACGAGAGTGACGGGGCTGTCTGGTTTAAGATGCCAAAAGAGGGAGAGGTTAGGTTTAAGGATTTAATCGGTGAAAGGGAAGTGGTTTTTAATTTGGCAGATCAAAAGGATTTTGTACTTTTAAAATCTGACGGTTTTCCCACATATCATCTGGCTCATGTGGTTGATGATCATTTGATGGAAACAAATCCGGTAATCAGGGGAGATGAGTGGCTGCCTTCAATTCCAAAACATATTTTAACTTTTAAAGCCTTTGATTGGGAGATTCCCTCTTATGCTCATCTGCCTTTGATTGTGGGAACTGACAGAGCAAAACTTTCCAAAAGACACGGGGCCAAATCAGTGGGAGAATTCAGAAAAGACGGATTTTTGCCTGAAGCAATTTTAAATTACATGGCGCTTTTGGGCTGGACCCCACCAAATGATAAAGAAATTTTAAGTTTTGAAGAGATGGTGAAATTATTTGATTTAAAAGATGTGCACTGGGCTCCTGCTGTTTTTGATGTTACAAAACTGGAATGGATGAATGGGGAGTATATCAGGAAATCTCAAAACTCAAATCTCAAAACTCAAATCTCAAATTATTTAAAAGATTTGTCAGGGGGAGCTTTGGAGCATCCTACAGAAGAAGAAATTGAGAAAGTAGTTCCTTTAGTTAAAGAAAGAATTAAAAAATTATCTGATTTTGTGCCTTTAACAGACTTTTTATGGGAAAAGCCGGAATATGATCAGTCTCAATTTAAAAAATTAAATATTAAAAATGAAAAAGAAGTACTGGAAAAGGTTTTGGAAAAACTGGAAGAGATGGAAAAACCATGGGATGCTAAAATATTTGAAGAGACTTTCAGAAAACTGGCTGAGGATTTAGAGTTATCAGCTTCTCAGATGTTTCAGCTGATCAGAGTATCGGTTTCAGGACAAACTGTAACTCCACCGCTTTTTGAAAGCATACAAATTTTAGGGGAAGAAGAAACTAAAATCAGGATAAGAGATGCTGTAGAGTTTGTGAAAAATTCCCCCGTTGCATAGTTTAGGGCTTTCTGATAATATGCGGCCATAATGGAAGACCCAAAGTGGCTAAGACTAGTGACTATTGGTTTAGTTCTGGCAGCAGTTGCTGTGGGGTACTTTTTATTAAGCGGCAGATTTACTTCAGATACTAAAAAGCCTGCAACTCAAATCAGTCAGGCAAGTCCTACTCCAACCATGAGTCCTGTCCCCACTCAAACACCAGCAACTCCTTCACCCGCTTCTGCTTATGACAGAATTGCCCAAAGGACAAACGGAGCAACTGGCGGACAGAATCTGCAAACACTTCCAAGGACAGGTTTTCCAATAGGGGCAGCAGCTGCTTTATCAGGATCTGCTATTTTAATTGGCTGGGGTCTTAAACGTTTTCCTCATTAGTTTATACAGGTAAAAATTGGTATAATTTCCATGCATTGCGGGATCATCTAACGGTAGGATACATGCCTCTGGAGCATGGCATCTTGGTTCAAATCCAAGTCCCGCAACCCTTCGACTTTGGTTCGACTACTTCGACTCCGCTCAGTACAGGAACGCTCACCATCGCTCAGGGTTATAACCCTGATAAATGTACTATACTTACTTAATGAGTAGGTCGAAGGGCTGTTATACTGTTTATATTCTTAGGACCTCTGCTAATACACTGTATATTGGTCAAACTAATAATTTAGAAAAAAGGCTAAAAGAACATCAAAATAAATCTTCCAAATCTGCCAAATATATTAAATATTTTGATTCTTTTCGATTGGTTTACTCAGAACAATACCCTACCAGAATTGAAACAATGAGAAGAGAATATCAACTTAAACATTGGTCAAAAGCTAAAAAAGAAGCATTAATTTCCGGTAACGTGCAATTAATAAAATTGCCAAAACTGCAACAGCCACAATAAGCCAAACCATATAACCATAATAGCAGATATAATAAATTGATTTGTGGCATGGCAGTGAGCACCCGTCCTGAACTTGCTGAAGGATGTTGAATGGGCTATAGTACTGAGTGAAATCGAAGTGCTAAAATAAGGCAAGAAAATATGGGATTAAATGAAGCAGATACAAGAATACAATTAATGACTCTAATTCTAATGCTTGTGATTGGTATGAGTACCTTATTACAGTTTCTGGAAAATCAAAAGCTGGATGATGAACCTGTAAAAACACCATTCACGCCTATCTTTGCAACGACAAGTTCTAACTACAGTGGTACTGCTAGTGGCACAACTACCACTTTGTAGGTAAAATAAAAAAATGGCACAACTACAATTTAAAGGAAAACAATTTGTACAAAATCATCATTTATCTGTTCCTTATCATGAGTTGATTCCCAAAAAGGATAAAAGTTTAACGGATAAAGTTAGCTTGCATGATAATTTAATTATTCATGGTGATAATCTAAAGGCATTAAAAGCCTTACTCCCCACTTACGCTGGTAAAATCAAATGTATTTATATTGATCCTCCATATAACACAGGTAATGAGGGATGGGTTTACTCCGATAATGTTAATTCCCCAATGATTCAGGAATGGCTGAAGGCAAATAAACCAGTAGACAACGAAGACCTAACCCGTCATGACAAATGGCTTTGTATGATGACTCCACGACTTAAACTTCTTAGAGAGCTACTAAAAGATGATGGTGTAATTTTTGTATCAATAGATGACAACGAAGTTCATCACTTACGAATGTTAATGGATGAAATTTTTGGAGCGGAAAACTTTATAGCCATACTTCCTACGATAATGAACCTAAAAGGAAATCAGGATCAATATGGTTTCGCTGGAACGCATGAATATATTGTTGTATTTGCTAATTATAGAGATAAGTCTAAGGTAGGAGAGTTTAGTTTAAATAATTTAGAGGAAGAGGGGTGGGAGGAAGACGAGGTTAGTTATTTTAAAAAGGGCGCAAATCTAAAATCTTCAGGGGTTAATGCGCCTCGAGAGAAGAGACCCAACCTTTACTTTCCTATTTATATTACAAAGGATAACAATATTATCCTAAATAGATCTTCTAAAGATGACTTAGAAATTTTCCCAGTTACTGACGGAAAAGAAATGTGTTGGCGATGGAGTAAAGAGAAAATGAAAAGCGAAACTTATGATTTAATGGTTGCAAGAGAGGGGGATGTAGTTAGCATATACAAGAAACAGAGACCAGAATTAGGTGAGCTGCCCTCTAGAAAACCAAAATCACTATTTTATAAACCGCAGTATAGTAGCGGTAATGGAACCAATCAAATAAAAACAATTTTTGGGGAGAAGGTTTTTGACAATCCTAAACCGCTTGAACTAATCAAAGATATATTATCCATTTCAACTGACTCTGATTCAATAGTTTTGGATTCCTTCGCTGGCTCAGGAACTACAGCTCATGCTACGCTTGTCTTAAATAAAGAAGATGGTGGTAATCGTAAATTTATACTCGTTGAACTTGAAGATACTGTAGCAGATAAAATTACTGCTGAAAGAGTAAAAAAAGTTATCAAAGGTGTTCCAAGAGCGAGGAATGAGAATCTTAAAAATGGATTAGGTGGGACTTTTAGTTATTTTGAACTTGGGAAACCGATTGAGTTAGAAAGTATTCTTTCAGGAAGTAACTTACCTACGTATAAAGAATTAGCTAGGTATGTATTTTATACTGCAACCGGTGAAGAATTTGACGAGAGTAAAGTTGATGAAGAGAAAAATTTTATTGGAGAAAGCAAAGATTATGAAGTCTACTTATTTTATAAACCGGATTTAGATTATCTTAAAAATACTGCATTAACTTTAGACCGTGCCAGATCTTTGGGTAAGCACAACGGCAAAAAACGTCTTATTTTTGCTCCTGCAAAATATTTAGATCAAGATCATTTAGATGAACTAAGAATAGACTTTGCCCAGTTACCTTTTGAGATTTACAAACTAGCTAAATAACCAGATAATATGGCACGAGTAACTTTTAATTCAATTTTTATTCAACACCCTGATGGAAGCCTAGAACCGAGACAACGTATAAGAATAAGTGGTATTGAATTGGGTCCTGGCGTCAGATTTACTAGAGGCGCATCCTTCGCTGGCATAGATTTTACTCAATTCATAGGTAGAGATTTGGATATTGGTATTGGCGATGGAGGGATAGTTATTATTAAAGGAATTTATTAGAAATGGCAAAGAGTAGACCAGAAATTGTTATATCTTCGGGTAAAAAAGATCAACCTGCAGTTAAATTACCACCAGACCCCAATCAAATTATAGCTGATAGATATGATTTTCAGACAAAGATAATACTTGCAATTTTTGTGATAGCTTTCATTACAATGATAGTTATGGTTGCTACTCTTGTGATAGACTCATTTCATATAAATTCAACAATTTATAAAGAATATTCGGATAAAAATGATGTAATAAAAAGTCTACAAGAAAGCAATAAAATTCTTTTAGAAACCGTTCAGCAAAACCAAAAAATTATAGAAGAATTTATTAATAAAAATTCTAAACAATAAATATGGAACTTAAGGAATATCAGCAAAAAGCATTAAAGCAGGTTAGATCATTTTTGACTGTTTTATCAAATGAAGTTAAAGCAGGGAATTTAAAACATGCTTCTGAAGATGCATGGGAAGCTATTGAACTGAAAAGTTATACAGAAAGCAGAAACGGGCTAGATAAAGACCTTCCAAATTTTTGTTTAAAAATTCCAACGGGTGGAGGAAAAACGCTGCTTGCCGTTAGGGTTATTGACCTTGTTAATCAAATTTATTTGCAAAAAAGAAATGGTTTAGTGCTTTGGATTGTACCGACAACTCAAATCTATAACCAAACCATTAAAAATTTAAGGAATAAGGAGCATCCCTACAGACAATATCTTGACATAGCCAGTGGCGGGAAAACTTTGATTATAGAAAAGACAGAAA
This sequence comes from Candidatus Daviesbacteria bacterium, assembly GCA_016176415.1. Lineage (GTDB taxonomy): Bacteria > Patescibacteriota > Microgenomatia > Daviesbacterales > UBA10151 > UBA10151. Next base: position 31,113 of record JACOXH010000003.1, read on the forward strand.
AGTTTACCCCTTTAGATATTGAGGAAAACTTAGTGGTTTTAATGTTAATGCTGCCTTCGGCTTCCAGAAGTAATAAAGAAGCACTGAAGGTTTTTAGGGATAGTGGTGGTTTTACCGACTTTTTTCCTGGGGAAGATGATAGAAAAGGTCAACAAGAACTTCTTGCAAAGGCACCTAATTTAGATGCCTTTGGAGATGATCAGGATTTTTGGGGAAGGCAAATAAAAACTTCTTTAGGAAATGTAATTAGAGTACTTAACCCTTTAGTAATTTTAGATGAAAGCCACAAAGGTAAAAGTCCAATCGCAGAGGATACATTATCTAATCTTAACCCTTCAATGGTGGTTGAATTATCTGCTACACCACACGAAGAAAGTAATATTTTGGTGGATATTTTAGGGAAAGAATTGAATCAGGAAGAAATGATTAAGTTGGACTTGCATGTAATTAACAAAGCAAGTACTGAGTGGAAAAATACCATGCTTGCCAGTAAAGATAAACTGGATTTGCTGGACCAAAAGGCAAGAGAACATGAAGCAAATACAGGGGTTTATATAAGGCCTATTTGTTTAATTCAGGCGGAGAGAACCGGAAAAGATCAAAGAGACGGCAGGTATATACATTCAGAAGATGTTAAGGAATATTTAATTAAAGGCCTGGGAATACCGGAGGAGGAAATAGCAATTAAAACCAGTGAAAAGGATGAGCTGAAACAAATTGATGATATTGGCGGTTTGATGTCTAAAGATGCCAAGATTCGCTATATTATTACAAAACAGGCGTTGCAAGAGGGATGGGATTGTGCATTTGCTTATGTATTAACAATATTAACAAATCCATCCTCTAGAAATGCTTTAACTCAGCTGGTTGGAAGAATTTTGAGACAGCCTTATGCCAGAAAAACAAAAGTTGAGGCATTGGATGAGAGTTATGTTTTTTGTTTTCAGCAAAGAGGTACTATTTTACTGGACGAGATAAGAAAAGGTTTCGGTCAAGAAGGATTGGGAGATCTGCAAAGTAAGGTAACAATAAGCGAAGAAGCAGAAGCAAGGGATAAAGAAAAGAAAACTTATGCAGTTAGAGATAGGTTCAAAGGGTTAGTAGATGATGTTATTCTGCCATTTTTTCTTACCAAAGATATGGATAATTGGAGATTAATTGAGTATGAAACAGATATTTTAATTAATGTGGACTGGAAAAAAGTCAATCTTAAAGAGCTTTTCAATTTAAGTTTATCTACCTCAGAAGAACAGGATAAGGAGCATATAACCAATCTTTCAGAAGATGTTAAGGAGTTAATAGAGCAGAAACAGATAATCCGTTTAAAAGAGGGTGGTTTAGTCCTGGATCCTGTATTCATAGCCCGACAATTATTGGAAATAATACCTAACCCTTGGATGGCCTATGAGATAGGAGAAAAAGTTTTGTCTAATTTGCATAAAAAGTATGATATCAAACGCATAATTAATAATTTAGTTTTTATTATTGAAGAGACGAAAAAACAATTAGAACGGGAACGTGACAGATTAGCACAAGAGGAATTTATGAAACTACTTGTAGTAAAAAGGATTAAGTTTATGGTTGCCGGAAACAATATAGGGTTTAAGATAAAGAAGGAATACAAAGCTAATGTCAATGCAAGAAGGCTAAATAATCAGGATGGAGCGCCCCTGCAGAAAAGTCTGTTTGAATTTTTAGAAGAGGATGAATTAAATGAGGATGAGAAGAGTGTGGCTTGGTATTTAGAGGAGCAAGAGAAATTGCTTTTTTGGTATAGGAATTTAGCAAGAACAGATTATCCAATACAAGGCTGGAGAAAACAAAAAATTTATCCGGACTTTGTTTTTACAAGTTCAGAAGACCAGAAAGATATTGATGAAATCTTTGTGGTTGAAACTAAAGGTATACATTTGAAGGAAAGTGATGATACTAAGTATAAAAGGTCAGTCCTGGAGATATGTAATACCCAAGCAAAATCTGAAAGTTTTATAAAGTTGTTTGGAGATAAAAAAATTCATTATGAATTAGTATACGGGGATGAATGGGAAAGAAAACTAAACGAGTTATTAAGCTGATAAACTGTACGACCTAACGCCAGAGGAGATTAAAATTGTGGAGGTTAATACAAAATAACTTTTTATTTAAAGGCAAAACAAAGGGGAAATAAAGGAGAGGCTCTTGTTGAAAGTGTTTTATCTGAACATGCAATAGTGCATAAAATCGATGGTTCAAAAGATGTTGGTATTGACATGATTTGTGAGTGGGTTAATGGAGAAAAACCAACACAAATAATGTTCGGAGTTCAGGTTAAAACTTTAAACATAAAACTTACGCCCAGAAGGGAAAAAAGTAAAAGAAATTTCTTAGAGGAATACGAGGGAAATGTCTCAATCAAACAAACAACCCTAGGTTATTGGAAAGGCTTTGATTTTCCAGTTTTTGTATTTTTAGTAGATCTAAAAAATTCAAAAATTTATTTCAAAAGGTATACTTCAATTGTTCATAGTTTAATAAAACATACAAAGGAACCTTTTTATCTGGTAACAGAAAATGGTAAGTTTCAAGCTTATGTCCAAGGAAAAGAGCATACATTTGGATTTTGTCGGGATTTATTTTTTGATCACCTTCGTTGTCAACACAATAAAGGCATATTAAGCGGAATAGATCCTAATGATTTAGACTTAAGGGGTTGGACTAAAGAAGCTCTTTATAAAGGGGTGTTTGATCAATACAAAGACAAAATCCGCGCTACATATAGAAGGTATCAAAAATGGAGCAAGTTTTTTTAAGTAAACTCTACGGCCTGAATTCAGAGAAAATTAAGATTCTAGAAAATAACATATAAAAAAATGAACAATTCTGACAGGTCACAGCTCTACAAAGAAGAGATTAAATTTATTTTCAGCAGAAAAGGATCCGATGTAAGGCGTGCGACAGTGATCTCTGCATTTATAGAATGGCAGATATTCTCTTTAGCAAGTCATTTTCTAGAGAAACGGAAGGTCGCACATAAGCCAGAACCTAATCAAGAATACAATCAGTCGTTTAATGTTTTAAAAGTAAATAAAATACTTGCGTTGATAGAACTTGAAAAAATACAAAAATTCCGCAGAGAAAGAAATAAATCTATCCACAGCATATTTAAAGGTATGACACGTATTGAATGGGAAAGACAAAATAAACTCGTAATAGAACTCGGGAGACCTATTGTGAAAGCACTTGATAAGAAACTATATTCGTTAACGTAATTATTTAGGAATGGCGTACAATTGGGATTGATTAATTTAGCTTCCCACCCTCCAGGTATTATAACTTCACACCCGCCAAAGGCGGGCAAGCCTGGGGAGTTTTATTAATAGGACAACTCATTCGAGTCTGAGCGACGAGGTCGCTAGACCTCAGAGTCGAAGACCACCTGTCCCATTAGGCTGCTGTTGATGTTTACAATTTGTATTAAATCTGTAATGATGTATATAAAGTGAAACTGCCTGTAAATATCTTTAAACTGGTTGCATCTATTGCCCTTTGCCAGTCTGCCGGGATAATAGGCTCTTTTTTTACTGTTTCTTCCATCTCAAACTGGTATAACTTACTAAATCAGCCCTCATTTAGACCTCCAAACTTTCTTTTTGGTCCTGTTTGGATAACACTTTATACCCTTATGGGCATCTCCTTTTACTTAATCTGGATTAAATTAGGAGATAAAAAATACAGTAAAAAAGCAAAACTCATAAAGCTGTCCTTAGTAATTTTTTTAATACACCTCTTCTTTAATGCCACCTGGTCAATTGTCTTTTTTGGCTTACACAATATCTTTTTAGCTCTAATAAATATTCTGGTTATCTGGGTGTTTATAGTGATTTTGATTAGTAAGTTTTGGAGTTTAGATAAAAGAGCATCTGTTCTGCTGATTCCATACCTGGCTTGGGTAAGCTTCGCCACCATCTTAAACTACAGCATCTGGATTTTAAACAGATGAAACTTTAAAATTTTTAGCTTCATACTGAAATTACTCGGTTTTGCCGGTGAGGAGAGCGTCAATAATATCATGAGGTAACGCGGCAGCATTAAGTAAAGCTTTTCGAACGATTCCACCTGTTTCTGATCCTATTTCATCTGCTGCCCTAAGGGTTCCCATTACCGCGCTCCTGGCCAGTTCTCCTGAGTCTGCACCAATGTCGCCTGCTGCTTTAATTGCTCCCTGTACAGAAGATATAGCCACTTCTCCTACATCTTCACCAACTTTAGAGGCTGTTCTAACAGCTTGTGAAGCTGCTTCTCCTGCCGCTTCCGTGGTATTTACACCTGTATCTTTTGCTCCATCAATAACTCCTCTTACCAAACCTGTAACTCCATCAGTCAGGGATGCTCCTGTTGAGGAGACAGCTTCTAAACCTTCACCTACTACATCATCAACAGTTTGAAGGCCTGTGACAGCTACATCTCCCGCTCCAGATATAAGTTTGACAACATTTTTCCTGGCTACATCCTGAACAGTTGAGGCAACATCACCGGCACCGGATACTACAGAAGAAAGAGCATTTTTTAAATCATCAGTCAAATTTGCCATTATAATTACACTAACACAACAAAAACTTTCCTGTCAACTAAAAACCATTTTTCATTTAACACATATGGTAAATTATTAGTATGAAGGAATTTATTTTTTTGCTATATTTTAAGCGGCTGATTTGTTTGCTGAAGTAAATCACAATAATAATTTGTAAAAGGGCAGCCATGTAAACCCCCAAAAGCGAGAAAAAATTTCGTTGTTGTCTCCTAAAAAAAGAGGTATCAAAACTACTGAATCATCCAGGTAAGTAATAAAAGAAATGACAAATGAACAATAGCTTTCAAATTTTGCAGGCTTTAAGCCTGCAAAAGTTTATAAACCCGCATAAAAATCCAGCCGATCACCCAGGCAGTAACACCTGATGAGATTAAACCGGTGATAACAGATGATGCGGTGATCTCTAGGGCAGCTGTTTTAGTCAATTCTATACCATGAAACCATGACCGGGCTACGGCAAAAGAAGCGTCAGGGAATAAAGCTACCAAAATCAGACATGCCACATATACAATAGCAGTAGTTACGGCTAAAGCATTCGGAATTACGTACGCTTTCATATTCTCACCTCCTTACTGTTAATTTAATACCCAAAAGATATTCATAAATTGGCCCAAGTAGGGCTCCGACTCCAAATGCCCAGACAATCTCCTCAAGAGGAACACCTAAAATAATAAGTCCTGAAAGATTATTTATATTCCAATGCATGATAAAGTCAGGGATGAAGAAAGCAAATATTGAAAAGAACAGGAAATAAAAAAGCCCAAAGAGTAAGCCTGAATAAATAACTTTTTTTATAAGGTCTGGTCTGGTAACAGCGATAAGGGCAATATTTATTATTATCCCGATATATACAGCATACATGAAGTTTATCTTAAATATTGTGTATGTCAGGAAGATAGCTATTACACCTGTCCCTAAAAGCAAGCCATGGAAAATTCCTCCATTAAAACAATCACAAAGCCTTTGATGTTTAACCCTACCCTTCATAAATAGTTCATAAATTACTGCTACTATGCCGCCTACAGCAAAGGTAAAGATAAAGTCTTCTATAGAAAGCTTGGGATTGCCAATAGTATCGGGAAGCCAGTAGCCGGGAACAAAGAAGACTTCGGATAAAGCGGCAGGAGTAACAATAAGGCTTGCTATGAGCATTTCTTTTCTTAATTTCTTTTGAGAAATAAAAATTAAAAGCCAAATGGCAAGTAGAAGCAGTGAGCCGAGCAGATAGTGCATATATTTAGTGTATCATCATAATTTTTCAGATACAGCAACTTAATTTAGAGATATCCTTAGTAAAGGATAAGGCGGCAATTTTAATAGCCTCTGAAAGAGTCGGAAACATGGGTAAAGAATTTATCACATCATCAATTGTATTTTTGTTTTTAATTAGCATCATGGCTTCTGCAATAAGTTCTCCAGCATTGGGAGCTAAGATATGCACACCCATAATCTGTTTTGTTTCAGGATGGATAGCCATTTTAATAAGTCCTTCTGTACGATTTAGGATTAATGCTTTTGGGACATCTTTGAAAGATACAGTCTTGCACATACACGTACCAAATTTTTCCATTTGTTCATCTTCTGTAAAACCCACTCCTGCAAGCTGCGGATCAGTAAAAATAGTCCAGGGGGCACTTTTATAATCTATGCTATTTTGAGTATTCTTTAAAGCATTTTCTGTGGCCAGTGTTCCTTCCCGTCCGGCCGTTGTTTCAAGACGAAGCGGAGCATTCGTGACATCTCCCACTGCATAAATATGAAGTTGTGAAGTTTGGAATTGTGCGTTTACTTTTATCGCCTGCTTCTCATCAATCTCAACGCCTGCCTTATTAAGAGCTAATCTTTCGGTATTTGGAGTTTTGCCTACAGCCAGTAAGATCTCCTGTCCTGATATTTCTTCCTGCTGATCGTGAGTTTTGTAAGTAACAATCTTTTTGTTTCCCTCTTTTCGGGCACTCTTTACCTGAATATCTGTTTTAATAGTAATTCCTTCGTTGGTAAGTATCTCGGTGAGTCTTGTTGTTAATTCTTCTTCTCCCCGGAAAATGGATGGTCCCCGATGAAGAATGGTAACTTTCGTTCCAAAACGGGCATACATCTGGGCAAACTCAAGTCCTACCGGACCAGCTCCTATAACAATAAGTTCTTTGGGTTGCTGCTTCATTTTCAAAGCCTCAATATGCGTTACAAAACCGGTCTCCTTTATGCCTTCAATTGGCACAACAGTTGCAGTCGAACCGGTCGCAACAATAAACTTTCCGGCAGTATACTTTTGTCCATTAACTTCTATCTCACTTGAAGAAACAAAGCTTGCTTTTCCTTCTACATAAGTAATATTTTCTAACTGGCTTAATACTTTTTCGTATTTTTCATTCCTAAGTTTTGTTACTAAATCAAGTTCGTGTTGGATAACTGTAGCAAAATCAAAGTTTTTAACCTTAATTTCTAATCCCGGAATACCATGATTTCTTGCCTGATGCATTACTTCGCCTGCCCAAAGAAGAGTTTTTGAAGGTACACAGCCTACATTTACACAAGTACCACCAAGAGGTAGGCCCTTATTCACCATTAAAGTTTTTGCACCAAGTTCATTTGCTTTGATAGCTGATGCAAAAGCTCCTGCACCCCCACCGATAATAATTAAGTTATATTGCTCCATCTTGACACATACCCCCCAGGGGTGTATATTAACAGAATATATGAAAAGCAGTATGGATGTCAAGCAAGAGGAGCGTAAGAGGATAAATATCATCAAAGGGCAGCTGGATGGCCTTTTGAAAATGATTGAAGAAGATAAATACTGCATTGATGTGTTAAATCAAAGCCTGGCTATTCAAAATTCCATCAAAAGTCTGGATTCTTTAATTTTGGAAAAACATTTAAAAACTCACGTTGCAGATCAGTTTAATAAAGAAAGAGAAAAAGCAGTTGAGGAACTTTTAAAGCTTTTCGGGAGAATACACCAATAATGAAAATGTATACCTGTCCAATGGATCCGGATGTAATAAAAGATGAGCCCGGTAATTGCCCAAAGTGTGGAATGAAGCTGGTAGTAATGGGGGATCATGGCGCCCACGAGGGTCATGCTTCGATGGAATATGATTTTAGAAAGCGCTTTTTTATCACACTTCCTTTTGTAATTCTTTCAATCTTTCTTTCCCCGATGATCCGGATGTGGCTGGGGATTGATGTGGCGATTCCTTTTGGGGAAATGCTGCTTTTTGTAGTCGGCGCTTTTATCTTTTTCTACGGCGGTTGGCCTTTTTTCATTGCAGCCAAAGGTGAGATATCCACCCGCAACTACGGCATGATGACTTTAGTGGCTTTTGCCATTACTGTAGGATTTACCTTTTCAGTGGCAGCCACGTTTCTATTCCCCGGTGAGTCTTTATATTGGGAAATTGCAACTTTAATTTCGGTATTTTTGCTGGGACACTGGCTGGAAATGAGAGCGGTGAGAGGCGCTACCGGCGCTTTGGCAGAACTGGCTAAACTGATTCCTCCCTCAGCGCACCTTTTAAAGGATGGCAAGGTGACTGATGTGCAGACAAGTGAACTTAAGATTAAAGACGTGGTTTTGGTCAAACCCGGTGAAAAAATCCCGGTTGACGGCATTGTGATTGATGGAGAAAGCTCTGTTAACGAATCAATGGTGACAGGGGAATCAAGACCAATCGGTAAAAAGAAAGGTGATAAAGTAATCGGAGGCACCATCAATCAGGATGGATCGTTGACAATTGAGGTTGCCAAAACAGGCGCAGATACTGCCGTCTCACAAATTATGAAGCTGGTCAGGGAAGCTCAAGCCTCAAAGCCCAATGTCCAGCATTTGGCTGATAAAGCGGCTAATGTTTTGACATTTGCGGCTATTATTGCCGGTGGTGGAGCATTTTTATTTTGGTTTTTCATTGAACCCAGGGGTGCTGTTTTTGCAGCCACTTTGGCAGTTTCAGCAATTGTAGTGGCTTGTCCTCATGCTTTGGGACTGGCTATTCCTACAGTTACAACTATAACTTCTATGCTCGGGGCAAAAAACGGCATTTTGATAAAAGATATGAAGGGTTTGGAGATAGCCAGAAAAATAAGTTATGTAGTTTTTGATAAGACCGGCACTTTAACAAAAGGGGAATTTGGAGTTGTTGATGTTATTCTGAACGAAGTGAAGAATCTCAAAATTAAATCTAGAGATTCTTCGCTAATCACTCAGAATGACATATTAAAATTGGCGGCGGCTGTAGAGGTTCAATCACAACATTCGATTGCCCAGGGGATTGTTAATGAAGCTAAAAAGAAAAATCTGGAGATACCGCAAGTTAAAGAGTTCAAATCTTTTCCCGGTAAAGGAGCGCAAGGCAAAGTTGACGGCATGACTGTGGCTGTGGGCAACAAGGTCTTAATGGAAGAGTTGAAGGTCAAAATGGAAGATCTGAAAACAGGGAAAAAAGGCAATACCCCGATTTTTGCTGCCATTGACGGGAAGCTGGCGGGAATCATTCTGCTGGCTGATATTATCAGGGAAGAATCAAAAGAGGCGGTAAAAAGGCTTCATGATATGGGAATAAAAACAGCAATGTTAACAGGTGATGTTAAAGATGTAGCAGATGAAGTAGGGAAAGAACTTGATATGGATACTGTTTTTGCCCAGGTTTTACCTGAAGATAAGGTGAATAAAATAAAACAGCTGCAAGCGCAAGGTAATATAGTGGCAATGGTAGGGGACGGGGTGAATGATGCCCCTTCTTTGACTCAATCACATGTAGGAATTGCTATTGGCGCAGGAACTGATGTAGCAGTGGAATCTGCTGATATAGTGCTGATGAAAAACGACCCGATGGATGTGGTTAAAGCCATATCTTTGAGCAGAAAAACCAACAGCAAAATGATTCAAAATTTAATTTGGGCCACAGGTTATAATGTATTTGCTATTCCCACTGCAGCAGGGGTTTTGTATTTGAATCTGGGAATACTTTTAAGACCTGAATGGGCAGCTTTGCTTATGAGCGCATCATCAATAATTGTGGTTTTTAATGCCTTGCTTTTAAGAAGAGCAAAGTTAGATTGAAAAGAAAGGAGGAAATATGTTTGGACTTTTCGGCGGAGTAAAAGACCCGGTTTGCGGGATGAAGGTGGATAAAAAAAGCCAGTTCTCGACAGAGTTTAAGGGCCAAAAGTATTACTTTTGTTCTGAAAATTGCTTAAATCAGTTTAAAGGAGCTCCGGAAAAATATGTCACTGTTCAAAGCAATCATTCCCAGAGTTGCTGCCACTAAAGTATTTTTTTTGGTAAAATTAAGCAGTGAAAAGATTAATTTTTTTAATCCTGATACTTTTTCTTGGAGCCTTCTCTTATTTACAGGCACCTTTTTTAAAGGAAAATTATAAAAAACTAATGTATTATTCTCCCTGCGATAAGCCTTTGGGGTACACAATCGGAGAAGTAGATTCTGAATTTGGTATTTCCTCTGCTGATTTTGCTCAAATTGCAAATGAGACAGCCCGGGAGTGGAATGAAGCTTATGGGAAGCAATTACTAGCTCCGGATTTTAAAGCAGAACTGGATATTAATTTACTTTATGATGAAAGACAGTCTTCAAAAAGCAAAGTAACCAGCATTAAAGATGAGGTGCAGCAGGATAAAGCAAAGCTGACTCCGACAATTGGGGAATATGAAAAGAAAAAAGGAGAATTTGAAGCTCGTATAACCTCCTTAAATGAAACAGTCAAACGCTGGAATGAACAGGGAGGAGCTCCTGAAGAGGAATATAATAAACTGATTGAAGAGCAAAAAGCCTTAAAGCAGGAGGCTGATCAGTTAAATGGGTTGGCCAGGTCTTTAAATAAATCAACCTCGCAGTACAATGCCAAAGTAGATACTTTAAGACAGGCAGCTTCTGATTACAACTCAACTATTCAGATCAAACCTGAAGGAGGGATTTATAATCCTCAAACTCAAAAAATTGAAGTTTATTATGGAAATGATCAGGATGAGTTGAGACGGATTTTAACTCATGAATTTGGACATGCTTTAGGATTAGGTCACAGTCAAAGTCCTGATGATATTATGTATTTTGAATTTAGCGGCAGAGACAGCAGTATTTCCAAAGAAGATATTTACTCACTTGAAATAATTTGTCAGCAAAGAAGCAGGCTATTTTTACTTCAGGAAATTTTACAGGAACGCATACAGGTTCTCCTGCAAACGTTCCTGTAAATTAAATTTTTTCCAATTCTGCTGAAAGTTCACTGTTTCTGACTGCCATAGAAACATCATCTCTGACAAATCTTACAACACCTTCTTTATCAATTAGGACATAGCTGTGTCCGGGGTATTGCCCTTTATGCATAGATGAAGGGAGCGTTAAAACTCCGTAACTTTTGGAAACTTCTCCTGCGGTATCAAAAAGTACAGTAGCTTTGGCCAGTTCAGGCATTTTGTTTACAGCATAGTTCCAGTCTTTTTGCGGATCAACAGTAATACTTAATATCACTGCTTTTTTGCTGATTTCACTGTCTTTGCCAAAAGCTGCAATTTGATTCCAGCAGGATGGATAACACATTAGGCCCTCGTTAAAAAAGAGAATGACACTTTGCCCTTTTAACCCGCTTAAGGTAACCTTTTTTCCGTCATAGTTTTCCAAAGTAAAATCAGGTGCGCTTTTGTCGACTAGACTATCAAAAACAGCGGAATCGACAGCAGTTCCCCCTCCATGATGACTGTCCATTGAGTCTGCCTGCTGGCTTGCATTTTTTGTAGCCGAGCCATTGTTGTTAACATTGATTTCTATATTAAAGTTACTGACAATTAAAACGAGCGCTACTATAATACCGGTAGCTACAATTGCAATCATTTTGGTTTTACTCATTTATTTCACCCCCTTTTTTTAAATTAATAAATTGTTTTACAGCAAAATAAGTAATAGTTAAAGTAATGACACTGAAAATTGCTGCCCAGCCTATCTCAGGAATAACAGAAGTAAACTGACTGATGGATTTAATTAAGTTTGTCATATAAATATTTAAAGCCACCTGATATTGAGAATGAGAAGTAAGTTGGCTGGTTCTGGCAAGGTAAATAATAATTATTCCCAAAACCAAAAACATCAGTCCTGAAAATAGGTTGGCTAAAGTTAAAGATATTTTTTGTCCCAAAATTGTGTAAGAAATACTTTTCCTGAAGGCAAAAAACTTCTTGGTAAAATCTACCTTGTCCAAAAACGCAGCAATAACAAAAAGAGGAATCACCATTCCCAATACATAAGCTAAGGTATAAATTCCTCCCAGCAAAACTGAACCAGGAAGAGCAGACAGGGCCAACACTCCTGCCAAAACAGGCGCGCAGCAGGTGGTAGCTATGGCAGAGAATATCCCTAGCACATAAACAGAGATGAAATCCTGCCTTTTAAGCTGAGGGTGGACACTGAAAGGCAGAGAGAATTGTTGTCCGGTAAGTAAAGTCATTCCAAGGAGAAGCAGGAATATTCCTCCTATTAAAAAGACAATGTCATGATACTGGCTGAAAATTTGAGTTAAAAATGAAACTCCAAGTCCAATGGGAAGGAAAATAGTTAGTATCCCCAAAAAGTAAACAAATGTCATCAAAAATACTGTGGATTTTTGTTTAAAAATAGAGGCAAAATATGTCGGAAGAAGTACTGTGATACAGCAGGGAGCAAAAAGAGCAGCGATACCTGCAACGAATGAAGCTATAAATGATGCGCTTACTAAAAGATCCACTTAAAACTCCTTTCCACCCCTCCGATATTTTTAACTTTTAACTCTACTGATTTTGGTTTTGGGGAGATTGGGTTAAATTTCAAAGTTCCGTTACGGTGCTGGCCTCCGGGAGGGGCGCCTTCCCATGAGACAGCAGTGTATGATTTACCCTTATCATCAATTAGTTCAGAAACAGTTACCAGGTCCATATCCAATTCTTCAGAGTGGGTATTTAAACTGATTGCAAAATTCCAGGTGCCGGTAAAAGAGGGGGTAACAGCAATAGAAACCGGTCCTTGTGTATCCTCTTTTGTCTCAAAGCTTGTGGTTTGCGCTGTAGGAGCTGCCTCGTTTTTTGAGTTAATTTTAATGGAGAAGTTGTCTTTTAGGACAAAAGCCAAAACCGCAACTAAGGCAATAATGTAAACTGGCCAGATCTTTTTCATGATTGTTTAGAAAATTTTAGCACCTTGTTTCCCAAATATAAAATCCCCAAAAAATTAAACAATAAACCAAGCCAGAAAAATTTAACCTGATATTGACTGATAAAAGTTATTATTCCTGCAACTCCCAGTAGGGGAAGAATATTAGTCAGGTAATGGGCACAGCAGGAAATCATAGCAGCAGTGGAAGTGGTACCTGTGGCTGTCAAAACATGTCCGGTTTGAGCCCTTTCTTTGATGAGGTTTTTAAGGTGTGTATAAAGGCCAAACTGTATTGCAAAACCTAAAGCCAAGCCTGTTATGTAATACCAGAATTTTGAAAACTCCTCCAGGGCAAATGTCCACCCTGAAATAAGAGTCAAAAGGGAAAAATAAACGGTTAAGAGAGCAATAAAAGCTAAAAATCCTTTTAAAATTGGTTTGCCCATATAATCAGTTTAGCATAAGTAATACTACAATGTGTAGTATTACTTTCTGTTAAAAAATGCCGCAATCGCTGTAGTAATTGGTACTGCTGCAACCAGCCCTAAACTGCCTACAACAGTTCTTACAATTTCCGTTGCTATCATTTCCCGATTAAGCAGCACGTTAATAGGTTCTCCGCCGTTTAGAGTAAATAAAAGCAGGAGCGGCAAAGATGCTCCGGCATAAGCCAACACTAAAGTATTTACCAGTGAAGCAATATGCTCTCTTCCTATCCTTAAACCTCTTATGTACAACTCTTTCCATGAAAGATTCTTATTGGCATTCTTCAGTTCAAAAACACAGGCTGACTGACTGATGGTAATATCGTCAAGCACCCCCAAAGAACCGATAATGATGCCTCCCAAAAGTATGCCTTGTAAATTTACCTGCATGCCGGGGAACATACTTAAAAAGCTGGCCTCTTCAGAACCAAAGCCTGAAAGTTTGCTGGCGCTGACAAAAAGAGAAGCCAAAAATGCTGTCAGTATTAAACTGAAAAAAGTGCCTAAAACTGCAGCTGTGGTTTTTTTACTGAAACCATGAGCAAGATATAAAGAGGCAATGAGAATCATTAAAGAGCCTGAAACGGCAATAAAAACAGGATCTCCTCCTGAAGCTATTTTTGGAATTATGTATTTAATTAAAACAATTAAGGAAATAACTAAACCTATAAACGAGCTTAGACCCCTTAATCCTCCAATTGCCACTACAGAGACAAGAAAGGCAATCATCAGTAGATAGAGAGAGTCTGTCCTGATAAAATCTGCCACATAAAACTGCTCGCTGCCATCAATGTTTCTGATATGAGCTACTGATATTTTGTCACCAACTTTAACTCTTTGATTGTCATTAGTTAAAACAAGGCCGCCCATTTGAGCTTCTACTTTTTGTCCTTTAAGCGGGCCTTCGGAGATTGCAGCTTCTACTTTTTGAAACGGTTGTTTAACTCCCGGTCCCACTTCATTTTCCCCTTCTTCCAAAATTGCAGTCACTTGCGCTTCGTGTCTTTCTTCAGGCGGAGGAGTTTCGGCCGGCATTTGGGCAAAAACAGTCTTAAAAGAAATAAAAAGTATAAATAGTGATCCGCCTAAAAAAATAATTTTTTTCATTGCAGACAAAAATTAAAGGGGAGCTTTTTCAGGACCTCTGTTTTCATTTGTTTCCATAAATGTTTTAATCTTATCTTCCTCTATGGTTTGAAGTTTTAAAAGTCTGCCCCATGAAGTTAAAACAATGGGCGCATCATCGAGGCTTTCCCGGGGAACCATGATTTTTTTGCTGACCGGTACAGAAGAAAAGATTCCTTTTAGTTTGTTAATTTCTTCTTTTGACAAACCCAATGTGCCTGATTGCGTTGACTCTCTGTACCAAAGAATAACTGCTCCGTGTTCCATGCTGTGAATTAAATTGCCGTCAGGTATGGCTTTTTCATAAATTCCAGCATCTGCAGACTGGGCATAATGAGGACCTGAAGTTGGAGGATTGGTATTATATGTGGCAGTTTCGTTACTGGGGATATGTTGTGCTCCTTCATCAGGAATAACTTCCCCTAATTTAGGCTGAGTTAATTTTGCTTCCTCTTTTTGGGTCTGGCTGGTTAAAAACCAGACAGCTCCTCCCAAAATAAGGATGGTTACTACTATTACAGCAATGATAGTTTTTGAACCTGTGGTCATTTTTTGGTAACTACAATATTAACATTAAAAATTTTGAAAATGTTGCTGAAGTAATCCGCCTTCCAAAGCAGGAACTGGTTTGTTAAAAATCCGGCAATAATTAAACCTATTAGAATTTTTTTAACAGGAACTTTGGGAATGACTATTTTTAAATCCTCTTTTTCAGGTTGAAGCTTGTTAAGTTCCTCTTCAGATATAGAGCTAAATTTAATTTTCATCTTTTAAGTCCGTGCATACCGTCAGGTCCTGCTCCTCCGTGAGATTCGTGCGGCAGGGCGCTTTCATTGCCCGTTGCCAAAAGGTAATCTGAAAGCATACCTTTGGGATACCACAGCGCATACCAGCGGTGAGATTCTCCCACCATCTGTTCGTCTGTGTATTTATCACCATAATTTTGGATCATAAAACGGTAAAAACCTCTGACTGCTTTGGCATGGGCGCAGCCACAGTTTTTATTCATAGTCACTCTGTCAGCGCTGCCGCAACAATAGCTGCAGGTCATCATGGTAGAAATTAATTTTTGATATCTTGTTTCCTGATCGCCGCTTAATTTTATAGAAGCTTCGTACGCTCCCCATTTGTTTTGAGCATTAATTGGGTCATCAAAGGAAACATCATCAGGAGCATAAAATGGTTTGCCTGTGGCAATCATTACTACCTTTGCATCAGTTAAAGCATTTGCGCTATTGGGGTTGGCTGGCACTTCAGTGATTGTGGGCCACTCATAAAGCACAGTTGTCCTCCCGTCAGGATTTACCTTTGGAGCAATAATAGTGAAAGACGATTTAGTTTGAATTCCCAAAAGACTGGCAACAATGCCTTTATGAGAAGTCATACCCATATGGGCTGCAATTTGGGCCATTAAGATTTGATTTCCTAAAAATAATCCTGCAAGTAAGAAAACGAGAATATTTTTAACAGGAACAATAATGGTATGAGGTCCTTTTTGTTTTGCCACTTTGTGAGTTATATCGTTGCATTCTTTACAATGAAGGGCAGATTTTACCCTCGACAGACTGTAAAAAAGGGAACCTCCTAAAAGAACAAGACTTAAAATTTTAAGTTCCAGACCTTGTAGCGGGAATACAGATAATCCTCCGGCCACACCGATTGCAGAGAGTAAAAATGCTCCGCATACAGGGCAGCCCATACTGAAAGCAGATGCTACCAACCCCCCTAAATTAGCTGTCATGTTTTTAGTCTGACTTAAAACCGAGTGGTTAAAAAGCCAGACAACAGCAGAAACGCTGATTCCGGACAAAAAGATAATTATGATTGTGGCAGCAAAATAAATTATGCTGTATAAAAGAGTAGAATTTTCCAAAAATCTTTGGATACTGGTAGTCTGATAAAAAAGCCAGTATGAAATCAATGAAAAAACAACAGTGGTAAAAAGGGCAACATATTTGTAAAAAGGTTTTCGCAGTATTATTTTCAGTGCTGCAAACAGTTGCTTCATTTATTTTCTCCCTGTGGTGTTGGCGCTGCCTGACCTGTTATTTGATTGGTTACAAGATCCTTATATATCACTCCCTGAAGTTGCTGCATTTCCCTGAAAACATACCAGCCGTCGGCTTCCACAGTCCCTACGTTTTTCCAGACATTCTTTAAATTAGCATACTGATCTGCATCAGCGGATAGTAATACAGTAGGAACTTTGGTTATATTATATCTGCTAATTAAGTTTTGTCCCTCAAAAGAGGAAATATCAACAGCCCGTTCATAATTTAATGCTATCCCATAACCTTGAGTTAAAATTGGTTTTTGCACCTGATCTGCTTTATAACAGGCAGGACAAGTTGAGTCTACAAGATATGTTAAATTAACAAGTCCCATTATTTGATTTTTTTCTAAATCCCTGTAAGGTAAAAACAAATTCCTTGCTATATATGTTTTATCCTCTTCAATAGTGCCAATATTTGTCCAACTGGATTTAACGTTGTCATACAAATCTATATCAGAAGAAAAGAGGAAGGTTGGGATTTTGGTGATTTTATACTGATTAATAAGTTTAGTTCCTTCATAAGAATTATAACTGGCTTCTCTTTGATCAACTATTTTTATCCCTGCTTTTTTAAAATTCTCTATAGTTAGTTTAGGATCGATACATTTAGGGCAGGAAGGATCAGTTAAAATGGTGGCTACAACTTTGCCTTTTTCCTCGCGGCTATCAGCATCAACAAAAACAGGAAGGACTTTTTTAAAGACAAAAGTATCTGCTTTGATCTCTCCGTTATTTTTTACATAGCTTTCTAAATTACTTTTTGTAACCTCTCCTGTTACAAAGTAGGTAGGCACTTTTGTAATTCCCAATTGTTTTATAGAGGAGGCAGCTTCTTCCGAATCAAAGTTTAAGGTTTTTTCTTCCTCAACTTTAACATTTTGTTTTTTGAAATCACTGACAGCTTTTTCAACATCAAAACAATCAAGACAGGAATCGGTGGTGATTTTTACGATTTTTACATTGGCAGGGCGGGCTTCCTCTTTTGCGTCAGCAATATTTTTTTCAACCAAAGAAAGCGTTTTTGTTGAAAAAAAAGCGCCAGCTAAAGCCGCAACGAATGCAACAACCAAAAAGATTTTATTCATAGTTTAATTAACAACCTCCTACCATTGATTCAGGTACATCGCTGTTGCCTCCCGTACCGGTTGTACCGGTATTAGAATTTGAAGCAGGCGCTGTTATAGCTTTAGTAGTAGCAGTTTTGGAATTTATCCTTACCAACTGGATGGTTTGAAAAACAGTGATTAGGGCAATAAGAGCTAAAACTATTGTCTGCAAATTAAGTTTTGGTACACGCAGTACGTAACTATTGTTATTCGTAAAAAACACCCCCTTTCGTAATACTACCTAGTGTAGTAGAAAATTTGAGCATTTGTCAACCGGAATATAATTTAGTTCCTTCTGTTTTGAAGGGTGGCATTGTTTTTGACAGGATTGATTTTCTATGCATGCTGTTTGCAAATCTTGTTTTTGCATATGATCAGCCTTTGCCGGAGCATTTAGCATAACAAAGCTGACAATAATAAAAATAGAAGTAGTTGCTACACTAAAGAAGGAAAATCTTTTTTTAAGTTTTAAGTTGGGGTTAACCAAACGGTGAATTCTTATTTCAAAATAATCGGGATTTGAAGCATTGGAAACAAGCCCTAAGTTTTCAGAAGGTTTGCTCAAAACTT
The DNA here is from genome assembly GCA_016176415.1 of Candidatus Daviesbacteria bacterium. Classification (GTDB taxonomy): domain Bacteria; phylum Patescibacteriota; class Microgenomatia; order Daviesbacterales; family UBA10151; genus UBA10151. Next base: position 49,160 of record JACOXH010000003.1, read on the forward strand.
TTTTTAAAGCTTTTCTTAAATACCCTGATTTTTTCTGATATTTAATTGTCCACTGATCAGCCAAAAATTCTGCAGAGCTTTCTGCGTTTTTATGAAGTTCCTTAAAAATCGGCAGAAAGAAAAACATAGATGAAAGAGTTTTACCAATAAATACTTTTAATGGATCTCTGTTTAAAAGATGAGATTGCTCATGAAGCAAAACAGCCTCAAGTTCTTTTTTAGTTAATGACTTTATCAGGGATGTGCTTATTACGATAAAAGGAAAGACAAATCCTGCGCAAAAGGAAAAAAGATTTTTGTCTTTAATTACCACTACTTTATTATTAATGCCTACATTTTGGAAAATTTTTTTCAAATCAGATGAGGGTGGCATTTTTTTTGAAAGCAGATTATTTAAAAACAGCTGTGTTTTAATTATTTGAATTAAAGCAGACAGCAGGCCTATCCCTAAAAGTGTACCTGCGCCTAAAAGAAAAATGGTAGGGAAGGGAGAGGAGAAAAGCGCCGGTCCCATACAAGATAAGTTTTTTTCATCAAAGAGCGCAAAAGTTTTTTTGGGAATAAGGGTTAAAATAAAAGTTACAACAAGAGCGGAAATTACCAAAATTAAAAAGAATGTATTTACTTTTTTCATTTATTGTCCAAAATCTTTAAAAGATCCTGTCTTTTTTGCGGACTGACTTTTTGTATTTCTTTAACAAAATGAGTTAAAACTTCATCTCCCAAAGCAGAGATTGAAGAAGAGAAAATATTGTGGACTGTTTTTGCAATAAATTTATCCTTGGAAACTTTGGGTTTATATAAGTAACTTGACCCGTTTAAACGTCTTATTAAAATACCTTTGCTAACAAGTCTTGCCATTACAGTCATGACGGTAGTATAGGCAATTTTTCTCCTTATTTTTAAAATATCTGCAACTGTTTTTACTGAAACTGTTTCTTTATGGCCCCAGATGATGTCCATAATTTCAGATTCCAGTTCCCCCATCACCTTACCGTTTACCAATTTTTTATTCATTACTATCTATTGTAGTACAAAAGGATTATTTTATACATAACCAATCGTTAAGATGTTGTCACCGAATTTTTTAAAGGATAAATTTTTTAAATAAATTGCTTTGCTGATGCTTTCCGCTCCATTTCCCTCAATGCTCACAGCAGTTTTACCTCCCAGAAGAATTGGGGCGTGAAAAGCGTATACCTCATCGATTATTTGGCAGTCAACAAATTTTCCTAAAGTTTTACCTCCGCCTTCAACCAGGATACTGATAATTCCTTTTTGTTTAAGCATTGATAACAGATCAGGGATGTTGTCGGTTGATGTAATAAGGATATTGGGGTCCCGTAAGATTTGAGAATGTTTTGGAATTTGCGTTTTAGAACCTAAGACCACCCGCAGGGGGTCTTTTTTTCCTTTTATGCGTGCTCCCAAATGCGGATTATCTTTGAGGATAGTATTTATTCCTACTACTACTGCCTGATATTTGCTTCGTAAACCCCTTGCGTAAATTCTCGCCTTTTCATTAGTAATCCACTTTGAATTACCTGTGGAAGTAGCCAGTTTTCCGTCTAAAGAAGCTGCAAATTTTAAGGCAACAAACGGGCGTTTTTTTTCATGGAAAGTAAAAAATGTCCTGTTTAACAACCGGGCCTCATTTTCCAATATTCCAACGGAAGTTTCTATGCAGGCTTTTTTTAATGTTGCCAAACCCTTTCCGTTTACTTTTGGATTTGGATCTTTGGTTGCGCAAACGACCCTTTTTACCCCTGATGTAATAATTGCATCCGTGCAAGGCGGGGTTTTGCCGTAGTGAGAGCAGGGTTCAAGATTAACATAGAGCGTTGCTCCTCTTGGACTCCTCTTTACAGAATTTAATGCTTCAATTTCTGCGTGCGGAAGACCTGCCCTGCGGTGATACCCCTGCCCGATTATCTGGCCGTCTTTAACTATTACTGCTCCAACCATTGGGTTGGGGTTTGTCCAGCTTAAGCCTTTTTTAGCAAGTCTTAAGGTTTCTTTAAGGTATTTAATATCTTCGTCCATAGCTAAACCAGATTTAATTTGTGGTTCATTTTATATTTTTTGGTTTTTAAATAAGTATTATTTGTTTTGTTTGGAGCAATTTCAAGAGAAAGACATTTTTTTATATTTACTCCAAGTTGTCTAAGTTGATTGACTTTATCAGGATTATTAGTGAGCAGGTTAATCTGATTAATATTTAATTTCTTTAAGATTTGGGCAGCTATTTTATAATTCCGCTGGTCAGCAGCAAATCCCAATTGTTCATTGGCAGTAACTGTATCCAGTCCATTCTCCTGTAAAGCGTAAGCTCTGATTTTATTAGTCAACCCGATACCTCTTCCTTCCTGGTTTAAATAAATTAAGACTCCATTTCGGGCCCGGCTGATTTTTTTCAAACTTTGTTGTAGTTGCTCACGGCAGTCGCATCTTAAGGAAGAGAATGTGTCGCCTGTTAAACATTGGGAATGGATTCTAACCAAAACTTCTTTGTCAAAATTTTTTCCTTTGATTAAAGCCGCATGTTCTAAATTATCCTTTGATTTAAAGATGCTGATTTGAAAAATTCCAAATTTTGTAGGTAAAGTAGCTTGTGCAATACTCATATTTTAGATAGTGTTTTAATCGTTTCCAGTAAAGTGCTGGCTGCTTCAATACCTTTATTATATTTGCCAATGCTTCTTTTTCTGGCTTGTTGCAAATTATAAACTGCCAATATTTCCAAAGTAACAGGAATGTTAAATTCTAAAGAAATTTTCATCAAAGCTCTGGTGCACTCATTGGCAATCATCTCAAAATGATAAGTTTCTCCCTTTAAGATAATGCCAAAAGCGATAATCCCGTCAAATTTTTCGCTAGCTGCAATATTTTTGGCAATAAGAGGGATTTCCCAGGAACCGGAAACTTCAAAAGTGGTTATATTATTTTCAGAAACGCCGGAAGCTGCTAAATGCTTTCTGCATGCTCTTTCCATGCTTTGAGTCAAATCTTTGTGATAATTACTTCTGATAATCGCAATTTTAAGTTTTTGATTTAGAGTATCAAACCGGGTTAATTTTTGATGTTGTTTGATCATTGTTTCAAAAGTCTTTCTGTGTATTTTGCCAAAATATCTGTTTCAATGTTGACTAAGTCGCCGGTTTTTAAGGTGTTTAGCATGGTATTGTTCCATGTATACGTGATAATTCCAACCGTAAAATGAGTTTTTCCTGCCTCAATTACGGTCAAAGAGATACCATTGACAGTAATCGATCCTTTTTCTGCAATGTATCTGGTAAGACGGGAGGGAAGAGAGAATTTAAGAATAAAGCTATTTTTTTGTTTTGTAATGCTTAAAAGTTTAGCAACTCCGTCAACGTGGCCTTGTACTATATGCCCTGATAAAAAAGCTTGAGGGGTTAAAGGTAATTCCAAATTAACTATATCATTTACCTTAAGATAAGCCAGCATGGTTTTCTTTCGTGTCTCGGGCATCACTTCAACAGAAAAAGAATCTTTTGTAGGTTTTTTGAAAATAGTTAGGCAAACTCCATTTATGGCAACACTGGTGCCGATTTTCAGTTTTTTGCAGAAAGATTGTTCAGCATTAAATGCCAGAACTGATCCGTTGCTACTATAAAGTTTCCCTAGATGGGTAATAATTCCTGTAAACATATTCTCTCTTTCATCCCGACTGTACCCTTCGACTACGCTCAGGGTCCTTCTCTGAAGGACGGTCGCTACCGGAGTTTCGCCGGTTCCTGCTTTTTAGGGCTCGTGGAGTTTACCACCGATCTTGACTTACACAACGTTGAAGTTGATTTACAACTTCAACCCCCGAAAGAATGGCTACATTATATCATTTTCCCTCAAAAAAACTCGCACAAAGCGAGTTTTCTTGAAAACTTACTTTTCAGTAAGCGTTAATATTTAATCAAAAACAAATTTGTTGGTCAAGTGGTACAAAATAGATCATGAGGTGTGATATAGTATCTTCAATGAAAGTATATCTCGCTACAGATCATGCAGGGTTTGAGTTAAAAGAAACAGTTAAAGAGTTTTTAATAAAAGAAGGGTATGAAGTAGAGGACTGCGGAGCTTACCAGTATGATAAAAACGATGATTACCCTGATTTTATCTCCAAGGCGGCAGAGATGGTTTCCAAAGATCCGGAAAATTCAAAAAGTATAATCTTTGGTGGTTCCGGACAAGGAGAAGCAATAGTAGCAAACAAGTTTCCAAAAGTAAGAGCAGCTGTTTATTACGGAAAAGCTGAAGATATGCCTTCTTTAACCCGTCAGCATAATGATTCTAATATTTTGTCGCTGGGAGCAAGATTTTTAAATGAGGAAGAAGCAAATAATGCTGTTAAATTATTCCTGGATACTCCATTCTCAGAAGATGAAAGACATATCAGAAGAATTAAAAAAATAGAAGAAATCAAATGATTCAAATTCTTCCCGCAATACTTGATAAAACTCCCGAAGAGTTCGGGAAACATATTGATCAGTTAAGTCGCTCTGCTTCATTTCAGGAGGGTTGGGTACATATTGACTTCGCGGACAATAAATTTGTTCTAAATGAGGCGATTGGCCCTGAAGAAGTAGCCAAATACCCCCTTAATCTTAATAAGGAAGCACATTTGATGGTGTCTCATCCTTTGCAGTGGATTGACAGGCTAAAAGAAGCAGGTTTCAAAAGAGTAGTTTTCCATTTTGAATCAGATGATGATCCTTTGGAAGTTATTAATAAAATAAAAGAGGCAGGAATGGAAGCAGGGATTGCTTTAAAAATGGAAACACCGATTGAAAAACTGGAACCATATAAAGATAAAATAGATTTAGTGTTACTCATGTCAATTGTGCCGGGTTTTCAGGGACAACCTTTTTTGCCTGAAGCGTTAGATAGGATTAAAAGTTTAAAGGAAAAAGGTTGGCCAGTCAGGATTTCTGTAGATGGTTCTGTACGTGACAGTAATGCCAGGCAAATAGTCCAAGCAGGAGCAGACCAGTTGTCTGTTGGATCTTTTTTGCTGACAGGAGATATTAATGAAAATATGGAAAAACTCTGGGAGGCTATAGGTGGATCTTAAGGAAAAAAAGGCTAGAACAATTCAATATGTGGCAATTTTTGGTTATGCTGATGCTTCTGAAAAGGATGGACTTTTCCAGTCTGTTGAGGGGGTCGCTAAAGAGTTGGCAGAGGCAGGCTACACAGTAGTAGACGGGGGAGGTCCCGGAGTGATGAGGGCTGCTACTATCGGGGCCAAAGAAGGCGGAGGCAAGGTGATTGGAGTGACTTTATATTCTGAAGATATTCCCAATTTTGAAGGACGGGATCCCAAAAATCTTTTTGATGAGGAAATAAAAACCACCAGTTACGTTGAAAGAACCCTGGCTTTGATGAAAATGGGGCAGGTTTACATTGTTTTTAACGGGGGAACAGGCACAATTTCAGAGTTTGGCATGGCCTGGGGTTTGGCTAAGTTGTATTTTGGCCATCACAAACCCTTAATTTTGTACGGTAAATTTTGGGAAGAAATTATAGAAGTTTTTAAGAAAAAAATGCTTCTTCGCCCTGAAGAGTTAAAAGTTTATAAAATAGTAAACAGTCCTTTACAGGTACTGGATGCTATAGCTGATTTTGAAAAGGAGTTGGAAAGAGGAGAACATGATCATGGCGTGCGTACAAGCAAAGATTACAGTTTGTAGATTATGAATTGTTATTTCTGTGGAGAGTTATTATCGCAACTTTTTGCCGCTTTTATAGCTTTGATAACCTTTTTAGTTGTACCAGTAATGCAGATTTTAGGAGCTACTATGAAATTAATTAGTGATAAAATTATATCTTTGAAAAAAGTTTAAACTATGATTTCATCAAAACTTTCAAACAGACTGATTTTTATTTTCAGCTTACTGGGTTTTGCGGTGTCTGCTTTTTTGCTTTATGAATATTCTTTAAGCGGGCCAATGGTTTGTCCTGTAGGAAAAGGTTGTGATATTGTCCGGTCCAGTCCGTACGCTTCTTTTTTTGGTATTCCGATTCCTGCTTTTGGGATTGTTTTTTACCTTACTATGGCAGCGTTATCTGTTATCCATTCTCATGAAATACCTACAAAAATAATTAAAAGATTACAACTTTTACTTGCTTTAACAGGAGTTGGTTTTGGAGCGTATTTAACATACCTGGAAGCTTTTGTGATTAAAGCTTTTTGTTTTTGGTGTGTTTTATCTTTTATTATTTCAGTTATAATCTTAAAAGTTATACTTATCAGAAGAAATGAAAACAGAGACTAAAGTACTGGGGATAATTTTACTTGTTACAGTGGCATTGCTTTTGGGTTTTGTATTTTTTTTAGGCAAAAGTTCAAATTCTTCCAATAATATAAGCAGTGAAGTTTTACAAATTGATTATTCCAAAGGGCAAAGAATAGGCAGTGACAGTGCTAAAGTAAGGCTGGTGGAATTTTCAGATTTTCAGTGTCCTGCCTGCAGATCAGCAGAACCATATATAAAGCAGGTGATTTCCTCTTATGGTGACAATGTGCAATTTATTTACCGCCACTTCCCTCTTCCTCAACATCAGTTTGGTAAAAAAACAGCCTATCTGGCAGAAGCAGCAGGAGAGCAGGGTAAGTTTTGGCAGATGCATGAGAAGATTTTTGAAACCCAGGACAGTTGGTCTAAGATGTCAGGAAGTGATGCTGATTCATATTTCTTAAAATTAGCAAAAGAATTAGAAATTGATGAAAGTAAGGCAAAAGAGGCTATGGAGGGGGATGTTTACAAAACAAAAATAGATGAGGATATTGCTGAAGGCAGAAAATTGAGGATCAATTCAACCCCAACATTTTTCCTAAACGGAAAAAAATTAAACTTGCAAAGTTTTGCTGATTTAAATACTATAGTAGGAGAAGAGCTGAAAAAATGAACATAGATTTATCAGATAAAGTAGCCATAGTTACAGGAGGGGCGATGGGGATAGGTTTGGGGGTGGTAAAAAGATTAGAAGAAGCAGGAGCCAAAGTGAAAGTTGCTGATAAGACTTTGGGTACTGATGTGTCTTCAGAAGAAGACGTTAAAAGAATGGTTGAAGAAACTGTGGCGGAGTTTGGAGGGATAGATATTTTGGTAAATAACGCAGGAATCTATCCTGTGAAACCAGTAGAGCAGATGAGTGCAGAAGAGTTTGATAAAGTTATTGCCGTAAACTTAAAAGGTGTCTTTCTTTGTACAAAATATGTCTCTGAACAGATGATCAAACAAGGAAGAGGGGGAAAAATTATCAATATTACCTCCATTGATGCCCTGCATCCCTCATCAGTGGGTTTAGCTCACTACGATGCTTCCAAACACGGAGTATGGGGTTTTACTAAAAATGTAGCTTTAGAGTTGGCTCCACACAAAATTTGGGTTAATGCCATTGCTCCCGGGGCAATAGAAACACCGGGGGTCACTCAAGGGAAGCCTTTGGATACTGCTATTATGGAAAAATTCCTTGCCAAAATCCCCATGAAAAGAATGGGACAGCCTGATGAGATTGGTAAAGTAGCCCTCTTTTTAGCCTCTGATATGTCATCCTATATGACAGGCAGCCAGATAGTGGTTGATGGCGGGGTGCTGCTCTCCTGAGCCTTATTCGTTTACAGATTTTGGTTTTTCAATTAATCGTTCCCATTCTTTTTGTTTTTCCGGATCAGCTATTTTATTATCTGCATTCATCAGATTATTGACAGGACCTGGTTTATAACCTGCATTGATTAAAGCTCGCATATTGTCTGTTGTTTGCAGACCAGCATAATACTTGCCGTCAGGTCCTATAAAAGTAACAGCGCCGTCATTTCCTTGCATAGAGCCAATTAGTGCAAGTCTTTTTTCTGTTTGGGTTGGATCAAAAGCCGAAGGTACAACACTGCCTTCTTCATCAGCCCACGAGGTGATTCTCTGTCCGTCAAGGCATATAAAATCACCTTCAGGCATGGTAACACCTTTTTCATCAGCCTGTTTTTGATATCTGGTAAGAACCTCAACTTTTATTTGATCTTCAGTATCCACGCTAGATTCGGTTATTTCGACGTGCACTGGTTTTAAATTATCTAAGGGGATTCCTGTCAAACTGCCCTCAATCTGTACATATCTTCGGCCATCAGGCCCTATCCCCAGATCGTCGATAACTCTAATAGGAATGTCGCCATCCTTGGCTTCCCAAAGATATTCTCCAAGGAGAGGCTTCGTTGCTTGAGGTGATGAGAGTGCTGGTTCTGTTTGAGGGGTTGCAGGAAAATTATACTTTTTCCTTAAGGCATTTATAAACGCCTGTTCTTCAGGTTTGATATCTATACCTAAGTCTTCCCTTAGTTTGATACTACGTTGGATAGCACCTTCTTTATTATGATGGCGCTGATCTTCAATGTATAGTTTTTTTAATCTATCAATGAAAGATGTCTGCATTACTCCCTCAGGTGCTCTTCTCACAGCTTCCAAAAGAAACGGCTGGATTTGTTCCCTGCCTTGCTCGCCTGCTGCTTGAAATAATTTATCTGCATCATCTATTAGCTGGCTGGGTTTTATTTTGCCGGACAGAACTTGTTTGGTTATACGGTCAATAGCTTTGGATGCATTTCCGGAAGGTCGGTGTTCGGGTGAAGCAGGCATATTTCTTAGTGTTATTTATAATATAGTACTATATTTGACACAAAGCAAATATTTAAAGTAAGATATAAAAAGTAAGAATATGGCAGTAGAAGATCCTATCTTGAAGTTAGCTGACGAAGCCCGTAGGGCTGTTGCCCCTAGTGGGGAAAATGTCTTTAAAAGAGGTTTAAATAAACTTGGAAATTTGGCAGGCGGGGTAGGCAGAAAGGCAGGAGGGGCTTTGGGAGGTGTGGGTAATGCAGCAGGCGGTGCCAGAGATATGGCAGGAAACATGGTAGGAGGAGTAGGTCATGGCTTGGGTGCAGGAGCCAGAGCAGTTGGTGATGGGACAGTGGGGGTTTTAGGCGGAGTAGCTCATTTAGGAATTGAGGGAGCCAAATTGCCTTTTAAGGGGGCAGGAAAAGGGGTAGAACTAGCTAAAAAATTAGGTACAGAAGCTGTAATTGGGAAAGCAGGAGATGTATTGAAAAATGTTCCTGCGTTTGGTAAGTCTATTGCCGGTTTTGCAACGGGTAAAATAGGTGAAGTAGGGGCAGGTATGGCTTCCAGAGAATTAGCCAAAGGTGTACTTGCCTGGACTGCTACTACTGCAGGAATAGGAACAGGTATAACAGGAACATGGGTAGGCGGAGCTTTTGTAGGCGCTATGGGTGGCGCTATGATTGAATGGGGCCGGCAGATAAATCAAAATCTTAAGGAGTCAGATCCTTCTATTGCCGGAAGAAGAGCGGCTTTTTTGCTGAAATTTAAAGAATTGCGTCATGCAGGAGTATTAAAACCCCGTGATTTGAAGAAGATCCGTAATGCAGCTATTTTTGGAGCTATCGCCGGCGCAGGCGCAGGAGCATTAGTTCAATTTGTTCCGGAAATTGCCCAATTCGTCGGCGAACATTCAGGGTTTTTGACAGGAACAGGTGATACAGCGGGAGCTGCAGCAGGTACTACAGCAGATGCTTTAGGAGGGGTAGGGGGTAGTATTGGTAATGCGGCAGGAGGAATCGGAGAAGGAATTGGTGGAGTATGGAGCGGAACGGGAGAGGCTATTGGGGGTATTGCCGGTGGAGCGGGCGAAATGACGCAAGGCGTTAGAGATATGGCTGGTAACCTTCCCGGAGTCAAAGGAACAGGAGATGTTTTAGGAGGTATAGGTAATGCTGCAGGAAATGTTTGGAGTGGAACAGGTGAAGTGGCAGGAGGAGCGCTGGCTAGAACAGGAGAAACAATAGGCGGAGCCACACAAACCACTGGAGATTTTGCCCGTAGTCTTCCCATGGGACAAGGAGCTGCTGATACTTTAGGAGGGGTGGGCGGTGCTATCGGCGGAGGGTTAGGACAAGCAGGAGAAGCAATAGGAAACGCCGCGCAAGCTGTGGGGTTAGGTGGTGCGCAAGAGGCAGCCCAGCAGGCGGGTCAGGAAACAGCCCAGGGAGCAGCAGAGCAGGCAGCCGGGGAAGCAGGAAATACAGGCTTGAGTGAGACTGTACAGGCAGCGGCAGATGAGGCCAATAGTACGGCTGCACTTGATGCAAGTAATGCAGCGGTCGGTGAAGCAGTCCAACAGACCGGTCAGGAAACGGTCCAGCAAGTAGGTCAGGAAGCGCTTGAGGAAGCAGGACAAGAGGTTGCTCAAGGTACAGAACCTATTGCCAATACAATGGTGCATGGTCATGAGGTTGCAGGGTCTGTGGTTGACCAGTCTTTAACTTATGATGGTGCCCCCTGGGTACTGCTGGAAAACGGGACTAAAAACATTGGTAATGTTTTGGAGGCTGCAGGAATTGACGGCGCTCTTGAGGCTGTTGATAAAGGTGTGTTGGCCCAAAACTTACAGCAGGCAACCAATCTTTGGACACAGGGGCAGTTAACTCCTTCTGCCTATCCTGATCTTTATACTTTATTTCATTTGAGCAACGGCACTGCCAGTGTTTATAATGATCTTTTAAATGAAGATACTGTTGATATTCTTAAGAAGTTGAAAGTATTAAAGTAAAATGGATCCAATTACGCAGAATGTAAATGCAAATATTGAAGAATATATAAACAGTTTAGCTGCTGAATGTTTACAGGCACAGGGAATTGTTAACCTTACACAAGAGCAAAAGGATGCATTTGCCGCTTCTGTGCAGGAATATCTTTCCCAAGCAGCTCTTGAGGTTTTGGTAAATAGACTTAATTCTGAACAATTAAGCCAGATTGAGAATCTTGATCCTGCAAGCGATGAGATGATGGAAAAAATACAGCAACTGGCAGCTCAGGTGCCAGGATTGGCAGACGAGATGGAGAAAAGATTCAGATCCGATGTAGAATATATAAAACAGAATTCTAAAGTTCCTCAAGGTTAAAAACAGGAGGTGATTTTAAAATGATGGGTGGGGGATATGGTGGAATGATGGGTGCAGGTTTTGGGTTTTTTGGAACAATCTTGTGGATAGTAATTGTAGCTGATCTTATTCTTCTGGGTGTGTGGCTTTTTAAACAAGTAAATAAGAAATAGGCTTCTGTTATACTAAAATAATGACCTTTGATTTAATCTCCATTGGGGTTACTTTTGTTGATACTTTTATCCCTTTAATAGACGCCAAAATTTTAAAAGACGGGGAAGTGAATTATTTGGGTGTACCATTTGGGTCTAAAGTTCCTGTGGGTCCTTCTACTTCTGCTATTGGAGGAAATGCTGCCAATAATGCTGTAGCTTCCTCAAGATTAGGACTTAAAACTGCCATTTATACTCATGTAGGAAATAAAGATGAAGATCAGTGGGATAACAGGGTGCTGGCAAAATTTAAAAAAGAAAAGATAGATACAAGATATGTCAAAGAAATACAGGAGCTGCCAACAGGGCACAATATAATTTTAGAGTTTAAAGGAGAAAGGACAATTTTGTCCCATCATCAACCGTGGGAGTACGGTTTGCCTGATCTGGAAAAAACAAAGTGGGTGTATTTAACTTCCCTTGCTCCCAGTTTTGAAAAGTCTAATTTAATAAATCAGCTGTTAAATTTTACAGAAAGATCAGGGGCAAGACTGGCTTATCAGCCGGGGACTTTTCAGATTAGTTTGGGTTATAAAAAAAACAGTAAAGTTTTAGTTTTGTCAGATATTTTTATTCTAAATTTAGAAGAGGCAAAAATTTTTTTAGGACTAGATATTACTGAAAAAATTCCTGTTAAAAAGCTATTATCAAAGCTTTATGATTTGGGCCCCAAAAAGGTAATAATTACTGACAGTATAAGGGGCTCTTTTGGATTTGATGGAAGTAATTTTTATCAGATGGGAATTTTTCCTGTGGATGCTATACAAGTTACAGGTTGCGGGGATGCTTATGCTTCGGCAGTAGCGGCAGGGTTGTTTTACGGGAAAGATTTGTCAGAGGCAATGAGGTGGGGAGCAGTAAACAGTGCTGCTGTAGCCCGGTCAGTGGGAGCCCAGGCAGGTCTTTTAACTTATGAAAAAATGCAGAGTATTTTAAAAGAAAACTCTAAAATTAAAGCTTTAGAAATTTAGCGGACTACTACTCTTGTCCCGGGGTTTTCAGGGGTGGCATGACCCACATTTTCCCCTGCAGGAACCACTGGTCCTGCCCATTCAAACAGTTTTGCCACAGAGGCCAGAGGGGAGTTGACGCAACCATGGCTCATTGGGTGACCAAAGTTGTTGTGCCAGTAAGCCCCGTGAATTGCATAGCCTTTATGAAAAAAAATGTTGTGGGGAACATTAGGCAGATAGTAGTAAGTTCCCAGCTCTTTTGAGCCTCCTGACATGGTTTGACTTCTGGTTTTGTGCCAGATATTAAAAGTGCCTTTTGGTGTAGGTGCCCAAAGGCCTGAAGAAATAGGAAATTCCATAACTAATTTATTTCCTTCCCATGCCCGTAGTTTTTGTTCTGCCAAAGAGACTTCTATCCACTTCTCTTCACCACTTTCAGTAGTGGTGCCTAACACTGCCTGATCTTGATTTGAAGATTTTGCCAAAGATTCCTTAAGATCGTCAGATCGCAAGCTTTGCTTATAGCTGTAAGCAAGAGAGGTTTTTGGGTAATCAATTACCTTGCTGTTAAAAATAGCAGTAGCAGCTTCTTCGTCAAATTTACCATTAGCTTTTAAAACATCTTCCTCGTTAAAGTCAGAATGGGTGATATCACCTGAAATATTTAACTTATATACTACAGTTCTTTTGATAGTTTGAAAATTCAAAGAAACAAATAAAATAACGCCTATTAACAGTAAAAGAGGTATCAGACGGTGCAACATATCTTTAAGAGTGTGTCCGTCTTCCACACTAATTCCATTGTTGATTACTTTTAATATAGACGTCAAGGGCCAGTTTGCTCCCCCTCTGTCATTCTGAGCGAAGCGAAGAATCTGATATGATAGATAATTCATGAGAAAACTCTTTCCCCTTGGTGTTTTTTTGACAATTTTTTTATTGTTTGGAATTTTTCATTTTAGTTTAAATACAAAACCATTTCAGTTAGTTTCACCACTTTTAAAGCAGGAAAGTGTGCTCGGAGTTAACCAGTGGTTTCCTGCCATGGCAACAGAGGGAGCAGAGGGTCCTCAAGTCAGCGCTAAAGCAGCTTTGTTTACTGATACAAAAGAGGGAAAAATGCTGTATGGAAAAAGTATCCATGAGAAATTACCAATAGCCTCTTTGGTGAAAGTGATGACAATATTGGTGGCTTTAGAGCACAAGAATATGGATGATGAGTTTATAGTGAGTTCCAGGGCTGCTGATATGGAGCCTGATAAAATGCTGCTTATTGCAGGAGAGAGGTTAACTTTAAGGGAGCTTTTGGACGGGATTTTTTTAATTTCTGCAAATGATGCAGCAGAGGTTTTAGCAGAAGGGGTTACAGGAAATAGAGAAGAATTTCTAAAACTCATGAATGCAAAAGCTCAACAGTTGGGAATGAAAAATACTTATTACGCAAACCCAACAGGACTGGATGAAGATACTAATAACTCCCGCTCTTCAGCTTATGACCAGGCAATTTTAACAAGGTATTTAATCAGAAATTTTCCTGAAGTAGTTAAAATTTCTTCACAGGAAAGAGTATACCTGCCTCAAACAGAAAAACACCAAGATTATGATATGTATTCAGGGATCAATCTTTTAACAACTTACACGGGGGTAGTAGGTTTTAAAACAGGTTATACCCCAGAGGCAGGAATGACCCTTATAACTTTGGCCAGAAAAAACGGGTTTGAGGTAATAGGTGTGCTCTTGGGTTCAGCCAGCAGAAGAGATGAGGCAAGGGAGCTTTTGGATTATAGTTTTGAAAAGTTAGAAAATTAGAGGGAGATGTCAATTTCACCTAAAAGATCATTAAATTTTTCCCGTTCTAATGTTTCCTGTTTTCTTTCATCATCTGTTAATTTAACAGGTAATCTATTTCCCACTTCAAAAAATTTAAAGGTCCTTAACAGTGGAGGATAAGCTTCCAAAGTAGTGCGCGGTTCTACATCTCCCACCACTACCAGCCATACCCCAATTCTTAATTCCTTAATTCTTTCTAAAAATTCTTCCAATGTAGCAGGGGGTTTTAAAGAGCCCTTTTTAGAAAATCCTTGAGGGTAAATGGCAGATTTTGCTTTGTCTGGAAGGAAAGACATAATAACTGCAGCATAGTCTGTAGCTTCTCTTGTTTCTAAATCAACTTCATGAACAGATTGTCCTTTTATCTGCTCGTAGTATGCAGGTGCACCGTCTGCAGCTGCTTTTAAATAGCCTAAAGTATAATCATGCAGGTATTCTTGCGCAGGTTCTGAGTTTCTGATTACTCCCTGATAATAAAGTCCAAGTAGGGTATGGGTTTGTCTAACTACAACAGGTGGAGATTTCTCAACCTCTCTGTAACCAATAACAGATTGGAAGTTGAATTTATTAGGAACAAATAAGTCTCTTTCAGAATCAGCCATAATAGGGTCAAAGTTTATAGGGTAAAATTTTTAATGTCAATGGTTAAGAAAAATTCTTGTAAATATCACACCTCGGAGGTGTGATAGAGGTGTGATAAAAAGCAAGATGGAAAATAAACAAATAGTAAGGTATGCTGAAAGTATGTTGGGATTTACATTAAAAAGATTTTTAATTACTTTAGGGGCAAGTGTAGGGGTATGGATTATATCTGCTATTATTCAGGCGTACTTAACTTTTGGGAAATATATAGGCACATTTTCAAGCGGTTGTCAGGTGACTGGATATCCAATAGATGTGTGCGCATTAAGAGGTCCAGATATTCCTGCAATTTTAATCATTATTATTAATATCGTTTTTTGGTTTTGGGTTTTACATTTTATATTTAATTTGTTTAACAAACGCGCTAAATAAACTAAAAGAAGCAAAAGATGCTACGCTCCCTGAAACTATAAGCAGCCCTCCAAGAATTTCTTTATAAGAATAACCAGTATTTTGGTTTATTGATAATTGTTTTTGTTGATCTAGAAATCCCTCTTTATTTATCTGATCAGAAATTTCATCAGGGTTTTTAAAAGTAATTCCCAAAATATCAGATTGAGAAAGTATAGAATCAGGAGATTGGTTTGTTTTACTGCCAATGTTCACCCCGGAGGTGTTAACCTGGTTACTGCTTGCGCCCACCTCCGGGGTGGTGCTGATGGAAGATGGTGCCGGAGTAGGTGATAGAGCAATTTGAATAGTAAAGGTTTGAGGGATTTCCTCATTTCCTAATTTGTCTATTGCCTTAATTTGTAATGTAGTAGTACCGGGAGTTGAGATGGTAAAAGGTTCTGAATAAGTTTGAACAGTTTGGCCGTTATCTAAACTGTATTCAATTTTTAATATTCCTGCTTCTGTATCGCTGGCAGTTAGAGTAATGGTAACGGGTCCTGTATAAATACCTGAAGAGTTTTTAGTACCGGAGATTTGTATAGAAGTAGAAGGAGGGGTTTGATCTGTAGCTGCAGAACCGGTTACTTCACTGGTAGAAATAATAGTGGTGGTAGTTGAGCCCTGATAAAGATTTAGAGAAGGAGAGGTATCTAAAGATGGATCAAGGTCAAATTCTATTTTATCTGCAAAAGAAATACTCAGATCTTTATAAAGAGTAGTTTTGGAGATTTTATCTTCTCTGTAAGTTCTTTTTTTAAGATTGGTAGTTTTAGAGCTGTTTGAAGGGTTTTTCCGGGTAGCTTTAACTTTTACTTTGGAAGCTTTCTTTTTTACAAAAGCATGTTTGGTATTACCGGAAGTAGTACAAGTTACGTCAGGAATATTTTCTTCGATTTCGCCATTATCATTTAATCCACAGTGGCGGTTTTGATCGTCATATAAATCAAGTTCTCCGTCATCCAAAGTTAATTGCTCGCCTTCCAAACTTATTTTTTCGCTCTTAACCTGAACAGGAATAGCTAAATTATCATCATTTAAGATTCCTCTTACAGCTGCCATTGCAGGACCGCTGCTATTAACAAGATCACTGTGCTTTTGTTCTACATAGTAAATTTGAGAAGCTCCGGAAATATCTAAAGAATCATTTTTTAAAGAAGCGCTATAAAGGGGGACAGTGCCGTCACCGTTAATAAAAATTTCATCTCTTTTTGTAATGAGATTAATTGGCCATGTGATCCACCAAGTTTCGTGAATTTGTCCTAAGGTAGGTTGTGATGTGCCAACTATTTCATATGCAATAACACCATTTGCTTGGTTAAGGGTGACATCAAGACTGTGAAATTGTTCTGCGATCCCAAAAGTAGTCATGTTGTAATTAAGATTTGTTAAAAGTGTTTTTATCTGATTAAAATTTAGGGAACCTGTAACGTTGTTATTATCAATATCGCGATCATCTTTAAAAGGATATAATATTTCATTCCTTGAGTTATCATAAAAATCAAAGTATTTGTTTGACGGTAAAAGTTGAAAAGCGCTCGAAAAATTTTGGAAAAGATCTTTAACTTCTGATGATGGAATACCGAGATAAAAATCTCCCAATATTTGCCTACCTAGAGGCTTGCCATACATCAGAGCTTTTGTAGCATCTACTGCTCCCAAATGGGGAACACCTAGTTCAATTAATTTATTTACCTTTGTAGCCTTTGAAGAATCTGAAATATAATACCTGGCTACTAAACCGCCCATGGAGTGAACAACTAAATTTACCTGTGATTGTCCGGAGGCAATCCTGGCTGATTCTATTAAAGCATCTAAGCTGTCTTTTGTGCTTCTGACATCTTTTCTCCAGTCGTATGGAAAAACAAAAAAGTTTGTGCCCTTGTTATATCCCATTTCAGCAAAAAAGGAATCAATTTGCGAATAACCATCAGAAACTAAAGCTCCTGTTAAAGATAAATCTGCTTCTGAAGTTACCCCATCAGATTTTAATTTCAATACATCAAAATAATCATCATTACCCAAGGCAGCTGCCTCATTTGTGTTAACCCAAATTTTTTCATCAGCTGTATATGCATGAGAATATGTTCCCCCGTGTCCATTATCAGCAGACCACACAATATCTTGAGTAGCTTTCATTTCTGATCCACCAATTCCGGGGATAAAAATTACAGGAAGTCTGGGCGGAGATGGTGGAGGAGAGTTGTTGTTTAAAACAAAGTATAAATCATTTTTATAGTAACCAAAAATATTACAACCAAAACTTGCAGTTTGTGAGTTCCAAATATAAGAGGAGGCATTACACACTCCATTATCAAAAGCATATCTGACTCCTCCTCCGGTGAAATAATCATTAGAGGTGCCGCTATAATTTGCAGTAGCAAGCTTCATTCTTTTGCCTCCCCATTGAGCTGCATTTGCATTTGTTAAAAGAATTAAATATCTGTGACCGAAAATAAATTCATAATTTCTGCAGGAAAAATCTATGGTAACGTCTTCATACCCTGCAGGAACACCTGTAGTGGTAAATGTTAGACCTGTCAGTGGATCTGAGGCATTTGAGACACAGGGAATAGTGTATGAATTATTGTTGTCTTTATCGTAAATTTTAGTATTTAAACCAGCGAAATCAAACTGATCTATATTTGAAGCAGAAGTTGAAACCCTGAAAGTAAAATTTTCCAGTGTTCCTGAAAGGTTGTTTCCGAGTTCTTGAATTGCCTGCCAGACATTTAAAGTGGAATCGTATCCTTGTGTTTGTTCTGCTACAGAAACTGCATAAGATGGATGGGTGAAAGTCACAAAAACTCCTCCCAAAAGGGCAAACCCGAAAATTAGGGCAATTGGCAGTTTTTGATTCACTTTTACTAAAATGATTGTTGATCGTGAAAAAGGGAAGCGCAAGAGAGATTAAAGGTGATTTAAAGTAACAAACAAATACACAGGCCCACCTGGAAGGTGAGCTTTGGCTCCTTCCAGGTGAACGGGAAGTCTTGCAAAAGAGGTTTGGGAAGTGATATAAAAGGGCAGTGTTTACCAATCAAAAAGTTTTGGGATTAGTTTTAATTTTATTTCTTTTGGGAACCGGAATTTATTTTGCTGTTTCAAAATTAAAAGCAGATGTGGATAGCGCTACTGCTTCACCTACCCCTTCTCCCTCACCCTCTGCGCAGCTTAATTTCTTTGCCAGTCCTACCCCTAATGCCCAACAAACTCAAACCCAGGAACTGCCTCTTTCTAAAAACAAAAGACTGGATAAATTCCCGGGGGTTTTACAACCTGAAGTTTTAAATGGTAAGCAGGCAGTAATTCAAACTACTAAAGGTTTAATATCTTTGGAAATTTATCCTGAAGCCACGATGGCTGCTTCTAATTTTATCCTGCTTTCTGCTAATGGTTTTTATGACGGGTTAAAGTTTCACAGGGTGGAAGATTGGGTGGTGCAGGGGGGAGATCCGCAGGGGACTGGCAGGGGTGGCCCCGGGTACCAATTTCCTGATGAGCCTGTAAACAGAGAGTATACGAAGGGAATAGTAGCAATGGCTAACTCAGGTCCTGATACCAACGGTAGCCAGTTTTTTATTTTGAAAAAAGATACTCCGTTGCCTCCTAATTACACAATCTTTGGGAAAGTAATAGCTGGTCAGGAAGTGGTGGATAAATTAAATACTGGAGATGTGATGCAAAAAGTTGTAATTGGGGATCTTCAGCAAACCTCTCACTAAAATCTTACTAAGATTACACAATATATTGTATATTGACACTTTAAGATATCAATATGTTATGTTAGAATGGTTGTAAATGAAATGCCCCTTTTGCAACAGTACTTTAAGTAAGGTTATCGATAAAAGGTCAGTGGAAAAACGCGGCCAAATCAGAAGAAGGAGAGAGTGTTTAAAGTGTTTTAAACGCTACACTACTTATGAGATGTGCGCACAGCTGGAAATTTTAGTTATCAAAAAAGACGGCAGCAAACAACCATATATAAGAGAAAAACTGGAAGTTGGGTTGACGAAAGCTTTGGAAAAAAGGCCGGGGATTGACAAGGTTTGCATACTGCTTGATAGAATAGAAAGCCGGATCAGGACACGGGGACTAAGTGAGGTTGCCTCGCAAATGTTGGGTAAGTGGGTCTTGTCGGAACTTAAAAAGTTGGACCCGGTTGCCTATTTGCGTTTTGCCAGCGTCTACCGGACTTTTTCTGACCCGAAAGACTTTAAAAAAGAATTGGAGACATTATGAAAAAAACAAAAGCCACATTACAAGTTGTAACAGCGCCAAGAATCCAAAGAGGCAAGAAAACTAATGGTCAGGTCAAGCCCAATGGTTTGGATCATAACAGCAGGACTTTTGAAACAAGGTTTATTCCCCGCTACAAAACTATTCCTCAGATGCCAGAGGGTTTGCCTGAACCTACTTTTTCTGAATCCTCCAATAAGATTTTATCTGAAAGATATCTTTTAAAGGGTGGCAATTTAGAAGTGGTAGAAAGCGTGGCTGAAAGATTTTGGCACATTGCTTATGATATTGCCTCCGGTGACTTTGACTTTAAAGTTTCTCAAAGCCAGGTTTTTGATATGGCCAAAGATTTTTATACCATGATGGTCAAACAGGAATTTTTACCCAATTCTCCTACAATCATGAATGCCGGTAAGCAAAACGGTTTGCAGTATTCTGCCTGTTTTGTGTTGCCTGTTGGGGATTCTTTGCCGGAAATTTTTGATACCGTAAAGTATGCAGCCTTAATTCATCAAACAGGAGGAGGCACAGGTTTTTCTTTTTCCCGTCTTCGTTCTGCAGGCTCAATTGTTAACACAACCGGCGGCGTGGCTTCCGGGCCAGTTTCATTTTTACGGGTTTTTAATGCAGCCACTGAATCAATAAAGCAGGGGGGTACCAGAAGGGGGGCTAATATGGGTATTTTAAGAATAGACCACCCTGATGTTTTGGAATTTATCCGCTGTAAAGCAGAACTGGACGATTTAAACAAGCCAGTATACGAGAGAATTGCCCCGCTTTTATCTTCTGATGAAGCCAGGGATTTTGTAAAAACTTTGCTTTTGGACAAGCAAATATCCAATTTTAATATTTCTGTGGCTATAACTAATAAATTTATGGAAGCTTTGGCAAAGGAAGAAGATTATGAACTGATCAGTCCTCATGATGGCAGCGTGGTTGGTAAATTAAATTCAAAAGAGGTATTTGATGAAATAGTGGAGAGGGCATGGAAAACAGGCGATCCTGGTTTGATTTTTATTGACAGGATTAACAACTCCCCTGCCAATCCTGTACCTGGTTTAGAGCATATTGAAGCCACAAATCCATGTGGCGAACAGCCACTTGCACCTTGGGATGCCTGTAATTTGGGTTCTATAAATTTAGGAAAATTTGTGCTGGCAGACGGGATGGATGTGGACTGGGAAAAGTTAAGACAAATAACCCGTCAGGCTGTGCGCTTTTTGGATAATGTGGTACAAGCAAATCCTTTTACTCTAAAACAAATTTATGATCAAGTGCATAAAAACAGAAGGATTGGCTTAGGAGTAATGGGGTTTGCTGATATGCTTTTTAAGTTAAAAATCCCTTACAACTCTGATGCTGCTTTGGAACTGGCTGCCAGAATAATGAAGTTTATTAATGAAGAAGGACACAAAAAATCAGAAGAGTTGGCTGAAGAAAAAGGCGCTTTTCCTAACTGGATTCACTCTATTTATGCCAAAGGCAACCCAATCAGAAATTCCACTATCACCACCATTGCTCCCACAGGTACTATTTCCATTATCGGTGATTGTTCTTCAGGGATTGAGCCTGTATTTGCTTTAGCTTACATCCACAGAGCCAAAGCTAAGGGTGACCAGTACAGGACTTTAACTATTGCCAATCAGACATTTACAGATATTGCCAAAAGGGAAAGTTTTTATTCAGACGACCTGGCAGCTAAAGTATTGGAGCATGGTTCAGTCAGCGGGGTTGACGGCGTTCCCCAGGAATGGCAAAAGGTGTTTGTGACAGCTCCTGAAATTGATCCTGTTTGGCACGTTAAGATGCAGGCGGCTTTTCAACAATTTACTGATAACGGGGTTTCCAAAACCATTAACTTACCAAACAGCGCTACCCGTGACGATGTCAGAGATTCTTATATGCTGGCATGGGAAACAGGCTGTAATGGCATCACTATTTACCGTGATGGTTCCAAAAGTACTCAAGTATTAAATGTTTCTTCATCTTTGGATAGTCAGGTTGCTCAAGATGATTCGCAAGCGCCGGTAGCAGAAAGGCCAATGATTTTAAGAGGCAGGACTTATAAAATTTCTACCCCTGTAGGTGAAGCTTTTATTACTGTTAACCGTGATGAGCAGGATCAGCCTTTTGAGGTATTCGTAACAGTGGGTCGGGCAGGA
Source organism: Candidatus Daviesbacteria bacterium (assembly GCA_016176415.1). GTDB lineage: Bacteria > Patescibacteriota > Microgenomatia > Daviesbacterales > UBA10151 > UBA10151. The sequence goes on from JACOXH010000003.1 coordinate 70,560, forward strand.
ATGCACACTATGGCAGATGCAGAAGCCATGGGCAGGTTAGTTTCACTTTCTTTAAGACTGGCCAGAGGTGCCAAAGAAACAGATCCCAAAGCTGTGGCTTTGAAGATTGTAGACCAGCTCAAAGGAATAGGGGGAGCTTCATATGTGGGATTTGGTAAAAACAGGGTGATGAGTCTGGCTGACGCTATTGCCAAGGTTTTGGCAGAAGATTTGTCTTTAGGGTCTCAAGGGGAGATAATTGAAACAATACCTTTGAATTTAACTATGAACGGAAACAGTAATGATCCAGAGCCTTCAAGCTATGGTTCTCACTCCAAAACCAATGCTGATCTTTGTCCTGAATGCGGCAGCGCTTCCTTTGTAATGGAAGAAGGATGTAAGAAATGTCATAGCTGTGGATACAGCATGTGCTGACATTTCTTGCGACAGCAGGCTGTCTTAAGAAGTGTCATTCGTGCGGGTACTCGATGTGTTAACCAAGAATTGGCAGGGGGAAACCTTTCCTTTAGAAACTTAAGGTAAATTTCAATATCTTCTCCGTGATCAAATGCCATTTCTTCTTTCGCGGGAAGATTGTCTAATTCAAACCATCTTAGCTCCTTTACTTCCCGTTTTACGGCTTGTTCCAGGTTTTCATCTCTGTCAAAAAAACCTCCAAGCAACGCCCATTTTCCTGATTCAAGAATAGGTTGACCATTCAGAGCCCCCCTTTTGCCTAAAAGTATTTTGCTATCTTTTATTACTATTGCATTAACGGTGATATGTTTTGATGAGGCTTTATTTTTATTTTCAAAATGACATGTAATCATAGATATATTTTATCACTCTCTACTGTTGACTAACCCGACGTGCAGCTACACTTCCACCCCCGAGGTGGAAGTTAGGTGGAAGTTAATCTTCGCCATCTAAGAGCTGGTGTTTAATTAATTCCAATTCCTGCGCATAGCTAATTTGGTCGTCAGTAAACTTTTTATAATCTGCAACAGATTTAAAAAAATTAAGTATTTCTTCCTTTGTACATACTCCTTTACCATTCAAATATTCATTGTAAGATGACCATTCATAATCCTCTGGTTTCTTGGTCAGAAACGAAGAAACAGAATTTAAGTGGATATATCTTGATACATGGACTAATTGTTCGTCAGATTCTATTAAGACAGCTTTAAATTGTCCCTGCAATAGAGGGCCAACTCTATTAAATTTAGTATTATAAAATTTAGTATAGCTATTGGTAAGCTTGCTAATAAATTCGCTTATACCACCTTCTTTCAGTTGTTTTATCAGGAAATGAAAATGGTTAGGCATTAAGCAGTAACAGACGATGTCAACTATTTTTTTATTAGGATCAGGCTCGAATGATTTATATTGGATAAAGTTTGAAAATTTCGGTTTAGGCCCTTCTAAGCGATAATAATTAATTGCCTGTAAAAATCGTGTATATGTTCTTCTGTTTTCATATATTCTTCTTTTTTCCACTCCACGGTTGTAAATGTGATAAAACTGACCGTTAATTAAAGGAATAATTCTTGCTGGCATAGATTTAGAATAAATAAAAATTACCGAGGTGTCAATACACTTTCACCCCCGAGGTGGAAGTACAAATTCATAGATTCTCTGGTAAAATCAGCTCATGAGCGAGGGCAAGGGTCTGATTATTTTATATACTGGTGAAGGGAAAGGGAAAACTACAGCTGCTTTGGGATTGGTTTTAAGGGCTGTGGGCTATAAAAGAAAATGCTTAATTGTTCAATTTGGCAAAATGTGGTTTACAGGTGAGGCTGAAGGGGTGAAAATGCTCTCCCCTTTTGTTAAATTTGTTCAAGGCGGAAAAGGATTTGTAAAAATTTTGGGGGATAAACTGCCTTTAAAAGAACACAAAAAGGCAGCGAATAAGACCTTTGATCTATTATATAAGGAAGTAATGTCCGGTAAGTGGGATGTAATAGTGGCTGATGAAATAGCGGGAGCGGTCTCTTCAAAAATACTTTCTCTTACAAAAGTATTACGCCTTTTGAAGGCTAAACCTCAAAGACTGGATTTAGTATTAACTGGTCACCATGCACCTGAAAAATTAGTTCAACTGGCAGATTTGGTTACTGAAATGCAAGAAGTCAAACACCCCTACAAAACCGGAATTTTGGCAAAAAAGGGGGTTGACTTTTAGCACTCTGCATGGTAATCTGCTAATATGTCTGATTTTATTAAACCTTCTGCGCGCGAACCTTTGAAACTTAAACCTACTTTACCTGTGGGTCCTTTAAGAGATACAGTAATTTTTCCCGGTAATTCTGTCCCGATTGTTTCAGGCAGGCCCAAATCTAAAGCCGCTTTGGATATTGCCTGGAATTCTGATAAACTAATTGTTTTTGTTACCCAAAAAAACTCCCGTATAGAAGACCCTGTTGAAAAAGATTTATATAAAGTAGGAACTGTCTGTTTAATCAGAAGAGTGGTTAAAAACCCTGAAGGTGAGTATACACTGCAGGCAGAGGGGTTAAGCCGTGTATTTTTGAAAAACTTTACAAAAATAGAGCCATATCTGGAGGCAGGGGTAATCCTTTCTTTGATCAAAGCAATTTTGCCAACTGGTCACTTTTTACTTACAGTGATGATCCGAATCAGTTGGTTAATTCTGTTACTCAGGCCATTGATTTTAAAACCATAGATAAACAGCAGATTTTAGAAATGGTTTCTGCTGCAGACAGGCTACAAAGATTATCAGAGCTTTTAGCTAAAGAAATCAGGATTTTAGAGATTTCCCAAAAAATTTCTTCCCAAACACAGGAAAGAGTTTCCAAGATGACCAAAGAGGCAATCTTAAGAGAGCAGATGAAAAGTATTGAGGAGGAGTTGGGGGGAGCAGATACAGAACATCAGGAAATAAGGGAATTCGAGCTGAAGATCAAAAAAGCAGGCATGTCTAAAGAAGTGCTGGAAAGAGCCAGAAAAGAGTTGGCAAGGCTTGCCAAAATGTCCTCATACAACCCTGAAGCAGGCTATATAAGAAATTATTTAGAGTGGCTGACAGATTTGCCCTGGAGAAATGAAAAGAAAAGCAGCGTAGATCTTAAAAAAGCAGAAGGAATTTTAGAAGAAGATCATTATGGTTTAAAAAAGGTCAAAGAAAGAATTTTGGAATATCTGGCAGTTTATAAGCTGGCAGGTAAAATGAGAGGGCCAATCCTTTGTTTTGTGGGCCCTCCGGGTACAGGTAAAACTTCCATCGGTAAATCAATTGCCAGAGCATTGGGCAGAAAATTCATAAAAGTCTCTTTAGGAGGGATCAGGGATGAGGCGGAGATAAGGGGTCACAGAAGAACTTATGTAGGTTCTATGCCGGGCAGAGTTGTGCAGGGAATAAAACAGGCAGGCGCTACAAACCCTGTATTTATGCTGGATGAAATTGATAAAATTGGCGCAGACTACAGAGGTGACCCTTCAGCAGCATTACTGGAAGCTTTGGATCCTGAACAAAATGAAGGATTTTCAGACCACTATCTGGAGGTGCCTTATGATTTGTCTAATGTGATGTTTATCACTACAGCCAATATTTTAGACACTATTCCCCCGGCTTTAAGAGACAGATTAGAAGTTATAAGATATCCAGGTTATACAGAGGATGAAAAATTCCACATTGCCAAAAAATTCTTAATCCCCAAACAGATGGAAAACCATGGCTTAAAAGGCGATAAGATAGAGTTTGAAGACGAAAGCATCCGCGCAATTATCCGGGGATATACCAGAGAAGCAGGAGTGAGAAATCTGGAAAGAGAAGTTTCAGCAGTATTTAGAAAAGTGGCGAGAAAAATTGCAGAAGGTGAAACCAAAAAATTCACTATTACCGTAAAAGATATTCATGGATTTTTAGGTCCAATTAAATTTCTGCCGATTTTGGCTGAGAAAGAAGATGAGATAGGGATGGTGACTGGTTTGTCTGTTACAGAAGCAGGCGGAGAGGTGCTGTTTATTGAAGTGACTTTAATGCCGGGTAAAGGCAACTTAATTCTTACGGGTCAGCTGGGAGACGTGATGAAAGAATCAGGACAGGCAGCCATGTCTTATGTCAGGTCTCGCTGGGCAAGCTTGGGGCTAAAGGAGAATTTCTTTCAAAAAGTTGACGTGCATGTGCATGTGCCGGAAGGAGCTATTCCCAAAGACGGTCCTTCAGCAGGTATTGCCTTAACTACCGCCATTGTTTCAGCATTTACAAAAGTTTCTGTACATAAGGAAGTTGCTATGACAGGTGAGGTAACTTTAAGAGGCAGGGTGCTGGAAATAGGCGGACTTAAAGAAAAAGTTTTGGCAGCTCACCGGGCCGGAGTCAAAATAGTGATTTGTCCGGCTGACAATGAAAAAGACATGGAAGATATTCCTGATTATGTACAAAAAGATTTAAAATTCTTCTTTGTCAAACATATGGATGAGGTTTTAAAAGTGGCTCTTATCAGGCCTCCTCAACCGGCATCCCGTAAAAGTGTCCCAATCCCCCCTCCGGCCTATATGGCTTGATTGTCATACTAACCTTTTTGTGAAATAATTAGGGTATGGATCAGCAGCAACAGATGTCTCCTCAACAACCACAGCCTTCCGTACCCCAAGTCAATAGAACCTCTTTAGGCCTGGATGAAAATATTGAAGGATTGCTTTGCTATGTTTTCGGCTGGATTACAGGTCTGATTTTTCTGCTTCTTGAGAAAAATAGTAGATTTGTGAAATTTCATGCGATCCAATCTTTAATTGTTTCTGTTGCCGGTTTTATTTTAATTATAGGAACAAATCTTCTGCCTATGGGGTTTTTAATACTCTTTGCGATAGGTCCAATCACTTTTATCCTTTGGATTGTGCTTATGGTAAAAGCTTATCAGGGAGAATGGTTTAAATTGCCTATAGCAGGAGAAATTGCTTTAAATCAAGTAAATAAGCAAGCTTGATGTTTCATGATAAGAGTTAATTTTTAACTGCGATATTAATCATCACAGCATTTTCAAACCTTTGGTCCTGGGAGATATTAATTGTTAATTGTACCTGGCGGGTACCCTTGGTATAAGCAAAAAGACTACCTTGTGCCGTAGAGGCTGTAGATCCTTCTGTCCAACCATTTGCGACCATTTCATTTTTGTAAAAATCGGAAATTTGACTAAGATTTCCATTGTTAACAGCCCAGCTTACAATATCTACCCCTTCCTGGTTCAGTGCCATTACCAAAGTACTATTTGGATATTCTGGGATGTCAGTAGGAAAATTAGTAGGCAGCTTAACTGTTTGGCCAACGCTTATAGTTTTACCTGGGGTTTTAATATTAATAGTATTGCCGGAAGTGTTAATTTGGGAATCAGGTCCAAGTTGGCTGCGGGCTTGAAATAAGCCAATCTGCATAATAATAAAAGGGATGCTTGAACCAATAGCCAGTATCACAGCACCAACAATAATTAAGATAATAACTAGTTTAGATTTGCTTTTAGTAGGGATAGGAGGTGGGGTAGTGGATTGAGGGAGGGGAGTAACAGAAATTGGATTTTGTGGGTCCATATAAAAAACTATGACAGCTTATTCTTTTACTGTCAAGTTGCCTTCTTGACTAAATAATATCTTCTAGTGTAAATTCTATTAAGTTACTGCTCCGAAAATTTTCATGGATTTCATAGTAAATAACACAAATTTAATTATCTGGCTCGCCGTGGCGAGTGCTTTAGGTTATGGTTTTTGGCTGGTTATTGATGTTTTAAAAAGAGACTCCGGTGACGAGAGAATGAAGGAGATTGCTTCTGCTATACAACTGGGAGCTGCAGCATACTTACAAAGGCAGTACAAAGTAGTAGCTGTAGTAGCAATAGCTCTGGCCATAGGCATTTATTTTTTGCTTGGTCAAAATAGCGCTATCGGGTTTTTAATTGGCGCGGTACTGTCTGCTTTGGCTGGTTTTATTGGCATGAGCGTAGCTGTAAGAGCTAATGTAAGAGTAGCACAGGAGGCTAAAAATGGGTTATCTCAAGCTTTTGATCTGGCTTACAAAGGTGGAGCAGTCACAGGCTTTTTGGTGGTAGGTTTGGCTCTGGCTTCTGTCTGGGGTTTTTATCAGTTTACAGGAGGGGATTTAAAATCTTTGGTAAGTTTGGGTTTTGGAGGCTCTTTGATTTCTGTGTTTGCCAGACTTGGAGGAGGAATCTTTACCAAAGGGGCAGATGTGGGGGCAGACTTGGTAGGGAAGCTGGAGATGAGTATTCCTGAAGATGATCCCAGAAATCCTGCTGTGATTGCTGATAATGTTGGTGACAATGTGGGTGATGATGCAGGTATGGCAGCTGATATTTTTGAAACTTATATTGTGACTGCTATTGCTTCCATGATTTTAGGACAACTGCTGTTCCCGGGATTTGAAGCTGCAGTCACTTTCCCCCTTTTGATTTTGGCTGTGGGAATTTTTGCTTCGGTGATCGGATCATTTTTTGTCAGACTTTCAAACAAAAATATCATGGGTGCTTTATATAAAGGCATGATAGCAACAGCTATACTGTGCGCGATTCTCTTTTACCCTGTAACTTCTGCAGTGATGGGAGACAACGGAATTTTTGGTACTTTTAACCTTTATATTGCAGCTTTGATCGGAGTATTGGTGACTGCAGGAATGGTGATTGTTACTGAATATTACACCGGTACCCAATATTCTCCGGTGCAAAATCTGGCTACTGCTTCAAAAACAGGGCATGCTACCAATATCATTGCAGGGCTGGCTTTATCCATGCGTTCTACTTTTTGGCCTATTATTTTGATTTCTGCAGCAGTGATAGCAAGCTTTGCTTTGGCCGGGCTTTACGGAGTGGCTTTGGCTGTCACAACGATGTTATCGCTGGCAGGAATTGTGGTGGCTATCGATGCATTCGGACCTATCACTGACAATGCAGGTGGCATTGCTGAAATGTCAGAACTGCCTTCAAAGGTAAGAGCTGTAACAGATCCTCTGGATGCTGTGGGTAACACTACCAAGGCAGTAACCAAGGGTTATGCCATAGGTTCTGCAGCTTTGGCAGCCTTGGTTTTATTTGCAGCCTTTGCTCAGGAATTCAGCGCTCAGGGCAGGGAGCTGACATTTTCTCTTTCTGACCCCAAAGTTTTAGTGGGTCTTTTTATTGGAGGAGCACTGCCATATCTGTTTGCTTCATTTGCTATGGAGGCGGTAGGCAGGGCAGGAGGGGCAGTTGTAGAAGAGGTGAGGCGTCAGTTTAGGACTATTAAAGGAATTATGGAAGGTAAAGCCAAACCTGATTATGCCAGGTGCGTAGCTATTGTGACTGCGTCTGCTCAAAAAGAAATGCTTATTCCGGCTTTGATTCCTGTTCTTTCACCTATTATTGTAGGATTTACTCTGGGACCGGTGGCTCTGGGAGGAATGCTGGTGGGCTCTATTGTGACAGGGATTTTTGTGGCAGTGTCTATGACAACTGGAGGGGCTGCCTGGGACAATGCTAAAAAATATATTGAATCAGGCAAATTTGGCGGCAAAGGTTCAGATGCTCACAAAGCAGCAGTTACAGGAGATACAGTAGGAGATCCTTATAAGGATACGGCGGGCCCAGCAATAAACCCGATGATAAAGGTAGTAAACATCGTGGCATTGTTACTGGTGCCATTTCTCCGATAGACGTATCCTTGCGATAACTACACTTCATATTGAAATCCTTGTTTCAATATTCGTTCCGTTATCTAAAAGATACTGCAGGCCCGGCTATTAACCCAATGATTAAGGTAGTTAACATTGTGGCATTATTACTAGTTCCATTCCTTCGATAAATTTTAAATTTCAAATTAAAAATTATTGTGCTGTGGGGACTGGTGGAGGTGTGGGTTGGCCGCCACCGAAAAGGGCATTTTTGACTTCAATAACTACCTGATCAGGAGTATAAGAGGCTTTAATTAAATAGGCTTGTGCTCCCAATTCAAACCCTTCCTTAATTACTGCTTCCTGACCCAAATTGGTTAACAAAATAGTAATCATTGGAGAGGTGGGGTAGTTGGTTTTAAACTCGCGCAGCAATTGCAGTCCGTTCATTCCGGGTAACATGATATCCAGAAGGAGCAAATCAAACTGTTCTGACTTTAACATATTCAGTCCTGTTTGTCCGTCAGGGGCGCTTTTAACAAAAAAGTCTGCTTTGGTTAACTGTCTGACATAAAGTTCCCTGATAAAATCCTCGTCCTCAACCAATAGTATTTTTTTAGCAGTCGGATTCATGTAAGTTATTGTATATTAGCAAATTAATAATTTAAAGTACCAGATTGGATGGCAGAAGAGACATACTGATCCTGATTCAGCGCTTGTGAACTTTGGGTAACGATCGGTAGAGTAAAGGAGAACCTGCTTCCTTTTCCTTCTTCTGATTCAACCCAGATTTTACCGTGCAGTTTTTCAATAATGGATTTGGAGATATAAAGACCTAAGCCTGTCCCCTTGCCGCTACTTTGTTGTGTTTGATTTGCCACCCTGTAAAATTTATTAAAAAGATGTCCGATTGCTTCTTTTGGAATACCTATTCCCGAATCTGCTATAGTTGTTTGAATTTCAATGGGAGAAACTTGGGCGGAAACCTGTACTTTTCCTCCAGCATTGGTGTAGTTGATGGCGTTGGCTACCAAATTTGTAATAACTTCTCCTAATCTGAGCGGGTCCCCCATTATTTTTGGTAAGCTTTGCGGAAGTATAAGTTCCAGTATAATATTTTTTTGATTTGCCTGGTTTCTTAAATCTTCTACCCCTTTTTGTAAAATTGGCAGGTAATCAAGGGGCTGGGGAGCTACAGATAGTTGCTCTCTTTCAATCTTATTTACGTTTAGTAGATTTTGAATTAAAGTCTGAAGCTGCTGAGCCGCTACAAAGGCTTTGTGCACCAGGCCTAAACTTTCATCAGGCACCTTGCCTTTACTTTCATCCAAAAACACTGACAAATAGCCTACAATGCTGGTTAAAGGAGTTTTTAGTTCATGCGATGCCATAGAGACAAAGTCCAGCTTCATCTGTTCCAATTCTTCTTCTTTGCTTAAGTCATGCAGAATTAAAATACAGCTTAAACCCATCCCCGCTGTACCCGTAATTTGGGCAGTCATTATATTTACTCTGGTTTGCCTGCCTTCTTTTCCTATCAATCTTGCGCTTTGGTTAAAAGAACCCTGACAGTAAGTTTTTGACAAAATTTCATCAGTATCTGAAAAAAAATGAATAATTTGATCTAGCGGTTTGCCTGTAATTTCTGCCTGGGAATAGCCCGTGATTTCTTCGGAAGACTTGTTTGCAAAAATTATATTTTTATTAAAGTCTAAAACAATAATGCCGTCAATGATTGAGGATAATATTTCATTGAATTTATTGCTTTGGGTGGTTAATGTCGCATTTTCTGTTTGAAGGGAGTGAATTTTTTCAATTAACTGCTGAACTAACTGATCGGAGGATTGATTGCTGCTATTCTTTTTCAGAAAGGAAAAAATGCCCATAAATTTAGCGTATCAGAAGGCCAAGTTGCGGTCAACTACAACTATGGAAACTAGTTGTAGTTAACTACATTTGTGGGAAATATTATTGAAATTAATCTAAATCTGTAGTAATGTAGCAGCGCCCAAAGCAGATAAAAGTGGATAAAGTTTATAAATTAGGATTTAAATTTCTGACCCAATTAACAATAGAACAAACTTACCAACTGATTGCGACTGAAGCAATGAAGCTGGTAAAGGCAGATTATGGTTCACTACTGCTTTTAAATGAAAATCAGCTGCAAAGGGTGTATGCTTCTGATCCTGTATTTTATAAAATCCAACCCCGTAAAAGAGATTTTATGTACAGGGTATTAAAATCGCAAAAACCTGTGATATTGTCAGTTAAGCAAATCGCTAAAAGTCATCCTGCTATTGGCCAGACTAAAATAAAGTCAGATTTAATTTTGCCTTTGATAAACCTCCAAAAATCTACAGGAATTTTATCTGTTATGTCCTTAAAAGATAAATATTTTACAGAAAAAGAGGTTGATGCATTAAAACTGTTTTTGCCGATAGCCGTGATGGCCATCCGTAAGGCAGAACTTTATGAAGAAGCGGAAGAGTCGGTGAAAGCAAAAGACTTATTTATATCCATGGCCGGTCATGAACTGCGTACACCGTTAACTACCATTAATGGTTATGCTCAACTGTTAAAATCAAAACTTTCCAAATCGGAAACCCCGGAAGCCAGGTGGGCTCAACAGCTGGCCTGGGAAAGCAACAGAATGACCCAACTTGTTAATGAACTTTTAGAGATAGACAGAATCAGGACAGGGAAGTTAAAGTATATGTGGAAAGAGTGCTTTTTAAAAGAACTTATCAGTAAAGCACTGGTGGATTTTCGTTTTACTCATCCTGAAAACAGGGTAATATTTAAAAATAAATTGTCCGGTCAGCTGGACAGAATTATTGGTGATGACAGTAAATTGCTGCAGGTGATTATTAATCTTTTGGATAATGCTGCCAAATTTTCTCCTTTGGATAAAGAAATAAGTATATCTTTGGATAATAAATCAGGATATGTTGTTTTGGAGATAACAGATTGCGGCAGGGGAATTGCAAAAAAAGATTTACAAAAAATATATGAAATGTTTTACAGGGGAGGAAATCATACCAGAGAGGGGATGGGGTTGGGGTTGTTTTTGGCAAAAAATATTATTGTTCATCATCGCGGCACCCTCAGCGTTAAATCAAAGGAAAATAAAGGAACTACTGTAGAAGTCAGGCTGCCCGGGCCAAAAAATTAAAGTTATTCTTTGATCATGTAGCCAAAACCCCGGACAGAGTGAAGCAGTTTTTTAGGGTTTTTGCCGTCGATTTTTTTACGTAAATATCCCATATACACATCAACTACTCTTGTTTCGATATCCTGTGAATAAAGCCAGACTCTGTTTAAAATCATATCGCGGGTTAACACTCTGCCTTTGTTGTACATTAAATACTCAAGCAGTTTAAACTCCTGAGGAGTTAGTTGGATATTTTTGTCCCCCCTTTTAACCTCAAAGGTTTTACTGTCCAGTTCCAAATCACTAATATGGAGTTTTGTGTCTGCCTCGTTACGGCGAAGTCTGGCCTTAACTCTTGCTAAAAGCTCGTCAGCAACAAAAGGTTTGGTCATATAATCGTCTGCGCCTAAATTAAGACCCACGACAATATCAGAAATGCTGTCTTTAGCAGTTAAAATCAAGATTGGCAGGTCAGGGTATTTCTTTTTGATTTCCTGACAAACGGACTCACCGCTCATATTTGGTAACCCTAAATCTAAAATCACCAAATCCGGCGGAATTTTAGAAATAGCGTTTAAAGCCTGAATGCCGTCGGATGCTGTTTGAGGAGAATAACCATTATCTAAAAGAAGTTCTTTTAAATATTTTTGTAAACCAATATCGTCTTCAACAATCAGTATTTTACTAACCATGGTTTAGTGTTCTTTAGGGCGATTAGCCCGCAAGAATTCTGATTAGGAATTCTTACAAACTACGAAAATTATAAACGAATTTTTCCAAAAATTCAATACAAAAATACTCTTTATTACACAATTCTTACAAAAAAAGCACTATTTCATTAAGTCATAGAAGTACACTCCAAAATTTCTGACTTAACTCTTACCTCTTTTTATATTTTTTTTTATCTTCAGACAGTATCATAAGCCTAATATGAATATAATATCCTGGATAGTGTTTGGGCTGGTTGTCGGCATAATTGCCAACCTTATTGATCCCTATCCTTCCAAAGGGGGAATGTTAGGGTCAATCATTTTGGGAATACTGGGCGCAATATTGGGAGGGATTTTAGGCAATATTATTTTTGGGATAGGCATCACTGGTTTTAATCTGCCCTCACTGGCTTTGGCTGTGTTAGGCGCGCTCCTTTTGATGTTTGTAGAAAGGGCGTTTGGCAGGACATGAATGTTTTACTAAACACCCCCTTCCTTACCTCATCTCACTTAAAAAAGAATTTTGATGATAAAATACTGGCTATATTTTTACTGCTGATTGCTGTTTTGGTGTTATTTGGAGCACTGTTTATTGATACAGCCAAATCTTCTGCGCCAAGTTTTGAAGAAGAACCCTCAGCTCCTTCAAGGGCTTCTGTATATGTCTGATCAAAAACAGCTTTTTTAGGCTCAGCTTTGTGAGGTTGACAACACTTTTTTCCTCTGTTATACTTCGCACTTCAGATCCGAGTTAAGATTTTGCTACTTAATTAAAACTGGATCTGATTTATGTATTCACTGCCGAGACTCAAAACAGTAGCGTCCTATTGGTATTCCCATCTTTCCCAAAAGGCAGAGAGCCTTTTTAGATCAAGAAGGGTTAAATACAAACTCGCCGCTGTTTTGGATTTGTTACTAATCATTTTAATAATCATTTACGGAAGACAGCCTGCCCAAAGGCTAATAAGTCCCGTGTTTTCCTCTGTACAAAGCGTGGTGGCTGAAAATGCCAAAATAACCACCAGTGAGAGTTTCGCTTTTGTGCCTGATTTGGCCCGCAATAAATTTCCTCACATTGATGCAGAGGGCTTAACTTATTTATCCTTTTTTGATGTGCCTTTAACAGAAGAGGGAGGAATGAATTTTGATTCCCGTGGCTATGCATCTTTTACTTCTGATGAGGCTGCAGAGCTTTTTGAAAGAGCCCGTTATGAAAATACCAAAATTTTCCTTACCATTACTGCCATGGATGAAAATATTATCCGCCGTGTTTTAGGTAATGAAGATATAGCTCAAAGATTGGCAGATCAGGTTGTGCAGGAAGTTATTGATTCAGGCATTGAAGGGGTGACTGTAGATTTCGAGCTTCCCGGTGCAGAGGAATATCAGCAGAAGTTTACAAATTTTATAGCTTTCTTTACCCAAAGCATTCACAACAGTGTGCCGGAAGCTAAAGTAGCTGTGGCTGTGCCCAGCACTTTAAGCCAAAGCAGCTCTCTTTATGACGTTGAAGCTTTATCAAAAGTTGCAGATAAAATATTTTTGGTTGCTTCAGACTTTATTGTTCCGGAGGCCAAAAATTCAGACTTTCATAACCCGGTGTACGGTTACGGCGCCCGTGAGTATTGGGTGGCGGTATCAAACCGTATCGGCAGCTTATTGGAAAAAATGCCTGCCGGAAAGTTAGTGATGGAAAGAGCATGGTATGGCAATGGCAATAAATACCCTCTTTATGTTCCTGACAAAAAAGAGCCTGTGGAAGAAAACAATTCTCAGGGCGACGGCGTAGATCTGGATAATGAATCTCTGGACAAGCTGGTAGCAGATGTACCTGCTAAAGGAAAAAGCGGCGCCAGAAAAAACATCCCTTTAATCGTAAAGGCTTTAGACAGAGAAGGTATTTTAGACACTAACGTGTTGGCTTATGCGCTGGCTACCATTGAACACGAAACTGATGAAACCTTTGAACCTATTGAAGAAATAGGGGGTCGGATTAACGCCAGAAGATTGGGGTACGAGGGAGGAGAAAACTATTTCGGCAGAGGATTTATTCAACTGACTCACCTTCGTAACTACCGTATGATTGGTGAAAGAATTGGTATGGGAGACCGGTTGGCTAAAAATCCCGAACTCGCTTCCAACCCTGAAGTATCTGCAAAAATTTTGGCAGCATTCTTCAAAGATAACAATGTGGCTAATTTAGCAAGTAACGGTAACTTTATCGCTGCCAGACAACCAATTAATCCGGATTACAACGGAAGGGAGATTGCTGATAAGGCAATGAAATACGATCTATGATTACTACCAGGTCTGTGAGAATTTTTCTAATAGGTTTGACCTTAACCTTTTTAATGACGGTTATACCTCATTTGGGTTTTAAACAAAACAAAACCATTGTTTCTCCCTTATCAAAAACTACAGATATTTGGGATAAAATCACACCCAAGCTGGAACTGAAACAAAATAGCTTTCAGGTAAAAAGACAATTAATCTCAAACGTGTCCGCAGGCGGAGATTATGATAAGGCTTCAGCCTATGCCGTGGTTGATTTTGATAGTGGCGAGGTGCTGGCTTCAAAAAACTTATCTGCTAAAATGCCGATGGCCTCTTTGACTAAAGTTATGACTGCAGTGGTGGCTTTAGATCTGGCAGAGCCTGATGAATATTTTACAGTGACCCGTCAGGCTGCCTCTCAAATTCCTACTAAAGTAATGCTTAAAGCAGGAGAACAGTATAGACTTGAGGATCTTTTGCAGCATGCGCTGATCTCCTCGGCCAATGACAGTTCTTACGCAATTAAAGATGGTATAGATGCAAAGTACAGATCAGGAACATTTATTGCTGCCATGAATAAAAAAGCCAAATTTATAGGACTTAAAAACACTCAGTTTTCCAACCCTGCAGGACTGGACAGCGCAAACCATTACAGCAGCGTGGAAGATTTGGCAGTTTTGTCTGCTTATGCTTTAAAAAATTATCCTTTAATTTCTGAAATTGTGGCACTCGAAATCAGTGATTTAACAAACAATGGTGAAGATATGAGATTTTACCTGCAAAACTGGAATGGCCTGATGGGTGTTTATCCTAATATATCCGGAGTTAAAATAGGTAATACCGGTAAGGCAGGCAATTGTACAATAGTTTTATCTGAGCGGAATGGTAAAAAAATAATTGCAGTAGTATTGGGAGCACCCGGTGTTTTGGAGCGCGATCTTTGGGCCTCTCAACTTTTGGATTTGGGTTTTAGCAAAGCTGCAGGTCTTGAGCCAATTTATATTACAGAAGACGAACTTCAGGATAAATACGCCTCATGGCAGTATTTTGAGTAAAAAAATACTTTCCTCTTACAATTTTAAGCAGTGTTTTTGACAATTCCTGTACAAATTCCGGTTAAACTTACACTGCATTGGTATTATGAAAACATTCAGACGCGATCTTTTGGTGGCTTTTTTTGCCATTACAGCTTTTTTAAGCATTATACCCGTTATTACCTATGCGTATTTTGCTGCTGATTTGTCACCCAAAGAACGTTTGGTTAATCATAACGATACAGGGATAGAGCTTTTAGACAGAAATGATAAAACTTTTTTTACTTTCTATCAGGCAAAAACAGGTAAAGAAGTTCCTTTGTCAGGGATCCCTTTATACACCCGGCAGGCTATAATTGCAGCAGAAGATAAGGATTTTTATTTGCATCCGGGATTTTCACCTAAAGCAATTTTAAGAGCTCTTTTTAGTAACGCAGAAGAAGAAAATCTTTCATATGGAGCTTCAACTATTACTCAACAGCTCGTTAAAAACTCTCTTCTTCACCCCCGGAAGGATTTTTTAAGAAAATATCAGGAAATTGTATTGTCTTCTGAGGTAGAAAGAAGGTATTCCAAGGAAGAGATTTTAGAGATGTATTTGAATACCGTGTACTTTGGAGAAGGGGCTTTCGGGGTGGAAGAGGCAGCAAGGGTTTATTTTAATAAGCCGGCACAAGAGCTAACGTTGGCTGAAAGCGCGGCTTTGGCAGCTATTTTACCTGCCCCCTCCAGGTATTCACTTTTTAACAATTTGGGTGAGGCCAAATCCCGGCAAAGATTGGTTTTGGACAGCATGGTAAAGCAAAAATATATTACGCAGGAGGAAAAAGATCAGGCACTAAATGAGGATTTGCAGACAGTCCGTCATGTTTCTGATATTAATAACATTGCTCCTCACTTTGCTCTAATGGTCAGAGATGAGCTAATCAGACAGTACGGGGAGGATGTGGTGGTGCGCTCAGGTTTTAAGGTTAAAACTACCATTGACGTAGAATGGCAAAAGTTTGCCCAAGGATCTGTTGCAAAGCAGGTGGAGAACTTAAAAGGCAACAGGGTTACAAACGGCGCGGCAGTGGTTTTGGATCCTAAAACCTCAGAAATCAGAGTTTTGGTAGGCAGTAAGGATTGGTATGATGATAAGTTCGGCAAGGTTAATATTGCCTTATCCCCAAGGCCTCCGGGATCTTCTTTTAAGCCGGTTGTTTATATAAAAGCTTTTGAGAAAAATATTCTTACTCCGGCCACTATACTACAGGATCAGCCAACGTCTTTTGCCAATTTTGATGAAAACAAATATTATGCCTCATTTCCCAGCCGTGCTGCGGCTCAAGCTGCGCTGGCCTCAGATCCTAACGCTTTTTACAGGCCGGTAAATTATGACCGGAAATTCAGGGGTCCGGTGACGGTCAGAAGGGCTTTGGCAAACTCTTTAAACGTTCCTGCTGTGGCAGTGATGAAAAAAATAGGGGTGGATGAGGCGATTTTTTCTGCTCAAAATTTAGGCATTACAACTTTGAAAGATCCGTCAAATTATGGTTTGGCTTTAGTGCTGGGAGCAGGGGAAGTGAAGTTGTTGGAGTTAACTAATGTATATGCTGTTTTTGCCAGTGGCGGCTACAAAAATACTCCTGTTTCAATTTTGGAAGTAAGAGATCGGACAGGAGCTTTAATTTCTCAATATCAACCAAATCCCCAACGCGTGGTGGAGGAAAAATATGCCTTTTTAATATCTTCAATACTTTCTGACAATAAAACAAGGGCAGAGGTTTTTGGTACAGCTTTAAATATTTCCAGGCCTGCTGCAGTCAAAACAGGCACGACTGAAGATTTTAAAGATGCCTGGACAATTGGTTACACCCCCTCCCTGGTGGTGGGGGTGTGGGTGGGCAATAATTACAACGAGCCTATGGACGGGATTGCAGGATCTTTAGGAGCAGCTCCGATTTGGAAAGATTTGATGGAGAGGTTTTCTTCAGGTGCCCCTGTAGAGCAGTTTGAGCCTCCGGAGGGGGTTGTTAAACTTGCGCCATGTACCATAGATAAAGCGCAGGTAGCCACAGCTTCAGCAGGAGTGGAATATTTTGTAAAAGGGACAGAACCTTTAAAGCCTTGTTTAAACCCAACAGCCACCCCTTCTGCGGCAATATCCCCGCGTCCCCGGCCTTCTTCTGCTGCAACTCCCGCTCCAACTTCCACTCCTTCTCCGACAGTTGTTCCGACTTCCTCTTCTTCCCCCAATTAGTACCGCCAACGGGAGGTTAATAAATAATTGATAACTTCGTTATCAGCAAACCCGTGAATGAGTACCGCGTAGGGAATTCGAATCCCTGATTTCTTGGATGAGAACCAAGTGTCCTGGACCACTAGACGAACGCGGCGTCTTGCGTTTCTCAATTGCCGCTTCGCGTCAATTGTAGACGAACGCGGCATTTGTGACAATGAGCCTACAAATTATACCATCCCTTTTGTCTGTGAGCTACCTTACTGAATAAAGTTTGACATTCAGGCAAACTTCATTTAAAATTTCCACAATTTACCAGTCCATACATGAATAAGATAAACGAGTTACAAAGCATTAATACCAAACACACATATCTGACAGAAAAAGGCCTTATCGAAGTGAAGGCAGAACTAGAATTCCTTAAAAAGACCAGAAGAATACAAATTGCAGAAACTATCCATCAGGCCCGTGAGTACGGTGATCTGGCAGAAAATTCGGAATATGATGCAGCTTTGGAAGAACAGGCTATGGTGGAAAGCCGTATTTCTGAATTGGAAAATATCTTCAAAAACGCCAAAGTTATAGAGAGTCAGCCAAGTCAGGATTTTGTGGTGATAGGATCCACAGTCAAAATAGAAATGGATGATGGTATTGATGAATTTACTATAGTAGGTCGGGTTGAAGCAGACCCCTCCAAAAAAAGAATCTCCAATGAGTCTCCTCTGGGACAGGCCCTGGTAGGAGCCAAAAAAGGTGAAGAGGTAGAAGTTACAACCCCTATTATCAGATATAAGTGTAAAGTATTGGAAATTAAATAATGTATTACCATAAGTTTGCCTTAGACAAAAAGGTCGCTCAAGACTTATCAAAAGAAGAAAAAGAATTACTCGTAATTCTTGAAGGGATTGTTAAAGATGCATCTTTAATCTATAAAATACAGCTGGAGAAAGGCTTTTACCCTAAAGGTGTTACTGTAGAACAGCTCGAAAAAGCTGCAGAAAATGATAAAAGCATCGCTTCCCCCTATACAAATGTTGAAATGAAAAATGATCAACTGGAAGCAGTCAGTTATCATAAATATTTTGCCGAACATCTTGAACCTATTGCTAAAAAAATAGAGAAAGCTGCCGGTATTTGCACAAATAAATCCCTGAAAGTTTCTTTGCAGGCACAGGCCCGTTCTCTAATTGATGGTAGTTATGAAGAAGCGTATAACCAGTGGTTAAATGTAAAAAATTCCAATGTGGATTTTTATATTGGTTTTCTGGAAAGACATTTAGATAAAGCTTTCTTTATTAAAAAAACACTGCAAGCACATGTTGGGATTGTAGATAAAAAATACTCCAAACTGATGGAGGATAATAAAGAAACTCTTTACAGCTCTGCTAAAATCAGTTTTAGTAAGTATCACTCTACAGGAATTCCCAAAAGAGGGGTCAGTGTTTTTGTAGAACACATTACAGCAATTGCCGGATATCCGGCCTATGTTTTAACTTCAGGTCAGTACTTTCCTTCTGATTTTGACATGGCTTTAAAATATGGTTCTAAAACAATTATTTATTATTCAATTGTTAAGTTTAAATTTAACAAATGGTACTATCCCATTTTCCATAAAATTTTTGAAAAAACTTTTGCTTCAAAGTATTCAAAAGACTTACTTTTTGAGGCAGCTCTTTGGTGCATATTCTTATATGAGTTAGGAAAGCAATTACATCGATACAATGGTGCCAGAAAAAGGTTACAAGACGCATTTGGTCCATTAGACGAGGCAAATGGTTTTGTTTCGGGTATTGAGCATAGTAAGCATTTGGTAGTTAAGGGATTGCTTTCTCAAGACACGCTGGAGGCAATTATGATTATTCACATAATATGGATGCAGACAGATTGGTTGTTATTTAAAAACAACATTGCCAAACATGATCATATTATCGGGAGTTCTATTCTTTTTAATTCTTATTTATCACACGGAGCTTTACGGGAACAGGCAGGTATTTCCTGGCCTAATTTTTCAAGAATTTTCTTTGAGATTGAAGCGCTTTCTTATAAATTTGTTTATCTATTGCAGGAAGGTACCTACGCGGAGGCCCGGGAGTTTATTGAGAAAATGGGCGATTTGAAAGTTTTAGAAAAGCTTTCCGTTAATTTGAAGAAAATAAGCACCAAAGTTTAAATTTTCTATATTTCCTTTCCTACTTCAGCAGGGGAAATTTGATGAGCTTCCCAAAATCTGTTTAAACCAATAATTGCTTCAGTGCTGCGTCGTAAAATTAACTGCTGATTCCCTGTTACCCCTGCAAGGGCTACTCTTGAA
This sequence comes from Candidatus Daviesbacteria bacterium, assembly GCA_016176415.1. Taxonomy (GTDB): domain Bacteria; phylum Patescibacteriota; class Microgenomatia; order Daviesbacterales; family UBA10151; genus UBA10151. The sequence continues at coordinate 89,858 of JACOXH010000003.1, forward strand.
ACAGCGGCAGCAGCAGATTCGCCAAGTTTATTAACAGGCACTACAGCATCTTTTTGTTCCGCGTAAACTTCATCAATTGCTTTAAATAATACAGCAGGGGTAATATCAGCTATAACACAGCCTACCATCAGGTGATAAAGTGCCTGGGCAGACTCTTCAATAATATTCTCTTTATTTTTAAATGGTGATTGGGCAATCTCAACAGCCTCTTCCAGTAATTTGTCACTAATGCCTGCAGGTTTTGTTAAATTACCTTTGGTTAGAATTTTTTCAGGTATAATATTGGGGTCTAGGATTTGAGGGGTTTTAGATACCCAGCCGGTATTTAATAATTTAACCGTGGTTGAATTCGGATCTTGAGGAGTTTGATCCCTTCTTTGAATAATAGTTTCGTGTATACGGAGTAAATCTGGTTCGAGTTCTCTTAATCTCATAATTGGAAACTATAATATATTTAAGTAAGAAAAGTCAAAAATTCCCTTTTGATATCTTTTCAAAACTATATTTTTGTGGTATATTACCAGCGTTTAAAATTCCCCTACTTTGATAGGGGTTTTTAGGTATAAAGATGAGTCTCGATTTAGAAAGAGCAGGAAAATTAAGAATACTGATACCGGATGGAAAGCATGCCGGAGATAAAGTTGCCGGATTATTGAGCAGCGTAGGAGTTCCTATTGAGTGGCGAACAAATGGTAACCTGCATATTAAGTTTAACGGCAACGAAGGTGATTTAAGTCTTACAGTTGTTAAAAATCGCGCTATTTCCCCGTATATTGCTGAAGGCAGATATCCGGTAGCATTTACTACGAGCGATAGAGTGCTTGATTATATGGCACTTGCCACAATGATTGATGGCAATCTTCCTACAGATATTATTGAGGTTGCAAGATTTAATGAGTTTAATTCAAGACTTCGGGTAAGCTTACTAACCAGAGATAATCCTGAAGATGATGAAAGATATAAAACCCCGCAAGACTTAAGAGGTAAAAGAGTGCTGACTTCTTACATGGGGTTAGGTACCCGATTCTTCAGAGCTTGTTTCCCTGACGATTCGGTGATACCTGTTGAATTTGACGGAAGGATTGATGGTAAAGAAGAAGGGTTGGTAGCAGAAGGGGATGCTGAAGCGGCAATAGTGTCGGTAGATACCGGTAGCGCCATGAAAACAAATAGTTTAAGAGAGCTTGCAGTGGTTTTGCCACCAGGCGAGTCTCAAATAGTACTTATATGTAATTCTATTTTTTATAAAGATAATAAACCTCTTGTAGATCAGTTTGTATTAAGACTTCAAGAAAATAATAAATCAAATGGAGTTGATAAAATAATTAAAGAAGTTGCGAAAGAAACAGCAACTGCAAACCGTTTTAATCTATCAGGCAAGTTTGGGTTTGTTAGCCAGATTATTGGTGGTAGATAATTTTTTTAGTAATTTCCCTTCATTGTCAAAATTTTAGCTTCAGGGTATACTCTATCCAGTATGTATTGGGCTGACAGGGTAGCAAAAGAAATAATAGATTCAGGAAAATTCAAACCATATTGGGTGGATGATATGTTCACCCCTTCAGGTTTTGCGCATATTGGTTCTTTAAGAGGGCCTTTGGTACATGATTTAATCTACAAAGCTTTGAAGCATGCAGGTGTAGAGGCAACTTTTAGTTTTGTGATCAATGATTTTGATCCTATTGATGGTTTGCCTGAAGACCTACAGAAAGATTTTTCCAAATATTTAGGTTTTCCTTTAAGACAAGCTCCTTCTCCAAAAGAAGGTTTTGAATCCTTTGCTGCATATTTTGCAGATGATTTTAAAAATGTGCTTGCCAGTTTGGGAGTAAAGCCTGTTTTTTATTCTTCATATGATATGTATCATGAGGGTAAGTTTGATGTGGCAGTAAGGATTGCTTTGGATGATGCAGATAAAATTCAGGATATTTATCAGAAAGTCAGTGGTAGTAAAAAGAAAGAAGCAGGTTGGTTGCCTCTGCAGGTGATTTGCGAAAACTGTGGTAAGTTAGGCACGACAAGAGTACATAATTGGGATGGCAAAACTGTGGCATACACTTGTGAGATAAATATGGTTAAGTGGGCTCAAGGGTGTGGGCATTCAGGTAGAATCTCACCATTTGGTGGAAATGGAAAGCTGCCATGGAAAGTTGATTGGCCTGCACACTGGATGGTTTTGGGGATTACTATTGAAGGGGCAGGAAAAGACCATGCATCAGCGGGCGGATCGATGGATATTGCCAGACAACTTGTTAAGGAAGTTTTCCATATTGATCAACCATATAACTTCCCGTATGAACATTTCTTAATTGGTGGTAAGAAAATGTCTTCGTCAAAAGGTTTGGGATTTAAAGCAAGGGATGCGCAAGCCCTTCTTCCTGTAGAAGTTGCAAGGTTTCTTTTTACAAGGACTGATTACAGACAGGCTTTGGAATTTGATCCAATGGGGACAATGGCTATACCGGATTTATTTGATGAATATGACAGGTGTTATGAGTCATGGATAGAAGGTTCTAATGAGGATTTTGCCAGAGTTTTTGAGATGTCTCTAATAGGTGATCCTCCTCCTAAAGAAAAAACCTTGTTACCAAGATTCAGAGATGTTGTTAACTACATTCAAATGCCCAATATTGATATTCTGAAAAAATATGCGGAAATAAATGGTAAAGAGTTAACAAAAACAGAAACAGATATTATTAATGAACGGGTCAAATATGCCAGGATTTGGCTGGAAAAATATGCACCTGATGAGTTTAAGTTACAAATAAGTGAAACCTTGCCTGAAAAAGCAAAAGATTTAACAGAGGAGCAAAAAGAGTTTCTTGTAAAAGCTGTTAATTTAATTGAACAAAATGATGATCCTGAAAAGCTGCAACTTGCTTTATATAATTTAACAAAAGAATTAAAAGCTGATGCCAAAAAATCTTTCTCTGCTCTCTATATTGCTTTAATTGGTAAAGAATTTGGTCCAAAAGCTGCATGGTTTTTACTGCAATATCCTAAGGAAAAAGTGATTAACAGATTAAAAGAGGCTGCAAAATGAATATCAAAGAATTAAAAAAAATACTAAAAGTTTTTTTAACGCTGCAGTGGGCTAAGGAATTGCCAAGGCAGGGATTTATTGCCTTAGGGTTTAAAAGGAATGAAGCAGATTCTGTAGCTGCTCACTCGTATGTCACAGGATTGTTGGCTTATTTTTTGGCAAAAAGATTGCAAAAAGAAGGGGTAAAAATAGATCCTGAAAAAGTTCTGAAAATGGGTCTTTTTCATGATGTTGGTGAGACAATAGTGGGAGATGTAGGAACTTTTGTTAAAGGGATGGCAGGAGGAGTTTTTAAGGATATAGAGGAAGAAGGGGTTAAAGCTTTGGTGGATGGTTTGGATTCTAAAGAAGAAATAATAGATCTGATAGAGGAATATAATCAAAGAGAGTCTTTAGAAGCGAGGGTAGTGAAAGCTGCAGATAATTTAGATGCTTTGGCTCAAGCCAAAGGTGTACCTGGAGCCAAAGATGCGTTAAAATATTTTAAGCAGGTTTATCACATCACTAAATTTGACTGGCATAAAAGGGCAGTTGATTTGATATTATCAGGTGAGATAGAGCCAGGGAGGGAATGGCAGAAACACTAGTGTTGTCATCCTGAACAAAGTGAAGGATCTCTGACTTTATGTCAGTCTCAAATGAATTGAGAGATTCTTCGTCTTTGCCTCAGAATGACAGAGGGGGATTATGTTAGACATAAATTTTATCAGAGACAATTTAGAAAAAGTGAAAAAAAGTATAGAAGCCAGAAAGGCTGATGTTGATGTAGATAATCTTTTAAAGCTGGACGAACAAAGAAGAGGGTTAATCGCTAAAGTTGATGGACTGCGTGCTAAAAGAAATGAAGCAGCAAGAGCAAGGGATAAGAATCAAGGAATAAGAATTAAGGGAGAACTGCAAGAATTAGAAAAAGAATTATCAGAAACAGAAAAGCAATATCAGGATTTAATGTTGCAGGTGCCTAATATTTTACTTGATGAAGTGCCAATTGGTCCTGCAACTGAAAATAAAATAATCAGAAAAAGCGGAGAACCTACTAAATTTAACTTTAAACCAAAAGACCACATAGAGCTAGGGAAGTTACTGGACATTATTGATTTTGACAGGGGAGTAAAGGTGGGAGGATTCAGAGGATATTACTTAAAAAATGAAGGAGCAAGATTACATTGGGCAGTATTACAGTTTGCTTTTGATCATTTAATACAAAAAGGATTTTCTCCTGTATTGCCTCCAGTGATTAACAGAAGATTTGCTTTAGTGGGAGGAGGACAATTCCCCTGGGGAGAAGAGGACACGTACAAAGTAGGAGATGAAGATTTTCTGGTAGGGACTGCAGAGATTCCTTTGATGGCCATGCACTCTGATGAAACGTTTAATTTAAAAGATTTACCTAAAAAATTTGTAGGGCTGTCTTCATGTTTCAGAACAGAAATAGGTTCTTATGGCAAAGATACCAAAGGGTTGTACAGAGTGCATGAGTTTTATAAAGTAGAACAGGTAGTATTGTGTGAGGCAGATGAAAAAGAATCTTTAGGATTTTTTGAAGATTTACAAGATAACAGTGAGGAGATTTTGCAGGAGCTGGATTTGTCCTATCAGGTAGTAGTTTTATCCTCCCAGGATATGGGCAAAAAAGCGAGCTTAACTTATGATATAGAAACCTGGATGCCGGGTAGGGAAGGTTATGGGGAAACTCACTCTAATTCCATAGTTTTGGATTTTCAGACCAGAAGACTGAAAATTAAATACCGTGATAAAGACGGACAAGTTAAATACTGCCATGCTTTAAATAATACTGCACTTGCTTCCCCCAGAATTTTGATTGCTCTTTTGGAGAATTTTCAAATTGAAGATGGAACAGTAAAGATTCCTGAAGTGTTACGCAAATATACTGGTTTTTCTGAAATTAAACCTAAGTAGTATAGCAAGTATGAGCGATTTAGAGGCAGAGATTGAACAGATAAAACAAAGAAATAAAAAGGTAGAGTCTGATAAAGCTTGGGAAACGAGCTGGAGCAGGAAAATCCTTGTGTCAGTATTCACCTATCTGGTTATTTCACTTTTTTTCTTATTTGCCGGAATAACAAATCCTTTTGTTAATGCGATAGTGCCGGCTCTGGCTTTTATTCTGTCAACAGCTTCACTTTCATATTTTAAGAACTTTTGGTTGAAATATATCTACAAGAAGTAACCAAAGAAGTTTAGTTTCCCTGTTGTCTTTGACGGGCCAGCTCCATTGAAGATGATCCTGTGGCTGGTTGACTTTCCCCTCCCTGTAGTGCTCCAAAGCTGGCAGAACCTGTAGCATTAGGTTCAGTGCTTGGTTGAACAGCAGGAACTGTTGAGGCAGGTTTAGTTTCAGTTACTCTTTCCGCAGGAGTGGCAGGCAGGCTTGTAGTGGTTTTGGAAGGCTGGCCTACCCCCAAAATAAAGTAAGCAGAAGCTCCGATAACCAAAAGTAATAATCCAGCTCCCACCCCAATCAGCCAGAAAGGAATGCTTTTATGATTTTGAGCGGGCAGATTAGGTACTTCCGGATTTGCAGCAGGAACGACCAGGGTTTCGGCAGAAGCAGGGACAGGCTGGGGAGCGTTATTAGTTATCAAATGCGATAGATCTGTAGGAACAGAATCAGCAGCCGGAGGAGTATTCGTATCTGGGGGAGCTGAAGGCACATTAGCTGCTACACTCCAGCTGGGTTGACCGACAGCCTGTTCGGAGCCGGTAGGTTGAGCAGGCGTATTCCAGGGGTTATCTGTAGGCGTGAATGAGGTTGAAGTAGCATTATCCGGTGTGGCGGCCGGTTCAGCCGAAGCAGGCGGAGAAGGAGTAAAGGTGGGAGCAGGATCGGGAGCGGGTTGGATATTTTCAGCCATGGTAGCAGTAGAAGGCTGTACAGAAGAAAGTATTGGGTCTGCAGCTTGAGGTTCGGGTGAGGGGGTAGGCTGTATTGTGGGAGCCCAAACGGATGCGGTGTCAGCAGGGGCTGTGTTATCAGGTGTCCCTTGAGGAGTTGGATTATCATCTGAAGCCAGGGTTTGTGTCCATGGATTTATAGGTGCAGCAGGAGCAGGTTCTGCATTGGGTTGGGGAGCAGGAAATGGTGCAGCCGGCCAAGAGGGAACGGCAGCAGAAGATGAATCCGGCTGGACCGGAGCAGGTTCAGTTGGCGTGGCAGGATAAGCAGTCTGCGGATCTGTTTGAGGAGGAGTCCACAGTGAAGATGGTTCAGCAGGAGGGGGGGTTGTTTGAGCAGGATCTGCCCATGGATTGGAGGAAAAAGCTGTTGACGGAGACTGACTTGCATCAAAGGGCGAAACAGGATCAGGCATTGGGGCAGCTGGTTGTGGTTGACCGGCATCTGTAGGAGGCCAGGTAGCAGGCGGAGTGCCATTTGAAGCATCAGGCGCAGAAGGTGGAATATTTGGATTGTTTTGATTGTCCATTTGGGCAGAATATTAAAGTGATTTTAGTATAAAAAGAGGATGTCTAATTGTCAATGATGAATCCGCAGAAGCTGTACTACGCCGTTCACTTATTGCCCTGGGAAGGTTATAATATGCACTATGCTTGGATTTTTAGGAAAACTACTGGATTCAAATGAGAGAGAAATAAATAAGCTTAAATTAGTGGTGGAGTCTGTTAATGCTCTGGAGAAAAGGTATGCCAGGTTGTCTGATAAAGAGCTTAAAGGGTTATTTGCCAAATTTAAGTCAGAACATGGGCGTGGCAAAAGTTTAGATGATCTCTTGCCTGAAGCTTTTGCTGCTGTAAGAGAAGCAGCCAAAAGAACAATAAAACAACGCCACTTTGATGTCCAGATGATGGCAGCTGTCACTTTGCATCAGGGTAAGATTGCTGAACAAAAAACCGGTGAAGGTAAAACTCTTTCTGCAACTCTTGCCCTTTTCCTGAATGCTGTAGCAGGTAAAGGTGCACACCTTGTAACAGTAAACGATTATTTGGCTCAGCGTGACTGTGGTTGGATGGGGCCAGTTTTCTATGCTTTAGGCGTAAGTTGCGCTGCCATTGTTCATGATACAGCCTTTATATATGACCCAAAGCACAAAAATACTACTCATGAAGACAAGCGCCTGCAGCATCTCCGTCCAATCTCCCGGAAAGAAGCTTATGATGCAGATATAACTTATGGCACCAACAACGAGTTTGGTTTTGATTATCTTCGCGATAATATGGTGACTACTTTGGCTGAACAAAGACAGCGCGGTCATTTTTTTGCAGTGGTTGATGAAGTTGATTCGATTTTGATTGATGAGGCGAGAACTCCTTTAATTATTTCTCAACCTGCGCAAGAGGCTACGGATAAGTACTATCAATTTACCAAAATCATAGATTCTTTAGCCGCTTCTGATTATGTAGTTGATGAGAAAGCTCACACGGCACACTTAACAGAAAACGGTATTCTAAAAATAGAAAAAATATTAAAAGTTGACAACCTTTATGAAAAAGATTTTTCCGCACTTCATCATCTGGAAGAAGCTTTGAAAGCCAGGACTTTATTCCAAAAAGATAAAAATTATATTGTTAAAGACGGAGAGGTAATTATTGTTGATGAGTTTACCGGCAGACTGATGCCGGGCAGGAGATATTCTGAAGGTTTACATCAGGCTATTGAGGCCAAAGAAGGGGTTGCTATTCAACAGGAATCTCAAACTCTGGCCACTATTTCTTTTCAAAACTACTTCAGGATGTATCAAAAACTGGCAGGTATGACCGGTACCGCTGCTACAGAAGCAGAAGAGTTTAATAAAATATACAAACTGGAAGTAGTAGTAATTCCTACCAATAATCCAATGATCAGGGAAGACAGGGCAGATGTTATTTATAAAACACAATCTGCAAAATATACGGCTGTTGCCAATTTAGTTGAAGAACTATATAAAAAAGGCCAGCCTGTTTTAGTTGGTACTACCTCAATTGAAAAGAATGAATTTCTTTCAGAGTTATTGAAAAGAAAAGGCGTTTCTCATGCGTTGCTTAATGCCAAAAATCACGAAAGAGAAGCGGAGATTATTTCGCATGCCGGTGAAAAAGGCGCAGTGACTGTGGCTACCAATATGGCGGGAAGAGGAGTAGATATTACTTTGGGTAAAGGTACGGCAGACTTGGGAGGTTTGTATGTAATAGGCACAGAAAGACATGAATCAAGAAGAATAGATAACCAGTTAAGAGGCCGTTCAGGTAGACAGGGTGACCCGGGGGAAACCAGGTTTTTTGTCTCTTTGGAAGATGATCTGATGAGAATTTTTGGTGGAGAACAAGTTTCCAAAGTAATGGGTTTTTTGAAGATGCCTGAAGATGTGCCGATTGAACACGGGCTTATTTCCCGCGCTATTGAAGGAGCGCAGAAAAAAGTAGAAGGTCACAATTTTGATGCCAGAAAACACACCGTGGAATATGACGATGTGATGAATCAGCAAAGACAGATTATTTATGAAGTCAGGAAGAAGGTTTTGGAAACGGCTTCTTCCTCTGTCATTCCGAGCGGAGCGAGGAATCTCTCATTAAAGGATGAAATACTGGAAAAAATCTCTGCAGAGATAAGTAATATTGTTACTATTTATTCAGAGGAAGGAATTGATGCCAAAAAGATTGTGGAAGAATTTAAAACAGTAGTGCCAATTGATGAAAACAGTCAAAAGGAGCTGGAAAAGAAGATAGCAGGTTTTTCCAATAGAGAAGAGATAATAAGCTTTTTGAGTCAATTAACTGTTGATTTCTATCACCAACGGGAACAGCAAGTGGGTGAGGAAGTTGCCAGACAAATGGAAGTGTTTGTGTATCTTAATACCATTGATACTTTGTGGATTGAACATTTGGATACTATGGACGATCTCCGTTCCGGTATTGGGTTAAGAGGCTATGCTCAAAGAGATCCTTTAATTGAGTACAAAAGAGAAGGTTTTGATTTATTTGAGAAACTCATAGTGGAAATAGATTATGAAATAGTTCACAGAATTTTTAAAGTTGCTGTACAGGGGAATGTACCAAGCCCTCAACCTGTAACAGTAGAAGCAAGATATCCTGAAATTGAAGTAGGAGTAGAAACTGAAGGCAGTGAAATAGGTGCCAAAGTCAGAGTAGAAAGACCTCAGGGAATAGAAGTTGAAAAAGAAACAGTTCCTTTGATTGCGTCTCAAGATTCCGGGGGTACCAAGGTTACTATTGAAAGAGGGGGGCAGGTAATAGCTCAGGAAACTTATGGTGATCAGGGGCAGCTAACTAAAGCTCATGGTAAAGTAGGCAGAAATGATCCCTGCTGGTGCGGAAGCGGAAAAAAATACAAGCGCTGTCACTACCCCAACTAAATGATTAAACTGGTGGCTTTTGATTGGAACGGAACTGTCTTTTCTGATACATATGCTGTTTTAGATAGTGTCAATCAGCTATTAAAATCATTAGAACTAAAGAGAATTACTTTAGCAAAATTCCAAAAATATTTTGATGTACCGGTAGAAAAAGCCTATTTTGAATTTGGGATTTCCAAGGAAGTTTTGCGAAAGCAAAAATACTTTATCACTCACAATTTTCATATAAATTATGAACCAAGGGCTGCCAAGGTAAGAACTAGGGCTTTTGCCAGATTCTTACTAAGATGGCTTGTAGACAACAATGTTAAATCAATAATTTTTAGTAACCACTTGGATGAGCCAATCAGGAAACAACTTAAAAGGCTAAAGATAGATAAATATTTTTCTGCAGTTTTAGCAAACTTAAATGAAGAAACTGTTTTTGAAAGTAGGGCAAAAGAGAAAAGATTAAAAAGATACATCAAAGATAATCATTTATCAGGCAATCAGATTATTGTTATTGGTGACACTGTAGAAGAAGTAGAAATTGGCAAAACAGTTGGGGCTGTAACTTTGGGACTCACTCATGGATTTTGTTCTATTGCCAGGTTAAAAGCTGCAAGGCCTGATTATTTGATTAGCAGTTTAAAAGAGGTGATTAATATTATTAAAAAGAGTTAAAATCTTAAATAGGATGCTGAAACAAGTTCTTTTTTTATCTCTGCTACTTTGTATTTTTTTGCTGCCTCCTAAAATTTATGCCCAGACCATTAATAACCAATTTATTACCATAGTTAATCCTGTCAGGATTTCTGCTTATACCAAAGATCCTGCTGAAAGTATCAGTGCTCAATATTTTGAAGTAAAAAGCAGAGGGTTACCTGCCAGCTGGCTTTTTACCTATGATGTTTTACAAAACCCTAAGGTTGCAGAAATAGTTAAACAAATGGACTTAAGGCAGGACCTGGGTATTTTTTTGGAAGTCACGCCTGAATTTGCCAAAAACTCCAAAGTTGTATACAACAAGACTGATTCGTGGCACAGGTCTAATTCAATATTTTTAAGCGGCTATACTCAGGAGGACAGAAAAAAATTAATAGATACTGTATTTGAAAAATTTAAATTAAACTTCGGTTATTTTCCAAAATCAGTAGGCGCCTGGTGGGTAGACAGTTTTTCGCTGGAGTATATGAAAACTAAATATGGGGTTACTGCTACCCTTGGTTGTTCTGATCAGTTCCATACGGATGGGTATTCTTTATGGGGACAATATTGGTCTATACCGTTTTATCCTTCTAAACTTCACGCGGGCATGCCGGCAAGAAATCTGCAAAACAAATTAGATATTGTTTCATTTCAGTGGGCCTCAAGGGATCCTTTAAATGGTTACAGCGGAGAAAGAGCGAGCTCGTTTAGCACACAAGATTATTTCACCAGAGGTTTATCTGAAGATTACTTTGAGAAGTTAATAGGACTTTATGCTTTAAAGCATAATAATCAATTTGGACAAATAACGTTAGGTTTGGAAGGGGATTTTCCTGCAGAGAATTATAAAAGTTTATATGCTAGTTGGATGAATATTATTGTAAAGTTGAGCAAAGAAAACAATATTACCGTATCGAATATGCAGGACTTCAGTTTATGGTACAGAAAAACTTTTCCTGATCTTTCACCTGCTCATCTAATAGAAACAGATGATTTACTGGGGAGTAGTACAAAAGTCATTTGGTATCAGTCTCCCGCGTACAGGATGGGTCTTATTTACAATAAGGATAATCAGGAGGTAAAAATTATCGACTGGAGAGTTTATCAGGATAATTTTGAAGAGCCCTTTTATCTTGTTCCCAATACTCAACTTAACTTGTATATAAATACGCCTTCCTTAATTGATACGATAAGTGATCCTGAAACTATTTGGCAGATTCCTTCTGTTCCTAAGTTTGAGGAGAATAAAATAATCTTTCCTCCTTCAGTTGCGCTTCCACTAAGAATTGAAAGATCCACTCTTTTAAAAATTAATAAAACTTCTGCGACTACAGAGGTAGAAATAACGGAACACTGGCCATATCCGGAAGATGGTTTGACTTTCCGCTCTCTGCCTCCGGAAATTTTTTATTTATTAAATAGTTACAATTTATCCAAATCAAATAATATAAAAAGATTATCAGCTATTTTTGGAGTTTTAATTATTGCTGCTTTAATTGTTTTTAAGTCGAAACTTTACCGTACAAAACAATTTAAAATAATCAGTATTGGAATATTGTTAACAGGTCTTTTAATAGTTGGTTTAAAATCTCAAATTTATTCAGTGAGTCAGGCTGAAACTGAAGCGCTTTTGTATTTAAAAAGTCTTGATGACGGTAAAGTGGTGGTTTTTGATGAGACTTGTCTGAAGTGTATCTGGCATAATAAATTTATGCCGGCAGCTTTAGCTAATAACCGCGGGTATGTAAGCCAAGTAAGCGGAAAACCAATTATTCACAACCGCTCTATTTTTGTAGCTAAAGACAGACCCACAGGGAAAAAGATTTTAGATTCATTAAAGGCAAAATATATCTATATAGTAAAGCATGAAAATTACACTGAAAGTCTGCCTTTTTCCCCGGGTGATTATAATGTGGAGTTAATTTATGAAAATGCAAATGCACAAATCTGGCGGTTAAAAGATGAAAAAGTTTCCTGATGAAAAAGATTCACTTGATTTTTGTAACAATAATCTTCTTTGTTATTATCGGTTATTTTCAAAAGATACAGGCTTTGTCTTTCCCTTTTGTTGATGAACAATATAATTTTGCTATCGGCAAATACTTACTAAACAAAGAAATTCTTTATGATGATATTATTACAAACCATCAACCTATAACTCATATTTTCAGCGCCTTAGTTCAGGATATAAGAAAACCAAATACAACTTTTTCCTCAGTTAAAACTCACAGAGAAGCGGTAGTTATCTGGTCAGCAATTTGGGGATTGATTATGGTTATATATTTTGGGTTAGCAGGACTGGTTTTTGTGATTGTATATGAGCTGACTAAAGGTTATATGCTGGGAAATTTATTTTTGGCAGAAGGGTTTGCAGTTTATCCTTTAATATTTGCGGCAGGAATGGCTGTTTATAAAAAAAATCCTGATAAGCTGACACTAATTATCCTAGGGGTCTCTTTAACTTTAGTATTTTTTACATTGGGTCCTGTATGGCCTGCTTTAGCCTTTTTAATTTTATTACTGGGATTTAATTTAAAGAATTTAAAAGTAAAAATACCACTTATCCTTTTAGGTTTTTTAATAGTTTTTATTTTGGTTGCAAAATATACCTCAATTACAGGTTATATCAAAGATTATCTTTATCTAAATTCTGTATACACAGTTCCTCAATACCATAGCACCCACTATCAGGAGTCATGGTTAATGACAATATTAAAATCCTTTGTCTCTCCGCTGATTTCTTTTGTCAGTAAAGATGTAACGGATATCCTTTTGATCGTTAGGTGGTTAACAATACTTTTAATAATAAATATGATTTTTTTGGTTAAAAAAGGACAATTTAAAAAAGTACTCATAATTTTTATTTTATTGGGTTTGACTAATATCCGTTTTGTGTCTCCCGGGATTGGTTCTTACCAGGGGTTCCATATATTGCCATGGTATGCAACTTTAATTTTTCTTTCCATAGTATTAATTACCCAACATCTTAAAAAAAATACAAGCTATCTTTTAAAAGGTGTAAATTTGGGGATAGTTATTGTTTTGCTTTTTTTAAGTTTTACATACCAAAAAAATTCTTTTTCAAAAAAAGATATTCAGTTGGAATATACTATCAATTATTCAACACACACTGACATTGGGCAAATTATTGGAATTATGAAATCTAATCAAGATACACTTTTTGTTTCACCGGATGCCTGGTTGGTTTATTGGCAGAGTGATGCAAATCATCTGCCAAAATTGTATGGTTATTATGCATGGATGAGCGGGATACCGGATTTTCGTAACAGAATTATTGAATCATTTGAAAAAGATCCACCAACGTTCTTCTTTTGCGAAGACTGTAAAGGTTTAGATCTTGGTAAATACCTTATAAAATATGACAGAATTAAAAGAAATGGTGCAGAAACTAATTTGTATGTATTAAGTAAAAAGATTAAAAGCTTAACTGATATTCAAAAGGAGAAGTTAAAATTTTATGGAGTTGACTGAAGAGTGGGTAAAAGAAAAATTACCAAAAAGACCAAAAGATGCCAATAAAGGGACTTTTGGAAAAGTGTTAATGGTAGCAGGCTCTGAAAAATATCCCGGAGCAGCATATCTTGTTTCTGCAGCTTGCTACAGAGTGGGAGTAGGATTAGTCACTTTGGCAACAGACAAAGAAACAAAAATTATAGTTTCCAGAAAACTTCCTGAAGTAACTTTTCTGGAAAGGGGTCAGATATTAGATGAATTGAACAGTTATGATGTGTTATTGGTTGGTTCTGGTTTAGGACAAAGCGATGATGTGGTTGGATTGATCAATCAGCTGATCGGTAAGCAATTGCCTCCAACATTAATAGATGGCGACGGGTTAAACATTTTATCTAAAATTGATGAGTGGTGGAAAAAAATTCATGCAAAGGTGGTGCTTACTCCTCACCCGGGAGAAATGGCCAGATTAACTGGTTTATCTGTAGGAGGTATTCAGAAGGACAGGATAAATATTACTCAAAGTTTTGCTGATAAATGGGGGCAAGTAATAGTTTTAAAAGGTGCAAATACTGTAATTGCCAAATCTATGGGTGAGGAGGTTTTGGTCAGTCCTTTTGCAAATCCGCTTCTTGCCACTGCCGGTACAGGAGATGTTTTATCCGGGATTATTGCAGGGCTCATGGCTCAGGGATTGGATCCATTTGATGCAGCTGGTGCAGGGGTATATGTCCATGGGTTGGCCGGGGAGATGATGAGAAGAAAAATAGGTGAAGCAGGGCTTCTGGCAAGCGATTTATTGCTCCAAACGCCTTTAGTATTAAGGAAGTTAAGTTAAAAATATATTCAATTTACATATCCGAACATTGAATCTGTGAGGTTGGTATCAGGGGTTTGACAGGATTTTTCTATAATTTCTTTTGAAGGAATTTTAACAGGCGGGATAACGCCAATGTGACCGAATTTTTGTCTGACTTCTCTCAAAGATAACTCATCAGGAATAACGATATTGTAAACAGGTATGTCTACAGAAGGATGAACCAAGTGCTGGTTTTTAAGATAAAAGAAATATCTGAAACCCACATTTTCTCCCGGGGTTGTAATGTAACTTATCCCAATGCAAGGATAACCTTTTTCCTTTGCATCTTTAACAATAAAATCAACTGTTTCTTTTCTGGCAACATAACCCTTGGAGTAATAATATTGATTAATCATGAAGTTAGTGTTTTTAATTAACACTATTCCCAAAATAGCAATCACAATTACCTTGCCCAGCTTTGAGTTTTTGAATAGAAAATAAAGAAGAAGTGAGACAATAGTTAAAAATATTATTTCAATATTGGCAAAATAATATTCAGAAATAGGAGAAGAAGAAAGCGAGAAAAAGCCAATTACTCCTAAAACCCAAGCATAAAATACAATTACTTCCTTAAAAGATAAGAGCTTCTTTTTTACTAAAAACAGCGCTGATAAAAGTATTAATAAAATAAAAATAAAGTTTTGAGTTGTCTCAAATGATTGGGGTGAAAAAAACAGATTATTAATATTTTTGGTTATCATTTCTAAAACCTGCTGAAACTTATAAAGCCCTGTAGCTCCTTCACTTTTTATAAGCGGAGCTTGCAACAACTTTGTTGTTATAAAAAAGTTTTGGAAGATGCTAATAGTTTGCTGAAAACCGTGTCTTGTTTCAAAAAGGATTAAAGGTATAGAAGTAATAAAAAATGCGGCTAAAGATGTAATAAGTTGTTTTCTATTTGGTAATTTCTTTGCAACAATCATAGCCACAGGTATAGCAATAAGAGCAGGAAGAAGAGCGATGTGAATATGCCAAATTAAGGCAATCAACACTCCCAGCAGAGGCAGCACTTTGTAGTTACCCCGGGCTAAACTTACAACACTATAAAAATACCAAACATGCCAAAGCACAGTAGGGGTAGAAGGGACTACTCTTCTGTCGAGTTGAACAGCATTTAAAAGAATTGCATATAAAAATGAAATTATCAATCCTACTTTAGTATTAAAAAGTTTAGAAAAAACAAAGTAATAGCTGAAAACTGTCAGTACCCCAATAATTACAGTGGGAATAATTGCTCCGATTGGGTCCATGTTGGTCAGCATCATAAAAGGGGTAATCAGGTAATACCAAAAGGGGCCAATGAAGATTCCGGGAGCAGTCGTGAGTTGTCCGATCAGGCGGAAATGGCCGTTTACAACAATATCTTTAACTATCCAGGAAAATAAATCACCGTCAGCTGCAAAATCAAACCTTTCAATAACTTTGTAAGTTCTGAAAAACAGTCCTGTCAGCAAAATAAATCCTAATATTAAAAGATGAGGACGTTTACGAAAGTAAGAAAAAATTGAACTCATGTATGATAGATGTTACACTACAAAACCTATGATAGTCAAAGCAATCAAGACAAGAAAATTTCTGCCGCCTAAAGATAATCTTGAAGAATTGCTTTCTGCAATTAAAAATTTAAAAGAAAATTCTATAGTGGCGATAGCATCCAAAGTGGTGTCAATCGGTGAAGGCAGGTGTATTCCTGCAAACGAAACAGAAAAAGATGACTTAATTATAAAAGAAGCGGAATTATATTTAGAACGCAAGTATGTCCCTCAACAAAGTGTAATTTTTACTGTTAAAAATAATGTTATGGTGGCTTCTGCAGGAGTAGATGAAAGCAATGCAGATGGTTATTATATTTTGTGGCCAAAAGACCCTGAAGTTTCTGCTAAAAAAATTTGGCAATCTTTAAAAGAAAAATTCAAAATAAAAAATCTGGGAGTGATTATTACTGATTCAAGAGTTACTCCTTTAAGAAGGGGAGTTGTGGGGGTGGCTGTGGCTTATTTTGGGTTTAAGCCGTTAAAAGATTACAGAGGAAAAGAGGATTTGTTTGGCAGGAAGTTTGAAATGGAAACTTCAGACATTCCGGACTCATTGGCAACTGCTGCAGTTTTGGAAATGGGGGAAGGGGCGGAAAGCCAGCCAATTGCAATCATTACAGATGTTTCTTATATAGAATTTATACAAAAAAAGTACAGTCCTAAAAATCCTGATCTTGCTTTTAAAATACCGGAAAAAGAAGATGTATTTTATCCCTTTCTAACTTCAGTTAAGTGGAAGAAGGGCGGGAGCGGAAAAAATCAATAGTTTTTCTCAAGCCCTCATCTAAGTTTACTTTTGCCTTCCAACCTAATTCTTTTTGAATTTTTTCAGAAGAGGCAACAAGAGAGGGAACATCTCCTTTTCTTTCTCCCAAATCTTGAATAGGTACCTCATATCCCAAAAGAGTAAAAATCTTATTTACTACATCAATAACTTTTACTCCTGTTTGAGTCCCTACATTATATATATGGAGTCCTGATAATGGCAGGGCCAGGACATGAGCCTCTGCTAAATCTTCGATATAAATAAAATCTCTAACTTGTTCTCCTTTCCAATAAAGAGGGATGGGAGTTTTATTTAATGCAGATTTTATAAAATTGGGGATAGCATGAGTTTCAGGGTTGTGTAGCTCTCCCGGACCATAAGGATTAAAGTAGCGAAGCAGTGTGACATCAAAATTATGAAGGTTGTGGTAGAGTTTGCAAAATTGTTCCATTGCCACTTTGGTAAGACCGTATGGGTTTTCCTGTTCTCCCAAAGGATCTTCTTCTGTGATAGGAACTTGAGTGGGTTTGCCATAAACTGTGGCAGAAGAGGAGAAAATCATTTTTTTAACTCCGGCAACTTTCATTGCCTCCAATAATTTTACAGTGCCCACGATATTATTTTGAGCGTACTCCACCGGTTGCTCAATTGAACCGGCAACTTCAATAAAAGAGGCCATATGGATAACAGCATCATGACCTGGTAGGATTTTTTCTAAAGTGTTTTGATCATCAAGAGAAACTTTTTGAAAATCTGCCCTTGGATCTACAAAACTTTGGTCACCCTTTGATAAATCATCAACAACTGTAACTTGGTGTCCCTGATCCAAAAGGAGTTTATTAACTGCAGAACCAATAAAACCTGCTCCACCTGTAACTAGAACTTTCATTGAATAATTTTAACATAAATCATAGATCGGTTTGACTGGAGACAGTAATTTGTCTGGCGTTCTCATCCAGTTTAGTTATGCTAATTTTTACTGTATTATCCGGTAAGTTTGGGTATTTTTCTGCCCATTCAATTAAAATAATGTTGTTTGAATCAGACCATAGATCTTCAAGCCCTAAATGTTTAATGTTTTCAGCATCTTCCAATCTATAAAGATCAATATGGTAAAGGGCATTTTGGGTATGGGGGATTTGGTGTTGTCTGATTAAAACAAAAGTAGGGGAGATAATTTTTTCCTCAATACCCAAAGCTTTGGCAAAGCCTTGCACAAATATAGTTTTTCCTGCACCAAGCTCTCCTGTTAAAGCAAAAGTGTTACTTTTTGATTCTTTTGCAATATTTTGGGCAATATCTTTGGTTTCTTTTTCTGAATGAGAAATATATTTTTTCATTTTCTCTTTTTGTAAATATACCCTATTGATCCTGCTCCCAGCAAGATTAAAGTAATCCCCAGCCAAATTAAGGGATTTGTCTGTTTTTGATCTTTAACTTCTACTATTGGTGAAGATGAAGCTGATGGGCTGGCTGTTACAGTTGCAGCTGCAACAGAAGCAGTGCGGGTGGTTTTCTTCAATTTGGGAATAGGCGTAGATGTGGGACGGGGAGTTAGAGTGGGTGAGATGGTGGGGGATGAGGTAGGATTGGAAGTCTTTTTAGGAGAAGGTGAGGGAGTTTTAATAGGAGTTAGCGTAGGGGTGGGTACAGGAGTAGGTATAGGAGCTGGCGTTGGGGTAGGAGAGGGAGCTGGAGTACTATTTGTATTTTGATAACCTGGTGTTGGTGTGCTTGCGATCCACTCTCCGTCTGGTTTTCTTTGTAATGAATTGCCGTCTCCGGTAGCTCCCAATGCATTTTGATAACTAAATTCGTTAAAAAAAGATCCATTAGTTCCAATTCGCAAACCAATAGCATCTTCTGTATTGCCGAGAGAAATGGAGCTTTGGATAATCGTACCGGAAAAATTAGGGTAATCTAAAAGAAACCCAGATGCATTTTTAGCAATAATAACAAATCCTCCAGATAAAATTGTCATACTGCCTTGGGCAGGTGTGGCATTCAAAAGATGGTTTGCTCCATCATAAATACGCCACGCCTCACCTGCAGATCCTCCTATGATAGTAACCGGATCTGGACTGTCATTATAAAGTTCAATCCATTCACGATCTGTATCGCTACCGGGTAAATCATACATCACCTCATTGATGATCACAGCTGCAGAAACAGGTTTAATTGCAAAAAGAAGAAATGAAATAGTAAGAACAAATAATTTAATCCCCACTATCCTAATAGTATCACTAGAGGGTAACTTTACTGCAAATGCCAATAAATAGTCATCTTGCCATTGGGATGGAAGATGAATGCACCGTTTCCGCCATCACCCAGACAATTCCTGCAAAAATAAGCTTGTCCTTCTTCAACAGCCTTCACAAGGATATCGCTGTTATTATACATATCTAAAGCAGGGTGAGGTTTTCCGCCGTATAATTTTCCTGAAAAACAGGTATCTCCAAAACCCTGAGAAATAAATAGATTGTCGACAGACATTGGCCAAGAAAAACTTCCTGAACCGGTCCCCCGCTGGTCAGTATATGCTTTGTTTTCGTCACAGTTTGGGTATTCCCACCATTTAATATTCTGGTTCTGTAAGACATTAACAGGATTGTCGTAATTTGAATAGTAATTATATTGGGCTAGAGATGTAATGTTGTAAACGCCAAAATGTAAATGCGGACCTGTGGAATAGCCAGTATTACCCATTAACCCAATGACTTCTCCTTTGGAAACATGGCGGGGCGTTTGAGAAATAAGTAAACTGGCAGCCCGCTGGATTTGCGCAATTTCTCTGGCAATTTCATTAATTCTGGCTTGATATCTGGCAGCATCATTTTGAGTAGCATTTAAAAAATCTTGTTTTTGTTTTTTTTGCTGGCTCAACTGATTTTGGTAAATTCCCAAATCTTTATTTAATTTTTCAGCTTCTGTCTGTCTGGTTTGTTTATCTTGTTTTTGGTCGTTGTATGCTAATTTTGTAGCCTGAAGTTCGTATAATTTTTTCTTATCATAGCTTTGGGCAACTTGGATATATTTCAACCGTTCAATTAAATCTGCAAACCCGTGTGATGAAAAAAGTAAATCTATAGTTGAGACAGCATTGGAGTATTTATAAGTTTGAATAATTCTTGAAAGTAAAATTTCTGATAAAGAATCCAAAGTAGCACCGATACGTTCAATGCGGGTTGATAGGTCGTTAATCTCCCTTTTTAATTTTTCAATCTTAAGTTGAGTTTCTTCAATTTTGAGTTCCGTTACTTTTGTCTGTCCGTCAATTAAAGTAAGTTGAGATTTTAATGTTTTTTCCTGTTTTTTGGTTTCAACGAGTCGCCCTTCCAGTTCGGCAATTTCAGCTTGTTTTTGACATAACTCATCGCAATCTGCACGAACAGGGTATAGTAAAAGAAAGGCTGAAAAACTAAATACAAAAAGGAATAGTAATAACTTTCTCATCAGTGAACATTTAAGTTTTAAGATATCGTCTGACTGCGGCGAGCGACCCCAACCCTCCTACCACAAAAGCCAAAAACAGGCCAAATCCCAGTAAAGCTAACATATATAAAGGATTTACAGGCAGCAGCTTTACTTCTCCCAAATATCCCTGTAAAAACGGAGTGAAATACCAAAGGGTAGCATAGCTTAGAAGCCAGGAAACAAGTGCTCCTGCAGCCCCGTAAAACATGCCCTCTAAAATAAAGGGGGTTCTGATAAAAGAAGAAGAAGCTCCAAGCAGTCTCATAATTTCTATCTCATTTCTTTTAAGTCTTATTTTAAACCCGATAATCATAACTATCACTAAAGTGGCAAAGATCATCAAAAAGCCTACAGTAATTCCTCCCACTACTCTGATAATTTTGGTAACGGATGTCAAAGTTTGAACTACATCTTCAGGGACAATCACTTCTGATACCACTGGCTCCCTTTTTAAAATTTCAGCAATTGGTCCCAAATCCTGAGGTGTTTGGGTGGAAATTTCCAGTGAAGCAGGGAGTATGCTGGCTGTAACCAGCTCCAAAAGGGTTGGATCGTTTTTGTTTCTGTCACGGTAGATTTGCAAGGCTTCTTCTTTAGAGATAAATTTAGTTTTAGTAACTCTTGTTTCCTGTTCTAAGGCGTTATCTATGGCAGAGATGTCCTCACTGGAAGTGCCTTCTTTAAAGAAAGCTATTACTTGAGGTTTGCTTTCAAAATAACGCAAAGATGCTTGAGAGCCTGCAGCCAAAATGATAAAAATCATCAAAGCCAAAAATGTCAAAAACATTACCATTGAAGCAGCCAGCGCCTGAAAAGGTGTGCGCCTGATATTTCTTTTGGCAAATTCTATTGCTCTACTCATATTTCCCTTCTTTGCGGTCGCTGGTAATTTTGCCTTTTTTCAAAGTTACCACTCTTCTTTTTAATGTGTTAACAATTTCCTGGTTATGAGTAGCCATAAGTACTGTAGTTCCCCATGAGTTTATTTCATTTAAAAGCTGTATTACCCCCCAGGCAGTTTTTGGATCTAAATCTCCTGTTGGTTCATCAGCCAAAACCACATCAGGCTTGCCAACAATGGCTCTGGCAATAGCTGTGCGTTGTGCTTCTCCTCCTGAGAGTTGCCTTGGGAAAAGATTTCTTTTGTCCCAAATTTCCACCAGTTTCAAAGTGTGTTCAACTTGTTTTGCTATCTCTTCATCAGATTTACCCTGTACTTCCAAGGTTAAAGCCACATTTTCAAAAACAGTCCGGTCGTCCAGTAATTTAAAATCCTGAAAAATAACCCCTACTTTTCTTCTGAATTTCGGGATATCAGAGTCTTTTATTTTGGTAATATCTATTTGACCCACCATTATCTTGCCTCCGGTAGGCAGCGCTTCACGGGTCAGCATACGGAGCATGGTAGATTTGCCTGCGCCTGAAGGGCCGACAATAAAGACAAAATCTCCCTGTTTGACCTGCAAGGAAACATCATCTAAAGCAAAGGAGGATCCAAATTTTTTTGAAACATTTTCAAATTGAATCATAATGAAGTTTTCTTCTGTCATCCTGAACTTGATTCAGGATCCATATTGTCGTTTGTATGGATTCCGGATCAAGTCCGGAATGACAAGAAAGTGGTTATTTAACTTCTTCTACCTTACCTACATCCATCAGCCAGCCTTCTTTTAAGGCTTTTTGAGTTTCACCGTAAACTTTGACCTTCTTGCCTTCATATTTAGATAAATCTATAACAGAAGAAGTCAGGGCTACAGGCACAGCTCCTTCACGGATTAAATTGTGGGTTCCTTCAACATATTCACCAGGGTCAGACGGTTCAGGTTTGGCTTTGAGGGTGCCCTGGGCAAAGTCTTTAAAGGTGCGGGTATCGCTTTGAGCGCTTTTGGCCGTTCCTCCTGCTGCAAGCGGGGAAACTTTGGAACCGCTGTTTTTGGTGGAAAGAACGTATCCTGTTAAAGTTCCCAAAATTACTGCCACAATTACTACACTTAAAAGCAGGCGTCCCGGGTTTTCAACAGTTGAAAGGGGCTTAGCGATTCTATCGCCCCCGGTAATCTTTTCGTTAATTTGAGTTATATCGGGCATAGGTCAATATTATCAAGAATCCCTATTATTTGGCAATACGCAGTTGGGCTTCAATGAATTCATTTAAATCTCCGTCTAAAACTGCATCAGTGTTGGAAGTTTCTACATTGGTTCTTAAATCCTTAACCATGTGATAAGGGTGCAGGACATAGGAGCGGATTTGGGTGCCCCATGAGGCTTGAGTTTTTCCGGCTTTAAGTTCCGCCTCTGTTTTTCTGCTTTCTTCTTCCTTCTGCTGCCAGAGTTTAGCCAAAAGCAGTTTCATGGCATTTTCCCTGTTTTGTAACTGTGATCTTTCTGTCTGGGCAGTTACTGTCAAACCTGTAGGAATGTGTCTTACTCTTACAGCCGTAGAGACTTTATTTACATTTTGACCTCCTGCACCACCGCTTCTAAAGGCTTCAAATTCTATATCTGCCTCATTAATTTCTACCTCATCAGGGTTAATAACAGGCAAAACTTCCACCAAAGCAAAGGAGGTTTGACGGAGTTTATCAGCATTAAAAGGGGATTGTCTTACTAATCTGTGTGTTCCTGCTTCACCTTTTAAGTAGCCATAAGCGAAAGAAGCATGAACAATCATGGATACAGTCTTAATTCCTGCTTCCTCACCCTGATCTTCATCTGTAATTTCA
The DNA here is from genome assembly GCA_016176415.1 of Candidatus Daviesbacteria bacterium. Taxonomy (GTDB): domain Bacteria; phylum Patescibacteriota; class Microgenomatia; order Daviesbacterales; family UBA10151; genus UBA10151. Next base: position 112,745 of record JACOXH010000003.1, read on the forward strand.
TACTTCCAGCCCATTTTTTCAAAATATCTTTGATACATCCTGACCAGCATGGCTGCCCAGTCCATAGCTTCAACCCCCCCTGCACCTGAGTGTACAGATAAAATAGCCTCTGATTCATCATGGGGATTTGAGAGGAAAAGCTTAAGTTCCAGCTTATCCAAAGTGTTTTCAATCTCTTTTATTTCTGTTTTCAAGTCTTCTTCCATAGAAGCCTCTTCAGAAATCTCCAAAGCATTGTTGATTCTTTCTTCAAGCTCATTTAATGTGTTTAATGTTTTCTGTTTATCACTAAGCTTCCGACTGATAACTGATGACTCTTGAGGATTATTCCAAAACCCTTCTTTCATAGTTTGAGCCTCAAGCTCCCTTATTTCCCTCTGTAAATCGTCCCTGTTTATCGCCAGGGCAACCTTTTCAAATCTCTCTTTTAGTTCTTTTAATTTATCCCTGATTTCATCCATGGGGAAATTATATCAGTTTAATGGTAAAATTTGGGCATGATATTGCATATTGATACGAAAGATCAGAAAACTATTAAAGTTGCTTTGAAAAAGGGTGGGAAAGTAGTAAAAGAAATGAGTGAAGAGAATGAATTTGGATCGCAGGTGCTATTGCCTTTGATTATTAAGTTATTGCAAATTGACACACCCGGTGTGTCAAATCATGTGTCAAATCACTGGAGGGATTTGGAAGGGATTGAGGTGGAAACTGGGCCTGGGTCTTTTACGGGTTTGAGAGTAGGGGTATCTGTGGCTAATGCTTTGGGTTTTGCTTTAGGCATTCCTGTAAACGGTAAAAAATTAGAATCAGATTTGATATACTGATTTCATGGCTTTGCACAACTGGTTCCTGCCTCACCCTGATACTCACAAAAAAGCTCACCTTTTATCCTGGGAAGGATTGGTAATTTATATCCTTATTTTTATCCTCCTTCAGGTTTCCTTTTCCATTGTTGGATTTTCCAAACCCGGAGTTTTGGGAATCAGTGCTAATATTGATCAGAAAAAATTGATTGAGTTAACAAATATTGAAAGAGAAAAAATGGGCCTTTCGAGGGTAGTAGAAAATGAAGCATTGGACAAAGCAGCAGTACTAAAGGCTCAAAATATGCTTTCAGAAAACTATTGGGCTCATTTTGCGCCTTCAGGAAAATCCCCCTGGGATTTTATTTTGGGTTCTGGTTATAAGTTTACCTATGCCGGAGAAAATTTAGCTAAAAATTTTTATAACTCTGATGATATTGTAAAAGCCTGGATGAATTCCCCTACCCACAGGGATAATTTGCTTAATGGTAAATACAAAGATATAGGAATAGCTGTGGTAGAAGGAACGCTTAACGGTCAGCAGACAACTTTGATTGTGCAGATGTTTGGTACTACAGATATGTTAGCTGCCAAACCTGCCATGGAGGTTCAGGGAAAACAAATTGCTGTGCCTGAACAGGCTTTAGATAATCAACCAAGGCTGGGAACTGCAGTAATAGCCCAAAAACCCGTAGTTAAACCTTTGCTTGATCCTTATGCTGTGAGTAAAACTGCAGGAATTTCTGTACTTGTTTTAATTACATTTTTACTGATAGTTGATGTTTGGGTTTTGAAAAAAAGAGGAGTATTCAGGTTTTCTTCACATCACGTTGCTCATATGGCATTGTTATCTTTGGCTGCCGGGAGTTTGATAATGTCAGGTCCCGGACAAGTATTATAATCGATTAGATTACAAATTTATTTATGATTTTTAAAATACTAATTTTAGGAATAATAATCTATTTAATTTGGGCTGTGACTTATCACAAAAAGAGTAAAAGTTTGACTTTAACGGTATTGCTGGAGTATCTTTTAACTGCTGTGTTGGTTGTAATATTATTATTAGGAGTAATCACATAAAAATGAAAGGCGTAATTTTAGCAGGAGGTTTGGGGACAAGGCTTTATCCTTTAACCCGTGTGACTAATAAGCATTTATTGCCTGTTTACAACAAACCAATGATTTTTTACCCAATTGAAACATTGGTAAAAGCCGGTATTGATGAAATTATGGTGGTAACAGGCGGCCCTCATTGCGGTCACTTTATGTCCATTTTAAAAAATGGTCACGAATTAGGGATTAAACATTTAGAATATGCTTATCAGGAAAACGAGGGAGGAATTGCTGATGCGCTGTCACTGGCTAAAGATTTTGCAGACGGGGATAGTGTCACTGTAATTTTGGGAGATAATACTTCAGATGCTGATATTGTTCAATCTGTAAAAGATTTTACCGAAGGGGCTTTGATTTTTTTGAAAGAAGTATCAGATCCGGAGCGTTTTGGCATTGCGACTTTCGATCCAAAAGATTCTTCAAAGATAATTAACATTACAGAAAAACCTAAAACTCCGGATACTAATTGGGCAGTAACAGGTGTTTATATTTACGATAACCAGGTATTTGATTTTATTTCTCAAATAAAACCTTCTGCCAGAGGAGAATTAGAAATAACGGATGTTAACAATAAATATGTAGAAAAAGGTCAGTTAGTATGGAGCGAGTTAAAAGGATATTGGTGGGATGCAGGAACTTTTGATACACTCCTTGAAGCAAACAACTACTGGGCAAAAAAGGCAAACGGATCATGAGAGTTTTAGTTACAGGAGGGGCAGGATTCATTGGCTCAAACTTTATCCGCTATTGGTTGCAAAATCATCCTGAAGATAAAATTGTAAATTTAGATGCTTTAACTTATGCAGGGCATATTGAAAGCCTAAAAGATGTTGAAGAAAACCCAAGCTATGCATTTACCAAAGGAGATATTACTGATCCTGAGGTTGTATCTTCTGCTATGGAGGGAGTAGATATAGTAGTCCATTATGCCGCAGAATCACATGTTGACCGTTCTATTGTCGACCCTTTGCAGTTTGTTAAAACTAATGTTTTAGGTACGGCAGTTTTACTGAATGCTGCTTTGGAGAAAAAAGTAAAAAGATTTCATCATATTTCCACAGACGAAGTTTATGGTGAGTTGGGCCCAAATGATCCCTCATTTACTGAAAATACTTCATACTCTCCCCGCACCCCTTATTCTGCTTCAAAAGCAGGGTCTGATCATTTAGTGAGGGCTTATTTTGAAACTTACGGTCTGCCTGTAACTATTACAAATTGTGCCAACAACTATGGCCCATATCATGACCCTGAAAAACTAATCCCCAGATTTATCACCAATCTTTTGCAGGGACAAAAAGTGCCTTTGATGGGAAAAGGAGAAAATATCAGGGAGTGGCTGCATGTTGAGGATCATGCTTCTGCCATAGACTTTGTACTGCAAAAGGGGAAAATAGGACAGACTTACTTAATACAGGGTGAGGAAAAAACTAATCTGGAAATTACCAAAATGATCCTGAAGATTTTAGGCATGGATGAGAACATGATTGAGTTTGTTGGACACAGATTAGGTCACGATTTCCGTTATGCTATCAATGGTGAAAAATTAAAAGAGTTAGGGTGGGAAAGAAAACATAATTTAGAGGAGGATTTACCAAAAGTAGTTGAGTGGTACAAACAAAATGAGTGGTGGTGGAAGCCTTTGAAGGAAGGCAGGCCGAATATTGATAGATCAGCTCAAAAATCTTATGGATGAATATATAAAAACAACTTCAATAAAAGGCCTTTATAAAATAGAACGAATGACTCGCTCTGATGACAGAGGTTTTTTCAGGGAAGTTTTCCATATGGATGAACTTGAAAAAATGTTGGGATTTGAATTTAAACCTGTCCAAATGAATCATTCTTTTTCCAAACCAAAAGTGATCAGGGCTTTGCATGCAGAGAATTGGAATAAGTTAGTTTATCCTGTAACAGGGATTTGTTTTGCAGCTATTGTAGATATTAGGCCTGATTCCCAAACTTTTGGTAAAGTGGAAACATTTACTTTTTCAGATGATGACAGATTTGCCCTTTTTATTCCAAAAGGATTGGCCAATTCTATTTGCGTAGCAGGGGAACAAAGTGTGAACTATATGTATCTGGTAGATTCCTATTATGATGGTTCAGACACCAGAGCAATAGCCTGGGATGATTCTGATTTGGGGATTGAGTGGCCTGTCAAAGATCCCATTATTTCAGAGCGGGATAAGAATAATCCCAAGTTACGTGAGATGTTTCCGGAGAAGTTTAGATGAAGGTTTTAATCTTTGGCGGTAGTGGTTTAGTAGGATCAAAGTTTATTGACCTCTATAGAGATAGTTTTGAAATTGAATCTCCTGATGCAACTGAAGTAGATATTTTAAACAAAGACGCGGTGGAAAAAGCAGTTGAGGAATTTGCTCCTGATACAGTGATTAATTTTGCAGCATATACGCAAGTTGAAGAAGCAGAAAATCAAAAAGATGACAAAGAGGGGATTTGTTACCAAATCAATGCCATTGGGGCCAAAAATGTAGCTGAAGCTTGCAGCAGTTTAAAGAAAAAACTGGTTCATATCTCCACAGATTATGTTTTTGATGGTTCAAAAGACACCAGTCCTTATACAGAAGAAGATAAACCCAATCCCATTAATTGGTACGGGAAAACTAAATATTTTGCAGAACAGTTAGCTTTGGAAAGCGGTTGCCCTTTGCTGATAGCGAGGATTTGTATGCCGTTTTCTCCAAATTATGAACTTAAAAAAGATATTGCCAGATTCTTCCTGGAGCAATTAAGGGCTAAAAAAGAAATAAAAGCAGTAGAGGACCAAAAGATCACACCAACTTTAGTTTCTGATATTGCAGCAGGGTTGAAAACTTTAATAGATGCAGACAAAGAAGGTTTATATCATGTTTCCAGTACAGACAGTATGACCCCTTTGGAGTTTGCCAAAACTATTGCTGAACTGTTTGGATTGGAGTATTCACTTATTGGTGGAGTGAGTTTGGATGAATATAATAAAAATAAAAAAGCCAAAATGTTAAAGTATTCCTGGTTAAATCCTGCTAAATTTGAGGAGGAGTTTGGAGAAGGAATTTTGCATACAATTGAAGAAGGACTAGTTTCTTTCAAAGAAGAGATTGACGCAAAGGCTAATAATCCGATATAGTTACATATATGGTAAAAAGAGCTTTAATTACAGGCATTTCCGGGCAGGATGGTTCGTATCTGTCAGAACTGCTTTTGGACAAAGGCTATGAAGTGGCCGGGTTTGTCCGGAGGAATGCAACTTTGGATTTGGGTAATGCCAACGATATTAAAGAAGAGGTGAAAATCTATTATGGCGACTTGCACTCTCCGGAGACTATAGCTTTGGCGCTACTGGATTTTAAACCTGATGAAATTTATAATCTGGCAGCTTTATCTTCTCCCTTTGCTTCTTTTAGAGACAAAGTTGGGACAATTGTGGTAACCGGTATTGGAGCTCTTCAGGTTTTCGAAAGAGCAAAGCAAATAGTGCCTGACACCAGAATTTATCAGGCTTCTACCTCTGAAATGTTTGGAGCGCCAAAGCAGATGCCTCAAAATGAAGATACCCCTCTTGCTCCGGCCAACCCTTATGCTGCAGCCAAGGAGCTTGCCCACAGAATGGCAGTAATGGCCAGACATGATAAAAATCAACCTCAATTTATTTCCTGCGGGATTTTATTTAACCATGAAAGCCCCAGGAGAGGGTTAAATTTTGTCACCAGAAAAATCAGCGCGGCAGTAGCTTGTATCAAAAATGGAAAGAAATTTGATGTGCCTTTAAATGAATTGGGTGAGCCAATTGTAAAGGATGGAAAAATAAAACTGGGAGATCTAAATGCTAAAAGGGACTGGGGTTACGCTCCTGATTATGTAGAGGCTATGTGGATGATGCTTCAGCACGAAAAGGCTGATGATTTTGTAGTTGCTACAGGAGAACTTCATACTGTAGGGGAATTTGCTAAAGAGGCTTTCGCAGTTGTAGGTTTAAACTGGGAAGATTATGTAGAAACTGATCCAAGTTTTGTTCCTCCGGTCCAAACAGGTCCTCTTTGCGGGGATGCTTCAAAAGTAAAAAAGATTTTAGGCTGGGAGCCTAAAACTAAATTTAAGGACTTAGTAAAAATTATGGTCCACGCCGATCTTGCCAAATTCTCCTGACACCTCTATTATAAAACAATGAAAGTAGTTAGTGTGGTTTTGCCCACATATAATGAAAAAGCAAATATCGAAAAAACTATTAAAAAAGTTTTAGAACAGGAAAAAAGCCTTCCTGGTTATCAAATAAACGTCATAGTTGCTGATGATGTCCGTTCTTCTGACGGGACAGAACAAATCGTCAGGCAAATTATTAAAAAAAACAAAAAAGTACACCTGATAAAAGTTCAACCAGGGTTAGGAGTTGGTTTAATAGAAGGACATCAGTATTCACTAAAACACCTGCACCCTGATATTTTGACTCAACTGGATGCTGACGGACAGGTAGTGGCTGATGTTTTAGTGAGGCTGGTTGAAGGGATCGAGCAGGGTTATAATTTAGTTTTGGGCTCAAGATTTGTTGAAGGTGGGAGAAATCAACTTTCTTTTATGAGAAGAATGTTTTCCCTGGGAGCCTCGCTTTTTAGCAGAATAATGGTGGGTCCACTTGATATAGGAGAGGTGACAAATTCCGCAAGAGCTTTTACCCCTGAACTTTTCAAAAAAATTAATCTTGAAAGACTGCCATGGAGAGAAAAGACCTTTATTGTTCAACCTGCCTTTTTGCATGAAGCCATATTGGTCGGAGCTAAATACAAAGAAGTGCCGCTAATTTTCAAAAACCGGCTGGAAGGTTATTCAAAAAATAAAGTGTTTAATTATACTTATGATGTAATTTCTTATGGTTTGGACTCCAGACTGCATGCGTGGGGAGTAAATGTGCCTTTTTATAAAATGTCCAGACGGGCAAAGACTTTGGTTAAATTTGGTTTAGTAGGAGTGGTGGGAACTTTAGTAGACTTTTTCTTTTATAAAGTATTTATTAACTACATTCATTTAAATCCTGCATCTTCAAAAGGAGTGTCTACAGAAATAGCAATTATTAATAATTTTATTTTAAATAATTACTGGACTTTCCGGTATAGAAAAACAAAAACAAATGTCTGGCAAAAGTTGGGGATATTTAATCTTGTCAGTCTGGGAGGGCTGGTGATTGGTGTTTTAATAGTTAAGTTTTTACATATGACTTATGGAGATGGAGCCATCTATTTATTTGGGAGGCCAATTGCTTATAACAATTTTTACTTTTTTGCCACCATTCCACCGGTGATGCTTTGGAACTTTATCATCAATCATTTGGTTACCTGGAGACATAGTGAGGATTAGTTAAAAAGGTGTACGTTGGGGAACGGGGAAGTATTGGCCAGAATAAAATTTTGAGAATACAGATAAATTGCCAAAAGTATAATCGGTAAAATTATTTTAAATTCGCGGCTTGTTAACACTTTTTCAAAAGCAATTAAGACAAAGGGACTAATCGGCAGCAAGTATCTGCTGATATCGCGGTGCACCACCATAGAAGAGGCTGCAAGATAAGTCAGTACAAAAAAAGCCAGAGGATAAATTTTTTGTTTGAGTAATACTACTCCTGCTAAAAACCCCAGTAAGAATATATAAACTATATCTTCAAGCCAGATATCCCCTACCCAAAATTGAGCTTTGTTAAAAACCTGGAATGGAGGAAAAGTTAAATGAATATTGTCTCCTGAATGAAAATAGGCCCAAAAATCTCCTAAGTTTTGAGAGAATAAGAAAAATATTCCCAATAATCCTGCGGGTATCAAAAGCAGGGGCAGGGTTCTTTTGATGACTGAAGTGACAGAAGATCTGTAGCGCCAAAGAATATATAAAACTAAAGCAATAAAAAGCAATATCCCGGGGGGTCTTGTGATTTGAGCAAGTAAACCAAAAAGTGAGGCAATTAAAATATCATGAAAATATTGAGATTTTTCAAACTTTAAGAAAAAGTAAAGAGAAGAAATAATAAAGAACATAAAGGTTGGTTCTGATGAGCCGACGCTGTGGACTATAACCCATCTGGCAGGAAGTATTAAAAATAGTAAAGATAAAAATAATGGGTGATCAGTTAGTCTGAAATCCCTGACCAGGAAATAAAATGCAATAGCAGCTGCAATAGTTGAAATTAAAGAAACAAAAAGCATTGATTGCAGGTATCCTAAAAGCGGGGCAAAGATACTGATTAAAACAGCATAACCGGGGAAATGAGATGCAAAATAGCCTGCCGGTAAAGATTGCGGCAAAGCTGCAATTAATAGAGGACTGTAAAATGTTTTGGCAATGATGACATACTCTAAACCGTCAAAGTTTCTGTAGATTGTGGAAAATCCTTCGTTAAAGACAAGTCCCCAGAAGTTCGGTAATGCCAAAATATGCGGCAGCCAGATTAAAAAAGTTATCAGTAGCGTAAAAATAATAAGTAAGCTGATATCCTTTAAGGTTTTACTCACATAATTATTCTAGCATGTCAGGCACAGGCTATGCTACACTTTAGAAATGAAAACTACTGGTCTTTCGGTCTTCTTCCCCTGTATTAACGAAGAGGGTAATGTAGAAACTACAGTTAAGAGGGCAGTTGAAGTTTTAGAAAAATTAAAACTGAAATATGAAATTATCGTTGTAAACGATGGCTCTTCTGATAAAACAAGTGAAGTTGCTCACAGGTTGTCTCATAAAAATCCTAACGTCAGAGTGATAGATCATCCTAAAAATTTAGGATATGGTGAGGCTTTAAAATCAGGCTTTTACAATGCCCGTTTTGATACCATTGTTTACACGGACGGAGACGGACAGTTTGATTTTTCAGAAGTTACAAAATTCCTTGAGAGTATTAAAGAAAATGATGTAGTGATAGGTTACAGAATAAAGAGGCAGGATTCTTTTATCAGACGGTTATTTGGAAAAGGATGGAAACTCACGCTTTTAACTTTTTTCAGAGTAACTTTAAAAGATGTGGATTGCGGTTTTAAGATGGTTAAAAGAGAAGTGCTGGAAAAGATTCCTCATCTTGAATCATCAAGAGGAGCAATGATTAATGCAGAGTTAGTAATTAAGGGAAAGAAAGCAGGTTTTAAAATAGGACAGGTGGGGGTTACTCATTATCCGCGCATTTCAGGAAAACCCACAGGAGCAAACATAAAAGTTATTATTAAATCTTATCTTGATTTAATCAGGCTTTGGTGGAAGCTTAAAACAAATAAAGCTTTGTTTTTGGCTATTTTGGCAGTATTACTTCTTGCAACCATTCTTCGTTTTTACAAAATTTCTCAATATATGACCTTTTTAGGTGATGAAGGTAGGGACGCTTTAGTGATAAAAGATTTACTGGTAAA
>JACOXH010000017.1 GCA_016176415.1 Candidatus Daviesbacteria bacterium
GAAAACAGCGCTGTCTGGTTTGGATTTACTCATCTTGGCAGCTTCCATATCCAGCACTTTTTTACCACCTTCATCCTCTATTAATATAGGTTGTAAAAGTCCCTGCAAAAGGTGGTGATGGATGGCTGTTGGTTTTTGTTTACCCATAGGATTTGCAGCATCTCTGGCTACAACGTGTACATTCCTTTGGTCGGTGCCTGCATGGGCGAGGTTTACCCCCAGTGCAAAAATATCAGCAGATTGCATGGCCGGATAAATGAGCATGGCACTGTCAGAGATCTCCCCTTCTTTTCTGCCCATGATGGTGGTGGATCTCATCATTCTGGCAATAGTAGTTTCTTTGGAAACGCGTACTACATCAGTCCAATAATTAAGCCCCATTTTTGCGTAAAGTTCACTGCCTAAAACAAACTCAATTTTATCCGGATCAGCCCCTGCACAAATAGCAACAGCTTTCATGCCTTCTTCAAAATAAGCTCTGGCCATTTTGGTGGCAGTGTCCAGTCTGCCATCCAGTTTTTTATTAAGCCAGGTATGCCAGTCAGCAAGAAGTATAGTGGTTTGTACTCCTGCTTCCTGCAGGTCTTTGATTTTTAACATGGTTGCAAAACCAGTACCAAGGTGGACTTTACCTGAAATCTCAAAGCCAATGTAGTGTTTAAGAGGGGTGCCGGAGGCAATCAGGTTTTTAAGCTCTTCATTAGTTAAAGTTTCTTCCAGATTTCTGGTAATTAGATTGAATTTTTCATCGTTGGTCATAGCTATGGTAATATTATCATACAAATGGCAACTTTGAACAAATTGGCGCAATCTTTAATTTCTGCCTACGATAAGGCGACTGCTCCAAATCATGAAAAAACTGTGTCTGTTAATCCCTTGGTTGCAGAAATTGCCACCTGGTATGAAAAATTCAGAACAGCTATGGATTACAGAGAAGATGAGGTTATCCTGCGTTCCACCATTGAGAGAATTTTAAAAAGAAGAACAATATTGGGCGGTGACGGTCAAACGGTGGCTGCTCCTTTGATCAGGGAGTTAGTTTGGGCCAGATATTTTCCGGATTCTACTATTGCTGAATCGCAAGTAACACAAGTTGCAGATGCTATAGATTTGTATTTAAAGTTAGAAGAGGAAATTAACAAAAGAAATAATATCAGCAAAGGGTTGGTTAATGAATGGATACTGCACCTTTTATCCTCTGAAATAGAGCATATTTTAAAACCAAATGATCCAAAAGATATCATGAGCAGTTTTCTGTTTAGAATCTTTAAAGATCTGGTAGTAATTTCTGATGATGCTCATGAAACAAGAGATTTACAGGTTTATATTGCTGTGAGGCGCGCTTATGCCAACGATGATTTGGCATTTTTAAGGTACCACTTATTTAAGCAGTATCTTCAATTAAATGAAGAAAATGTTAAAGAGGCAGCTGAACAATTTCCCAGAGTGCTGGCACAGATTCAGTATCAGTTAAACTATCCTGCAAAAGATAATATTTATTCATACATTAAAAACCAGACAATTCCTTTTTTAATTTTGGATGATGTTTTAAGAAAGCACCGCGGCAGTGCTTTTTCTGTAGCTGCAGACCAGGACCGTATGCATGCTGAAATTCTCTCTGCCTGCAATTCCCGTTATAAAGCCATTTCAGGGAAAGTTAAAAGAGCAATTGTAAGAAGTGTTATTTTTATCTTCTTTACTAAAGCCTTGTTTGCATTATTTGTAGAGGGAACTTTTGAAAGAGTGCTTTACGGCAGAACTCTTTGGTCGTCAATAGCTTTAAATACTTTAACTCCTCCAATTTTGATGATTATTGTGGGAGTGCTTATAAAAACTCCTGGTAGGGATAATTCAATGAAGATCTTAAGAAGAGTAAATACTATTTTATACGATGATCCTCCTGTGCTGGATAAACCTTTAATGATTAAGAAAAAACCCGGTAAAACAGGGCCCGTGCTTTGGAGCGTATTTATTATATTGTGGCTGGCTACTTTTGTTTTAAGCTTTGGATTGATTGTTTTTATCTTAACAAAGTTAGGTATTAATCCCCTCTCGCAGGGTATTTTTATGTTCTTTTTGGCCATAGTCTCCTTTGTCAGCTTCAGGATTAACAGAACAGCCAATATGTATGTCATTAAGGATAGGAAGGAGAATTTAAAATCTTTGATTTTTGACTTTTTCTTTATGCCTGTTATTCAGGTTGGGAGAAGGATAACTCTGGGAATATCACAGATAAATATCTTTTTGTTTGTATTTGACTTCATTATAGAAACTCCATTCAAAGGAATATTTGCCTTCTTTGAACAGTGGTTTTTATTTTTGCGAACCCAGCGTGAAAAGTTAGATTGAGCAAAGAGAGAAATTGGATTAGATTGGTAGTTTTGTATTTTGATGGTAAACAGATACATATTGACCGAGTCTAAAAATCTCTTGTAAAATACCTCATTAACCTGAAATAATATCAGGTAGAGATATGGAACACGGAATTGTTTTAAAACCTGAAATTTTAGGATACTTTAAGGGTTTACCTATAGCCAATACCCTTTTGGTTTCATGGATTACCATGGCAGTAATTATCTTCCTTGTTTTTCTGGCTACCAAAAAAGTGCGGCTTGTGCCAAACGGGATGCAGAGCGTATTTGAAGTGATAGTTGATTTTATCTATACCACTGTTGAAGGTTTGGCAGGTAAAAAAACTCAAGTTTTCTTCCCCATTGTAGCTACTTTCTTCTTATTTATTCTTTTTTCCAACTGGATAGGATTATTGCCCGGTTTTGGTACTGTTACTTACCATAAAGAACCGCTTCTTCGCTCTATGAATTCTGATTTAAACATGACTTTGGCTTTGGCGCTTACTTCTGCATTCCTAACGCATTTTTTTGCCATTCGCTATCTTGGGATTATTGACTATCTGAAAAAGTGGTTTACACTAAATCCAATATTTTTGTTTGTGGGGCTTTTGGAATTGGTTGGAGAATTTACAAAGGTAGTATCGCTATCTTTCAGGCTTTTTGGTAATATATTTGCAGGAGAAGTGGTGTTGGCAACGGTTTCGTCGATCTTTGCCTTTATAGTACCTCTCCCTTTTTATTTTCTGGAGATTATTGTAGGATTTGTACAGGCAGCTGTTTTTATGATGCTGACACTGGTATTTATGGTGTTATTGTCAGAGAAACACGCAGCAGAACACTAATAGAAAGGAGAAGATATGGAAAATTTACCAGCAGCTTTAGCAATTGGCGCAGGCGCTCTTGGACCAGCTTTGGGAATTGGTTTAATTGGCGCAAAAGCAATGGAAGCAATTGGACGCAATCCGGATGCGCAAAGCAAAATTTTACCTGCAATGCTTTTAGGCATGGCTTTTGCTGAAGCTATTGCTATTTACGCTTTGGTTATAGCATTTATAAAATAGGGTCTAGTCGCTAAGACTTGCTCCTGCAAGTCGCAAGTTCTTAGAGTCGGGAGTCAAGTATTTTGATTTTTCTAGACTCTAGATTCTAGACTCTAGTCACTATGGAAATACTTAATCAGTTTGGTATCAATCCAATATTACTGGCTGCACAGATTGTGAATTTTGTGGTGCTGCTTTTGATTTTGAAGAGGTTTTTATATAAACCTATCTTAAAAGTATTGGGCGAACGCAGGCAAAAAATTGAAGACAGTTTAAAAAATGCTGAGGAAATAGAAAAAAGGCTGGCTGAGACAAATGAAAAAATAGATGACATGATGGCGAAAACTTCTGATGACATCCAGAAAATGATGAATGAGGCCAACAAACAAAGGGCAGAGCTTCTTGAGGAGACAAAGGTTTTGGCTGGCAAAATGCATGATGACATAATTGCTAAAGCGAGTGAAGAAGCAAAGGTTAATGCCAGTAAACTAGAACAACAAATTATGACTAAAGTTGCAGATATAGTGGCTTTGGGAATGGAAAAAGTCACGGGTAAAGCCATGAGTACAAAAGATAAAAAAGATATTATAGAAAAAGAAGTGAGGAATCTATCTTGAAGAAGAATAAACAACTTTTAAAACTAGTTCAGGATTTAGTAGATTTGAGTTTTAAGGATAGCAGGATTGTGGAGAATCAAACAGTTAAAGCTATAAAACTTCTTAAAAAACTACCCCAGTCTAAAGCTATCTTTGCCATGTCAGAGTTTTTAAAAGAGCTTAAAAGAAGAGAGCGTGAGCACACTATGTATATTGAAACAGCTATTCCCCTATCTTCGGTACAGGTTAATAAAATGAAAAAGATTGTTGAGAAAAGAAGCGGTGAACAAAACCGAACTATCAGTAAGGTGTTAGTTAATATTAATCCTGATATTTTGGGAGGGTTTAAACTCCGCATTGGTGATGAAATTTGGGATGAGACAATTTTGGGAAAAATAGAACAAGTAAAGGAAGCAATAAGAGGGTGATATGGCAGATTTAATAGCTGATATAGAAAATCAAATAAAAGGATTGAAACTAAAAGCCCAGAGGCAAAATGTGGGTATTGTAACTGAAATTGGTGATGGTGTGGCCAGAATTGAGGGACTTTCTGATGTGCAGTACTCAGAGTTAATTGATTTTGGTAAAGGGGTTTCAGGTCTGGCTTTGAATCTCGAGCAATACAATGTCGGAGCTGTTATTTTCGGGGATTTCACCAAAGTTAAACAAGGAGATCAGGTTAAAACTACAGGTAAAGTTTTGCAAGTACCAGTTGGAGAAGCCTTAGTAGGAAGAGTGGTTGATGCTTTGGGTAATCCAATTGACGGCAAAGGCCTGATTAAGGCCAAAGGTTACTACCCTGTTGAAAAAATTGCCCCGGGCGTTATTACCAGGCAAGGCGTAAATACTCCCCTGCAGACAGGAATTAAAGCCATTGATGCCATGATTCCGGTTGGAAGAGGTCAGAGGGAGCTAATTATTGGTGACAGGAATACAGGTAAAACTACCATTGCTGTTGATACCATCATCAACCAGAAGGATGTGATTTGTATTTATGTAGCTATCGGCCAAAAGACTTCCAAAGTTGCCCAATTGGTGGCAAAACTTGAAGAAGTTGGGGCTATGGACCACACCATTATTGTTTCTGCTACAGCTTCTGAGTCAGCCACCATGCAGTATCTGGCCCCATATGCCGGTGCTGCCATGGGAGAATATTTTATGGATCAGGGTAAGGATGCTTTAATTATTTATGATGATTTATCAAAGCATGCGTGGGCTTACAGACAGGTTTCTCTGCTGTTAAGGCGTCCTTCCGGCCGTGAAGCTTATCCCGGGGATGTTTTCTTTCTTCACTCAAGACTTTTGGAAAGAGCTGCTAAATTAAACAAAGACTTTGGTGGTGGGTCTTTAACTGCTTTACCTATTATTGAAACACAAGCAGGTGATGTGTCTGCATATATTCCTACTAACGTTATCTCTATTACTGACGGGCAGATATATTTGGAATCTGATCTGTTTTTTGCCGGAATCAGACCTGCTGTTAACGTTGGTTTGTCTGTTTCCAGGGTTGGTGGTTCTGCTCAAACTAAAGCTATGAAATCAGTGGCAGGAAAATTAAGATTGGATCTTGCACAGTTTAGGGCTTTACAGGCTTTTGCTCAATTTGCTTCTGATTTAGATCCTGAAACGCGGGCCCAGATTGAAAGAGGCAGAAGGATAACAGAAGTCTTAAAGCAGCCGCCTTTTAAACCTGTGGCAGTTGAAGAACAGGTTGTTATTCTTTGGGCAGTCACAAATGGTTATCTGGATGAAGTGGAAGTGGAAAGAGTTAAAGAGTTTGAGGAAAAGTATATTGCTCATTTAAAATTAAGGAATAAAAAACTTATGAGTGAAGTAGCTGATAAAAAAGAGTTAAGTGAAGGAATGATTAAGGACCTTGAGAAGATAACAAAAGAGTTTGTAACTATCTTTTCGAAAGGAGCAAAGAAACCTGTTAAATGAGCTAAGCGGACTCATGAAGGAGATCCTTCGACTCGCTACGCTCGCTCAGGATGACAAACAAATTTTGAAATTGTAATTTGTTTGTCAAATGTCTAAGATGGCCAATACGCGTGAATTGAGAAGAAGAATAAAGTCGGTAAAGAATACGGCGCAGATTACCAAAGCCATGCAGATGGTGGCTGCATCCAGAATGAAAAGAGCCCAAAATCAGGCTCTTTCAGGCAGACCTTACAGCTTTAATTTAAGTTCTGCCTTAGAAAGACTGCTTCCTTTGGTCCATCCTGAAGCCCATGTGCTTTTAAAAGGAAATGAAGCAAAAAACACAGGAGTAGTTTTACTTTCTACAGATAAAGGCCTTTGCGGAGCTTTAAATACTAATCTTTTCAGATTTCTTTCCACCTCAGGATTATTAACAGCAGACACCATCTTTTATACAGTGGGTAAAAAAGGCAGAAATTTTGTGGCCAAATCAGGCAAAGATTTGCAGGCTGATTTTGAAAATGTGGATACAGTTAGTTTCAGGCAGGCTGTACAACTAGCTAAGCTTTTAACAGATGCATTTTTAGCAGGAGAAATTAAAGAAGTATATATTGTTTATCCGGGATTTGTTTCAACCTTAAGACAGGAGCCAGTGAAGGTAAAGATTTTGCCGATAGATTTAGCATCTGTCATCCTGAACGTTAGTGAAGGATCTGATTCAAAAAGAGATTCTTCGCTAATCGCTCAGAATGACAAAAAATCTGAGTTCCTTTTCGAGCCTGATCCTGATAAGCTGCTTGATTATATTCTCCTCCACTCTGTCAGAATCAGAATCTATCAGGCATTACTTGAGACAAAAGCTTCTGAACAGTCTGCCAGAATGATGGCTATGCAAAATGCCACAGATAATGCGTTAGAACTTGTAGATGATCTTAAACTTACATATAATCAAACGCGTCAGGATGCCATTACCAAAGAGCTGTTGGAAATTACAACAGCCTCACTGGCAATGACATAAGTTAAATGGAGTGGCCCTCGGATCATGGAGGAGATCCTTCGGCTAATCGCCTCAGGATGACAAAATGGTTACAATTTTTAAAACCATTTTGTCAAATATAAAAGACTATGAATAAAGGTAAGATCGTACAAGTCATAGGTGCAGTTGTGGATGTGGAGTTTGATTCCTCCAAACTGCCGACTATATATAATGCTCTGGAAGTTGAGCGAGGCAAAGAAAAATTGGTTTTGGAAACCCAGCAGCATCTTGGTGAAGGCGTGGTAAGAGCTGTGGCTATGGGAGCAACAGACGGGCTGCAAAGAGGAACTGCAGTTTCGGATACAGGCGCCCCTATTTCTGTCCCTGTCGGCAAGGAAGTTTTGGGAAGATTATTTAATGTTTTGGGTGAAACGATTGACCAAAAAGGCAAAGTTCCTGCCAAAAAAACTCTCCCTATTCACCGCGCCGCTCCCCCGTTTTCCGAACAATCAACTGCTTCAGAAGTTTTTGAAACCGGCATAAAAGTCATTGATCTTTTAGCACCATTTGTTAAAGGAGGAAAAGTAGGACTTTTTGGAGGAGCAGGAGTTGGTAAAACAGTTTTAATTCAGGAGCTAATCCGCAATATTGCCGCAGAACATGGCGGTTATTCAGTATTCGCGGGAGTGGGAGAGCGAAC
Source organism: Candidatus Daviesbacteria bacterium (assembly GCA_016176415.1). Classification (GTDB taxonomy): domain Bacteria; phylum Patescibacteriota; class Microgenomatia; order Daviesbacterales; family UBA10151; genus UBA10151. The sequence continues at coordinate 7,584 of JACOXH010000017.1, forward strand.
CCGAGAAGGAAATGATTTATATCATGAAATGATTGATTCAGGGGTTATAGATAAAACTGCCATGGTTTTCGGGCAGATGAATGAACCTCCCGGCGCCCGCCAAAGAGTGGCTCTCTCTGCACTTACTATGGCTGAATATTTCCGCGACAGCGAAGGAAAAGATGTATTGCTTTTCATTGACAATATTTTCAGGTTCTCACAGGCAGGTTCAGAAGTGTCAGCACTACTGGGCCGTATTCCCTCTGCTGTAGGTTATCAACCCACATTGGCTACAGAAATGGGACAGTTGCAGGAGAGAATTACTTCCACCAAAAAAGGTTCTATTACTTCTGTGCAGGCTGTTTATGTGCCTGCTGATGATTACACTGATCCTGCACCTGCCACCACCTTTGCCCATCTGGATTCTACAATTGCGCTGGAGCGGGCTTTGACAGAACAGGGACTCTATCCTGCTGTTGATCCTTTGGCTTCATCTTCCAGAGCTTTGACTCCTGATATAGTAGGACAGGAGCATTATGATGTGGCAATAGGAGTACAGAAAGTTTTACAAAGGTATAAAGATTTACAGGATATTATTGCTATTTTGGGTATTGAGGAGCTTTCAGATGAAGATAAACAAACAGTGGCAAGAGCCAGAAAAATACAAAGAGCTTTGACCCAACCTTTCTTTGTAGGTGAAGCATTTACAGGCAGAAAAGGAAAGTATGTTTCAGTTAAAGATACAGTCAGATTGTTTAAAGAAATTCTGGAAGGCAAACATGACTCCAAGCCTGAACAGGCCTTCTACATGATCGGCGGCCCTGAAGATTTAAAGTAAATTAAGGTATGGGCCTGATTTGAACCAACTGAAAGTAGTTTCCGTCCAGATCCTCAAAAGTAGCAATATAACCATATCCTTCCATGTGATAAATATCCTGTATTTTTTTAACCCCTTTTTCATCTAATTTTTTAGCATATTCTTCTATATCAGTTACTTCCAGATTAAAAATTATCCTTTCAGGTTCTTTTGACCTGCCTTTGATTTTAGAATGATCCATAATATAAAGTCCCGGACCTCCTTCAAATTCAAACCCAAAAAAATCTGTTCCCTCCCCCACCTCTGCTTCAGTAGTCATTTTAAGTTCAACCTTTTCTTTATAAAAGTTTGCCAATTCTTTAGCATTTTCAGAAAATAAAGTAATGCTCTCTATCTCTTTGATCATGATGTTAAGGATAGATTAGAAGTGATATTTTTCTGCAAGAATTTAAAAAGAAAAAGGTAAAGAAAGATCAGGTTTAGGGTAATTCCAATAAACTCCGTTTAACTCTTCTCTTATTTCTTCCAAAGGCAGATCTTTAATAGCGCAGCTTAAAGGCAGAAGTTCTGCGATAAAATCTGCGATATTGAAACTAGAAATTGCTTTGATACATGGGAATCTTCCAAAGGTAATGTTTCCATATACGCTGTCATCCCGTTTTTTATATCTGAAAAAGGTCTTATCCAGATCAGTATGGATACTTTCAGCGAATTTCCTGCCCTCAAAAGTGTCAAAATGGGTCAGCCATCTCGTTATATGATAAAGGTTACGTGGATTTATTTTATATTTTTCAACCAGTAAAAATGGCCGGTTGACAGTAAAAGTATAAGTTGAGACAAGGCCAAATTCTTCATAGACACCTGCCCCTTTTCTTTCAACAGTTAACATAAATTAGAGGCAGATTATTACTTAAGCAATTAGTTCAAAAGTACCATCAAGGTGTAAGTAATAAGTTTCTACTTCTAAATCAGGATATTGCTCTTTAATTTTAACAGAAGCATTTTTTAAATCTTCAGCATGCTTTTGGGCTGTGCCTGTTTCCCCATAAGCCCCGCAGTCTTCGTGGTTTATTAAAACTGCTTTTTTAATGTGATGTAGTCTTTTGGAAATTTCAATCTGTTTTAAAATTCCTTCAGAATCTTTTATGCCCCCAGCCCAGGCAACTCTGTCAAAAGTTTTGGGAGAAAATTTTCCAGCAATCCAGTTATTTATATATTCCTGAAACCTAAAATCTATGCAAGTTATTACTACTGCTTCACAAGAATGATCTGACATAGTACAAAATTTTACAACATTTTGTATTTCTTGAACAGACCTGATATACTATCAGCTTGATTCGCTCTCGCATTGGGGCGGATTTTTTAAAATGGATACTGAAAATTTAACCACAAACCAAAGGCTCATGGCTGACAATTATTCACCTTTGGCAGCCGTAAAAATTGAGAAATGGCGGCAGATGCGGGATGAGGGAAAACTTTTTGTTGTAGGAGCATGTAGCGATGCCCGATTAATACTTCCTGAAATGGCTTACCATATCCGCACTATTTCTGCCACAGGTCCACGGAGCGCATGGCATGAAGTTCTAAATTACAGCAAGGTTCAGGGTATAGTAATTATGGATCATTTTGACTGCGGGGGATTAAAAGCGAAAGAAAGCATATCCGGAAAAGAAGTTGCAGAAGAAGGAGCGCTTGAATATGTCCGCGATCATGTTTGGGCTACTGATCCTGTTAAACAGTCTATTTTGACAGCCTCATGGACTGCTTCCCGTACTCATTTACCTGTTTTAGCAGTTGTTCAGGATCATCATGACGGCAGTCTTTATATCCAGGGAGCATTTAAGAATTCTGATCAGATTGAGTATAAAACTATTCCTACTTATCTACTAACGGAGAAAGAGCTTAAAGAAGATATTTATAAAAATGGAAGGCCTCAATTAAGAGAAGAGTTGGTTCCTTCTGTTTTTAGTCCGGGCCGGAAGGAAGTTACAGACAGAGCTTTAGCTTTAATAAACAGCAGCGCTGGTTTTGCGGACAGTCAGTCAATTCAGGATCCTGAATTTGTAAGCATTACAGATGAGTTAAAACCTGCCATAGTAAGATTTCCACATTTATTTGGTAATCCAAATACTCTTTTCCAGGTCAGCTTGAGTACCAGAATGCTCAATGAGGCTGATTTAGATAATAAAGACGTCAATGATGCTTTTGGGCAAATGCATTATCCTATTTCGCATTGTATTGAAAATCAGGGTCAATCATTTTCTGCTTTTCAAAATACCCGTGTTTTGTATATTGAAACGGCTAAAATGGAAGTTTCTAGGCGACTGGCCACACTTTTGATGAGAAAGTCTTGGGTCAAAGATTGGCTTGGGTTACCTGGAAGGGAAATTGTTGTTGCAGAAATAGTTGCAGGAAGAATCCAAGAGATCGACCGCGCTGCCTGATTATGATAAGATTTACTGACTTATGGCACAACTCCATTTAAAAATTGTTACACCGGAAAAATTATTAGTTGATGAGGAAGTTTCTCAGGTTAATGTGTCCACTGAACAGGGAGAAATAGGCATACTCCCCCATCATGCTAATAACTTGATGGCTAAACTGGAGCCTGGAGAGCTGATAATTAAAAGAGGAGGTAAGGAAGAATCACTGGCTGTGGGAGACGGGTTTTTACAAGTTGCCAATGATACTTTAACTATAATGACAGATCTTGCAACTTATGCTACTGATATTGATGAAAGAGCTGTGGAAGAAGCTAAAAAAAGAGCTGAAGCAGCTTTATCTCAAATTTTATCTGATGAAGAATATGCAGAAACATTGGCTAATTTGGAAAAGAGTTTAGCGCAACTCCGTGTCAAGCGCCGCCACAAAGTTAGATAATGTCGCAGCTCGTCACATAAAAAAGCACCGTGCTTTTAACGCCCTTTGCGTCAATTGCAGAAAATGAAACGCGTTCCCACATCGAATGTGGGAAGCTAATAAAATATCCTACCTCGTTGGGCAATTAGCCCACGTACGATGTGGGATCCTCTACCTCGGAGGTAGGAGTGAAGCTACACCTAGGGTTTTGAGCTATTTATATAACTGGCTGTGGGTGCCGAGAAGCTGTTTTGAGGTTGAGCAGTGATTGTTATACAATTATTACATGGCAAGTAATGAAAACCCAGAGCTTTCTATAATAATCCTTAACTACAATGTTAAGGATTTGCTTTTAAAGTGTTTAGAGTCTGTTTTTAAAAATAAAACTGATAAAGACAGGTGGCAGGTAATTGTGGTGGATAATGCTTCTTCTGATGGGTCTGCTGAAGCTGTAAAAGAGAAATTTCCAGGAGTTGAACTGATTGAAAGTAAAGAGAATTTAGGATTTGCAGGAGGTAATAATTTAGGAGTAGAAAAAGCTAAAGCTCCTGTAATACTTTTCCTTAATCCTGATACTGTGGTTGTGGGTGATGCTATTCAAAAAACTTTGGAAGTATTACTTTCCAGTCCTGATTTTGGGGCAGTGGGTTGCAGGGTAGAACTGCCTGACGGAAGATTGGATTATTCCTGTCACAGGGGCTTCCCTACCCCATGGAATTCTTTTACTTACTTTACAGGTTTAGCTAAAACTTTTCCTAAATACTCCCTTTTTTCAAGTTACAGCGCATCTTTTTTGAATACCAACACTGCTCATGAAGTGGATTGTATCAGCGGCACATATCTCATGGTGAGAAAAATTGCAGGAGAACAGATTGGATTTTGGGATAAAGATTATTTTTTTAATGGTGAAGATATAGAATTTTGCTATTCTTTAAAAGAAAAGGGTTGGAAAATTTATTATTACCCGCTCGTTAAAATTATTCACTACAAAGGTTCTTCTTCAGGGCTTTGGCAGACAGCCGGAGCAAAAGTAGAAAGAGCTACAAGATTAAAAGCTGCTACCCATGCTGCTTCTGCTATGAGGATTTTTTACAAAAAACACTACTATCAAAATTATCTGCCATTTATAAGAGATTTTATCCTTTGGGGAATTAAAGCGCTGGAGCACTACAGGAAGTTTAAGATCATCACGGGGATGCGCTATGAGTAGTATGGATTTATCAATAATAATACTAAGTTTTAATACCAAAGATATTACTGCCCGGTGTTTGGGAAAGGTAAAAATCTCCAAAGATTATTGCGAGAAAAGGTTAAAGAACAAAATTGAAGTAATTGTTTTAGATAATGCGTCAGAAGACGGGTCTGTTGGGGTAATTAGGGATTTTAGGGAAAAGAACCGTTGGGTAAAGTTGATTGAATCAAAAGAAAACACTGGTTTTTCCAAAGGAAATAATATTGCTATGAGGCAGTCTAAAAATCCTTATATACTGCTTTTAAATTCTGACGTTTATTTGGAAGAGGAAAGTTTGTATAAAGCTTTAGCTTATTTTAGGGTTAATTTAAATTGTGATGTTTTAGGGGCAAGGCTAAATTATGCCAGCGGTGAGCTCCAACTAAGCGCAGGTCCTTTGCCTGATTTTTTTAATATTTTCTTGTGGATTTTTGGTTTAAGAGGGTTTCATCCCAAAGCCAAAAAGTATTTTTCCAAAGCTCACAAAGTTGGCTGGGTGATGGGAGCTTTTGTGATGTTAAAAAGAAAAGTGTTTGAAGAAACGAAAGGGTTTGATGAGAATTTATTTATGCATATGGAAGAAATTGAGTGGTGTAAAAGAATTAATAATAAAGGATTTAGGGTTTGGTATGTTCCTCAAGTTTCAGTTACTCACCTGCACGGGGCTTCTACTAATTTTGATTTAGGTCCTTCTTTTTTTAATGAACTAAAGGGCATTAAATATTATATTAAAAAACACATCAGCCCGCTCTATTTACCTCTTAAAGCATTGCTTACAGCAGGTTTAATATTTAGGGTAATAGCTTTTTCTTTATTGGGTAAAACAAAAAGAGCTAAAGTTTATATGGAAGGGATAAAAGTCATTTGACATTTGAGAATGGACAATTGACATTTAGATTATGAAAAAGACTGCAATAATCACGCTAAATTACAATGGTAAGGATGACACAATTGAGTTTCTTGAGTCACTTAAGTTGCTTAAGAAAAATGGGACAGAGTTACGGGTTATTGTAGTTGATAATGCCTCGGGTGACGGGAGTGTTTCAGCAATAAAGGATAAATTTCCTGATGTAGATATTTTACAAACAGGGGCAAATTTGGGGTTTTCAGGGGGTTTAAACAAAGGGATAGAATATGCCAAAATTTGGGGAGCAGATTATTTTCTTTTAATTAACAATGACTGTTTAATAAAAGATGAAAATTTAATTACAGAACTGGTTAGTGCTTTAGAGAAAGATCCAAAAATTGGTTTGGTCTCCCCTAAAATTTATTTTGCTAAAGGGTTTGAATATAAAAAGGATTATAAAAAAGAAGATTTGGGAAAAGTGATTTGGTATGGGGGTGGAAAATTTGACTGGGGAAATATTGGTAATATTCACAAGGGTATTGATCAGGTAGATGAAGGTCAATTTGATCAAGAGGAAGAGTCAGAGATTTTTTCAGGGGCATGCGTTTTGGTTAAGAGAGAGGTATTAGAAGAATTAAGCCCCTCTAATGGAGGGGTAGAAGGATTAGATGAGAGGTATTTTTTGTATTTTGAAGACAGTGATTTGGCTGTAAGGGTAAAACAAGCAGGGTTTAAAATTTACTACAATGGTCAGGTTAGTCTTTATCATAAAGTTTCCCGTTCCACAGGCATTGGGTCACAAGTTACTGATTATTACCATACCAGAAACAGATTAATTTTTGGGATGCAGTATGGCAAATTCAGAACAAAATTTGCTTTACTTAGAGAGGCTGTAAAATTATTTATTTTTGGCAGGCCTGCACAAAGAAGAGGTATTTTGGATTTTTATTTAGGTATAAGAGGAGGTGTCAAGCTAATCCACCCTCCAGGTGGGAAGCTGGAGTATCCTCTTAAGCTGTCTATTGGAATTGTTAATTACAATACTGCAGATTTAACTAAAAAACTCCTTGAAAGCATCTTCAGAGAAGGGTCTGGATTTAAACAAAGCGAGATGGAAATTATTGTACTAGATAATGGACAAATTGATCCAAGTAAAGAAAGAATCAAAGAATATTTGCCAAGGGTTAAATATCTGGAAAATAAAGAAAACGAAGGCTTTTCCAAAGGATATAATAAAACTATTAAATATTCTTTAGGAGAATATTATCTGATGTTAAATTCTGATATAGAAGTTTTACCAAATGTATTATCAGAACTCATTAAAGTTGAAGATGGATTAGAAGGAAAAGGAGTATTAGGGGGGAAATTGGTGTTTCCTGATTTAAGCAGTCAGGACAGCGCTTTTCACCTCCCTACTCTCAAAGGCGCTTTTGATGAATATTTCTTAGGAAAAAAAGGCTCATATTTTATGTTTGAACCATCGCTTCACCCCCGAGGTGCGGGCTTGACGACTCCTTACGCTCACCTCGGGGGTGTGATCAGGGTGGAAGGTCTGGTGATGGCTTGTTTTATGATTCCTAAAAAAGTTCTGAACAAAGTGGGGCTTTTGGATGAGAGTAAGTTTATTTTCTTTGAAGATATTGAGTATTGCAGAAGGTTAAAACAATATGCAGTTCCAGTATATTTTGTCCCGGCTGCCAAGTTTATTCATCATCATGGCGCTTCCACTAAAAAGATTGGTGTAGAAAAGGCCAATACATTACTTACAGAAAGTTCTAAAAAATATCATGGAAGTATTTATTATTTTTTCCTGACCTGGGTTTTAAGACTTGGCCAAAAATTTGGCAGGGTTCAGACCCCAAAATCCCGCTGGCAAAGTTGAGTTAAAAGACCCTTGCTTTTTATAAAGGTTTCTGACTAATATAAATATCCTATATGGATAATAATGATGCAGTATTACTGGTAAAGATTGAGGAGATGATTAAAACTCACACCTCTCAAATTGATTCACTAGCTGAAGAAATAGGTAAACACAAAGACATGCTGGAAGACATTTTTGTTAATGATGAAACTTATCAGGAGCATGAAAAGTTAGCCAAAGAGGCTGCCAGAATAAAGGCAAATACCAAAAAAGAAATCATGAAAAGAGCTGATGCAGCAGATTTAAACAATAAATTAAAATCTTTAAAGTCTGAACAAAAAGAGCTAAAACAGGGTTTGTCTGATTATTTAAGGGAATATCAAAGGCTGTCCGGTTCAAATCAGATTGAGGGAGAAGATGGAGAAATTAGAGAAATAGTCTTTACAGCAAAGCTGGTTAAAAGATCCTCTAAGTTTGAAGAATACAGAAGACAATAATTTTTACTTTCCAAGTCCGGAGGGAAGGATTCGCACCTTCGTAGGGAAAACCCGCCAGATTTACAGTCTGGTGCAATTGACTACTCTGCCACCTCCGGTTATCGGTTATTATACCTAATTTCTGATATAATCGGAAGTATGAGTCATGGTTCGTGGACAGCCAGGAAGGACAGTAAAAAAATTTGGAAATTTAAGCTTTTATCCAAAGCCTCTTCAGGCATGCTGATTATTGTAATAGGCTTTTTGCTTTTAGTTTTTGGCACAGTAATTTTCTTTGCCACCCAAATCCCCAACCCTTCTGATTTATCCAGCCGCAGCATAGCCCAGGCTACTAAAATTTATGATAAAAAAGGAGAGCTGCTTTATGACATTTATCAGGATCAAAACAGAACTCCGGTAAAACTTAATGAAATCCCCGAACACGTAAAACAGGCCACTTTATCCATTGAAGATAAAGATTTTTACAAGCATTCAGGTTTTTCCATAGTGGGTATTACCAGAGCAGTATTTGATTTGATAACCAGCAGGCGGATTGAAGGCGGCGGTTCAACGCTGACCCAGCAACTGGTGAAAAATGCCCTGCTTTCAGGTGAGCGGACTGTAACCAGAAAGTTAAAAGAGTTTATTTTAGCTATCCAGGTCGAGCGGGTTTATTCCAAAGATCAGATTTTGGAGATGTATTTAAACGAGATTCCCTATGGGGGTACTGCTTATGGGATTGAAGCTGCTGCTAATTTATATTTTGGCAAATCTGCCAAAGATTTAGATTTGTCTGAAGCTTCACTTTTGGCAGGTCTGCCTCAACGACCTTCTGTTTACTCTCCATACGGCACCCGCCCTGAACTGGCCCGGGTCAGACAAAAAGAAGTGTTAAAAAGGATGGTTGAAGATAAATACATTACTGAAGAACAGGCCAAAGCAGCAGAGCAGGAAGTTTTAACTTACAGAACAGGTCAAAGTGAACAGGGTTTTAAATCTCCTCACTTTGTTCTTTATGTAAAACAAAAACTGATTGAACAGTTTGGGGACAGGATGGTAGAAGGAGGCGGTTTAAGGGTAACTACAACTTTGGATTATGAGCTTCAGAAGAAAGCAGAAGAGGTTGTTAAGAAAGAAGTGGATAATTTAGTTTCAGCTAAGGTGGGTAACGGGGCTGCTGTAGTTTTGGATCCCAAAACGGGCCAGATTTTAGCTATGGTAGGCAGTAAAGATTATTTTGGAGATTCCAGGCCTGAAAATTGTATAGAAGGATCAAGTTGTACTTTTGAGCCTAATGTGAATGTAGCTATCAGTCCCAGACAGCCTGGTTCTGCCACCAAGCCTATTGCTTACACCAAAGCTTTGGAAAAAGGCTATACAGCAGCACAAACCTACTTGGATGTAAAAACAGAATTCCCCGGAGGCGATCAGCCTGCTTATAATCCTGTAAACTATGACGGGCAATTCAGGGGTCCTGTCCAGATGAGGTATGCTTTGGGAAATTCTTATAATATTCCTGCTGTTAAAAATCTGGCCATGGTGGGAGTTAAAGATGTAATGGAGCTGGGTTACAGGATGGGGCTTACAACCTGGGAGCCTTCAGAAGAAAATGTTAACTCTGTGGGTTTGTCTTTGGTATTGGGAGGACGTGAGGTAAGGCTTTTAGACCTTGTAGCCTCTTATGCAGTTTTTGCCAGTGGGGGCAAACAATATGATCCTGTTTCCATTTTGAAGGTCACAGACAGTAAGGGAAAAACTCTGTTTGAGTACCGTGAAACAGAAGGCAGAAAAGTTTTGGATGAAGGGATTGCTTTTATTATTTCTGATATTTTAGCTGACAATGGGGCCAGAACTGCAGCTTTTGGCTCTAACTCTGTTTTGAATGTTTCAGGGAGAACTGTAGCCGTAAAAACAGGAACCACAGATCAAAAAAGGGATAACTGGGCTGTGGGATATACACCTTCTGTTGTGGTGGGGGTATGGGTGGGCAACAATAATAATACCGAAATGAGCCCTACTGTAGCTTCAGGTGTCACAGGAGCCTCCCCTATTTGGAATAAAATTATGGCAGCTGCTTTGGCAGGAAAATCAAATGAACCATTCAAAAGGCCTGATAATGTTGTACAAGTTGAGGTTGATGGATTGATGACAGGCAAACCTCACGGAGGTTCCCCCACCAGAAAAGAATATTTTATTGCAGGGACAGAACCTAAGGGAGAATCGGGCAGCTATCAGAGGCAAAGAGTTTGCAAAAGCAATCCTCACAGATTGGCCAATGACAATGAGGATAACGAGGAAAAAGACGTGGTGGTTTTGCAGGAAAATGATCCTACGGGAGCTGATAAGTGGCAGAAAGGTATTGATGAGTGGGTAGTAACTGCTCCAAATCCTATTTTAGTGGGGGCAACCAGAGGTTGTGCAGGGGTGCCTGGTTTTACTGCAGGTACAGGTGGAGTGATTGAAATTGTTAATGTTGGAAATGGGGCAAATGTTCCGAGAGTCTTTGATGTACTGGCGCGCGCCAATTCCCCTGCAGGAGTTAAAAAGATTACATGGCTTGTTGACGGAGGTCAAAAATCAACTCAAACCGCAGAACCTTTTGCTTTGCATGTTGAGTTTCCGCAGGGTGACAAAGGCTCTCATACAATCACTGTAACTTTGGAAGATAACAACGGCGGCACCTTTTCTTCCTCAATCGGAGTTACAGTAGCTTTATAACTGAGCAAAGCGAAGTTTCAAGCTTTGCTTATGATGCCGATTTCCAAAATTGCTACTCTTTGGGAAATTCCAAATTTATCTGTGACTCTTTTATGGACTTCGGCTAAAAAGCCATCAGAAAGTTTGATAAATCTATTGGGATGAAATAATGTACTAATGTCATTCTGAGCGATTAGCGAAGAATCTCCCACGGATGTGGGTCTCAAATGAATTGAGAGATCCTTCACTTTGTTCAGGATGACAGAGAGTTCAGCAATAGGATTATCTGTGTTATTCATAAGAGCTATCGATAAACTATATTTTTCATCAGCCTCCTCTTTTTCATTGCGGTAGTAAATCTTTCCAATTTCGAAAATAGCTATATCATCAAACCCCTGCCTGACATTTTTAGCAGCCACTTCTACTAAATTAGGCCAGTTGTTTTCCCTTAAATATTCTGTCTCTGATGAGATTGGATTTGCAATTTTGATTAGATTTGACATTTGTAATTTGACATTTGACATTATTTGAGTTGAGTAATATGAGTATGTCTGCACTTCTGTCAGACCCAATCCTGAAAGAGCCTTTTTAAGCCTCTCTATAAGGCCAAAAATGTCTGTTTGCGGGTGAGTTGGTATATTGGGTGACAGCTGCTTTGCAGGAATCTTTTCATAGCCATACATTCTGGCTATTTCCTCAATTACATCCTCCTCAATATTTATATCCAGCCTCCAGTAGGGAACTGTAGTTTTCCAGGCTCCACCCCGGGGGTGTAATCGCATTTCTTCACCCCCGGGGTGTTTACTCAGAACGAATCCAAGTTTTTCCAGAGAAGATTTTATTTGTTCTTCTGAAATGTCTACCCCAATTAAAGAATTAATTTTTTGCTGGTTAATTTTGATGGTTTTTACTTCATCTTTTAAATTGCCTGTTAAAGTGATAGCAGTCACTTTTCCACCCAAGCTTTCATACATCTTTATTGCAGCGCTGAAAGCCTGAAGCAGTCTTTTTTTAGTTAAACCATGATAAAATCTTTTACTTGCTTCAGAAATAAGTCCTAATTTTGTAGCTGTTTTTCTTAAAGTTTTAGGATCAAAAATAGCAGCTTCCAGTAAAATTGTTGAGGTGGAATCAGAAACTTCAGTATTTTTGCCCCCCATTACCCCTGCTAAACCAATTGCTTTTTTAGGATCAGCAATTAATAAATCCTCTTCTGTCAGATCCCTTTCTTTATTATCCAGTGTAATTAACTTCTCTCCTGCTTTTGCAGTCCTGACTACAATAGTTTCATCCTCCACTGTATCAGCATCAAAAGCATGTAATGGTTGACCATATTCCACCATTACTAAATTAGTTACATCAGCGATATTGTTAACTGATCTTATTCCGCTATCGTTCAACTTTTTTACCCAAGTTTCATTTGAGTTTTCAACTTTAAGGTTTTCTATTTTTGCAACGCAATAAACTGGACATAAAGTTTCATCAGTAATTTCAACATTGACCGTTTCTGTTTCAGGGAAAACAGGTTCCTCTTCTGTAAAGCTTACTTTAGAATCTGTGATGGCTGCACTTTCAAAAGCTATCCCCCTTAAGGATAAAAGATCAGCTCGGTTATAGCCTTTCATATCCAGCTCAATATAGCTGTCGCTCACCTCTTTGAGCCCTATTGTTCTTAAAGGGAATAATCTAATTAGTTCCTCAACAGGAACTTTTAAATCAACCAATTCTTTTAACCAAGATATTGATACTTTCATAGTTTTTTTGTTTTTGTCATTCTGAACGATTAGTGAAGAATCTAGATCCTTCGTTTTACCCCAAGGGTACTTGCCACTTTGTGGTGGCGCACTCAGGATGACAATTTAAAACTTTTCCAAAAACTTAAGATCTCCGCTTTTGAATGCTCTGATATTTTCTATGCCATATTTGAGCATGGCCATTCTTTCCGGTCCTGCTCCCCAGGCAATGCCAGAATATTCATTTGGGTCAATGCCCCCGTTTTTAAGGACTGTAGGGTGAATCATACCTGCTCCTGCCAGTTCCATCCAACCCGTTCCTCCGCAAATTTTGCACCCTTTGCCTTTGCAAAAGATACACTCAGCATCAACTCCTGCTCCCGGTTCAACAAAAGGATAATATTTTAATATCTTGTCCAAGTATGCCTTTAAAGAAGTACTCTGATAAATACTGCAGATTGGCCATGCTGACCCCTTTGTCTATATAAACAATTTCAAACTGATCCAGAGTATGTTCGTGCCTTGCATCAACATTTTCATACCTGAAGCAGCGGTCAATAATCATCATTCTGATTGGAGGTTTAAATTCTTCCATTATTCTCACCTGAGCATTAGAGGTATGTGTTCTTAAAAGCAATTCTCCAGGGTTGATGCTTTTTAAGTTTTTGGTATCAATATAGAGAGTATCCCAAAGATCTCTGGCTGGATGGCCCTGAGGGATATTTAGAAGCTCAAAGTTATACTGTTCAGAATCAATATGAGGGGCACTGTATTGTTTAAATCCCAGGTTGCCGAATAATTCAATTATTTCATTTTCAAGCTGTGTTACAGGATGAAGATGTCCTGTTCTGGCTTTACACCTTAAAGGTGTCAAGCTAAATTCTTCCTTTTCCAATTTTTCGTAGCTTTCTTCACGGACTTCATTTCGTTTTTCTTCAATAGCCTTTTCCAGCTCCTGTTTAACTGAATTAAACAACGGACCTACTTTGCGGCGGTCATCTTCTGATAAATTGGGAAATTCTTTCGGGAGAACCGTAATAGCACCTGCTTTTCCAAAAAGCTCCAAAAAAATAGTATCCAATTCTTTTAAAGAATCGGCTTGTTTAATTTTTTCCAAATAATCTTTTTGTAATGCTGAAATCTTTTCTTCCACAGCTTTGATTCTAGCATAAGTTACAGGGGTTTACGAAGGTCTGAACTTTACTCCACCAAATCTATCAAGTTCATATATTTTAATAAGCTCAGCTCCTTTGGGTGTTAAAATATTCAGGCGGACTTTCTTAAAATCTATTCTATCGTATTGCAAATCAGGAAACTCTTTTTCTGTGAACGCAAGATCCATATGAGACCTGTGATTAAAATCATCCGGATAATAGCAGACTGTATAAATATCACTATTTGGGATTATGTCAAAAACATTGCGATAGCCTCCGGGGATGATTTCGAAAGGACATCTGTATTTTCTGATTTCTCCTAAAGTTAAAGTTACTCCAATGCTTTTGTGACCCAATTTAAGGGCTTTTTTTACTCCGCCAATTTGATCTATTCCGGGATGATCTAATATGTGTACCCCTTCAGCAATTAGTCTCTTTGCCAAAGCATCAATTCTTCTTGTATCCTGAATCAGTGGTTGTTCATTTCCAATACCATACACTATTTGAGGATTATCAGTTACTATTGTTCCAACGCCATCACAAACTGAAACTACAGCTTCCAGAAGACCAGTTTTCAGTCCGGCTGCTAAAATCTCTGTTCCGCCATACCCCCTTGTTCCCTCCTCTGCTTTTATTACTCTGTCCGGAGAGAAGAATCGGTAAAAACTAAACCTTTTTAATAAATCTTCTGTGTCCGGAAGTGTTCCTGAATCTGTAATTTGCCTTACAGTGCTTTCAATGTCTCCATTCAATAATACTGTTTCACGACCGATGTATATAATATCTCTTTCACCTGAAGACATCTATTTTCCTTTATTTGATTTTTTATGGGAAGGTTTAGCTTTTGATTGCAGTAATAATTTCTTTAAAGTTTTCAGGATGATTAACGGCCAGATCTGCCAAAATTTTTCTGTCTAATTTAATATTTTGAGCTTTTAACTCTGCCATAAACTTAGAATAGCTTAATCCCTCATTTTTTACTGCAACACCCAGTTGAGTAATCCAAAGTCTTCTCATATCTCTTTTTCTTAACTTTCTGCCTGCATAAGCATATGCTCCTGCATGAAGCAAAGAAGATTTAGCTTCTTTAATAAGTTTGCTTCTGCCTCCAACATGACCTTTGGTCAGGTTTAATACTTTTTTATGTTTTCTGTGTGCAACTATGCCTCTTTTAACCCTTGCCATAATAACCACCTTTCTTAAAAAAATTAACTATTTTTCCAAAATATCCGGCTCTGTTTACTCCGGCATAACTTCTGGCTGAAGAACTTGCCATTTTTGACCTGCCTGTTTGTCTGAAATTCCTTGTTTCTTTACCCATATTAAAGCCCTATTATTTTTCTTAATCTCTTAGCTTCACCTTTAAAATAAACGCTGTTTTTCTTTTGGCTGTCTAAAGCGCCTTTGCTTTTTTTTCTTTTTAAGTGTCCTGAACCAAATTGATGCTTGCGCAAAATCTTACCCCTTGAGGTAATCTTGACTCTTTTAAATACTGACTTGTTCGTTTTTTGTTTCGGCATTCTGTACTCCTCCTTTTGACTTTCCGACTATCATAGAAAGCTTCCTGCCTTCCATTTTTGCATCTCTCTCTACTGCTACTTTGTCTCCCAAAAGATTTAAAGCATCCCGTAATACCTGATATCCGATTTCCTGATGAGCCATCTCTCTGCCCCTAAATTTAACTGTCAATTTAACTTTGTGACCTTCTTTCAAAAACTCTTCAGTTCTTGTTAATCTCACTTTCAGGTCATGTTCAGCAATTCTGGGTGAGAGCCAAAGTTCTTTTAACTCTCCTGCAGATGAGCCTTTTCTTGCTGCCCGGTCTTTTTTATTTTCTTCGTACCTGAACTTTTGAAAGTTCGTAATTTTGGCAACAGGAGGATCAGCATTAGGAGCAATCTCTATAAGATCCTGCTCTAATTCTTTTGCCTTCTCCAGTGCTTCAGTGCGGGTTAAGATTCCCAGTTGTTCTCCTTTGGAATCCATCACCCTAAGCTTAGAAGCCTGGATATGCTCATTAAGTCTATAAAACTTGGCCAGTTAACGAGCCTCCTTCATATTGCTTGTATGGAATATTATCATATTCTAGGCTTTAGATTCAACCTCCTCTTTAACTTTGGCTAAGAAGTCCTCCAAAGATAAGGTCCCCGAATCCTGACCATTCCTGCTTCTTACAGCAATTTTATTTTCAGATTCTTCCCTATCTCCCACTATAATCATATAGGAAATTTTTTGCATTTGAGCATCTCTGATTTTTGCCTGCATCTTTTCTGCTCTTGCATCAACCTCTGCCCTAATTTCTGCAGCTTTTAATTGTTCGAGTACCTTTTGTGCATAACTGTTGTGTCTTTCAGCGATGGGTATAATTTGTACTTGTACCGGTGATAACCACAAAGGAAAAGCTCCCTGAAAGTTTTCAGTAAGTATGGCAAGAAATCTTTCAAAAGAACCAAAGATAGCGCGGTGAATCATAACCGGCCGTTTTTGCTCACCTTTTTCATCAATGTATTTTAAGTCAAAAGCTTCGGGCATATGGAAATCAAGCTGAACTGTGGCCAGTTGCCATTCTCTGTCTTGAGCGTCTTTGATGTGAACATCAATTTTAGGACCATAAAAAGCGCCGTCACCTAATTTATCTCCGGCTTTTAGCCCTTTTTTCTCTAAGGCCTCTGCTAATTTCTTTTCTGCTTTATCCCAATTTTCATCTGATCCTGCCCTTGTTTCAGGTCTGGTGGCAAGCCTGAATTCATATTCAAATCCAAAACTTTTATAAAACTGAATCATCATATCCAAAATATTGGAAACTTCATCAAAGATTTGATCTTCTGTAGCATAGATGTGAGCATCATCCATGGTAATTTGTCTGACCCGCAGTAAGCCATTAACTTCTCCTGATTTTTCTCTGCGGTGAAGTCTGCCTATTTCAGCAAGACGTAGCGGTAACTCTTTGTAGCTTCTGGGCCTGAATCTATAAAGAATTGTTGATTCAGGGCAATTCATGGGTTTTAGGGTATAACCTTCAGGATTGGACCCGTCTGCTTCATCTGAAAGTTGAAGGTTATACATGTTGTGTTCACCAAATTTTGCCCAGTGACCTGATTGTTTAAACAGTTCACTTTTAACCATAATTGGGGTTGAGGTTTCAAGATAACCTGCATTTTCAGTCAGTTTGCGGATGTATTTTTCCAGTTCTTTAAAGATAACCATGCCCTTTGGCAGCCAAAAAGGAGCACCAGGAGCAATATCGTTTGTAAAAAACAATTCAAGCTCCTGACCAATTTGTTTATGATCTTTTAATTGTTTGTTCATTTTGGGGATTTTGGCAATGATTCAAGAAGTTGGTCTAAACCGGGTATAAAATTAAAAGCTCTCAAGATTGCAATTACTACTGCAGCAATAATTGTGGCACCAATTACAGTTCCCAGTCCCCATGCCAATCCTCCTAAGAAATTTGCCATAATAATATCCCGTTTTCTCATAGTCATATTAGCTCTTAAATGTTTCTCAATTTGTGGAGTCATAATTTATCTTAGCATAAAAAAGTGGGCGGTATAGGGATCGAACCTATGAACCTTCCGCACGTCAAGCGGACGCTCTACCAGCTGAGCTAACCGCCCTTTAAGGTTAACTTCTCACAAAAAAATTTACTAAGGTAGACTAGTCTTCTTTGTATCGCAATATTACCACATCTCTGCCTGTTGTTCTTTTATCGTGACTAACAGAAGCAAAAGATGATAAAGGTATATTTAATTCTTTTGACCAGAATTTTTTCATAGTTTCCGGATTTTGATCTGCTCTAAGGTGAAGCTCACATTTAATTTTAGTAATGTCCAGCCCGTATATCTTCTTTAAGGCATTAATGAAAAATTTAAGAATTAAGGGATTTGAATTTCCAATTGCAGTTCGTCCATTTTTAGCTCCTTCTCCCATATATAGCATTGATAAAGCTAGTTCTATAATTGAATTATCTTCTAAATTGAGTTTTGATAATATCTCTTCAGCCTCAGATTTAGCAATAATTAGTCTTGATTCTTTTTGCTTATTATGCCATTTAACTGCTTTTCTCCTAGCTTTAATAAGGGCTTTTAAGAAATTTGTTTTTAGCTTTTCCTGTTGTTTATGATTTAATTTAACATCTTTAAACCATCCGCTTAAAGTAGATTTTGGAATTTTTAATATTCTTTCGACTTCTCTTAAAGAAATCCCCTTTTGTCTAAGTTCAATTGCTGTTGGTTTTAATTCGTACCACTTAGACCTCATTTATATATGATAAAATCTATGGTTCTGATAATCAAGAAGATTATCCTACAGCTTGGGCTGAGAGATTTGCTGTGCCGCCGCCTTGAGTACCGCTTCCGCCTTCCATGGCAGCGTTTAAAGCAGAGGCTTGTTTGGCTGGGCTTGGGATTGAAGCTGTTTTTTCTTGTTCTTCTGTTTTTCTTTGTTCTTCAATTATCTTTTTTCTTAGTTCTGCACGCTGGTAGACGCTTTTATCTTTGTAGCTGGCCTGATAGTGAAGCATTCTGTTTTTCTGTTCTGTAGGTAAGTTGGTAATAATATCGTTTATTTCTTCTTCAAAAACTTTGTCTTTTTCTATTTGTACTTTTTGTTGTTCTTCTTTTAAGGTAGTAAAGAAAATTTTCTTTCTGTCTATTTCTGCTTTTTTCTTTTGTTCAGCTGCTACTTCTTGTTGAACTGCCTTGTTAAATTCAATAGAGCCTTTGGAGGGAAATTGACCTGATTTAGCGTCGAAGACGCCCCCTGTTTCAGTACCTGCAACACCCTTGCCTATATCAATAACAGCTTCAAAAAAACCTTTGGCTGCAGAAGAAACCATTGATCTTTCGCTCTCAAAATCTTCCTCAAAACCTCCCAGAATTCCTCCCAGAATATTTTTAGGATTAACAGACTTTGATTTAGTGGTGCCAAAAGTGTTCATAGTAGGTGTATATTTTACACCTTTTAAGCTGCTTTTTTCAAAGAAGGACTGAGGTCTTCGCCGAAAACTCCACAGAGTTCATCGATCATACTGTCTATAGTATCTTCACCTGTTACTGTATTTGTATTAGAGGTGATTTTTAGGAGATGAGCTGTTAGTTTCAGACGGGCATCCTGAAAATTAGTTATAGCATTGGTTGGTGTTGGGGTATGTTTGGTTTCTATAACCGGTACAGCAGGTTCTCCTGGTGTTTGAGTACCTGATTCGATTCTTCCAGTAATGAAATCTGATGGATTTGCCATATTGACTGGTAATTCTACAACTTTAAACCTAAAAGTCAAATTGAGTAAAGTAATAAAAAGGTAAGGAAAAGTGCGGATGAGAGGAATCGAACCTCCACGCCTTTCGGCAATAGGTCCTAAGACCTTGCAATTTTATAATTGTGCCGGAGAGAGGACTTGAACCTCCATGTCTTTCGACACAGCGCCCTAAACGCTGCGTGTATGCCATTTCACCACTCCGGCACTTTAATTGCAAGGTCGCAAGGTCTTGCGAACTTGTGAGCAAGTTCTTAAACCTATCGTGTATACCGTTTCACCACATCCGCAACTTAATGCATTTTAACAAACTGGAAGAATTTAACCAAATCTTTTGACAGCAGAATTGTGGGCCTGAAGTTCTAAAGTATCATCCAGAGGTTCCAGCTCAATTTCTTTCCCATATTTAACTTCCAAAGCCTTTTTTAAAAACCAGTCAGCTAATTTAGGATTTTTAGGCAGGAGTGAACCGTGCATATAGCAGCCTACTGCATTTTTATATATACAACCCTCTGTCCGGTCTTTACCATTATTCCCCCACCCTTTAACCACCATGCCTAAAGGACTTACTTTATTTTTAAGATAAGTTTTACCTGAATGGTTCTCAAAGCCGACTAAAGTACCAAACATTGAATTAATGACTAAGTTCCCAATCATCCTGTCGTGACTGGCCAGAGTATATGCAGGAAATAGTTCTGTGCCGGGTAGTTTAGGTCCTTTGTGTGGTTTGTAGTATTCTCCCAATAGCTGATAACCTCCACAGATAGAAAGCAAGGGTACTCCCCTTTCTATCTCTGCTTTTATAATTTTTCCCTTGCCACTGGACTCTAAGTCACTAGCCACTATGCTTTGTGCCTGATCCTGTCCCCCTCCAAAGAAAAAGATATCCGCGTCTCCTTTTTTAAGCTTATCCCCTACTGAAATATTTTTTACTTCTACATCAATCCCTCTCCACTGGGCGCGCTTTTTTAAGGCAATAATATTGCCTGTGTCACCATAGATGTTCATGAGATCAGCGTATAAGTAACCAATTGTAATTTTCATATTAGTAACTAGTCGCTAGAGTCCAGAGTCAAGTAAATTTTCCTTGATTCTAGTCACTAGACACTTGACTCTATACTTCTTCCTTCCAATAGTGTTTCTTTATTCCAAACTTGGCCAAGATAGATTGTAATTCCAGCATGGCTGTATAGGTAGGCAAGATGAAAAGCTGCCCCTTTAGGCCTGCTCTGGCCTGTTTGAGGGCAGATTTAAGGTCTGGTTGGATGTCATCAGAATTAACAGAAAAGCCTGCGTATTTTAGTCTTACAGCCAGATCATGAGCTCTGGAGCCTGAGACAATTATTGTATTATCCCCCGACTTTGCCCGGGACTGATTTTGAATGACTTCAAAATCCGCATCCCAGATCCATGAAACATCAGTACCATCTGCCAAATTATCATTTAAAGCCAAAAGCAGTCTGTCATCAGGTTTTATATTTGGGGCAATGGTTTCAAAAACCTGTGTTGCTCCTGCAGGATTTTTAATCAGGAAAATATATCCTACCTCGGAGGTAGGATTACGATGAGACGTAGGGTTTAAGTTTATTTTTTCGACTCTACCAAAAGCAGGAGAAAAAGTCTTCAGAGTGTCAGCAATCCGGTGGGTCGGCAGATTCAGCAAAGAAGCACAGGTGATAGCTGCCAGAGCATCATAAACGTGGTAAAGGCCGGGTAAGGGTAAGGTTGTATGTAGTATTTTGTATGTAGTATGTAGGTCAAAAGCAGAACCTTTCAGGCCGTTCAATCTTATGTTTGTAGCTTCAAAATCTAATTTTCCTTGATTGTGCGCAGTTGACTCTCCTTTAATTTTATAATCCTTAACACCAAATTTTTGTACTTTTCCTTTAAAACATTGGGCTAATTTTAAAGTATTTTGATCATCACCATTGACTAATACTTTTGTTCCTGCAGGCAGATTTTTCAGTGTCCCGCACCATTTTTTAACTACTGTATCAATTTCACCATAACGGTCAAGTTGATCCCTGAACACATTTAAAAAAACAATCACATCAGGGTTTAGTTTGGGAGCAACGCTGTTAAAAGCAGCCTCATCCAGCTCCCATATTCCTAAATCAAACTTTGTGCGGTAACCCCCGAGGTTGAGGCTCGAATGCTGGATTAAAGTTGAGGCGATGCCGCGTTCTAAATTAGAGCCTGTGTGATTTCTGATAACTTTAAGCCCTGCCTCTTTGGCAAGGTGAGCCAGCATTCTGGAAGTAGTGGTTTTGCCATTAGTGCCTGTGATGATTACATTCTTTTTTACCTGTTTACTTAAATCAGAAACTAAAGCAGGGTTTATTTTTAAAGCATATAGTCCCGGTGCAGCAGAACCTCCCCCAATTTTGAAGAATTTTGAAATTAAGGCTATGGTTTTTCCAAATAAAATTGCAGTTAAAAGTCTCATGGGTGAATTATATCAGCTAAAGGTATCAAAGATTTTATCTTAAGGCCAGTTGGCCTGAAACAGCAGCTATGCTGGGAGTTTGACCCACTTGAGTTCTTTGAGTATTTTCGTATGTATTGCTGAATTTTTCCATATCACTCATAAAATAAGTTACTCCTTTAGCCCAGTGAGGGGAAGCAGCATATACCCTGTTTATAGAATAAGGTTCTGTTAAACCTTTATTTAAGTAGCCTTCACGCAGGCCTTTGGCAATGGTAAAAATTCCGTCTTTCCACGAATCAAAATAAATAGCCTGGGTACCATAAACACCCCATCCCCACGCATTGTATCCGCCTGGAATATGTTTACCAAAGGTAGATTCTACTCCTGCAATAGAAGGCAGCATTTTCCAGTCCAGCCCGTATTGATCTGCAGCATCAATGAAATCCTGGGCGTGATATTGCAAAGGGGAATTATATTTAGCCAGATATTTAGCCAAAATTTTGGCGCGTTTATCAAGCTGTCTTGTTTCAATTTGATGAGAGACAGTGTTGCCGGTTTTTATAACCTCTGCTTTTTGGGCCAATACAGAAGTATTGGAAAAAAGAAAAGGAAGAATAAGTAAGAAAGAAATAAAAAGTTTGATTTTCATATATTTTCGGTTTTCCCTTGTCAAAAACTGTCATTTAAGAACTTGCTCACAAGTTCGCAAGACCTTGCGATCTTGCAATTATAATTGCAAGGTCTTAGACACTTTTTGCAAGCGATCTCCTTTGTTCAGTCCGATTAAAAGAAAATCCTGACTCGTAGGTCAGGATTGAAGCCGATAGTATAGCAGATACGGAACAGGATGTCAAACTATCCACCTCCGGGGAGTAACTATGTCACACCTCGGAGGTGTGATTTCTTACCTTAGTTCTTTCATGAAAGCGGAAACACCTTTGGCCCATGCTCCTCCTTTAGATAAAGAAGGAGGTGTGTATTTGGCCATAATTTGAGTGGGGTTTTTAAGCCCTTTGTTTAAATAATCTTCCCGTAAAGCCCTGCCTACCCTTTCTATAGCATCTTCCCATGCAGGAAATTTAACCACCAGATCGCCGTAAATACCGTAACCAAAGGGGTTGTATGAATTTTTGATAACTCTTTTGCCTCCGTTTGATTCCTGCATGGAAATGGCAGGAAGCAGTCTCCAGTCCAGATTATATTTGTCTGCAACAGAGATAAAAACCTTGCTGTGTGCAGACAAGGGGGCATTGTAGCTTTTGAAGAAATTTTCCACAATTTTAGCCCTGCCGTCACTGTGTTCTATGTCTGAAGTTATTTCTGTTTCTGTTTTTGGCAAAGCTGCATAAAGTTTAAAATCCTGTACCACAGGGGTTACTTTTTTGGCAGTTGATAAATAAAAGCTGAAAGTTACAGAAAATATGAGTGCGGTTAGCGCTGTCCCAAACCAGGCAGCAACAAACCACAAGGTGACTTGGGGTTTAACAGTGTCCATCTGCTTTTTAAAATTTTTACCTATTGATATTAAGCAAAAAATTGAAGGGTTGTCAAGCGTTTTTTGAACCTAATTGAGCTCTAAAATAGTCTTTGCCAAAATGGCGGGATCGTGACGGAATAAATGTTCTCTCATATGATAAACAGCTAAAGGTTTTTCTATGATTTTGATATTAGGAGCAATTTTCCTGCAATCTGTTTCGTCAACTTTCACAGGTTGTTGTTTGTCTTTTTTGTAAACCTTTAATATTTCATTATCCAACCCATTCGAGTTGGCAATTATTATGTCAATTGTATTTTTGGTCCCTAAATAATACATAAAGTTTTTTAAATAATCAGAAGCTTTAAAGTTGTCTGTTTCCCCTACCTTGGTCATTAAGCTTAAGATTAAAACTACTTTTGCTTTGGATTGTTCTATAGCTTCTTTTACTCCTGCTACCAATAAATGCGGCAGAACGCTGGTATACAAATCCCCCGCAGAAAAGACAATCAGTTCCGCTTCTGAAACAGCCTGGATTACATTTGGGTTAGGATCAGCATTGGTCTCAAAATAGATTCTGGTTATTTTTTTCTTATCATAATCATCTTTTGATCCCCTTAAATCTATGTTAGTTTCTCCTTCAACTTCCTGTCCTCCTTCAAGTCTGGCCATCAGGTTGAGTTCAGAAATGCTGACAGGTAAAACTTTAGCCCTGATCCTGAAAAGCAGTCTCTCTGCTTCCACACTTCTGTCTGCACCTTTATAAATATGTTCAAGTCTGGCAGCAATTAAATTCCCTAAAGAGTGACCTTTCAGGGGCCCGTCTACATCTCCTAATCTATCATCAAACAGCTTTTGGGCAACCTGTCTTTGTTTAGGGTCTTCCATTAAAGCCAGTAAGCATTGCCTGATATCTCCGGGAGGCAAAACTCCCAGTTCAGTTCGAAGTCTTCCAGAAGATCCTCCTGAGTCCCAGGTTCCTACCACGGCGCTGATCAGTTCAGGTTGATTAAGTTCCACCAAACCACGGAGTAAAGAAAAGTGGCCGGTGCCTCCGCCAAAGGTAACTATTTTTTTCTGATACGGGTATTTTTTCACTTCGATAAACTCAGTGTTATAACCATGAGCTTGTCGAATGGCTATAGCACTCCCGATATTATATCAGAAAGCAATTTGGTAGAATATGAAGGGCAAAATGCCGAAGTGGTGGAACAGCAGACACGCAGCCCTCAGAAGGCTGTCCTCAGCAATGGGGGTGGAGGTGCAACTCCTCTCTTCGGCACAGCAAACTATTGACAAAAATAGACATTTGTATTTAAATCACATGTTAATGAACAGATTATCAGTGGAATTTAGCGCAGAAAGAGATTTAAGTCCTGTTGAGCTTGAAGGTTTAAGAGAAATTGAAGAAGCAAATGCCCGGATGGTGGGTTATATAGAATGTGAAGCAGTACCGGAAATTTTCACAAATGGTCACGAACCTTTAGGAAGATTAGATTTTGCTCAAGGCGTTACCTCCGAGTTTATGAGAAAACCTGGTTTTAGGAGATGGAAACTGACTGAAAAACCTCATAAGCATGAGAGCCTGAATCATAATCCAAAGGAGCGTGCTTTGGTAGAGAAAAGAAGATCTCACAGATTGTATGTTAAACGAATAAACGGTAACAGTGAACCTAAAAGACTACCAAATGTTCCTACATGGAGATTTAAAATTCCTAATTTTGATTTGGAAAGTTATAATTTCTTTGAGGATTCAACTCAAGAGCCTACTCTTGACTGGAGAAATCCTGAAAAATGTCTTAGCAAACTTGAGTCGGAAGGAGAATTGGAAGCTGTGGTAGATTTTACTCCGGATTTAGCTGCAAGAGCAGGAAGAGAGATTGCTTATTTTTCTCAAATTACGCCGGCTCCTTATCTTCCGCCGCGCCCTCAAAGTATTTAATTTACCCTCTTGATTTACTGTTAGTAATTTTGTAGATTACACCTTTCTGATGGATACTGCCGCCATATCCCAATTTAGGGAATCTGTTTATCAAAACCTTCTTGATTTAATCACCGATACGGGGATCCGCGCTTCAGGCAAAGATGAAATCTATGGGTGTATTTTTGGAAGAGACAGCGCTTTGACCATACTTAAAATTCTCAAAGTCTATAAAAAGTCTCCTTCTTTAGAGCTGCTTCAAATTTGCAGAAAGGCTTTACTGACCCTTTGTGCCTTGCAGGGAAAAGAAACAAATATTGAAAGCGGTGAGCAGCCCGGTAAGTTTATCCATGAATACAGAACAGAAAAACATGAGCATCTGACAGGCCTTTCTCGAAAACCATGGTACATTTACCCTGACGGGATTATGAGAAACTATGATTCACTGGACTCTACCCCGCTTGCCCTGATGGCCATTTATAAATATTGGGAAGTAACTCAGGACCGTGAATTTTTAATATTAGCTTTGCCTAATGTGGAACAGGGTTTGAATTGGATTATGACCTATGGGGATGCTAACAAAGACAGCCTGGTTGATTATCAATTGCATGCAGACAGAAAACATGGAGGGCTGGCAGTGCAATCATGGACAGATTCTCATGAATCATTAAAGGGTGTTAATGGTTTATTTCCCAAATACCCCATTGCCCCTGTTGAAGTGCAGGGTAAAGCCTGGCTGGCTTTAAAGCTTTGGTCCAAATTTTATGCAGACCGTTCCCCTCAATTTGCCAAAAAACTATCTGATCAGGCTAACAGAATGAAATATGTTTTTAATAAATTGTTTATTTTCAAAGAAGATTCTCTATATGAAGACGGAGATTATTATTTTGGCGGGCAGGCAATTGACGGAGAAGGCAGACTGATTAAAACAATTACAGCAAACCCTTTAATTTGTTTGTGGGCAGCAGAGAAATCAAAAGATCAGACAGAATGTATTATTAAGGAAGAATTTTTGGAAGGATTAGTTGCCAGAGCATTTAAGCCTGATTTGTTTGATGAAGGGGCAGGAATCAGAACCATGAGCGCTTTATCTCCTACTTTTAATCCCAACAAAGATTCATACCACAATGGCAGTTTTTGGCCTATGTTAAACGGTTTAATCACAGAAGGGTTGGAAAACTTTGGATTTTTGCATGAAGCTGAAAGACTCAAACAGGCTTCTTTAAAACCTTTATTCCACTTTAAAACTCCTGTAGAGTTATATATTAAAGACCACACTGGTAATTTTACTGAATATCTTTCTGCCACAGGTCAAACAGGCTGCAGGGTTCAGGCCTGGTCAGCTGCCTCTGTTTTGGATTGGTTAACTTAAGTTCACCTTCCAGGAGTCCAAGCCCTCCTGGGAGTCATTTAGACTCCCGTTCCTAACGGAACCCTGGGAGGTGTCTGCTTTTTACAGCTCGCAAGAATTACCTAATTCTTTAGAGCGAAGCTCGCAAGAATTACCTAATTCTTTAGAGCGAAGCTCGCAAGAATTACCTAATTCTTACTTAAAATTACCATTTCCTCTTATTTCAAAATGCTACCATTCGGGTTATGAAAATCCTTCAGGTTGCGCCGGCGTGGGTGAACACTCCACCTAATGATTACGGAGGCACTGAATGGGTAATCGCCAATCTGGTTAAGGGTCTATCAGAGTTGGGACACGATGTTACTCTCTTTGCCACAGGAAATTCCGGCGCTGACGCTAAAATTGAATATGTTTTTAAAAGACCGCTTCTTGAACAGGGCATTGGGTGGGATGCTGCCCTGCCTGCCATGATCCACTATCATCAGGCTTTTCAGTATGCCAAAGATTTTGAGTTTGTTCATGCTCATCTGGCTTCTGCCACTGATCTAATATTGCTGCCTTTTTTGGCTGATTTAACCGAACAGGGTATTCCTAATTTGCTGACAATACACTCCAGGTGGCCGTTTGACAGAAGTTCCAATATGGATGAGGTTTTCTTAAACCTGTATGGCAGCAGTATTCTGGCAGTTAATATTTCCGGAGCTATGCATGCTACTCTGCCCAAACAGTTCAGAGACGGCGGTTTTGTCCACAATAGTCTGGATATTACCAAAATGGAATTTAATCCCAGAGGGGGTAAATATTTTACCTGGCTGGGCCGGATTATTCCGGAGAAAGGTATTGCAGAAGCGATCAGGATTGCCAAAATGGCCGGAGAACAGTTAATCTTTGCCGGTATAATCGAGCAGCATAATGTACAATCAGTCAGGTACTGGATACAGCAAGTCAAGCCTTTGATAGACGGTAGCCAAATACAGTATTTAGGACCGGCAGATTTGAAGCTGAAAAATAAACTGCTTGGTGGAGCCAAAGCCTTTTTAAATCCTTTACAGTGGGAGGAGCCTTTTGGAATGGTGCTGGTAGAGTCTATGGCTTGTGGTACTCCGCTTATTTCTTATAACAGGGGCGCTATCTCTGAAGTGGTAAAACACGGGGAAAGCGGGTTGCTGGTAAGGAGCAGGAATGAGATGTTCAGATCTTTAGATAAAGTGGGAAAGATCAGCAGGTACAGATGCCGGACACATGTTGAAGAGCAATTTTCTCCAAAATCAGCAGCATTAAAGTATGCAAATATCTACCGGAAAGAAGTAAATTTCCACAAAAATATAAATTACTCCGAAGCTTTGGAAGCTCCTGTTGCCTTTCCTTCTTCCTTTGCTGCCAAGATTGATCTGACCTCCTTAAACTGATAAAATACCCAATATCAACACTTGCCGGGGTGGTGGAATAGTAGACACGCAGTCTTGAGGTGGCTGTGCCCTAAAGGCGTGGAGGTGCAATTCCTCTTCCCGGCACCAAGGGCAGTTAGCTCAGTTGGTAGAGCGCTACATTTACACTGTAGATGTCGGGGGTTCAAATCCCTCACTGCCCACCAGCCCTTATTAATGTTGTCCAGTCTGAAACATGTAAGGTAAACTCCAAAGCTATTTTATAAATAAATAATCCTGCCAGAAATACCCTTAACCAAACTTTCCCTAAATCAGGCTCTTTTTTAAGGAAGTGTAAATAGCCTGCATAAAATAAGAAAAACATCTCAAATAAATTCGGAAATAAAAAAAGAATTTTTTCAAGCCCTGTTAGTACAAATAAAATTACCCCCAGCATCCTGTAAATAAATAACCCTAAGCCTATTTTTTTGGCCTGCATGCTGGTCCACTGGTAAATAATATACAGCTCAAAAGATAAATAATAAGTGTCCAGAAGTTTATCTAAAATTTGATAGCCTCCAAAACCTTGTGGGTAAAAGTAATTTAAAATCTCAAAATCTAAAAAATCAGCAGCTAAAGAAGCTACCCCACCCCAAAAAGGCCATCTTAAAATGGTCAGAGGAATCAGTAATCTGACCAGCAGTACAATTAAAAGCCCCATCTTTTAATGTTAAGCAAACTGTTTAGATTTGCCTTTAAAAACGGGTAAGAAAGAGGTAATGTGTGGTATACTGGAACCTAAATTTATGTGCGGGATATTTGGCTATAGTGGTTCCAAAAATGCCTCTGAAGTGATTTTAGAAGGTTTAAAGAGGTTAGAATACAGAGGTTATGATTCATGGGGAATTGCTGTGGCAGCCAATCAAATCAATTTAGAGAAAAAGATTGGTGCTATTGGTGATTTAAATCAGCTTAATGGTCTGCCTGCAGCTAAAGCAGGAATTGGCCACACGCGCTGGGCTACCCACGGTGCTGTATCTGAAGTCAATGCTCACCCTCATTTTTCCTCTGATGAAAGTTTTGTTTTAGCTCAAAACGGGATTGTGGAAAATTACCAAAAATTAAAAAGTGAGCTGGATAAAAAAGGTTATAAATTTCTTTCAGAAACAGATACGGAAGTCATAGTAAGACTCATAGAGTCAAAGAGTCAGAGAGTCAGAGATTTAAAAGAAGCTGTCAGAGAAGCTTTTTTGGAGCTGGAAGGCAGAAACACCATCATAGTTTTGACCAAAGATGGGCAAATTATTGCTGCCAGAAATGGCTCTCCTTTAGTGGCAGGTCTTAATGATGGTGAGGTTTTTCTGTCTTCTGATACTTTGTCTTTTGCTCCTCATGTTAGTGAGGCACTGGTTGTAGAAAATGGTCAAATGGTTTACTGGAATGGGAAGTTAACCCTTTTGGACATTAAATCAGATAAGGTTTTGCCTTTATATTTTCAAAAAATAAACTTCCAAAACAGTAAAGTAGATAAAGAAGGTTATGATCATTTTATGATCAAAGAAATTGCTGAAAGCCCGTATGTAATAAACCAAATTATAAGCGAAGCTTGCCGCTCCGCGGTAAATGGGGACCTTTCTTTATATGAGGATTTTGTGGAAGAGTTAAAGAAGGCTAAAGATGTTTATACCATTGGGTCTGGAACTGCAGGGATTGCTGCCTCTCAAATTGCTTTTTATTTGAGGGTTTTTGCCAAAATTAAAGCTGAAAGCGTGATTGGGGCAGATATTTATGAGTATTTTGATCTTTTGGGTAAGGATGATCTGATGATTGCTCCCTCGCAGAGCGGTGAAACAGCAGATGTTTTAGAAGTCTTAGAGATAGCTAAAAAGAAAGGTGTGAAGATTGCCTCTTATGTAAATATGCCGGGGTCAACTATGGCCAGAATGTCTGATTTTGCTTTTGCGGCTCATGCAGGGCCTGAAATTTGTGTAATGTCTACCAAGGTTTTTACCTCCCAAATAGCGTGGGGCTACTATATTTCCAAAATTGCCCAGGGTAAAGCTGAAGAGGGCAAAGAGAATTTGCGTAAATTAGCAGATGAGATAGAAGATTATTTAAACACAGGCAGCAATCATGAGGCTATAAAAAAGTTAGCAAAGGAACTGGCCAGATCAAAAGATATCTTTTTGCTGGGTAAGTATCAAAACTTTAATATCACCAAAGAGGGCATGGTCAAAATAATAGAAGGTTCATATATTCATGCTCACGGGATTCCTGCAGGAGATTTGAAACACTATGCTATAACTTTAATGGAAAAAGGAGTGCCTGTAATAGTAGTTGTGTCAGAAGATAAAACTAAAGATGATGTACTTAATGTTGTAAATCAGGTTAAAGCCAGAGGGGCTACAGTAGTAGGCATTTCCCCTGCTCCCTACAGTGGTTTTGATTACCATATTAGTGTGTCTGATACAGGAGAGACTTCAGCTATTATGAATATAATCCCCTTGCAGCTTTTGGCTTATTATATGGCTGTGGAGTTGGGACACAATGTTGATAAACCCAGAAATATAGCTAAAAGTGTTACAGTTAAATAATCGGACTGAAGATCAAAACAATTACAATATTTAAAATTGTTTTGATCAAAGGAGATCGCTTGCAAAAATAATCTAAATGATTATTTTTGACAAGGGCATATGCAAGATGTAAGTAAATTATTTTCATTGCTCGGGGCAATGTTTTTACTGCTGGGGTTGGTTTTTAACATCATACCCAGTTTACCCAGAATCCCGGGGGATCTTTATATAGATAAATTTGGTTTTAAAGTCTATATCCCTTTCACTTCAGCTATTGTTGCTTCTGTAATTTTAACCCTGATGTTAAACTTTTTTAGGAAGTGACACAAAGCTTAATCTTTGGTAAAATCTTCATTGGTTTGCCGCAATTGCCAACGTGGTCAAGGCGTCCGCCTGAAGAGCGGATTATCTCAGTCCGATTCTGGGTTGCGGCACATCTCACTTAGCTCAATAAAATTGAACCCCAGTATGCTATACTAAAATAGTATATATCGTGGTACATTTATATGCGTAAAGATCGCCACCTTGCAATACAGCTTCGACGTCAAAAGAAAAGTTATAACGAAATAAGTAATGTATTAGGAGTTCCAAAAAGTACTTTGCATGTTTGGTTTAAGAATAATCAATGGTCGTTAAAGATTAAAGAGGATTTGACTAAGAAAGCGAGAATCTTAGCTAAACCAAAGCTAAGACTGATGGCAATGGCTAACAAGAAAAAATGGGAAAAAATACATACACAATTTCAGGATAAAGCAAAAAAAGAATTCACCTTGCTAATAAAAGATCCTCTATTTGTAGCTGGTTTAATGCTTTACTGGGGAGAAGGAGATAAGGTTTTAAAAAACTGTTTGGTAAGGTTGAGCAATAGTGACCCAGAATTAATTAAAGTATTTTATTTATTTCTTAAAAATGTACTGTTAATTTCAAAAGAAAAAATATTTATAAAGCTAATTCTTTATCCTGAGTTAGAAGATCTTGCTTATAAAAAATCCTGGAGTAATAAATTAAATATTCCGTTATCCCAATTTAAAAAGTCAGCAATCATTTTAGGGAAACATCCAACAAAACGTTTATCTTTAGGTATCTGCTCAATTGAAGTTAGTAGTAGAAAGATAAAAGAGAAAATTATTACATGGTTTGCCTTGTATCAAAAATATATTAGTGAAAAGTATATTCATTTGGTATAATTCAGTCGTTGATCGTTTAGTCGCGGGAGTAGTTCAGCAGTAGAATGCGTCATTGCCAATGACGAGGTCGCGGGCGCGCATCCCGTCTCCCGCTCCATCAAGATTAGCTTGGTATAACAATCTAATTTAATTTAGTCCAAAAAAAATCCGGCCCGAAATGAGCCGGATTTTAAAATAATTACCAAAATCCCCTAACTACTTCTTCCCACCGACCATAAGGTAAGCCTGATATACACCAGCCAAACCAATAACTATGTAAACTATCTTTGTAAGGGAAGAACCTGCACCCAAAACTGCCTCAACAAGGTTGAGGTTAAGGAGTCCGACCAATCCCCAGTTAATGGCTGCTATAACTACGAGCCAAGCAACTGCTTTCATGATATCACCCCCTCTCAATCTATTGTTGACATGAAACAATATCTGCTGTCAAGTCTTTACGCACAACTAGCTCAAAAGAGATGTTTTAGGTATAATACCTTTGCATTGCCGGATCGTCTAACGGTAGGACAACTGCCTTTGGAGCAGTGAATTCTAGGTTCGAATCCTAGTCCGGCAACAAGGTTGGACTCGCTGGCTGTAGGGTGGCCGGATTCGCGGCGGATGGGGGCGCCGCGAGGAGAAAATAGCCACGATTTCGGTATTCCACTTGAAGTTGTTGATTGAATAAAAAGAAGTTCGAGCCGACAGTTTTTGCTCCGATACTCAGTTCGGAGCATGTATTTTTTGCGCGCGCGATTTTTGCGCACGAAAGTGCGCTACCGATAAAGTTTTTTAGTGGTTCGAGCCATTCACTGCCTTTGTCTGAAATTTCTTTAATTCTTTGCTGAAGTGATAGTTTTTCTTCAATTAAATAGTTCTTTTTATTTTGGTATTCTTTGGAGTCAATAACTTTGTCCAAATATCCTTCAAGCAATCTGTCCAGTTTATCTTCAGTTTCCTTAAGTTCTGTTTTTAACTTCTCGATTATTCCTTTAGATTTAAGTTTTTCTTTTTGGGCATCTTCATTTGCCCATTGCCGGAATTTTTCAGCCGCATATTCTGACATCGAGGCTTTACCAACAATTTCTTTTAATTGTATTTCAATATCATCTTTCCTTGCATACTTTTGATTACATACCCCTTTTTTCTTGGAACAGCGATAGTAAATGAAATCAACAGAGTTATTGGTTCTTGGGTAAAACCTGTGATGTTTTTCCGCAGTTATGGAGCAACCGCATTCTTTGCACTTAATTAGCCCTAAAAACTCAAATTCACTTTTTAGAGATTTATTTTTTCTGTTTCTTGCTTTAATTATTTCCTGCACAGAATCAAATAATTTCTTGGTAATTAAAGGTTTATGTTTTCCTTCGTAAAGTTCACCATTAAATCTCATTACTCCATAGTAGAAAGGATCACCTAAAATTCTTTTCATCTTGTCTTTATGAAAAATCCTGCCTCCAAAAGTCGTATTAAATATTTTATTCTTAGTAAAGAAATTTATAATATCAACATAGGTATAACCGCCTGTTGCAAACATTTCAAAAGCTTTGGCAAGATAGGGAGCATGTCTCCTATCTACATGTATACTTTTTGTACCTGAATCATTTATGTACCCAAATGGCGCATGATTAGGCCATTCCCCTCTTCTTAATTTTTGCCTGTTACCTCTTTTAACATTCTCGGATAAATTGTCCACATAGTATTTAGATTGACCAAAGGCTATGTTTAACATGAATTTTCCCTGCGGTGTGTTATCAAACCAAAAAGATGGAAATTTTAAATCCAAAAGTTTTCCTGTATCTAAAAGGTAAATTATTCTTCCGCCATCAATAGAATTTCTGGCTAATCTGTCAGGATGCCACGATAAAATCCCGTTAGCTTCTCCTGCCTCCAACATCCTTATTAGTTCTGCAAATTTTTCCCTGCCCGGCTTTTTGGCAGTTTTACTTTCGGTAATGGTAGTAACTATTTCTAAATTTTCTTTTTCGGCAAACTCTTTAATCTCTGCAATTTGAGCCTCAATAGAGAGTATTTGCCTGTCCGGCTCATCTGTAGATTTTCTGCAATATGCAATGTATCTCATATTTTTATTAGAAGAAAAGTTCTTTTCAGTGATTAACTAAATTTTTGCGTACACTTTTCCAATTCGTTTTTTGTTTCTTTTTATTCCCAACAACTTCCCGAAATCGTGGCTATTTTCTCCTCGCGGCGCCCCCATCCGCCGCGAATCCGGCCACCCTACAGCCAGCGAGTCCAACCTTGTTGGCGCTTTACAAAAAAATTCGAACGCATTTTCAATCGACGCATTGACTCGTCGCCATCCCGACCTCCCGTTGTTTTCTACCTTAAATGTTATTCCGATTCCGTTCCGCAAAACTGTCGGCTCGAACCCCCGCCACAGCGGGGCAAAAAACGCAAAAATTTTAAAGAACTTTTCAATTTTTAACTATTGAGTTAAACAGAATAGTTAAAATATTTTGATTCATCATGGTCATAAATTGCTATAGAATTTGAATTCACATTTCCGGAAAAATGTTTGCTGCTATCATAATCATAACCTGTAAAGTTTGCTTCAGAAAATGAAATTGAAATATGCTTTCTGTTACCAAAATGGTAAAGAGAATAATTGGCACCGTCGCCAGAACCACTTATATGGCACCTCATTTCATAATCATAAACAGAAATATTGATACTGGATACGTCTCCTCCAATAGAGAAGTATCTTCCTTCCAAGTAGTCATATATAGAAGTTGCTCCTGACTGAGAAATAATCTGCCCAGCGATGTAAGCAACAGCTCTTCGTGTATGGGTTTTAATCTTAATCACCTCCTTTTTCTTTTAACTTGTCTTAGTGCGCTTCCTGCTACTGATTTCTCTTTTTTCCTTGATAGATCCTTTTTAAGTAACTTAGATGCTAATTTACCAACTCTTTTGCTTGTAACTGCCATTCTAAAATCCTCCTTTCTTGACAACGGGTCAATATTTATACTACAATATTGTTGTAATATTTTTACAACACCTATGAAAAAAAGTCAAGATACAAATTTGCAAACCTTCGGAGAATTCTTTAGACAAAAACGATTATCTTTAGACCTTACTTTAAGGCAGTTCTGCGAAAAATATCATTATGACCCGGGTAATATCAGCAAGCTTGAAAGAAATATCCTATCCCCAAGCATAGATGAAGAAAAGCTTGAGGGTTATGCTTTAGCTCTGAAAATTTCTCGGGATACCTCTGACTGGACTACCTTTTTTGACCTCGCGCATACAGCTAAGGGAACTCTCCCCACTGATATCAGGAGAAATCCCGACATGCTGTCAGTCTTACCAGCCTTCTATAGAACGGTTAGAGGGAAGAAGTTGGATCGTAAAAAAATAAATGAATTGATTAAGTTGATTAAAGATAATCATGGTAAATAATGCAACCCCCGAATATAACCCTTTCTAATGTTATCAGAGCCTCAGAAGATTTTCTTGAACAATTTCATTCGACACTCCTGTTGCCTATTCCTATAGAAGAAATTGTTGAGCTAAAAATGGGTATTGCTTTAGTTGTTATTCCGGGAATTAAGGATTTAATAGGGGTAGATTCTTTCATTTCAGCTGACTTTTCGCAAATTACAGTTGACGAATATTCTTTTACTACATATCTTGAGAGGACGAGATTTTCGATAGCACATGAGATAGGTCATTATATTCTTCATAAGGATTGGTATGAACAAAATGGTCCGAAAAGTATCGAAGATTATTTAACTTTTTATGATCGAATAGATTCAGAAGTTTATAAATATTTAGAGATTCAAGCACAGACTTTTGCCGGTTTGGTGTTGGTTCCCAAAGAAGCACTATTAAAAGAACTTAAAAACAAAATGGGGTATGTTCCGACTCAAGAGGCACTAGAGATTTTTGCTCCTGTATATCAAGATTTGTTGAATGCTTTTCAGGTTTCAGGGGAAGTTTTATTAAGAAGATTGCAAAAAGACGGAATAGTAAAGAATAATTTTTAGAATCTTTAGAACTTGAGATACTTTTCTTCAAATTTGCTATACTTCAGAAGTTGTTTATGAAATTTAAAAAGGTTCTTGTATATAACATTGATAGGTCAAAAAGTTTAGATCTAATATCCTGGAAGAAAATAGAAAGTCTGGGAAATAAAATAGTTTTTCTTCCGAAAGATAACCCCCGTTTTAGAAAGGAATTAGCTGATACAGATTGTCTTTTAGTGGCATTTGCAACAAGTGTTGATAAGCAAGATTTAGACAGTGCGCCGCAATTAAAATACATCGGGGTTGCGGCAACTGCTTTTGGAAAGATTGATACAACCCATGCAAAAAAGAAAGGAATAATTGTCTGTAATTTAAAAGGATACAGTACAGAATCTGTTGCAGAATTTATCATTGCTGTACTTTTGGAAAATATCAGGGGTTTGGAAGAAGGAAAAACTAGAGGAAGATCAGGAAGCTATTCAGAAGCGGGAATATCTGCTTTTGAAATAAAAGATAAAATCTTTGGCATTATTGGTTTAGGAGATATTGGTAGAAGAGTAGCTGAAATTGCTCAAGGGTTTGGAGCAGATGTGAGGTATTGGTCAAGAAACAGAAAAACAGATTATGAGGAAAAAGGTGTTACATATGAAGATTTGGATAGGTTAGTTGAAGAAGCAGATTATTTATCCATAAATCTTGCGCAGACAAAAGATACTGAAAAGATTTTTAATCAGTCCAGATTTCAAAAACTAAAAAGCGGAGCAGTAGTAATAAATACCTGCCCTATGGAGTTGATTGATATTGACGCTTTGGAGCAAAGACTAAAAAAGGAAGACATTATTTTTATTCTTGATCATTCTGATGAAATGCGAGAGAGTGATTTAAAGAAATTATCAAAATATGAAAACTGTATTATTTATCCTCCCATGGCATATATAAGCAAAGAAGCAGGAGAGAACAGAAAGAGAATATTCATTGAAAATATAGAGGCTTTTTTAAAAGGAAAACCCCAGAATGTTGTTAATTAATTATTAAAATGAATGATGATTTAAAAAAAATTATTGAAAGTAGTACTTCTGAAGTAATACCCGGAAGGTTTATCTATGCCAAAGTATCAGAGGCTCCACAAATTAACAATCACTTCTTGGTAAGCAAAGACAAAGATGAGATTACAGTTGTTACAGAAGAAAAAAACTTGGAAGGTCTTAAATTAATTGAGAAGAATAAAGACTACTGGGCTTTAATTGCTCTTAATGTTTCTGCCCCTTTTTATTCCGTAGGTTTTTTAGCAGCTGTAAGTTCTGCTATTGCAAAAGAAATTAAGGATGTTTTAATTGTTTCAACTTATTCAAAGGATTACATTCTAGTTCAGTATGATTTTTTAGAAGGAGTTAAAAAAGTTTTATTATCTTTAGGATTTAAGGAAAAATGAAATTTAAAGTAGTGCTTCTTCAAATTAATACTGGAACCGATCAAAATCAAAACCTAGAAAAAGGGTTGGAATATTGTAAAAAAGCGAAGGGGCTGGGAGCTGATTTAGTTTTATTTCCTGAGATGTGGAGTATTGGGTATGAGGCCTGTCCTTTTGATGAGGAAGGCAAAAAGATATGGGAAGAAAAAGCAATTGATCAGCAAAGTGATTTTTTCTTCTCTTTTGTAAATCTAGCCAAAGATTTAGAAATAAATATTGCCCTAACATATCTGGAAAAATATGCTCCAAAACCCCGTAACAGTGTTTCAGTAATAGATAAAACAGGGAAGATAGTTTTGAACTATTCCAAAGTTTTTATTTGTAATTTTGGATTAGAGCAGTTGTCAGAAGAAAATCCTGATTATGAACAAGTTGGTGTTGATCGCAATTTAATAGCAGGTACAACTTTCGATGTTTGCACATTAACCGGAAAAGAAGGAGAGGTTAAATTGGGAGCTATGATTTGTGCTGACAGAGAATTTCCGGAATCTGCAACAGAACTCATGTTAAAAGGGGCAGAAATAATTGTAGTGCCAAACGCCTGTACCATGGATGATATAAGAATTTGTCAGCTTAAAACCCGTGCTTTTGATAATTTAGCTGGTATTGCTTTAACTAACTATCCAAAACCAAAAGAAAATGGGCATTCAATTGCTTTTCATCCTGCTGCTTGGGATAGTAAAGGGAATCCTCAGGATACATTAATTGTAGAAGCTGGTGAGGAAGAAGGAATATTTTTGGCTGAATTTGATTTAGATCAAATTAGGGATTTTAGAAAAATGGAGCAATGGAGATTGAAGTATAGAGAAGAATATCATAAATGAGTTTTGTTGATACTTTTGTAAAAAATCATCCCATTCAAAAGTTAGAAGTAGATAAAACAATTGGAGAATATATTGTTGGAGGTAAAGGGAAAATTGGGTTTTTAATTTTTCCGGGAGGTGGGCAAGATGCACTTTCCTGTTTTGATCTGATAGATACTTTTGAGAAAAATTACAAAGTTGTCGCTGTGAACTTTGCAGGGTTTTCTAACCTTTCAACTTTTTTTAATTTTATAAATCAGATTTTGAAAAAAGAGAGAATTGAAAAAGTAATTGTTTACGGATTATCAGTTGGCGGATTTTTAGCACAACATTATGCAATAAATAATTCTGATAAAGTATTGAAAATAATTATTTCTCATGCCGGTTCAACAAGATCTAAAACTATTCAAAAAAGAGTCATTCTCCCCGGAAAAGTTTTACACTTTTTTCTTCCGGTTATTCCAATTTCATTATTAAAATGGTTAGTTAAAAAATTCAGTGGTAGAGTTCAGTCAGGGCAATCAAATATTAAAAAACTTTATTTAAAATATTCAACAAAAGAAAACTTTGATAGAAGATCAGAATTTGCAAAACAGTTTGGATTAAATTTTTTAAACAGAAAATATTTAAAGTCTTTCTACAATCTGGGAATGGAGATTCAAAAAGAAGAAAAAGGGTGGGATAATAAAAAATTAAATGAATTAAGCAAAAAGATGTTGATTATAAAAACTGATAATGACCCATTGGCTCAAGATGATGGAATTTTTTCCGAATATTATCTCCATGCCAGAATTCATGTATTCACAGATACAGGTCATCTAACACCATTCATCCAATTTGAAAATATGGTAGAGATTATTAAAGAGTTTTTAAAATAAGCAGAAAGAATTAGGGATTTTGTTGAGCAGAATTAGAAGCAGGAGGATTATATACAGGAGCAGGGGGGTTTTCAGGAAGAGTAATATTTAAAGGATAAACTTCAGCATTTTCTATAACATAAGGAGTCCAGGTTAGATTGCCTTTGACTACTGCTTCATTGATCTTTTTTAAATTAATTAAAGAAGCTGAGGGTTTAAAGTATAGAGTATAGACAGAATTATCAGGTAAAAGCAGCTGATATTGTCCGCTGCCGGTAGTTTGTAAAATTCCCTGATGGGCTGTTTGTCTGTGCAGGATTGGTGAAGAGTATGGGAAGAAATATTCTATCCCGTTTTGTATGGGGCCGTTGGTGGTAATAAGATAAATGGCAGAAACAAGAGTCAGGAATCTTTTGATAGTCATTTTCTTAAAATAATTAATAATATAACCTAAGATTTTTCTCCAAAATGAAGGTGCAGAAACAGTTTGAGGAGCCGGATCCTGAGGAATATGGTCAGTAGCAAATCTCCCATGAGAATCTCTTAATTTATGTTGAGCTACTTCTGAATATGTAGCGTGATGGGGATCTTCAGGGAGGTTAGGGGTGTTCGGGGGATTTGGGGTGGGAGGAGTTGGAGGTTGAGGAATTGGTTGTTGAGGTTGTGGCGGTGAAGCATATGGATTGTTTGGGTCAGGAGGGTTTGTGTGAGGACTGAAAGTAGAACCAAAAAGTGGAGGTGGATTATTGTTGTTTCCGTTGTTTGGATTTGATGGATCATTGGGCAGATTATCCATGTCTTCAGTATACTCTCAAGATAATTTAAGGTGCAACTCTGTATCCAGGTCAACTCTAGCTTCTAACCCATAGTTATTGACTTCCTTGAGCTAAAGGAGTATAATTCTACCTATTAAATATGAGTAGAGAACAAGATCAAGTCTCCCCTTTACCGATGGGTGATGGGCTAACGAAATCTGCTTTATCCGCCAAGGAAGTCAACTCTAAATACCATCTTCAACATTTGGGTGTTGGATTAGATACAATCGTTGCAAAAATAAATGATTCTATCACTGCAGAGATTGTAAGCACATCTCCCCCTATTGTTTCGGAAACTTACATGCTTAATGATCCAACGACTTTTGATGCCGTAGACAGTGAAATTAGGGATTTTGTGAGAAGGGACAATGAGCGTTCATCCTTAACAACGAAAAAGGCAATTGCAAGGGCACATCTAATAACCAAGCAATTCCGCCAAGTTGTTAGTCAATTCTATGAACAATACGCCCTAGCACAAGAAGGCCGAGCTGCAAATGAGGCAGTAAATCATTTTCTTGGAGAAGGAGCAGTAGTTCTTCATATGGTTTTTGATACATCAATTCGATTAGGAGGCTTTTTCGAATGGAACTATTATATTGAAACTATTCGAAGGGCTCGGAAAAGAGATCCGGAGGAATATCCAGTTGATATAGACCCGGAAATTGCTGAAAAGAAATTAGACGGTTTAAGAGAAAAGCTTGGTGAAGCAGAAAAACAATTTCCTCAAAAAATTGCAGATGGATTGAAACAAAATAGCTACCAAGGAGTTGTGCAACTAGACTTTACAAAAGAAGGGAAAGCTTCAGAGGTCTTTCCAGTTGCTCCAGAAGTCAAGAAAAAAGTAGATGCTGAGTTTCAGGAAAGCATTTTACGCTTTGAAAAGCACACCCCAAGTGATTTCTATTTAATGGCTTCAGATTACTTCAGTAGTTTTTCCAGAAAACTTGTCGTTATAGTTGATGGATATGGCAGAAATGCAAGAGAAAATGGATTTTTGGTGGCCCAATATTTCCCTCATGCAGGATACAGAGGATTAGGACTAGTTGTAATGAGAGCCTCAAATCAAGAGTGGAATGCTGATAGTGGTTATGGTTCCATCTGGGCACCATGCCATCCTCAAAAACCAGGTAAGCTGAATCTAAATCCTAAATGGAAAGATTTTAGATTTGAAAGTGTCAGGTCTGAAACTTTTCTGAAAGCATTGGATTCTGCAATTCAAAGAGGAAAAACAGGAGAAAGAGTTTGTATTAGGGCACCGTTTGGATATGGTAAAACAACGGCTCTTATGGCGCTTAATGATTCTTTAATTGATTCCGGGAGAGAAGATACTAAAATTGCAACGGTTGAGGAAAACGGAGCCATAAGTAACTTAACAACTAAATTTATTGCGAGAGGGAAAATAAATCGAGAAAACTTAGAGACTAGTCTTGGAAATGCAAAAACCTTAATTTTGGACGAAGCCGGTAGATTGGAGGCACAACCGGAAACAAAAGCTTTTATTACGGATTTAGAAAACTCCGGAGTTCAAGTTCTTAGGATTTATCCTGGTGACATAGAACCACCTAAAGATTTGTTGGTAATGCAGCTTCAATAGAGATTATTTTTCTGGCAGCTTTCGCTGAAATCCTAATTTAAGATTGCAAGACTTTGTTTACATCATTTAATAACTGATCAAATTTTGTAAATCCGCTTTTTGTATTAAAATGTCCGGCATTTAGTACAAAATTTAATTCTATTCCCAGATTTTTTGCAAGCTTCTTGCCGTTTCCAAGGGAAACATAATTGTCATTGTCTGAATGAAAGACTGAAAAATATTGAGCATTCTTTTTTATAGATTCCCAGTCAAAGGCAAAACCACTGAATGCTTCATCCCGATCATAGTTTAAAATAGGTTTAACTCCGACAGGTGTTCCTACGAAAAAAGCAGCTTTAACAGGATGCTTTAATTGTTCCAGTACCCGCAGAGTAAAAATACCGCCTAAGCTATGTCCAATAAGAATAGTATCCTCGTTGATATACTTCTTGTAATCCTTTAAAACATCAAACCATTCGTCTATTTTTGCCGGTATCACCGGCGGTGAGGGGAATTGCGGAACAAAGACT
The DNA here is from genome assembly GCA_016176415.1 of Candidatus Daviesbacteria bacterium. Lineage (GTDB taxonomy): Bacteria > Patescibacteriota > Microgenomatia > Daviesbacterales > UBA10151 > UBA10151. The sequence goes on from JACOXH010000017.1 coordinate 48,809, forward strand.
TTGCAGCCTTTTTCTTCCAGTTTCTGTTTTAACCACGGAAACCAGTTTTCTTCAGGATATCCTTCTGTTCCATGAAAGATAAACAAGTTTGTTGCTGGTGCAATGAAAACATTTGTTCCCGCCGGATTTTCTGTCATGCCAAAATTATAACAAAAGTAATGGACTTTGTTTTCCTGGCGGCTTCCGCCGCCCCCGCAAAGTCAAAGTATAAAGACCCGTCACTGAGGGCAGCACCATTAGAAGGAGTGTTTCTTTAGGAATTCAGAAAAACTAAATTGGGTGCTGCCCGAATATTCGCGAACCCGCCAAACGTTACTTCGGAATTTAAAAAGGGCGGGTGAGCCATCGGAAGGTGATAGCGGCATGGACACAGAACAGGGTAAAAATTGCGGCGGGGGCGAAAGCGGAATACCCCCGCAACGGCAGGCGGTTCATATACAGATTAAAAGGGAGCGAGGGTGTATGTCTTCATTATAAACAGCAGAACTATAATCCCGCAGCGAGGTAGAGACTGTACAGACTTAATCGAAGACGAAGATATCGGAAAAGCCCCCCTTAGGGGGCTCTCTCGCCGAGCGAGCAAAGCGAGCGACAAAGCGGGGGTGCCGCCACATCTATTTTATTGGGTGGGTGGGATGTTGAGGATTAGAACCAAAGCCACAATTTACCACAACTCCACAATTTGTGGACTTTTGAAGCTAGTTACCACAATTATGGTCCACAATTATTCATTGTGGTGATTAGATTGTTACAGCAAGCCAATTGTGGTATTAAATAAATATTGTAAATATTAAAATATTGTTTGTAATTGCTTGTCCCGCCGCAGCGGGACTATAATAAAAAAAATCGCGCGCATTCTGTCTTTCTGTCTTTGCAAAAAATACTTGAAGCGGGACGGAATAACATTTAAGGTAGAAAACAACGGGAGGTCGGGATGGCGACGAGTCAATGCGTCGATTGAAAATGCGTTCGAATTTTTTTGTAAAGCGCCAATGTAGATCGCAAGCTTTGCTTAGTCCGGCAACTTTGAATGAAAACCTTTTTTAAGGAGGTTTTCAGTTCAAAATTTCGGTAAGGGATTTGTAACTGCGTAGTCCCGAGTGAAGCGAGGGACAAGACTGTTCGTTATTCGAGCGATTAGCGAGAATACGGGATTATCCTAGTCCGGCAACTTTTTAAAAATGAAAGTATACTTTACAGGATCTATTAAAGGTAAGTACAAATACATTGATAATTATCTTAAGATTATTGAGATTATAAAAGATAAAAAATTCTCAATAATCTCTGATCACATAATCAAAACTACTGAAGATCAAATCTCTCTTGAAACAAAAGAAGGTCGTTTGAGATTTAATAAAAAGCTGGAAAGTTGGATCAGCTCTTGTGATTTTATGATTGCAGAAACCTCATTTCCCAGCATTAGTGTAGGTTATGAAATATCACTGGCCATAAGACTCGGAAAGCCTGTTTTAATCCTTTTTAGTGAAGGTCATGCTCCATCCTTGTTTGCCCATTTTAAAAACGAAAAGCTCGTTTGTGAAAAATACTCTTTAGAAACTCTTAAAGATATTATTGATGATTTTATCAACTATGTACAGGGGACTGAAGAAACAAGATTTACCTTTTTTATTACTCCTGAAATAGCCTTACATCTTGAAGAGATTTCTAAAAAAGAAAAACTGCCAAAGTCTGTGTATCTTCGTAAGCTGATTGAAAAAGACATTAAAGTCAGAAACAAATAATTCCCCCCTTACTTCTTTAAAGATGCATACCCAGTATGTCTTTGGGAATCAGTCTGCATATATTAAAATTATAAGCTTGGATATTTATATTTCATGCTTAAAATGATGTTTGCTTTTGCCTTAGGATTTATTGCCTTGCCTATAATCTTTATAGGAGGGTATTTAATGTATAAATGGGTGTATAAGGATTGCCAGAAGCTAAAGTGATGGGTTGACAGGGAATGGGAAATATTTTATAGTTCCCCACTCATGATCAAATATGCTGCCGTAATTTTGATCTCGGGTATCTTGTTTGGTCTGGTTTTTACCGCTTACGCAAAGACTGCCGAAAGCAATATACCAGCTCCTTCTGCTGCTCCTAAATCAACCGTTACACCTATTCCTTCCCTAACGCCTACACCTTCTCCAACGCCGGCTGTGACGCCTGTACCGACTCCTACACCAACTCCTGTTCCTACACCTGTACCTATTGTTGCCCCGACATCTCAACCCACCCCTGTGTCCACTCCAGCGCCTGTTGTGGGACAGGGAAGTTCTTTTATTGATCAAATTAACAGCTACCGCAATTCCCTGGGTCTGTCTTCTGTAGTATCTGATTCCTATACCTGTAACTTTGCCAAAATTAGAGTAGAAGAAATTGTAAGCAATTTCAGCCATGATGGTTTTAACAGCAGGGTCAGCAGCGGTTCCCTGCCTTATCCTTCTTACAAATTGGTGACTGAAAATCTGGCTATAACGGCCAACCCTGCTGATGTGGTAAATATGTGGATTAACTCTCCCGGACATGCTGCTAACTTAAGAGCAAACACTACTTATGCCTGTGTAGAAGTTTCAGGCAACTACTATGCCTTTGAGGCCTGGACTCCCTGATAGATCTTGAAGGGTGTGATAAACTAATCTAATGATACCTCCTGATTACTTAAATGTAATTGCTGCATGGTTGTTAGATCATGGATTTAAGATTCTGGTTATCCTGACAGGTTCATTAATTGTGCATAAATTTGCCCATATTATTGTTGACAGGATGATCCGTAAGGCAGTTGCTTCAGACAGATTTATTTCAGCAGAAGCGGAGAAGAAAAGAGAAGATACTTTGATTGCAGTATTTCATCAGATATTTGCCGTAGGTATTTGGCTTCTGGCAGGACTGATGATTCTTTCTGAAATTGGTATTAATACCACTCCCCTGCTTGCAGGAGCAGGAATAATCGGGTTGGCTTTTGGTTTTGGCGGACAATATCTTATTAAGGATTTAATCTCAGGCTTTTTTATCTTTTTGGAAAATCAATACAGGATCGGTGACGTAGTTTGTTTTGGCGATACCTGCGGGCTGGTTGAAAAAACTACTCTCCGTACAACCACCTTAAGGGATTTAGACGGGGTTGTTCATCATGTACCCAACGGTGAAATAAAAACAGCCTCTAATTTATCCAAGTATTTTTCCAGAGTTAATTTAAATATTGGTATTGCCTATAATTCTGATCTTGAGAAAGTTATTAAAGTGGTTAATGAAGTGGGCAACGAATTGGCAGAAGATAAAGACTGGAAAGAGATGATTGTTAAGCCTCCTCAATTTTTACGGGTTGATGACTTTGGAGATTCTGCAATCATTATTAAAATATTAGGTGAAACAAAACCAATAAAACAATGGGATGTGGCAGGAGAATTGAGAAAGAGATTAAAAATTGCCTTTGATAAACACAATATTGAAATCCCCTTCCCCCAGCGGGTTATCCATCAGGTAAAATAAAAAGCCTATTTCTTTTTAATTAAGCCTTCAAAAGCGCGGAGTATTTCAAGGGGGGTGACAAAAACAATCGTGTTGTTTTTATCTGCTGATAATTCTGAAAGTGTTTGTAAGGTTCTGACATGCAGGCCTCCGGCTGTTTTGGCAAGCCTGCCAGCTGCTATGGCAATGTTTTCTGCAGCAGCTTTTTCGCCCTCTGCTCTTATGACTATTGCCCTTCTTTCCCTTTCTGCTTCAGCCTGACGGGCTATGACCCTTTTCATCTCATCAGGGAGAATAATATCTTTCAGTTCAACTGATTCTACCTTTACTCCCCACGGATCTGTTGCCATGTCAATAATTTTTTGAATTTTGTTTGCTACCTGCTCCCGTTTGGATAAAAGATCATCCAAAGATGTTTCACCGATAACATTTCTCATAGTAGTTTGGGCAAGCTGTGAAACTGCAAAGAAAAAATCTTCTACTTCTAAAACTGCTTTTCTGGCAGCAGCGATACGGTAATAAATGACGGCATTAACGCGCGCGGATACATTATCGCGGGTGATTGCTTCCTGATCGGGAACATCAACAGCTTTAACGCGGATATCTATTCTTTGCCAGCCCTCAATAACCGGCCAGACAATTCTCCATCCTGGCATCATTTCATCTTTAAATTTTCCAAATCTGAACCTTACTCCTCTTTCAAACTGATTGACTTGTTTAACAGAAGATGCAAGCACTAAAAGGAAAGTAAAAAGCAGGATTAATCCCGGAAGACTGAATAAAAGGGCCATTTCGCAGTAATATTACCCAAAAGCTTAATCCATATCAAGGGCTAAACCACCCCACGTAAAATTCTTTGCTCCCAGCCCTTCTCCTGTTAAGGGATTAAAATATTCCCTGAAGCCTGATTTATCAATCAACTCCAGAGAAGATCTTTTGATTTCTTCCGCTTCCTCCTTCAGACCGTACTTCATAAGCCCCTTATAGATAAACCAATTTGTAGCAATCCATGTTGGCCCGCGCCAAAAACCTTTGGGGTCAAAGGCAGGTTCATCCAAAGCAGTAGTGGGGACAGGATACTTTGGCCAGAATTCTTTTTTGTTAAACAAATGTTTTGTTACCAGTTTTGTTGCCTCTTCCCGGCTTAAAATTTCTGCAAACAAAGGGGTAAAAATTGCCCATGTTTTTACTTTTATTTTTTTATAATCTTTTCCGTAAGTTGAATAAAAAAGCCCGTCATCCATCATGAACTCTCTCATGGCTATGGCAATATCTTCTGCCTGCTTCATAAAATAAATAGCATCCTCATCAATTTTCAGTTCAGCAGCAATTTTGGCAAGAAGCTTTAGATTTGCAACCATAATAGAATTAAAAGCAGTGTCTTTGACCCAAAAGAAATTTCTCATACAAAAGGGAGCGTCAAATTTACACTCTATATTTTGGGTCACAAGTTCCAGACGTCTTTTAAGACTTTGATCCCTTGTCTGCTTTGGGGGTAGACCAAGCGGCAGGTCAAAGCGGGGAGAATTGTCTTCACCTGACTCATCAGGGTTCATGATTCCTATCAAGTGTTTTTCATGAGGGTCCCTGTCATTTAGCAGGTATTTGTAAAAATGGTAAAGATGAGTATAGATTTGTTCTAAAAATTTTCTGTCTTTATCTTCCTTAAAGATCTGCCAGACTGCATAAGCTAACATGGGAGGTTGAGTAATGGTGCTGGTGCCGTCTTTCCCCCATTCAATTTTGGGAAAAGCAGCTTTTCTGCTGTTTTTCCAGTAGATCATATGAGGGATCATGCCGTTGGGAAGCTGTTTTGATAAAAGGGCAAAAATTTCTGCCTTTGCGTCATCTGCTTTATAATGGGATAAAATTATGGCGTGAAAGCATGAATCCCAAAGCCACTGGTATGGATAGGTATCAGCAGAGGGAACGGTATAATGAAAGCCGTCAGTTAGCATTCTGTTCTTTTGAAGTACTTTCAAATAAAGATTGTCCATCTCATCCATATAAATACTATACCATTTAAAAACAATTGCTTTTTAGGTAAAATATCCGTTATGCAAAAAAACCGGGATCAGAAACATTGGGAGACAGTAGCCCATTCCTATAATGCTTTTTGGAGAAGTAAGGCAAAGCAGGAACTAAGTAAAAAAGAGCTAAATTTTATTAATTCATTTTTAAATAAAACCAAAGGAAGATATATTTTGGATATCGGTGTGGGTTCAGGCAGGATAATTGATAATTATCTGAAGGAATCATCTGCAAAAGAAATCTATGGAGTTGACTGGGCAAAAAGTATGGTCGAATTCTGCAGGAACAGATTCAAAAATGACAGACGCGTGAGAAGTATAAAAGTGTGTAATATTTCCAGCGAAAAACTCCCTTTTAATCAAAAATTTGATTTCATTTCTGCAATCAGGGTTTTAAAATACAATAGTAATTGGCAGGCAATTATCGGAAATTATATTAACAAGTTAACAGATAATGGTGTATTCGTTTTTACCATGCCGAATAAAAATTCTTTTTTAAGATTTACTAAACCCGAAACTTCAATTTATAGTACAACCAGGACAGAACTGGAAAGAACGGTCCGTAAACAAAAAGGGGAAATTATCAAAATTACAAGTTTTATGAAATTGCCTGATGTTTTTTATGACATTTCGGACAATAGCTTCTATGTCAGTACGCTTTTGCAGTTTGAAAAAATACTAAGAAATATTTTTGGGGAAACATTTTTAAGCAGAATCTTTTTTATCTCGATAAAACCCCGACTGTGAAGTCGTGGGTTTTCTAAAGCCGGACGAAGTCCGATCGAGAGAAGATACCCCGACCGTAAGGTTGCGGGTAGATTCATAACAGTCCGTTTATCTTCTTCAAAAAGATAGAGACGTCATTTATATTTTTTAGATAATATTTAGCCTGTGATTTGGAATTTTTTCCTACTACTACTGTGATGTCATTTTTAAAATCTCCAAAGGCGTTTTCATCTGTAGTATCATCCCCGATTACAACCACAACAGGATGTGATTTTGTTTTTGAGTAAATTTCTCCCATAATCAGTTTGGCAAAATCTCCTTTATTCCACTCTGCCTTTGGGAGTATGTCAACCTCTTTCTTTCCTGATACCTGCGATATTAATTTATTATCCAAAAAAGGTTTGATTACTTCATCAAGCGCAGATTTAATTTCTTTTGCTTTACTTTGTTCTGCCATCCTGTAGTGAAAACCCAAAGCTATCTTTTTATCTTCTATTAAAACTCCGCCGTATTTTTCGGCAATTTGTTTAGTCTTAAGGCGGATTTTTTTTATAACAGGTACAGCTTTTTCTGCAGCCGGATGCAGAAATTTTTTCCCGAAAAAATTACCCTGCAGCCCGTGGTTACCGGCGTAAATTATGTTTGGGATTCCGATTTTTGCTTTGATATCAGAAAGTTCCCTGCCGCTTATAATACCGAGATAAAAATTTTGGTTTTTGGAAAGATTAAGAAGTATCTGTTTTGTTTCCGGAGGTAATTTTGCCTGGTCAGGCCGTTTAACAATGGGAGCAAGTGTGCCGTCAAAATCCAGTAAAATGAGTTTCGGAGAGTTGCTTTTTAAAAGGGCGGTAATTTTATTTAAATCGTTCCATAAATATTTCATCCTAAATTCACAATTGTCCTCAAAAGTTCTGCAGACCACCGGTAAACATTGTGGTTTTTAATAATTTCTCTCATATCTTTCATTCTTTTTTCCTGTTCTTTCGGTGTCATCTCTAAAGCTTCTCTGATAGAATCAGCTGTCTGTTCTGCATTGTAAGGGTTTACAATCAGCGCTTCTTTTAGTTCTCTTGAGGCTCCTGTATATTGACTTAAGATCAAAACTCCTTTTTCATCATTTCTGGCTGCTGCATATTCTTTTGCCACCAGATTCATTCCGTCATGCACGGATGTAACCAGACAAAAATCAGCTGCCATATAGAACTTCTGAAGCTCTTTGTGATCGTGATGTTTTTTCAAAAATACAATCGGTTTCCAGCTGCCTGTTTTAAAAGTATTATTTATCCTTTCAACTTCTTTTTCCACGTCTTCAGCCAACTCCCGCATTTTCTTGATTTTGGTTCTGGAAGGAGGAGAGATCTGAATAAAGGTAAATTGTTCTTTGTATTTGGGGTTGTTGGTCAGAAAAATCTCAATTGCCTTCAGGCGTTCAGGAATTCCTTTAATATAGTCAAGTCTGTCAACGCCCAGCCCGATATATTTTGATTTGATCCCCAGATTTCTAATTAATTCTTCAGATTCCTTTTTGGCGTTTTCCAGCGCCTGTTTATCGTGACCGTTGCTGTTTGAGAATGCAATGCTGATGGGGAAAGGTTTAACAAATGATTCGTGATTATTTCTGGTAATTGTAAAGCGCTCAAAGTCGATTAAGGATTCAAGTTCGCGTCCGACTGTCTCAATAAAATTATTGCAGTAAAGTTGGGTATGAAATCCTATCAAATCCGCTCCCATCATTCCCTCAAGAACTTCCTTTTTCCAGGGGCAAATACTGAAAGATTCGGGGTTTGGCCACGGAATATGCCAAAAGAGTCCCACTACTGCACTGGGTTTTTGCTGCTTGATCATTTTGGGAACCAAAGCCAGTTGATAATCCTGTACCAAAACAATGGGTCTTTCCTGATTCTTTATTTCGGCGAGTATAGTATCGGCAAATTTTTGGTTAACTTGCTGATACTGCTGCCAGTCTTCTTTTCTGAAGGTGGGGCGGTTGTGGGCAATGTGACAAAGCGGCCACAATCCTTCGTTGGAAAAACCAAAATAATAACCCGCTTCCTCCTCTTCTGTTATCCAGACGCGTTTTAGTGTATATTTGGGTTCTTCAGGCGGCACCTTAATCTTGTCATACCGGTCAACTACTAATTTATCCGCATCCCCGCTTCCCTGCGCAATCCATGTTCCGCCCGTGGCCTGCATTACAGGCTCGATTGCAGTTACAGGACCGCTTGCAGGCATATAATAATCTATTTTTCCGCCGTTTTTAGTATGAATGTAAGGCTCGCGGTTGGAAACAATATAAATAGGTCTTCCTTTTAAAATATCTTTAACAAATCCTTTCAGTCTTTCTGCCGTCCATGGAGAATTGACTTCATCGAGACGCAGTCTGGCTTCCTCGCTGGCAGTTGAACGGGCTTCCTGCAAGGACCTTCTGATATTGGTAATTTCGTTAACTAAAGGACGGAAAAAGAATGAATTAGTGGGCCCTTTTGAATCCGGTGCTCCGCCGCTCCCGCCGCCCCCGCCGCCTGCTCTTGCTGTTTTTAAGGAATCAACAAGGTTTTTTATAGGGGAATAGATAAGCCATCTGATAAGAAGCAGCGTTGCCATGGAAAGTAGTCCTGCCTGAATAGCCAGTCTTAAAAGGTTATTTTTCCATATTTCATTGAGCCGGTCATCTATATAACCTGCGTTTTGCATAACCATCATTGCTCCTACCACGCTGTTAGTATCGCGCAGAGGAACAGCCAGCATGTAGATTTTTTTAGTGTTTA
>JACOXH010000013.1 GCA_016176415.1 Candidatus Daviesbacteria bacterium
TAATCCCCGGACAAGTGCCCCAATGTCCGTACAGTTTTGGTTTAATGTCTGCTGAAGTAATTGGTCTTTCAAGCAGGAAATTATCCTGCAGATAGATTTGGGAGACAGTTAAATAATTGGCAGCACGGACATATTTTTTGATGCTGTCTATTGGGTTATTCATGCCTTTTTTGTCATCCTGAACGATTAGTGAAGGATCTCTCAACTCGCTTGAGTCCCACATTCACCACAAGGGTGCTAGGTTTTTCAAACCGTCGCGTGGGAGATTCTTCGTTTCGCTCAGAATGACAATTATAGATAGGCATACTAGAACTCCTCTAACGTTGAAGTGTCACCGGTGGGTAAGCCCAGTTCTTTGGCTTTTAAGACGCGCCGCATGATTTTACCAGATCTGGTTTTTGGCAGTTTATCAATGAATTCAACCTCTCTTGGATAGGCATGTCCTGCCAGTTTACCTTTGACAAAGGCCGCAATTTCTTCCTTTAAAGCATCTGAAGGTTCCACTCCCTGTTTTAACACCACAAAAGCTTTAATGATTTCTCCCCGCAATTCATCTGGTTTGCCGATTACTCCTGCTTCCAGTACTTTAGGATGTTCTATCAGAGTGCTTTCTACCTCAAAAGGGCCCACTCTTTCACCTGAAGTTTTAATTACATCATCAGCCCGTCCTACAAACCAAAAGTAGCCATCTTCATCTTTATACGCCTGATCTCCGGAAATATACCAGCCGTTTTGAAAATAAGACTGATATTTTTCCTCATTTTTCCAAATCTGCTTCATCAAAGAATAGACAGTTTCAGGCTTCAGTGCCAGATGGCCTTCCTGACCTGCAGGCAGCTCCTTGCCACTGTCATCAACTATTCCTGCCACCACGCCGGGGAATGGTTTGCCCATAGAACCAGGTTTAATATCCATAGAAGGGTAATTGGTAATACAAATTGAGCCTGTTTCAGTTTGCCACCATGTATCATGAAAGGGTAGTCCCAAAGTTTCTTTGCCCCACATAACTCCTTCAGGATTAAGAGGTTCTCCTACGCTGCACAAGTGTCTAAGAGAGGATAAATCATATTGCTTTGGGCTGACAGGGGAACCCATCAGCATACGGATAGCAGTGGGAGCTGTGTACCAGACTGTCACTTTGTGATCCTGAATGATTTTGTACCAGCTTTCCGGTGAGAATCTGCCTCCGTAAACTACAGAAGTTCCGCCCAGTCCCCAAACCCCCAATACACCGTAAACTACTCCTGTAACCCAGCCAATATCTGCAGTGCACCAGTAAATATCGCTGTCTTTGACATCCAGTACGTATTTGGTAGTTAAGATAGCCTGCAGTAAATCTGCGTGGGCATGAACAACCCCTTTTGGTTTGCCTGTGGTACCTGAAGTATAGAGCATATAAGCAAAATCGTCAGGTTTCATATGAGCAATTTCAAAATTGGGAGAAGCTTTATCCATTTCCTGATGATATGAGATCAGATTTTCTCCTTCAGGCAAGTTATCTTTCTCTGTAAGAATGATTTTTTTCAGTTCAGGCAGGTCTTTCCAGATCTTTTCGATACGGGGGAAAAGTTCGCTGTTGGTCACTACTATTTTGGCCCCTGAATCAGATAACCTGTCTATTAAAGCAGCTTCCTGAAAAGCTGAAAACATAGTGCCTGCAATAGCACCTGTTTTTAAAATCCCTAAAAAAGCAATGTAACGCTCCGGAATAGGTGGCAGGAAGATAAAAACTCTGTCTCCTTTTTGAACACCATTTGAAGTTAAAACATTGGCAAATTTATCAGTCAGTTCTTTAAATTGAGAGAAAGTATAGGTTTCTTTTTCTCCTGTATCACTTTCATAAATTAAAGCTAACCTGTCTTTTTTTTCTGAATTTGCGTGTCTGTCTACAGCGTTGTAGGCTGCGTTAAAAGTACCGTCTTCAAAAAAGGTAAGTTCTTCTTTGGCCTGATCCCAGGAAAATTCCTGATACTCTTTTTCATAATCAGGCATATTAGCTGAAGAGATAGCAGAGGGATCTTTAGAAATAATATTCACTTACTTAATTATACAGGAATTTTTATTGTATTGGGAAGTCCAAAATAGCGTTTCTTACTTAAAATAAAATAATTTATTACCTGATATATACAGATTTAAAGTATTTTTTAAAAATATTTAAAGCTTGCTGGACTTTTTCTTGAGTGGGGACAGGACAATCAAGCAGGGGATTGTCTATACCTAATTCTTTATATTTGAAAAATCCATAGGTGTGAAAGGGTAAGATTTCTACTCTCTCAACATTTTTATAAGTAGAAAAGTGTTGCCCCCATTTTTCTAAGAATTCTGTCTGATCGGTATATCCCGGCACCAAAACATACCTTAACCATATAGGTTTTCCTGCTTCTTCCAGATATTTGGCAAATTGTAAAACTGTCTCGTTTGAAGCATTTGTTACTTTCATATGCCAGACGGGATCTATGTGTTTGACATCCAAAAGCACTAAATCCGTAACTTCCAGAAGTTTTTTGGCGTCCCCATCCAGTATTGATCCATTTGTGTCTAAAGTAGTGTGAAAGCCTGCCTTTTTTGCTTTGGTAAAGAGGTCAATTAAAGCCTTTCTTTGCAACAGTGCTTCTCCGCCGGAGATAGTTAAGCCACCTTTTTCTTTAAAATAAGGCTTTTGTTTTTCCAAAAGCTCTAAAATCTCTTCAGAGGTTATGCCTTTGGCATCTTTGACAGGTCTGGTATCAGGGTTATGACAATAAAGGCACCTGAAATTGCACCCCTGTACAAATACCACCAGTCTTATTCCCGGGCCTTCATGAGTACCAAATGTTTCAATAGAGTGAACCTGAAGCATAAATTACATTGATTCAAAAAATGTGCGGGCGAGGAGCTCTTGTTGGTGAGCGCGGGACAGTTTTATGAAATTAACAGCATAACCTGAAATTCTGATAGTCAGTTGCGGATACTCTTCAGGGTGATCCATGGCGTGAAGTAGGGTTTCTTTATTTAACACATTAACATTTAAGTGTTGAGCTCCTTTGCCAAAATAACCGTCAATTAAATTAACTAAATTTTCAATCTGTTCTTCCTTGTTTGCTCCTAAAGCGCGGGGGACAATAGAGAAAGTATTGGAAACTCCGTCTCTGGCACTTTTATAATCTATTTTGGCCACAGAATTTAAAGAAGCTATAGCTCCATGAGTATCTCTGCCGTGCATGGGGTTGGCACCGGGGGCAAAAGGCGCTTCAGCAGGTCTGCCGTCAGGAGTAGCACCGGTTTTTTTGCCATACATAACATTGGAGGTGATAGTTAAAATGGATAAAGTTGGAGTGGCATTTCTGTAGATGTGGTGTTTGTGCAGTTCTTCATTGAAAGTATCCACCAGCCATTTGGCTATTGAATCAACTCTGTTGTCGTCATTGCCATACTTGGGAAAATCTCCTTTGATGATGAAATCTTTGGTAATGCCGTTTGCTTCCCTTACCGGTGTGACTTCTGCATGTTTTATAGCAGAGAGTGAATCTGTTACCACTGACAGTCCTGCAATTCCAAAGGCCATCAGTCTGTCCAAATCAGTGTCTAAAAGGGCCATCTGCACCCGTTCGTAGTAGTATTTATCATGCATATAGTGAATTACATTCATGGTGCTGACGTAAACTTTGATAACGTGATGAAGGGTTTTTTTAAACTCTTCTATCACCTCATCATAATTTAAAACCCCCGTATTTAACTTTTTTATTCCTTCCACTAAAGTCACTCCTGTTTTTTCATCCCTGCCTTCATTTAAAGCCAAAAGCAGAGTTTTTCCTAAATTGCAGCGGGCGCCGAAAAACTGCATTTGGGTGCCGCTTTTTTGTTGGGACACGCAGCAGGAAATAGCATAGTCGTCACATTTGGAAATTTCCCTCATTAAATCATCGTTTTCATATTGAATGGCAGAAGTATCAATGGAAACTTGAGCTGCAAACTTTTTAAACTTTTCCGGTAATTTTTCTGACCAAAGTATAGTCATATTTGGTTCCGGAGCAGGACCCAAATTATATAAAGACTGGAGCAGGCGGTAGGTGGTTTTAGTCACTTTATGGCGACCGTCGAGGAACATACCGGCAATGGAGGCAGTGAGCCAAGTTGGGTCTCCTGCAAAGATTTGATCATATTCCTTCATCCGGAGTTGTCTGACAAGGCGGAGTTTAATAATAAACTGGTCAATTAATTCCTGGACTTCTTCTTCTGTTAAAGTTTTCTCGGCCAATTCTTTTTCAATATAAATATCAAAAAATCCTGCCACATTTCCCAAAGACATGGCAGCACCATCCTGTTCTTTCAAGGCTGCAAGAAAGGCAAAATAAGTCCACTGGATAGCCTCTTTAGCGTTGGTGGCTGGTTTACTAATGTCAGAGCCATATAACTTGGCCATTTCTTTGATTAAATTCAGGCCACGGATTTGATCGCTGATTTCTTCCCGTTCCCTGATCAAATCATCTTTTAATACTCCTGTTTTTTTAGCTAAATCCTTTTGTTTTTTTTCAATCAGACGGTCTGTTCCGTAAAGGGCAACTCTTCTGTAGTCGCCAATAATCCTGCCTCTTGAGTAGTTGTCAGGTAAACCGGTAATTACTGCAGAGGAACGGTATTTTCTGACTTCTTCAGGATAGGCATCAAAGATGCCGTCGTTATGACTTTTGCGGTATTTTTCAAAGATTTCTTTAACTTTTGGGCTTAATTTAAAACCATAATCTTCACAGGCTTGTTCAACTACCCGGACACCTCCAAAAGGTTTGACAGCTCTTTTTAAAGGCTGGTCTGTTTGAAGTCCAACTATAATTTCTAAGTCTTTTTTAATGTAGCCTGGTTTGTGGCTAGTAGCAGTGGAAATAGTTTCAGTATCTACATCCAAAACCCCACCCTTATCACGCTCTTTTTTAAGAAGTTTTTTACACTCGTCCCAAAGTTTTTCAGTTTTTTTAGTAGGGCCTTTTAAAAAATCAGGACTATCGTCAAATGAGGTTAAATTATGGTGGACAAAGTCTGAAACACTGATTAGCTGTTGCCACTCTCCAGCAGTGAAAGATTTGCTCATTTGCTCATTATATCATCCATAGTATATAATGTTTGGTCTATGGCGGGATGTGAACGATGTCCTTCTCCAGGTCGTTGCGGTACTGTTTGTCCTCTTGTTAGCAGGCTGCGGACTGTTGAATTTGGAAAAGCAAAAATATCAGTTGGTGAAAGTATTGGAGATACTAAAGAATTATTTTCCAAAGAATCTTCAGGATTACGCGAGGGTTATTTTATTTTTAATCCTGTAAGACTAAGACAGGGAATCAGCGAACGCCCCACCCCAACAAAAACTAGCGAGAAAGTTATCTGTTTTAGATGCAAGAAATCAGCTTCTGACTGCAGTCATTCAGAATCTAATACAAGTGCTCTGAAAGCAGCCTAGCGCCTTCACCGGGGGTATTTACAATAATATCTTTTACAAAATCTAACTCTTTAAGTTTTGCTTTTACCTTTTCAACATTTTCTGCTTCACAAATTAAATGAATATCCTGACCTGTATTAATGGTGAAATACACCGGTATTCCTTCTGCTCTCCAGTGGGGGACCAGTTTCATAATCCTCAAAGTTCCGGTGGTCCAGTAAATTAAAGCAGGTCTTTGGGTAAGCATAATAGTATGAAGTTCCAGAGCCTCTGCTTCCAAAAGTTCACCAAATTCAGTAAAGTTTTTATCTTTAATAAACTCTTTTACTTTTTCATTTTTTTCTTTCATTCGGCTTAGTCGGACTTGCATAAAAGGGGAGGATTGGGCTGATTTCATACCTAAAGATGTAGCTACTTCTTTTTTGCCTTCAGAAACTACTGCTACTACATCAGCAATAGCCCAATGATTTGGGGGGAAAATTTGTTGAGCATATGAAGCTTCAGAAGTATCACCATCAAGCCACTGGACAAAACCTGAAGGGATAGATCTGCAGGCAGAACCGGAGCCTTGTCTGGCTAAAATAGAGAGTTCTTTTTCTGTTAAGTTAAGTCCTGCAGCTTTGATAGCAGCTAAAGTGAGCGCAGCAAAGCCTGAAGCAGAAGAAGAGAGGCCTGTGCCTGAAGGAAAGTTATTGTTTGATACAACTTTGGCCTTTTGATCAATCTCTGCCATTTTTCTTACTCTGTCTAAGTGTCTAATAATCCTTTGAGCTTCTCCTTCTTCCAGACCACCACCATTAATAGTTACTTCATCTTTTTCAAATTCAGGAGAAAATTCCACAGTGGTAGTGGTCAGCAGGTTGCTTAAACACATTGAAACAGAACCATTTTCAGGTAGCCTTAAAACCTCATCTTTTCTGCCCCAATACTTAGTAAAGGCAATATTTGATGGGGCTATAGCTGTAGCTTTCATATATTTTCTTTGACACTTTTGGTCGCAAAAGTGTGCAAAAGTCCTGCAAGTGATGTTCGACCTAAAAACTGCGATCTTCGTCAACGGGGGACTACCCCCTCACAAATTCACTAATCGTTCAGTTTGTGTTTCCCCCTGTTTCCTCGATCTTGTTTTCTTAACGGTCTCTGCATCAATTGCAGTTAAGATTCAATTTTAACACCTTCTACGTTAGCTTGAACTTCAATAATCTGACCACCTACTGAAGTAATACCAGCCTTAACTGTGTCAGCTTTATCCTCGGGTGCTAAAGCAATCATGCAGTCGCCGCCGCCTGCACCTGACAGTTTGGCACCATATGCGCCCCCGTTTACAGCCCCTGAAATCATATCATCAAGTTTTTGAATACTTACTCCTAAGCTTTTTAAGAGCTTTTGATTTCCATTCATAAGCTTTCCCAGGGTGGGCCAATCTTTGTTCAAAACAGCTACTTTGGCTTGTTCTACCAACTTACCCACTTCAGTGTAAATATTATCAACAACAGTCTGGTCTTTTTTAAGTACCTGATCCATCAGAGTTACTGTGTCTGCTTTGATTCCTGAATAACCAACAATTAGGGGGAGCAAGTCAATGTTTAGAGACTCAATTACTTCGCCGCCCTTTTTAAAGTATAAAGTGCCTCCATAAACTGCAGCTGCCACATCAAAACCAGATCCTTTGCCTTGTATATCCAAAACTGTTTTGTAGGCTAAATCAAAGATACTTTTGTTATTTAATTTAGCGCCGGTAGTTTCTGATAATGCTTTAATTACACAAACAGTAGAAGCAGAGGAAGAACCAAAACCAAAGAGTGAAGAGAATTCTGATTGAGTGGTAACTTTTACACCCATTTGTCCCACCTCGAAGGAGTCAAAGCCCACCTTCGAGGTGAACTGACTTGCAAAAAAGTTTTTAACAGCTACTTCCACAAATTTAGCACCTTTAGGGATGTCACCAACCCCCAATTGATCCATGGGCTTTTTGTAATCTAAAACCTGCACATCAGGGGCATTAAGTTCAAAAATAGGCTCATCAGTCAGCTTTACTGTAGCTTTCATTCTTTGTCCTACAGCTGTAACAATACAAGGCCTCCCGTAAACTACGGCATGTTCTCCCAAAAGCATTAATTTGCCTGGCGCTGATACACTAACTTTCATCTTTTAATCCCTCAACCCCTAATGCAGTTTTAAAGTAATCTAGATTAAATGATTTTGCAATGTTGTTAACTACTGAAGGAGTAGGGTGGTAACAAAGCAAGATGCCAGTTGCTTTAGTTTGTCCTCCTGCTCCGCAAATTTTAGCAACTCCTCCTGCTTTTTCTATTTGTCTGATGATCTTTTTAACATATAAAGAGACAACGCCAATCTTTTCCAGATTCTGTTCTCCTTCTTTAATAATCCTCATTAACTCTTTTTCGTTCCCAGTTTGTACGGCCGGTAAAAGCTCTCTTACAAGCTGTTCCTGATGATCAAAGACCTTCTTCATGCTTGACTCTTGACTCTTGAAGATCGTCAGATCGCAAGCTTTGCTTACTCTTGACTCTACTAATTCCACCATTTCTCTGGTAGTTTCCTGCGGTTTTCCTGTGTTTATAAGGACAAAATTCTTTGCCAACTTTTTGGGGATTGAGAAGGGGACAGGCTGGATAATTTTTAAGTCCGGATGTTCTTTTCTAAACCAAACTAACCCCCCAAAAACCACAGTAGAATTGTCTCCTCCTGAAGGGTTGCCATGGAAAACTTTTTCTGCCTCAAAGGTAAGTTTGTTAACTAAAGTAAGATCAAACTTAATTTTTAAAAAGGTGAGAAGGGCGCCAATTACAGCTGCAGAAACAGCAGCTGAAGAGCCCAATCCTGCACCAATGGGAAGTTGGGAAGAAATTTCTAATTGGTAGGGTGGAATGAATTTAACTTTAAGCTCTTTTTTAACAATCGACTCTATAATCTTTTTGATATTGTCATTCTGATGGTCCATTAGACCAGAAGAATATATACCCTTCGCTTCGCTCAGGGTGACAACTACTCTTAAGTTAACTGTAGCCAGCAGCGCCGGTTTGCCATAAACCACCATATGTTCCCCGAGCAGGTGTATTTTCCCCGGAGCTGAGACAGTAATATTGTTTCTCATCTTTATCTTTGCTCACCTCGAAGGAGTCAAAGCCCACCTTCGAGGTGTTGCTAAACAGGTTTGGCTTTTATGCCGTATTCTATTACTTCATCCAGTTTTACTTTACTCAAACGCCTGACTACTGTGATGATTTTTTGATTTCTTTTCAATTCCGTTCCCTCAAAATCAACAACCTGCAAAGGCATTTTTGTGCCATCTTCAAACTGCACCATGGCTACAAAATAAGGGGCATCCTGCTCGTACCCTGCAGGCGCCACAAACACCCTTGTCCATACTAAAACTTTACCCTTTTTATTCAGGTAATTTTTAATATTTTTATGATGTCTCCACACTGTTACCGGACTGGACATTAGTTTTGTAATACATGAACAACTACCGTTGCTCCTGTTCCTCCTACGTTTTGGGTCAGACCTATATTTGCACCACTAACTTGTCTTTTACCTGCTTTTCCTCTTAATTGTTGGGTGATTTCTATAATTTGTTTAACGCCTGTAGCACCTACCGGATGCCCGCAGGCTTTAAGTCCGCCTGATGTATTAACAGGACATCTGCCTCCTAAACGGGTAGCTTTGCTTTTGATAAACTTTCCACCCATGCCTTTAGGGCAAAATCCCAAATCTTCCATGGCTAAAATTTCGGCAATAGTAAAACAATCATGAACTTCTGCTGCTTTTATATCTTTGATGGAAATCCCTGCCTGCTCCATTGCTTTTTTCCCGGCAATTTGAGTGGCTTTTAACTCTGTTAAGCTTTTTCTTTCTGCCAAATCAATAGTATCAGAAGCTGCAGCGCTGCCTGTAATGTAAACCCCTTTGGATCCATCGTCTGCAGAAATCACTACTGCTGCAGCTCCGTCTGTGATAGGGGAAGAATCAAATAAAGTAATAGGGTAGGAGATGGAGCTGGAATTTAAAACTTTCTCGACACTTATTTCAAAAGGGTATTGAGCCAGTTCATTTAAAGAGGCATGGTAGTGGTTTTTCACAGAAACTTCTGCCTGTTCCTCTCTGGTTGTGCCATATTTTTGCATATGGGCCTGTGCCATCAGGGCATAAAGGCCGGGGAAAGTTAAGCCTGCTTTTCTTTCTTTGGAAGAAGAAGCCCCCATCAGGCCCCAAGTGATCTGGCTGGTGGATGCATCAGACATTTTCTCTGCACCTACCACTAAAACGTTTTTGTAAGTACCAGCCAAAATTCCCTGAATTCCAAGGTGAACTGCCAAAGAACCTGAAGCACAGGCACCCTCTACTTTAAAAGAAGCGCAATTTAGTCCCAAAGAAGAGGTAACAACCGGACCTAAATGGTCCTGACCGGCAATTTTACCGATCAGCATATTTCCCACGAACACTGCATCGATGTTTTTTCTGTCAAGACCGGAATCGGCAATGGCAGCAGTTGATGCCTCCAGAGCCAAATCCAGCAAGGATTTATCCCAAAGCTCTCCAAATTTTGTAATACCAATACCTTTAATTTGTATTTTCATAATTACTTGACAACAAAAATATAATTTCCTAATTTTTGTTGTCATCCTGAGCGATTAGCGAAGGATCTCCTTCATGATTCGAGGAATTCTCACATTCGTGAGAGATTCTTCACTTCGTTCAGAATGACATTTAAATCCTAAACTTATTAATAATATTCTTTGCCACCAGCGAATAATCAATCATTTGTTTATTTGCTATCTGGCTTTGAACTGCATTTTGATTGTTCTTTTGAAAAGTTTTTAACAGGGGAGTAGTTTCAAAAACAAAAGCATCAGCTCCTGCCCCTGAACCATAAGAGCACATAAAAATCTTTTGTGATTGTTTGGCAATATCTAAAGTGGCAGCCAATCCTACCAAGGAAGAAGCAGAGTAGGGGTTGCCTATTTGGGCCACAGTAAACCCCGGTTTTATTTGCTGCTCAGAAAATCCCAATTTCCTGGCAGCATCCCGGGGGAATTTCCCATTGGGCATATGAAAAACAGCAAAGCTGAAATCAGAAGGTTTGAGTTTGGTTTTTTCCAGAAGTATTCTGCTTGCCCCCAAAACGTGAGTAAAATATGCAGGTTCCCCGGTAAATCTGCCTCCATGAGATGGGAATCTTTCTGTGTCTCTTCTCCAAAAGTCAGCAGTATCAGAAGTAAAGGAGGTAAAGTCCAAAATATCTGCCAATGTATCTTTACTTCCCAAAATGTAAGCTGCTGATGCTGAACCTGCTGTATATTCTAAAACATCAGCTGGTTTTGATTGAGCTACATCAGAGCCAATTGCCAGACAGTATTTGATTTTTCTGGTATGTGTAAGTCCTGATAAAAGTTGAATTCCTGCAGTCCCGGCTTTACAGGCAAATTCCAAATCTACAGCCAGTAGGTTTTCAGGCAGGCCTAAAATTCCTGCAATAGTAGAGGAAGAAGGTTTTACTACATAAGGGTGTGATTCGCTTCCTACTGTGATAGCCCCAATTTTAGAAGGATCAAAGTTTAGGGGTTTTAGGGCATTTAGGGTAGCTTCCACAGCTAAAGTGACAGCATCTTCATCAACAGAAGCTACAGCTTTTTCAAAAACTCCCAAAGATTTTTCCATCCCATTTACCTCTCTGCCCCAGGCATGAGCAATTTGTGATGGTTTGATCCTGTATTTTGGTATATAGACTCCGTAAGATACAATGCCGGTCATAATTAGTGACTAGTCGCTAGAGTCGAGAGTCTAGTGAAGTTATTGTTTTCCTTGACTCTTGTCTCTTGACTCTTGATTCCTCCGTCCCAATCTCTGGTGCGCTTTGGCTAAAGTACCTTCTGCCAGACTTGCCAGCAGTGAAAGTTCTCCTGCCAAAACAGCCCCTCCTAAAACGCGCGCATATTCTAACACATTATTTACTTTCATTATTTTTAATGCTTCCTGTTGAGTTGGAAGGTGTGTTCCTCCGCCCACTGTGCCAACTACTAAAGAGGGGAGATAAATAGAAAAATATAAATCTCCATTTTCCAAAACTTCTGCTGTAGTAATTCCTAAACTGCCTTCTACTGTATGAGCTAAATCCTGGCCAGTGGCTGCAAACAGGGCAGCAATTATGTTGGCATAGTGAGCATTAAAGCCTAAAGAACCACTCATTACAGATCCTAAGTTACACTTCCTGTAAACCACCTCAGCTATTTTTTGAGGAGTGGTTTTTAAAACATCCTTAACTGCTTTCTTACTCAAAACAACTTCAGCCCAAACTCTTTTACCTCTGCCTGAAATAAAATTTAACCAGGCTGGTTTTTTATCTATATCAAAATTACCTGCTACAGATATACAAACTGCTTTGGTCTTTTCTTCTATTTCTTGAGCCAAAAGTTGAGTGGCAATGGTGGCCATATTCATACCCATGGCATCAGCAGTATCAAAATAAAATCTGACAAATAAATTCCTGCCTGTAATCTGACAATCTGCTTTAGTAAGTTTTAAATGAGAAGAAGTGCTTTCTGCTATTTTGGTAAGATTTTTTAAATTCTTTTCAATCCAAGCTTGAGTTTTTATTGCTTCAGTTAGGTTCTTAACCTTAAAAACAGGGCCACGGGTCATGCCAACATTTTCTATATAGACAGTTGCTCCTCCTGCTTCAGTTACTACTTTACAGCCCCTGGAAACAGAAGCAACCAAAGCTCCTTCAGTGGTAGCTAAAGGCATGTAATAATCCTTGACTCTTGACTCTAGACTCTTGACTCTCAGGGGTCCCGCTACCCCGAGGGGAATTTGGGCAGCGCCCACTAAATTCTCTATATTTCTGCCTACGGCTTTTTCTTCTTCAAAAGAAAAACAGCCAATATTTTTAAGATCAGTATTTAATTCTTTTTCTAAAAACTCCCGTCTTTTTTGGGCAGATGAAAAATCACGGAGCGTTATTTTATTTTTCATCGGGGATAATTTTACCACGAGCCAACATAAATTGTTGTGCGAGTGGCAAGCAGGCTTGCCACATTCGTGGTAAACTTAGCCCATGGATTTCCAAAAGTATTTAAAAAGTTCTGCTAAGCAAATAAACAGGGAAGTGGAAAGGATTTTGGGGGAAGAGTTAAAAAGAGCAGAAAAAACAGATAAGCAAAGCTTGCGATCTAAAGATCTTAAGCAAAGCCCTTTACAGGGTCGTGACTTGCGATCTAAAGATCTTAAAAAATTGGTCCCATTACTGAAAGCTTTTATCAAATCCTGTCAGGGAGGAAAAAGGATCAGGGCTATGCTCGTGAAATTAGGATACGAAATTGCAATCCACCTCCGGGGAGCCA
>JACOXH010000014.1 GCA_016176415.1 Candidatus Daviesbacteria bacterium
TTATGCCAACTTAAATTATTTAGTTAAAAAACATAAACAATCTGCCATTTTTGTGCTTGGGCCGGGGCACGGCTTCCCTGCTTTGCAGGCTAATTTATTTTTGGAAGGAACTTTAGGTAAATATTATAAAGAAGCAACTTTGGACGGGAAAGGCATTGCTTTTATTTCCAAAACTTATGGATGGCCTGATGGTTTTTCCAGCCACAGCAATCCTGAAGCACCGGGGCTGATTTTAGAAGGCGGAGAACTTGGCTATTCCCTCTCAACAGCATACGGGGCAGTTTTAGACAATCCAGATTTATTGGCTGTTTGTATGATTGGTGACGGTGAAGCAGAAACAGGCCCGATTGCTACTTCCTGGCATATCAACAAATTGATTGATCTAAAAAAGAACGGTACAGTTCTCCCTATTTTACACCTTAACGGACTGAAAATTTCCGGTCCGACTATTTTTGGCCGGATGAGCGATGAAGAATTAATTTCTTTATTTAAAGGTTATGGGTATGAACCTTTCGTTGTTGGCGGGGATAATGTTTTCGAAGATATGTTAAAAACCATGGAAGCTTGTCTGGAAAAGATAAAGAAGCGTTCTCATCCCCTGCCTATGATTATTTTAAAAACTCCCAAAGGGTGGACCACTATTAAAGAATTAAACAACCAAAAAATTGAAGGCACAATTTTATCTCATCATGTAGTAATGCCTAATGTCAAAGGCAATGATGAAGAACTGGCAGGACTGGAGAGTTGGCTTCGTTCATATCAGTTTAATCAGCTTTTTGATCCTAAGACAGGATTTAACACACAGATCAAGGAGCTGATTCCCACAGATCAATACAAAATTGGTAATAATCCACATATGTTTGGTAAGGCATACCGTAAATTAAATCTGCCTGATGCTCAAAAACTGGCCAAAAAAATTGATATGCCGGGCACTAATCTGGAATCCAACAGTTTAAGAATGGCGGGAACTTACCTTAAGGAAATTTTCGACAAAAATAAAAAACAAAAAAACTTCCGTCTTTTCTCGCCTGATGAAACATATTCCAACAGGTTAGACGAGGTGTTTGAAGTCACTTCACGCGCTTTCAGCTGGCCAATCAAAGAGGAAGATAAGGATTTAACATCAGACGGCCGCGTGATGGAAATGTTATCCGAACACAACATGCACGGACTGGCGCAGGGTTATGTTTTAACAGGCAGACACGCAGTGATTGCTACTTATGAAGCCTTTGCCCAAATATTTTCCAGCATGGCCCACGCTTATCAAAAATTCTTAAAATATGTGCGCAAAATGCCATGGAGAGAAGACATCCCTTCCTTAAATTACATCCTGACAGCTACAGCATGGAGGCAGGAGCATAACGGTTACTCCCATCAAAACCCGTCTTTTGTCACAGGGATGCTGGAAAAACACAATGATTTCATCAAAGCCTGGTTTCCTGCTGATGATAACTCTATGCTGGCAGTGCTTGAGGAAGTAATGGCTTCTAAAAATCAAATGAATATAATTACGGCCGGAAAGACCCCCTTGCCCCGCTGGCTTTCCCTTTCGCAGGCAAAAGAAGCTTTAAAGGATGGTTTATCTATCTGGGATTTTGCCAGTGAAGATAACCCTGACATTGTAGTCTGCGGTATCGGCGACTACACAACTCTTGAGGCTTTGGCGGCCATTGATTTAATTAAAAAAGATGCGCCGGAAATAAAAATCCGGTTTGTAAATGTCTTAAGGTTGCAAGCTGCCTGCTCTTGTGAAGATCAAAATCACCCTCAAATTCCCAATGCTGAAAAATACTTTACTAACGATAAACCAGTGATAGTTAATTTCCACGCCTATCCTGAAAGTTTTGAAGCAATTATTTCTCACCTGCCAAAACCGGAAAGATTTTCCGTCCATGGTTACATTGAAAATGGCGCCACCACTACCCCGTTTGATCTGCAGGTTAAAAATAAAACCAGCCGTTTTCATTTAGCACAGGAGATTTTGGAACAGATGAGCCAACAAGGCGTTATTAGTGCCGAAGTCAAAAATAAATTTATTGATAAATATCAACAGGCCTTAAACAGCCACCAGCAATACATTAAACAAAACGGAGCTGATCCGGTAGAAATCGAAAACTGGGTCTTCAGTGGTAAAATACCTGTAAGAGCTGATGTGGCAGAAGTTATGCATGCAGATCTTCTGAAAAACGCTCAAACCATTGCCATTATTGGCCTGTCAGATAAACCTGACAGGGAAAGTTACAGAGTGGGGTCCTATTTTATGAAGAGGGGATTTAAAGTTATTCCTGTAAATCCCAATATTACTCACTTTTTAGGAGAAAAGGCTTATCCTGATTTAAAATCCATACCCAAAGAAATAAAAATTGATATTGTTGATGTTTTCAGACGGGCAGATTTGGTGATGCCGCACATGAAGGAGATTGTGGACAGAGGTGGTATTAAAACAGTCTGGTTACAGGAGGGGGTTTCCAGTAAAGAGGTAGAAGACTTTGCCGAAGACTACGGCCTGACCATGGTCACCAATTGTTGCATTATGGAAGCCTACAAAAGATTAGAAAAATCTTAACCTTATTTACCTGGACGGGTTAAAACTTCTGTTATTATCGCTTCTGTTCTCGCCTCAAAGTTTGCAATCTTTGCTCCATGTTCTTCAAACCACCTCTTCCTCCATTCTATCGCATCCTGCTCCCATGCAGGCACACAAGCCATTCTGCCAGATTCCAAATAAACAGGTTCCTTATGTACTGTTTCTGCTGGTTTGGCTGAAGACGAAAGGTCTTTTAGGGTTGGTTTATAATGTAATACGTCTACCAAATAAATCACCGCCTTTCTTTTAAAAGTAAAATCAGCAGATTCCTAAAGATACGAACATAAAATTCATATGAAAATAGGCGGTAATGATAGGTATAGTACTTTTAAAATAACTTGTCAAGGGGTACTATCGGTTGGTAAAAAATGAGGCTTTTTCTAAAATTTCTACTGATTTAATAGCCCATGGAGTAAAATTCTGGGTCTGTGATTTTATATCTTCTAAAAACTTAAATTTATCTGTCCATTTATATTCATAACCCATGCCGGAATTTAAGTCAATATCCCCGTTATACTCTCCTATCAAAAGGTAACAATGCTCGTTTTCGCACATATTTTCATATTTGGCAAAATAGTTGAAATTTCCCAATATCTTTATATCTTTTATATCCCTTATATCCCATTCTCCTTCCAAACATCGCCTTGTTGCCTCCTCTAAAGTTTCGTCAGTACCGTCTTCTTTATGTAATGGGTGGGTGGCTCCAGTTATATCCCAAATATTGTCAAAAATTTTATGTTTCCTTCTTTGCAGCAAAACTTGTCCTTTGGAGTTATAAATCAAAACTGCTATAGCTAAATGCCTTCTTCCTTCCCCTGTATGCCCTTCCTCTTTTGGGATATATCCTACAAATTCTCCACCATCCCTAACCTCCAGAATAATTTGGCTGTTCACTAAATCTTCCCTTCCAGCAAAGTTATCATCCCCCACACTGCTCCAACCCCCAAAAGCAGTATAAATGTTTCCCAAAAAGCGATCTTCTTATTTTCATTATTGTGAATTTCCGGTATTAAATTAGCTACAGCAATATAAATGAAAAACCCTGCTGTCAGTGATAAAACTATTGGCAAAAGACCCTCTATTGAATCTTTGACAAAATAGGTCAAAATTGCTCCGAACATAGCTGCAGCAGCACTGAAGAAGTTAATTAAAATAATCTTTTTCCCTGAAACGCCCTTATGAACAAGCAAGCCAAAATCACCAATTTCTTGAGGTATTTCATGAACAGCCACAGCCAAAGCCGTAATAATTCCTAAAGGAATATTGATTAAAAAGGCAGCTGCTATGGCTACTCCGTCTATGAAATTATGAACTGTATCTCCTACCACAATTAAAGGCACTACTGCTTTTTGGTCAGCAGGATGACTGCCTTGATCATGGTGGTGAATGAAACGCTCCAGTAAAAAGAAAGCTAAAAGCCCGATAATTGCCCAAAGGAAAATATCACTCTCTCCTGTAGCTGCTTCAGCAGCTTCCGGCAGAAGATCAAAAAAAGCTGTTCCCAGCAATGCACCGGCAGCAAAGGAAGACAAATAATGAGAGATTTTAACGGCAAATTTCTGCCTGATCAAAAGCAGCATCCCCCCAATTAAGGAAACAATACTGCCTATAAAGGAAAATAAAAGTATATAGCCAAGAAGCGACATAGCTTTAAAGTATACCAGAATTAATAATTATTGACGATTAAATTGATTCTGTGCTGTTTCCAATCCCTTTTCCAGTAACAATGCAACAGCCTCAACACTTTTCCCAATCATGTCTCGCACCTTATTCTCTTCATCTTTAGTAAAAGGCTCTAAAACAAACCTGTCGCTCTCACCAGCTGAAGGTCCTATTCCTAATCTGATTCGGATAAATTGATCTGTCCCCATAGCTTTAATAACAGACTCCACCCCATGATGACCTGCTGCTGCACCACCCTGCCTGATTTGGATTTTACCTAAAGGCAGATCTAAATCGTCATGGATAACAATTAAGTCAGCAGTTGGTAATTTGTAGTAAGCAGCAAGAGCCTTAATGGCTGAACCTGAATTATTCATGTATGTTTGTGGTTTAACTAATATTAGATTGTCATTCTGAGCGGAGCGAAGAATCTGACTCTTGAACTTTTTTTCCATCTTCCATCTCCCATCTTCCACCTTCTTCCCCAATTCATCCACTACCCTAAAGCCTAAATTATGCCTGGTTTTTGTATATTCTTTACCTGGATTACCTAAACCTACGATCAATTTCATGAAGTTATTTTACCATTAATCAAACAGTCCTAACTGCGGAACTCCGTCTTCACCTTCTTTACTAACCTCTTGTCCAGACTGCCAAATCTTTACCACCCCATAAACTCCGTCATAACCCGGGTCAATAACCAAATCCCCTTTTCTTACTTTATCAACTCCTTCAGCTATTTTTGGTCCTGAAATTTTGGCAATTTCTTCTATATCTGCCTTCGTTAAAATCTTCAGCTCGTTACCTACTACACTTGTTAACTTTTTATATTCGTTTAATACCTTCTGGGTTGTTGGAGCAGTCCCGAAAGCTTCTGCAATTACTTGTAGCAATGGCACTAATTTTTTGTAACTTGGCCTATTAAAAGCCTCACTGACTATCTTACCTTCTTCATTCTTAATTCTTAATTCTTCATTCTCTCTACCTGCCAGCTTCTCAACTCTTTCCATTACTCCTACTGTCAATCCCCTGCCGCAAACAGGACACTTTGTACCTTTTGCTTTTGTATCTTCAGGAGAATATTTGATATTGCAATTTCTGTGACCTGTATAGTGATACTTGCCTTCTTCAGGATAAAACTCTATAGTTCCTGCAATTTTTTGATTCTTAATATCCCCAAACAACCCCTCGTAACCAGCGCTAATATCTCCTGCAAAAACTGTTGATTCTCTTCCTAAATTAGGTAAAGAATGAGCATCTGAACAGGAAATTATTGAGCGTTTATCAAGCTCTTTAATCCTCCAGTTCATGGCAGGATCAGAAGACAAACCCGTTTCTATGGCATAGATGTACTCTGTTAAATCCTCAAAAGCGTCTTCTAGGCAGTCGTAGCCTGACATTGAACCAAAAATTCCAAACCACGGGGTCCAAATATGACTTGGCACAAAAAGCGCTTTTTTATCTATTTCCAAACACATTCTCAAAAGATCTTTGGAAGATATACCGACAATCGGCCTGCCGTCTGAAGAAAGATTAGCTTTTTTGTTCATCAGCGTTTGCTGTAAGTTAGCTGCTGACTGAAACGAGGGAAGCATAATCAGATTATGCACTCTTCTGACTGCCCCTTTATGAGAATAAATAGAGGCTACTTCAACAGTTAAGATAAACTTAACAGAAGGGTCTTTTTCGTAAATTAAAAATCCTGAACCATCTTCTTTTAATTGGCTTTTCAGTTCAGCAAACCAAAGAGGGTGCAAAAAATCACCTGTGCCTAAAAGATTTATCCCTTTCATTTTGGCCCAACTCACCAAATTAGGCACATTTAGTTGTTGCGAGCAGGCTCTTGAAAATCTGGAGTGGATGTGCAGGTCTGCAACATAAGCCATGGGGTAATTGTAGCATACCGGCGGAGGCTACTTTTTAAACTGCAGACCGTACATCTCTTCAAGTTCTTTTAAAGTTGTAGCATCTTCCGGCTTTTTGTCTTCTTCCCTGAACTTAACTAATCTTGGAAAACGCAAGGCTAAACCTGCTGTATGCAGTGGGGATTTGGTAATCTCATCAGCTAACACTTCTATCACAATCTTTGGTTCTACCCAAACACTGGGGATTATTTTTGACTCTATTCTGGCTGGTTTATTTTGAACTTTGAATTTTGCGCTTTGAACTTCTATACTTCTCCACTCTTCGTCTGTTAACCCTGTGCCAATCTTGGACACCGTTACAAACATATCTTTATCCTGATCATAAACTCCAACTAATAATGCTCCTGCTCCAAATTCTGCTCTTTTACCCTTACCAAAAGCATAGCCTAAAATCACACAATCAATAGTGTCTTTTAATTCTCCATTAGAATGTCTTTTAAGTTTTACCCAGTTAAAATTCCTGGCTCCTGCTTCATACTTTGAATCCAGCCTTTTAACTACTAACCCCTCCAGACCTTTGGAAATAGCATCATCTAACATATCCTGAAGCTTCTTAGTGTCTTTGACTGTTTCCCCTTCTTCCACCATCAACACTGTTCCCTGCTCTACAGTTTTTTCCAGAATTTTAAGTCTTTCTTTAAGCTCCGAATCTATCAAAGACTTGCCGTCTTTGTATAAGACATCAAAACAAAAGGCTTTTAAGGGGATTTTTTTGGCCATCTCGTCAATTCCGTATTTTCTTCTCCTTTGAGTTGTTTCCTGAAAAGGCAGGAATTCATCGGAAATCGGGTTAAAACCAATAGCCTCACAATCTAAAATTACACTTTTAGCTTTAATTTGTTTCCTGACTCCTTCTGCAATTTCCGGAAACATCGGAGTGGTTTCTTCTAAATTACGGGAGAACAATCTTACGCTGTCGCCCTCTTTATGTATCTGTACCCTGAAACCGTCTAATTTGCGCTGAACATTAACCTCACCCAACTTTTCAATCACTTTCTCCGGCGTAGGCAATCTTTCTGCCAGTTGTGATCTGATAGGCCTGCCCACAGTTACAGCCAGTTTTTCCACCCCTGCAAGGCCTTTGGACCACAAAGTTTCCCCTATCAGTCCCAAATCAGAAGTTCTGTTATATGCCCCTTCCAAAAGTTTTCTTTTTGATTTATGTTCCGACCTTTGGTCGGAAGTCAAGGTTCTCGAGCGAAGCGAGAGGTTCTTATCTCCAAGTTTTAATTTGGCAAAGGCATCTAAAATTGTAGGGTCCCCCACTCCTAATCTTGAAACTCCCAAAGGAATTCTAACTAAGTGCTTTGCTCCTACTGCACCAACTTTTTTAAGTAATTCCGCCAAAGTGGAAACCTTTTTTTCCACTGTCCCTTCCCCGCTCATTTTGGCAATACTTCTTAAAGTTTCAAAAACTTCATTAACTGTTAGTTTCTCTTTTGCTCGTTTGCTCGTTTGCTCGTTTAATTTTTGTGCTACCAATCCCAGATCTCCTACCTTGCCATATTCTTTCAGTACGTTCTCCTTATCTATTCCATACACTCTGGCAATAGAGGCAGCCACTAATTTTTCACTCATACCAATTTCTAAAGGCTCAAAAAAAGGAGCTACCCTGCCCTGAATTAAATATGAAACATGTCCAATTTCATCAAAAGAAACTTGAGAGAAAAGTTCAGATAAAATATCGATTAAAGCTAACCTGGAAGAAGTTTGTTCTAATTTTTCAAGATATTGTGCAAGTTCAGAAAAGGTCATAAGAGGATTGTAATTTATTCACAGGATATTGTAAATTTTGTATTTCTGGGTTACGCTGGAAATATGCAAACTAAAGAGCCTGAAGGCAGTATTATTCAAACAGAGGAAGATCCCCGCTTTGAACTCTATACCAGTGAATATCTTAAAAGATTTGAGGCTAAATACCCGGAATTTACTCAAGAACAAGTGAGAAAAACTATCCCTTTTTGCGAAGAACTTGCACTAGAACGAGTTAAAACAGAAGATCTGGCTGACAATGACCATTTAACTGATCTTTTAAACAGAAGAGGATTTTATAAATATGTTACTCAAAGATTTCAGCAATATAACCGTGAAGTCAGATTACAAAGAATAAACCCAGAAGACATCAAAGCTTCAATCCTGTATATGGATCTTGATAAATTTAAACTGGTAAATGACACCTATGGCCACAAAAAAGGCGACGAAGTATTACAGACATTTTCAGAAATTATGAAAGGAATGAGATCGTTTGATATAGTAGCGCGTTATGGAGGTGAAGAATTTACTGCTTTTCTGGATGGAGAGGATGGCGAAGGAGCTGTTCAAACAGCTGACAGAATAAGAATGGATACTTCAGATTTATTTCATCAACGCTTTCCTGATTTGGATTGGCCTAAAACAATCAGTTGCGGAGTTTACCAACTCCCCCCTTTTACTGCTGAACTGTTAGACTCGGGAAAGGATTGGAGACATTTAATCGAACAGGCGGTACATTATGCTGACATAGCACACTATAAAGGAGCAAAGGAAGCAGGCAGAAATAAGATTGGGGCCATGGTCCCAAACGGCCGGATTTATACTGCAGTTCTTTTGAGCCCTCATGGAGAACCGCCAAAGATCCATTATCAGGAAATATAATCTCACAGGTCTGTCTTAATTTAACTTTGAGTTATTTTAAAACGTAAGCTGCTTTTTTAGTTCCCCCGCTCTTTTTAACCAAACCTTTTTGTCTTAAAAACTTAAGCTCTCTTAACACTGTGTCATCAGAATAATCAGGAAATATTTTCCTGAAGTCTTTATTTGATAAAGACTTGTGCCTGTGAATATATTCCATAATCATCATTTGTCTTTCATTCAACATCAACTGTGTCCCCAGCTTATCCTTGATTCTGGCATCTACTGAAATCCTTTGCACCTTTTCTTTAACCCTGTTTAATTCTATGGCTACTCCTTCTGTAAAATACTCAAGCCATGGTGTTAAATCACGCTCATGAGTATCCAGTACGAGCTGGTTTGATACAGCTTGTAATGTTAAGTAATATTTCATGGGATTTTCATCAAAATATTCCTCAAAAGAGAAAAACTTCCTGATATCATAACTGTCTAAAAATAAGATTAAAGTAGCTACTCCTCTTGCTACCCTGCCGTTACCGTCAACAAAAGGATGAATTCTGGCCAACTCGTAGTGAATAATGCCTGCTTTTATAATTGGGTGAATTTGTCTGGCTTCATCAGAGTTAATCCAATTCACCAAATCCTCAATTAAGTATGGCACTTCAGGAGCAGGAGGAGGGGTATAAGAAACTTGTCCTGTTCTACTGTTTTTGATCACTACCTGTCTGATGCGGAACTGGCCGGAGGATTCAGGAGGCAAGATTTTATCAGTTGTTAAACGGTGCATTTCTAAAATCGTTTCAATGGTAAAACTGTAGCTTCCGGAGGTACCAATTTGTGCGTAAATCCCCTCAATAAACTTTAGAACATTCCTGTAATTTAAAATCTCCTGAATATCCCTGTCGCGGGCGACAATTTCCTCCCCTTCCAGAACATCCTGAACCTCTTCAGGCGATAAGGGATTGCCTTCCAGATGCGTGCCGTGGTGTATAGTCCTCTCAATCGCTTCTTTTCTAAACTTTGCTTCCCATACAGGAACCAAAGGAGCATTCATGATAATCTCTTTAGCAGCCTCAATAATACCTACATCTTTTAAAATTTTGTTGGTGATGGAATATTTGGGAATAAACATAAACAATAGAGTCTAGTCGCTAGAGTCAAGAGTCAAGTTTTGTATTATAAAATTCCTAGACTCTAGATTCTTGACTCCAGTCACTATTATCTATCATTTCCCGCAAAAATTCTACTTAAGAGGAGAGATACTCATCCCAGCTTTGAACTTTTAAATCTTCCTCTTTTCTGGCAGCTAAGGAAGAAACAAGCAGCTCTGCAGCCTGCAGGTTGGTAATCAAAGGAATACCCAAATCCACGCAGTTTCTTCTGATAATGTAACCATCTGTTTCCCCTTTGTGAGATTCAGGTTGGGAAATATTAATTGCCAAATCAATATCTCCTTTTTTCAAGAGATCCAAAATGGCAGGACTGCCTTTTTCAGAAATTTTGTAAACTCTGGTAGTTTTTATCCCGCTTCCCTTTAAAAATTCAGAGGTGTGATGAGTGGCATAAATTTTGAAGCCCAAATTTGATAACTTTTTGGCTGCTACCAAAAGATCTAATTTATTTTTTTGCCCACCAATGCCTAAAAATACTGATTTTTTGGGAAATTTAAAACCTGTAGCCAGTATGGCTTTAAGGTAAGCCCCCTGTAAATCTGTTCCAAAACAGGCCACTTCCCCTGTAGAAGACATCTCTACCCGCAGTCTGGGGTCAGCCCCTTTAATCCTGCTGAAAGAAAATTGAGGGGCTTTCACTCCCACAAAATCCAAATCCAAAGTATTGTAATGGCCGGATACATCTTCGCCCAGCATTGCCCTGGAAGCCAGCTCCACAAAATTGTAGCCTGTTACCTTGGAGACAAAGGGAAAAGAACGTGAAGCACGCAAATTAAGCTCTATCACCATGATTTTATTTTCTTTGGCCAAAAATTGAATATTAAAAGGCCCGTTAATCTTCAGCTCTTCTACTATTTCTCTGGTAGCTTCTTTGATTTTCCTGACAGTTTCCAGATACAATCTTTGAGGAGGCAAAACAATGGTGGCATCACCAGAGTGCACTCCGGCATTTTCTACATGTTCTGATATGGCATAAATTACCAATTTTCCTCCCTGTCCCACTCCGTCAATCTCAATCTCTTTGGCCCCGTCTACAAATTTGGAAATAACCACCGGGTGTTCTCTGGAAACATTGGCGGCATCTTGCAGGTATTTTTTCAAATCTGCAGAAGAATAAGCCACATTCATGGCTGATCCGGACAACACATAAGAGGGCCTGATTAAAACCGGATAACCGATTTTTTGAGCAAACCTCATCCCTTCTTCCAAATTAGAAAAGCTCTGCCAGTCTGGTTGTTCTATTCCTAATTTATCTAAAAGTTTCGAAAACTTATTGCGGTCTTCTGCTCTATCAATATCTTGAGGATTAGTCCCTAAAATCTTATAACCTGATTTAAACATTGGCATAGCTAAATTATTAGGCACTTGTCCTCCAAAGCCCAAAATAAGAGAGGCCGTTTGCTCGTTTCTCGTTTCTCGTTTCTCGTTACTAGTTAGCGAGTAACGAGTGACGAGTGACGAGTTTTCAATATCATAAATGTCACTGACCCGCTCATATGTTAACTCCTCAAAATACAACTTATCTGCCGAGTCAAAATCAGTAGAAACTGTTTCGGGATTACAATTGATAATAACAGTCTCAAGACCTCTGGAACGGAAGGTTTGAGCTGCAGTAACTGAACACCAATCAAACTCCACAGAAGAACCAATGCGGTAAGGACCGGAGCCAAGCACTATGACTTTTCGGTTAAGTAACTTAGGTAACTTAAGCTCCTTAAGTGACTTAATATTTTCTTCGCTTTCCTCTCCATGATAAGTGAGATAAAGATAGTTGGTCTTTGCCGGATATTCTGCAGCCAGAGTATCAATATGTTTTACCTTTGGCACAATACCATTCTTCTTCCTGAATTCTCTGATGTCTTGTTCGGTACTCTTGAATGCTTTTGCCAGCAATTTATCAGAAAACCCTAACTTCTTTGCCTGCAATATTGTCTGATGACTGAAAGCTGAAGACTGAAGACTCCTCTCAAATCCCACAATTTCTTTAACCTGATGCAAAAACCAGGGATCAATGCCAGTAGCCTGATAAATACTGTCTACGCTTTCTCCTTTGGCAAATCTTTGAGCAATTACAAACAATCTTTCTGCGGTGGGAAGAAGTTTTGTATCATCAACTCCGTTACTTAAAAGCCCATCCTGTCCGGTTTCTAACATCCTGATGGCTTTTTGCAACACTTCAGGAAAAGACCTGCCTATAGCCATCACCTCTCCCACGCTTTTCATTTCAGAACCAATAACCTCCTTCGCTCCTAAAAACTTCTGCAAGTCCCATCTGGGGATTTTCACCACAATATAATCCAATGCAGGTTCAAAAAAAGCAGAGGTAGATAAAGTCACGCTGTTTTTTAAATCAGGCAGGTTGTACCCTAAGCCAATTTTGGCAGCAATGTAAGCCAAAGGGTAGCCCGTGGCTTTGGAAGCCAAAGCTGAAGAGCGGGACAGTCTGGCATTAACTTCAATCACTCTGTAATCATTATTTTGAGGGTTTAAGGCAAACT
>JACOXH010000004.1 GCA_016176415.1 Candidatus Daviesbacteria bacterium
CCAAGCGCCGGCAAAGAAAGAGTGCAGCACCAAAAAATAGAAGATGGCATGCCGTGCCCCTGAAAAGCAGCTTCATGGTGCTCGCCATTCTCGGATTTTTAATCTCAGCATATCTCGTGTATCCGCAAAGTGCCAGTTACGGGCTCATTTTCATGGTTATCTTTGGAGCCATGCTCATCGCTTCCATCGTCAGCATGACCAAAGCGCCCATCATGAAGCCGTGAGGAAGGCATGGCACGAAATACGTTACAGTGGAAATTCCCGGCCAGGGAAATACAATTCCTGCGCACCGAAGTGCTCTTTGTGGCGTTCTTAACGGTGCTGATCTTTCTGGTTACTTTATTTCAGCTCGGCGATGGGAGGCTGGCGGCGCTCTATGCCGCACTCTTTCTCATCATCTATGGAGTGCTATCGGTTATTGTTCAGAAAATCGGCCGCGCCGAGGCGCATTACGCTGTCCGCGGAAAGCATTTGCACATCGTGAAGAAAACGCTCCGAAAAACCGTCAAAGAAAAAATTCCGCTGCGGGAGGTTGTGCAGCATAAGGTCGACAAAGTCTTTCTCGGCGGCTCTGTGCTCACGAAGAAAGGCCGGAAGCATGCCCTGTTCTTTAATACGCGGAAAGAAGCGGAAGGGTTTGAAAGGATGGTGAAGCGGCAGGTACGACGGGCATAAGTTTACTGTTTGCTCTGCTGTCCACACCAACGCTCAAACTTCTCTTTCGCCATCTTCTCTTTCCAGAAGACCTGATGCGAAGCCTTTTTCTCAAACAACGCAATCGCCATTCTGGTCACATTGGCGCCGCTGTTTATCCCGTGCTTGATCGCCAGTGCCTTGGCTTCCTGCAAAGAGGCATCCAGCAGGCAAAAGTTTTCCCGCTGGCACTTCTCTTCTGCCTCTTTCTCTTCCTCTTCGCTGAGCAGAACCTCTTCCCAAACCGGCGAAGAGCTGCCCGAAACCTGCCGGGGAAAGGCTTTGGAGAATGCCATGAGCAGTTTTCTGAAGGAGGATTTTTATAGGTTAAGGAACTGAAGCTCTGCCATGACCTCCTGGAACCATGTGAATATCGTGCTCAGCAAGGCTGATATCATCATCAAAAGCTTCTTCATCCCGGAAATCAGTATTGGATATCACCAGTTCTTTGGGAATATCAGATAAAAATCTGGAACTTAAAGAATTAGAACGGGTTCCAAAATATAATCTTTGTCTGGTATAGGTCAAATATAATTTTTCTTTGGCTCTGGTTATCCCTACATAGCAAAGTCTTCTTTCTTCCTCTAATTGGTGAACATCCAGCATTGAACGCGAATGGGGGAATAATCCTTCTTCCATCCCTACCATAAAAACTGTTGGAAACTCTAAACCCTTTGCAGCGTGCAGAGTCATTAAAGTGACAGCCTCGCCTCCTGTATTAGTCCTTCGGTGGGTGGGTGTATCAGAAGCCTCAACTAAAGCCACGTTTTCTAAAAAATCAGTTAAGTTGGGGAATTCTTCTGCTACAGAACGGAGTTCTTTGACGTTTTCTACCCGCATCTTTCCTTCTTCAGTGCTGTCGTCCAGATATGCTAAGTAACCGGTTTTTGTAAGAACTTGATCCAGTAGATCTAAAGTTGTGTATTTTTCCGGCTGCGTTGATACTTCAGTAAACAACTCCATTAGTTTCGCCAGCCTTCCTTTACCAATTTTTTCTGCCCTTTTTAAAGAGACTGAATCTTTGGGGTTTTGCATTAAACGAAGGTATGCCAAGACATCTTTAATTTCCTTTCTTTGATAAAAGCTCACACCCCCGACTAATTTATAGGGAATGCCTGATTTTAGGAATTGTTCCTCCAAAGATCTGGATTGAGCATTTGTTCTGTAAAGTATGGCAAAATCCGATAAGCTTTTTACTCCTTTGAGTTGAGAAATAGCGCTTAAGATAAAAAGCGCCTCTTCTACCTCATTTCTGACTTCCACAATTTCTACCTTGTCTCCACCATTTTTCTCTGTCCACAGTTTTAAAATAGGGTGGGAGGTGTTTTTAGAAATAACTGCATGGGCTGCATCTAAAATAGTTTGGGTAGAACGGTAATTTTGCTCCAGGTTGAAAACTTTGGCTTGAGGGTAGTCCTTTTTAAAATTTACAATATTTCTAAAATCAGCTCCTCTAAATGAATAAATTGATTGACTCGCATCCCCCACAACACAAATGTTTTTATGTCTGTTGGCCAAAAATTTGCTTATTAAATATTGGGCAGGGTTAGTATCCTGATATTCATCTATTAAGATATAACGGAATTGGATTTGGTAGCGGACTAAAATAGCAGGCTCAGATTTAAATAACTTGATGGTGTAAAGTAGCAAGTCATCAAAATCCAAAGCATGATTTCTCTCCAAAATTTTTTGATATTCTATATAAATTTTAGCTACAGTTTCCTGAAAGTAGCCTCTGGCATATTGGGGATATTCCAATGAGGAGATAAGTTCGTTTTTAGCTTCAGATATAGTAGTCCTGACAGAGTAAGGAGAAGTTTTTTTGATGGCAATGTTTAATATGCCCATAGCTTCTTTAACTGCATCCAAAGCATCTCCCTCGTCATAAATGGCAAAACCAGAGGGGAGCCCTAAAACTTTTCCTTCGCGGCGCAAAAGCCTGGCGCAAAAAGAATGAAAAGTCCCCATGGTGGGTTGGATAGGAAGGTTGCCAATTAATTTTTTAATCCGTTCAACCATTTCCTGGCTGGCTTTATTTGTGAAAGTGAGCACAAGGATGTTTTCAGGCGGAATTTTCTTTTCTGAAATTAAATGAGCTACTTTATAAGTTAATACCCTGGTTTTACCTGAACCTGCTCCTGCCAGTATTAAAACAGGTCCTTCTGTCGTTTTAACAGCTTCCTGTTGCTGGGGGTTTAAGTCATCTAAAAGGTTGGGCATAGCGCAGCATATATTAGCATAAAATACCTCTTTCCATCACTTTAAAATAGTGCTATTATTTTTTCCTCATATGATTAAACTTCTTGATTTTTGGGCTCCTTGGTGTGGACCCTGTAAAATGATGAATCCTGTTATTGAAGAGCTGGAAAAAGAGCTCTCCGGTAAGGTGGAAGTGGTTAAAATCAATGTTGATGAAAAGCCTGAAGAAGCTTCAAGGTATGGAGTTATGGGTATTCCTACCTATATTGTCTTAAAAAATGATCAGGAAGCAGGCAGAAAAATTGGTGTTACTTCAAAAGCAGATCTTCTTAAACTACTCCAATAGAATATAATGGATGGTATGGAAAAAACTATCTGGATAATAGCAAACTGGAAAAGTAACAAATCTATAGCTGAAGCGTTAGACTGGGTGACTGCAGTGGGTCCAAATATTCCAACATCAGATCACTTGAAAGTGGTAGTTTGTCCTTCTTTCAGCGCTTTGTCTGAAGTAAAAAAAGCAATCACTGTAGGTAATTTTCCTTTACTGGTAGGAGCGCAGGATTTATCTCCGTACGAAGAGGGGGCTTATACAGGAGAAGAAGCCGCTGAAAATTTAAATCAATTTGTTTCTCTTGCTATTTTGGGTCACTCAGAACGAAGAGAGAATTTTGGAGAGACTGATGAAATGGTAACCAAAAAAGTTGCTCAAGCTATTCAAAATAACGTCACTCCTTTAATGTGTGTTCAGGGTGCAGAAGCTGAAGTACCTGAAGGATGTAGGCTGGTAGCTTATGAACCTGTTTTTGCCATAGGTAACGGTAATGCAGATACGCCTGAAAATGCAAATCAGGCAACTAAAGCTTTAAAAGAAAGTAATGGATCTGATCTTAAAGTGCTGTATGGTGGTAGTGTTGATGCGGGCAATGTTGCTTCTTTTATTAAACAACCTGATATAAGTGGTGTTTTAATAGGTAAAGCTTCTTTAAGCGCACAGGAATTTACAAAGATTTGTCAGATTGTTTCGGAGAGCAAGTAATGAAGAATTTAGGAGCTTCGATAGGGAGAAAAAAGAGCGACCCCTTCAAAGTTAAAAGAGTGCAAAAAATATTACAAAAGATATTCCCGCTGCTTTTAGTAGTGGGAATTTTAATGTCTATTGCCATATTTTTAGTGACCCGTTCAGGTACTACCACCTATGTAAATTACATACTTTCCGGTACCTCTTTGCGTTCGACTAACGACAGAGTCAATATTTTACTTTTGGGGATTGCCGGGGGCACCCATGACGGTACAAATTTAACTGATACTATCATGGTGGCTTCGTATAATTTAAAGACCAATGAGATTTTTCTGTTTTCCCTGCCGCGTGATTTATGGCTGCCTGCTTTAAGAACTAAAGCAAATGTTGTCTATCAAAGCGGTCTTAATCAAAATAATGGTTTGGGTTTTGCCAAGACAGTTTTTGGAAACATTTTAGGGATACCAATTCATTATGCGCTGCGGGTAGATTTTAGGGGATTTGTATCAGCGGTAGATGCAATAGAAGGGATAGAAGTTTTGGTGGAAAATCCCTTTAATGACTATTTGTATCCGATACAGGGAAAAGAAAATGACCTTTGCGGTAACAATCAAAAAGAAATGGATTTTAATGAGGAAGAGGCAAAAAAGCTTAATATAGAACCAGGAAAAAGGCAGGTATTGGTTTTGGCTGACGGAGCTATTGCTACAGATTCAGCAGAGGAAGACAAAGGCGTAAAGTATTTTAGCTGCAGGTATGAACGTATAAGTTTTGATAAAGGCCCGACCCAAATGAGCGGGGCAGTAGCTTTGGCATTTGTCCGCTCGCGTCATGGCACTAATGGTGAAGGGTCTGATTTTGCCAGATCCAAAAGGCAGCAAAAGGTAATTGAGGCAGTAAGAAATAAAGTGTTATCTTTGGAAACTTTGGCAAGTCCTCAAAAATTGGCAGATTTAATAGGAGTATTGGGTAAAAGCATAGATACTGATATTTCTGTCAAAGAGACAATAGATTTTTATAAATTATCAAAAAAACTTGAAAAAACTTATAATTTTGTTTTAGATGATTCTTACAGATTAGGCTTGCCTGATGACAGAAAATCCCTATTAGTTCACCCTTCAGCTGCAAATTATGGCGGAGCTTATGTGTTGATTGCTCAAGATGATGACTTTTCTATTGTGCAAGGATATGTTAGAAAAGTACTGCTGGGAGAAATTTCAGAATATGATGCGACTGCTTCTGCACGGACCCGCTAAACAGGTTTCAAGAAAAAAACTGATTGATTTAAAAGGGAAATTTGACCCTAATAATATAGTGGTTTTTGAAGAAGGAGCAGATTTAAGAATTATTAAAGAGTCTTTATCCGCCCAATCCCTTTTTGAGCAAGAGCAGCTGATTATTTTAGAAAATCCTACCGACCTTAATTTTGACTCTTTGACTCTTAATGACTCTTTAACTCTTGCTCTTTGGTTTGATCACGAGATAGACCCGAAAAAATTCAGCGGTTTTGAAATATCTTTTTTTCCTGAAAGCAAAGAGCTTTCTGTTTTTCCTTTTCTGGATCTGTTGGCAAACAAGGATAGGAGGGCATATTTAGAAATGGACAAGTTAAGAAAGAACAGCTTCGATATTCATTATTTACTGATAATGGTTTTTTATCTTTTAAGAAGTTTGGCAGTAACCCCTAACAAGGCTCCGGATTTTGTCAGGAAAAAACTGGAAAGGCAAAGGGCAAATTTTCCTTTGGAAAAAGTTACGGAGCTGTATAAAGAAATAATAGAAATTGATTTTAAAATCAAATCCGGTCTTTTGGAAAAGGAGCATGCAGAATTTTTATTGGTCAGTAGTTTATTGAGGGCCTAGCTCTTTGATTTTTACTGCCATCAGGTCTAAATCATCCTGATCAACTTTACCGTTTTTATCTAAATCCGCCCTCTTTTCTTTTGGGTTTCTGCCGAAATTTTGCAAAATAATGGCATTGTCTGCAGCATTTATTTTTCCGTCACTATTTAAATCGTATTCATTTAATTCCTTTGTACTGGGTTGGGGAGTTTCTTCAGGCAGAGTAGTCAGATCTATGTTTTGGCCGAGTTTTACAGAAGGCAGAGGGACAGAGTTTTTCTTTAAAGTTACCAGCATATTGGCAGTTCCATTATCCGAGACTATTGTTATTTTAGCAGTTACGTCTTCTTTTAAAAGGTAATCTGTCAAATCCTGCTTTTTGACATTAGATATAGAGATTAAAAAATTACCCCCCTTTATCAGAGCAGACTGAGTAATTGCGCCTGTAATGGACAGATAGGCAATACCTTCATTTAAGGGAGTATTATTGTGATCTGTTACCGAACCAATGACAGGGTTGAATCCGCTTTGATCAGAAGCAGGAGAAGATGTTTCAAATTTAAAAATTTCTGACTGTGTCTTACCTGTGGTAATTTTCAGTTGATAGGTAGTTTTAGCAGTGAGGTTTTTAAGTGTCACATAATGGATCCGGTGAGGTTGGGGAGTTTGATCTCTGTCATTAAGCACTGTTTGTTCTGCCGGATTATTTTGACCAAAGGTGATAAAAGATAACACTGCGCTGGCAGTTTCCCAGGATACTACTGCAGAGGTATCTGTAATGTTTGAAAAAGTAACGTTTTGAGCAGAAACATTTGGCGCAGCCTGTAAAAAATAAATTTGATCTTTTAAAACCAAATATACCCCGCTTGCTATTCCTAAAAAAATTATTGCCAGACCCAAAATTGTCGGTATTTTAAATTTGCTGAAGAAATCTTTCATGGTTGGGTTTCAAGAACCTGGATATTAAAATTCGGGTTGATAGGTTCAATAACTTCCTGTACTTTTTGTGGTACTTCAACTTCAGCTCTGGTGTGCAGTACGTCAAATATTACCCAGGCGACTATTAAAATAAAAGTAAATATTGCAGCAATTAACCATTCTTTGCGTGTCATTTTAAATAATTTTGCTACTTTAAGTAGTAAGCCTTTCCTTTTAGAGACATAATAATTGAATTATCTTCACTGGCTTTGGACATAGATAAGCTGTCAATGGAGATTAACCTACTACTTCTTTTCAGCTCCTGCAATAGGGCAATTAAATTTTTATAATCACCTTCTGTATTAAAAATAAAAGAAGTTTCAGCTAAAGAGCCGGGATTTAGGTTTTTCTTAATATCTATCACAATCGGTTCAATCTGCAGCGCTGATATTGATGCTTCATGTCTTTGAGCGCTTTCCTCAAGGTTTTGGGTAAGGGATTTTAAGCTGACAGCATCTGGAATAAATGCTACTATAGCTTGTTTTATTGAAGGATCTAAGTCATCGTAATTCTTTTTACCTAAAGATAAATTGTTTACTTTGTCGGTAAGTTTTTGCAGGGTTTGCTCCTGATCTGCTAATTTTTTTTGTAAAACTAAAATTGTTTCTATTGTAGGTTTGATGGCAAAGAATATCAAAACAGAGGCGGTTATAAGAGTAAATATTGCAGGTCCGTAATTTTTGACTACAGGAAGTCTGGTAATAGGTCTGACATAGGTAAAATACCGGGAATAGATATTTGATTTATTGTTCATAGGTTTTTACCTCCCCCGGGTGTAGTTGAAGCATCAATAGTAAATTTGATGAAGCCTTCTTCAAGACCGACGCTTGCTAAATTAACATTGGTGAAAAAGTTGTCTTCTTTGAGTCCGGTAATAAAACTGGTGATATCGCTGCTGGCAGGCGTCTGGCCAATTATATGAACAGTGGCAACCCCTAAAGTTTTGGAAATATTTATACTGGATATTTTAGCGGTAGCAGGTGTTTGGCCGGCAATTTTTGTTAATATCTTATCCCAATCCACAGAACTTTTTTTGACATTGTCGATGGTTGCCAGTTTCAGCTGTGTCTGTCTGATCAAAATCTCATATGGTTTAAGACTTTCAATATAGGGGATCTGCTCCTCAATTGCTTCTTTTTTTGCCGCCAAATCAGCATCCAGTTTAAATCTGGCTCCGAATGCGATTAAGACTAGGGCCTCTACCAATACAAAAATATAACGGCCGGAAGAAAGCAGCCAACGGAATGCTTTTA
The DNA here is from genome assembly GCA_016176415.1 of Candidatus Daviesbacteria bacterium. Classification (GTDB taxonomy): domain Bacteria; phylum Patescibacteriota; class Microgenomatia; order Daviesbacterales; family UBA10151; genus UBA10151. The sequence goes on from JACOXH010000004.1 coordinate 7,987, forward strand.
CCGGTAACTTTTCAGGATTGCTTTGAGGCTTAAGCAGATCGAGTTTGATCAAAAGAGATTTGGCTTTGGGCATGATTCCATTATATAGGGTCTAGGGTACAGGGTCTAGAGTATAAGACCGAAGGTCGCAAGGCTGTTATTTTACTAATTTAGAGAGATTTGACTTCAGTCTTGCAGCCTTATTTTTATGGATAAGATTTACTTTGGCGGCCTTATCCAAGGCGGAAAAAACTGCCTGCAGATTTTTGGCAGTACTGGAACTTCTGGTTTTTTTAATTAAAGACCTTAAAGTATTCTCCCTCTTTTTGTTGAGGGTTGTTCTTGTTTTATCTTTTCTGACCTTTTTTATCGCTGAACGGATAATTGGCATTGCGAAATATTAACACAGACTATAGCTTTCCTGCAAGCTCCTCTGCTACAATTTTGAAAATGGTTAAAAATCTTTTTTCTCTTCTTTATTCCAGACAAACTTCAATTTTATCTGCAGCTTCAATTATTATGGCAACTTTAATGTTGTCCAAAATTTTAGGGTTAGTACGCGACCGCCTGCTTGCCCATGTATTTTCCCCTGACATAATAGATATTTTCTGGGCCGCATTCAGGTTGCCGGATTTTATCTTTCAAATAATAATACTGGGCGCTTTGTCTGTAGCTTTTATTCCCGTATTTACTGAACATTTGGAAAATAAAGGTAAAGAAGATGCTTTTGATATGGCCAGATCGGTTTTAAATATATCTTTGGTGGTATTCATCCTGATTACAGTTTCAATTTACATTTTTGCCCAGCCAATTATCAAAACTTTTATAGCGCCTGGGTTTGATGCCGGAAAGCAGCTTCAGGTGGTAGAGCTGACCAGGATAATTTTGGCAGGTCAGGTAGTTTTGGTTCTGGGGTCTTTCTTTATCGGTATTTCACAATCCTTTCAGAGATTTATTATTCCCTCGCTTGCTCCGGTGTTTTATAACTTTGGGATGATTATAGGCATCGCGTTTTTATCAAAGAGCTTTGGCATCAGAGGCGCAGCCTATGGTGTTGTGTTGGGAGCATTTATGCATGCTTTGATACAGCTTCCTTTAATTTGGTCAATAGGGTTTAGGTTTAAATTTCCTCCTAAATTTTTCCACACAGGGGTAAAAGAGATTATGAGGCTTGTAAGCGTAAGGACCATTGGATTGGCAGCAGAACAAATTAACGAAACTATCGGCATAGCTTTGGCAACCCTTGCTTCCATAGGATCAGTAACCTATTTGACCTTTGCTCAGCATCTGCAGGTCGTGCCGATTGGTTTATTTGGGGCTACTTTGGCGCAAGCCGCCCTGCCTGTTTTGTCTGCAGAAAAAGCAAGAGGAAAAATTGACGAATTTAAAATTACAATTTTAACTACCATGCATCAAATTCTTTTTCTGACACTGCCTGCTGCAGCAATTTTAATTGTAATCAGAATTCCGGTGGTAAGACTTGTTTTTGGAGCCTCGCAGTTTGACTGGCCTTCAACAGTTTTAACCGGTGCCACCGTAGCATATTTATCTGTTGGTTTGGCTGCTCAGGCTGTTTCTTTGCTTTTTGTACGGGGTTTTTATGCTTTAAAAGATACTAAAACGCCTGTTATGGTTTCTTTGTTTGTAGTGGTTGTAAATATTTTATTGAGCGTATATATGATTGTTGTTTTAAAACTTGATGTTTGGAGTATTGGTTTGGCTAATGCTGTTGCTGCTGTAATTTCTGCAATATTGCTTTTCTGGTCGCTCCATTTTAAGGTGGGGAAGTTTAATTTAAAAGCTGTATTTGGTCCTTTTATAAAAATGCTGATGGCTACTGTAATTATGGGAGTTTGTTTATATATCCCTATAAAGCTTTTGGACCAGGTGATTTTTGATACTACCAGAACCGTGAATTTACTGGCTTTAACAGGACTCTCTTCAATTTTTGCTTTAACTATTTATGTAATTTTGGTGAGGTTTTTGAAAGTCAGAGAACTGGATACTTATGTAGAGCTGCTTAAAAGGATAGGCAAATTCCAGGATAAGTTAAAGTCCCAGGAAATTATTCCTGAAAACGTTTAAAGCTTTTTGCTACAATACCCCAATGAATATCAGGAATTTTTCTATCATTGCCCATGTGGATCATGGTAAGTCAACTCTGGCAGACAGGCTTTTGGAAATAACAGGAACTGTTACCGGAGATAAAATGCAGCCTCAATTGTTGGATTCTTTGGCGTTGGAGCGCGAACGCGGCATCACCATCAAACTTGCCCCTGTGCGTTTAAGCTATACCCAATACACCGGCCCTTCGGGCCAAAACGCTATACCCTTAGGCAACGAAGTTGCCGCAAGCTCCGCTTATACCCTAAATTTAATAGATACTCCTGGTCATGTAGATTTTTCCTATGAAGTATCCAGAGCTTTGGCAGCAGTTGAAGGAGCAGTGCTTTTGGTGGATGCTACTCAAGGAATACAGGCTCAGACTTTGGCCCATGGTCTGGCCGCGTTGGAACAGAACCTAACCCTGATCCCTGTTATCAATAAGGTAGATTTGCCAAATGCGGATATTGAAAATGCCAAAAAACAATTAGTTGATACTTTTGGATTTTCGTACGATGAAATACTTTTAGTGTCAGGTAAAACAGGGCAAGGAGTAGGAGAACTTTTAAGAGCCATAGTTGAGCGTATACCTGCCCCAAAATCCCGAGGTGTAGCTACACTTCCACCCCCGATGTGGAAGTTCAGAGCATTGATATTTGATTCTTTTTATGACCCGTTTAAAGGTGTGGTAGCTCAAGTTAGGATTATGGAGGGTGAAACACCACCTATCAATAGCACCCTTTGTTTTTTGCAAACTAAAGCGCAGGGTCATGTTCTGGAGACTGGTTTTTTTGCGCCTCAACTTACACTCAATAACGGTCTAAAAGCTGGGGAAATTGGCTATATTGCTACAGGGATTAAAGAACCGGATCTAGTCAGGGTTGGAGATACAATAGCCATTGATTTATCCACTGAACCCCTGCCAGGATACAAGGAAGTAAAACCAATGGTATTTGTGGGTCTTTTCCCGATTGATTCTGATGAATATTTTGAGCTGAAAGAAGCTTTGGGCAAGTTTCGGTTGACTGATCCTGCTTTTTCTTATCTTCCCGAACAGTCAGATGCGCTGGGTGCAGGATTCAGGTGCGGGTTTTTAGGATTGCTTCATGCAGAGGTGGTACAGGAAAGATTATCAGGAGAATTCAATGTGGACCTTTTGGCAACAGCTCCTTCTGTGGAATATATGCTGGGTGATCAACCGATTACTTCTCCTGCAGAGCTCTCGCAGGGCGAAAACATTAAGGGGCTAAAAGAGCCCTGGGTAAGTTTGAGAATTTTTGTGCCTCAAAATTACATTGGACCGGTAATGGAGCTCGTGCAGGAGAAAAGGGGTAGATTTTTAAATATGCAGCATTTTGGAACACAGGTGGAAATGAGCTATGAAATGCCGCTGTCTGAGATGGTCACTAACTTTTATGACAGGTTAAAGTCTGTATCTTCAGGGTTTGCTTCGCTTGACTGGGAACTGTTGGACTTCCGTGAGGTAAATGCAGTGAGGGTTGATATCTTGGTGGGAGGGGAAAAAGTGGATGCCCTGTCAACCATAGTTTTCCGGCCGAAGGCAGAAAGTTTTGGCAGGAATATGGTGGAGAAATTAAAGGAAGTTTTACCCAGACAAAATTTTGTGATTGCCATTCAGGCAGCAATAGGTGGAACAATTATTGCCAGAGAAACAATCTCACCTTTCAGAAAAGATGTTTTGATGCATGGCAGTAAGGTTGTTGGCGGAGGGGACTTCACTCGCAAGAGAAAGCTTTTGGAAAAACAGAAAAAAGGAAAAAAGAAAATGAAGATGGTCGGCCGCGTCGAAATCCCCCAAGAAGCCTTTTTGAGTATATTGAAATCTTAATAATCTTATCTGATAAATTTTTCTAAACCTTTTCTGGTTAAGCCGGCTTGTTTGAGGATGCTGTTAAAGGTACTAATTGCAATTTCTTTATGATTGGGAACAATTACAGTGAAATTTTTATCCTTATCTCTTTTATATAATTTAATATGACTGCCTCTTTGGCTGATCAGAGAAAATCCTGCTCGTTGTAAGGCTGCAAGTACAATGCGTGCAGAATATAATTTAGGCATGCACTTGGATAGATAAATCCTGCAGCTTAGGTTTACTGACAGGAGTAACCTCAATTTTAGACGGATCTTCAAAGTAAAGCTCTAAGGCCTCTTTTAAGTTATCCAAAGCTTGTTTTTGAGTTTTGCCTTGGCTGGTTACTTCCACCTCAAGGGCTTTAGCCACATACCATTTATCTTCTTTCCAGACCACAGAATGTAATTTTTTCATAACTACATTATACTTTATTTCTTGTATAATTCGGGTATGAAAATTGTGAAACCTCCTAAATTAAATCTTGGGGATACTGTTGGGGTTGTGGCGTCGTCGCTTCCTGTGCTTGATTCTCACAGGGAAAAGTTTCAAAGAGGCAGGATTTTGGTTGAAGAGATGGGGTTTAAATTGAAAGAGGGCAAAACCATTTCAGGGAAAAAGTGGTGGATGGCAGGGGAGGCAAAAGAAGTGGCAGAAGATATTAACTCCATGTTTGCTGATCCGGAGGTAAAAGCTATTATTGCTCACACCGGTGGTTATTCAGCAATTTCTGTAATTGAACATCTTGATTATGATTTGATTGCTAAAAACCCTAAACCATTTATTGGTATGTCTGATATGAGCATCTATCATCTGGCAATTTTTGCAAAAGTGGGCATGGTGGGATTTCATATGGATGATTTAAGTTATGGTTTTGGCAGGGATATTAAAGAAGGCATGGAAGACTGGCCCAAATTAAATCAGGAATTTTTCCTAAAGTTTTTAACCAAAAGCGAGGCTCCGGGAATTATTAAACCTGTCACAGAGTGGGAAGAGTGGAAAAAAGGAAAAGCAGAGGGGCATCTTTTGGGTGGAATTTTAGAAAGAATTTCAGTGCTGGCTGGTACAGAGTATTTTCCACCTCTCCAGAAGTTTGATGGAGCAATATTGTTTTGGGAAGAAATTGGCATGGATCTGTCGGAAATATACCAGTTTCTTTATCAGTTAAAGGGAATGGGGATATTTGAGAGAATAAACGGCATGTTAATCGGAAAAATTAAATTTTTAAAATCTTTAAAGCATGAAGCAAAAAGAGAAATTGAAGAGCCAACTTTAAAAGAAATGGTGTTGGATATTTTAAAAGATTACAATTTCCCGATTATGGCCAATATGGATTTTGGTCACTTAACTTTAAACATCCCCATGCCAATTGGGTTAAAAGTTTCTTTTGATACTCCTAAAAAAGAACTGAACTTTTTAGAGGGAGCAGTGGTTTAGATTCTGGTTACCTTGCAATCAGAACATCTTAAAGACTCCAGCTCGTAAATCTTTGCTACCCTGTCTGATAATTTAAATTGTAGCTCTGAACCTTCATCAATATTAAAAATATCAGGATTATTGTCAAAAGACAAAGTGGCAGTACCTCTGGCTAATTTAAAATTAATTGTTTCATTTTCTTTTAAATAAATGGGAGAAACTTCCTCTGTAGTGTTGTTAAAAGCTACACCAAAACCCTTATCAAAAGTCTTTTGGGTAATACTTTTAAAATAACCTGTTGAGCCAAAAGGAGTAGAGACAACAATGCCGTCTCCAATAAGTAACTTATTATTTATGGATCCCCCAATTAAATCGGGGGATGACACAGAAGGTGTCACATAAAAACGGATAGCATGAATAGGGTTAATGTTTCTGACTACGAAATCATTTAAAGCATAAAGAGTTTGATATAGGATTGTTGTTTCAAGTTTTCTGTATTCTTTTAGTTTAAGCTTGCCCTCAAGTAATTTTTTCAAAAGTAACTGCTCATCATGTTTTGGACATTTAACACAAATATCACTGTTTCTGACAGGAAGCTTTGGAACAGAAGGGTATTGTCTTTCTGAAGCCAGCAGGGTACCGTCTCCACCATAACTTATCACAACATCAGGGTTTGAGGTAACTATTTCAAAGCCCAAACTAACCACAAAGGGGGTGATATTTTTTGAGTTTTTACCTAATAGCAAGACTTTCATTTAACCAATGTTACTACTGAAAATTCCTCTTGACAATTACTAAGAACAACATAGCCATTACACGACAACGATCAGTGTAATAGGCGAAGTTTTCGCAAGAAATGTATTGACATTTCTTAGCAGTCATGGTATCTTAGTGCTAGTTATGGCAGACTTAAGCGAACGGCAAAGAGCACTTTTAAAAGCAATTGTGGAAGAATATATCGAAGCTGCTGAACCGGTTGGTTCTGAAGTTATTGAAAGAAAACACAATTTAGGCGTCTCCCCTGCTACTATCAGAATAGAGATGAGCCGTTTAACAGATATGGGTTACTTAAGACAGCCTCACACCTCTGCAGGCCGTGCCCCTACCTCCATGGGTATGAAGTTTTATATAACTGAACTGATGAAAGAAAAATCACTGCCTGTGACTGCTGAAGTTTCTATTAAAGAAAAATTAATGTCCCAAAGATATAAACAGGAAAAACTGCTTAAGGAAGCAGTTACTGCTTTGGCCCAAAGGCTTGATGTATTAGGGCTGGCTATTGATGACGAGGGAGCGGTTTATTACGCCGGAGCTGCTAATATTTTAGACTGGCCTGAATTTTATGATATTGATGTAGCCAGGTTTGTTTTATCCTTGTTTGATGAAAATCCAAGACTAAGGGAAATTATAGGCAGGGCAGCAGGAGCAGGACCTATGCATATTTTATTTGGCGAAGACATGGAGTTTGAATACTTAAGACCTACAGGTTTTGTTTTTACCAAATATTACAGTAAGCCTGAAAAAACAGGAGTAATCGGGGTAATCGGACCTGCCAGGATGAATTTCCCTTTAGTTTTGCCTTATGTTAAATATGTAAGGGATTTATTAACTGAAGCAATGAGGGTTTAAATATGGGAAAAAAGAATGCAGATTTGGAAAAATTACAGCAAGAGTTAGAATCAGTAAAGGAATTAAGCCAACAGCTGGAGAATCAGTTAAAAAGAGCAGTGGCTGATTATCATAATTTAGAAAAAAGAGTGCAAGAGGGTAGGAGTGAGTTAACAAGATGGGGAACAGGGGAATTATTGGTTAAAATTCTGCCTGTATTGGATCATTTAGAGACAGTTATACGGTCAGGCCGGCAGGTCCTGAGCGAGCGGAGCGAGTCGAAGGAGTGGTTTAGAGGGGTGGAGTTAGCAGTAAAAGAGCTAAACCAGGTTTTGCAGTCAGAAGGTTTGGAAGAGGTAAAAGCTGAAGGTGAATTTAATCCTGCTTTGCAGGAGGCAGTTGACACAAGGCAGGGTGAGGATAATAAAATATTAGAAGTGGTAAGGAGTGGGTATACTCTAAATGGTAAGATATTGCGACCTGCTCAGGTAGTAGTAGGCAAGTCAGAGATAAGAGACAAGAGTCAAGAGTCAAGACAAGAACAAGAAAAACAGGAGGAAAACACTAGTCTCTAGCGGCTAGTCACTAAATATATGGCAAAAATAATCGGTATAGATTTAGGAACAACTAATTCGGCTGTTGCAGTAATGGAGGGCGGAAAGCCTAAAGTTATCCACTCGGCAGAAGGCGAAAATATTATTCCTTCTGTTGTTAATCCTATTAAAAACATAGTAGGCAGGGTGGCCAAGAGGCAGGCTATTGTTAACCCCAAAGAAACAATTTTTTCTATCAAAAGACTGATGGGCCGCAAATACAAAGATCCTGAAGTGCAAAGAGATCTTAAATGGCTTCCGTACACCATTAAAGAAGGCAGGGAAGGTATGGCAGTTGTTGAGGTTGAAGGGCATGATTATACACCGCAGGAAATTTCTGCCCAGATTTTACAAAAAATAAAAGCAGATGCTGAAAGTTATCTGGGTGAAAAAGTAACTGATGCTGTGATTACTGTACCTGCTTATTTTGATGATGCTCAAAGACAGGCTACCAAACAGGCTGGAGAAATTGCAGGTCTCAATGTGCAAAGAATAATCAATGAACCTACTGCTGCAGCTTTAGCATATGGTTTGGATAAATCTCACGCTCACACCATTGCTGTTTATGACCTTGGAGGTGGCACTTTTGATATTTCTATTTTGGAACTGGGCGACGGGGTGATTGAGGTTAAATCTACCAATGGCGACACTCATTTAGGGGGAGATGATTTTGATCAAGTAATTTTGGATTGGTTGGCAGAAGAATTTAAAAAAGAACAGGGAATTGATTTAAAAACTGACAGGCAAGCTCTGCAAAGATTGCGGGATGCTGCTGAAAAAGCCAAAATTGAACTGTCTTCTACTCAGGAGGCAGAAATTTCTATTCCTTTTGTGACTGCTGATTCTTCCGGGCCAAAACATCTTGAGATGAGGCTGTCCCGCGCCAAGCTTGAGGCTATGGTCAAGCCTTTAATTGATAAAAGCTTTGACGCTGTGAAAGCTGCTTTGTCTGACGCTAAACTGGAAGCATCAAAGATAGATGAGGTAGTTTTAGTGGGAGGCATGACTAGGATGCCTTCAGTGCAGAAAGCTGTACAGGATTTCTTTGGCAAAGAACCTCATAAAGGCATTAACCCCGATGAAGTGGTGGCAGTGGGTGCCGCAATTCAGGGTGGAGTGCTGGGCGGGGAAGTCAAAGACGTTTTACTTTTGGATGTAACTCCCCTGACTTTGGGTATTGAAACTTTAGGTGGAGTCAGAACTCCTTTGATCCCCAGAAATACCACCATTCCTGCTTCCAAATCAGAAGTTTTCTCAACAGCAGCTGATAATCAAACTTCAGTGGAGATTAATGTCTTACAAGGAGAAAGGGAAATGGCTTCTGATAATAAATCTTTAGGCAGGTTTATCCTTGACGGGATTCCTCCTGCTCCAAGAGGCGTACCTCAGGTAGAGGTTACTTTTGATATTGATGCCAATGGTATTTTGAATGTAACTGCTCACGATAAAGCCACAGGTAAAAAGCAAAATATCACCATTACCGGTTCCACAGGTTTGTCCAAGGATGAAGTGGAGAAGATGACCAAAGAGGCAGAAGCCCATGCAGAAGAGGACAAAAAGAAAAAAGAAGAAGTGGAGACAAGAAATCAGGCTGATAATTTGGTCTTTACAGCAGAAAGGTCACTTAAAGACGCCGGAGATAAAGTTTCTCCTGAAGTCAGAACTGATGTGGAGCAGAAATTAAATGATTTAAAAGGAATTATTCAAACTGCATCCCCTGAGGACTTAAAGCCCAAAATGGAAGCATTATCAGAGGCTTTGCAAAAAGTCGGTGCCGCTATGTACCAACAGCAGGGGCAGGCAGGACAGGGCCAGCCTTCTGGAGAACAGCCGGCCGGGGAAGCTCGGGAAGAACCGAAAAAAGAAGACGGGTCCTCCGAAGCTTCAGCGAAGGAGGAAGCAGTTGAAGGTGAAGTGGTAGAAGAAGAGAAAAAAGAAGAGTAACTCGTCACGTCAAAAAGCACCGTTCGACTAGTAATTTCTGCAACATTTAAGTTTTACTCTAGTCTCACTATGTGACGATTTCATGACTGGCTTCTGCACATAAAATCGTCAAATTGCTTTTATGACTTGTGACTTCACTGCTCTTTAATTGTATAATTTGGGAAAACTATGGCAACTAAACGCGACTATTATGAAATATTAGGTGTAAATAAGTCTGTTTCAGCTGATGAAATTAAATCAGCTTACCGTAAGCTGGCCAGAAAACATCATCCTGATATAGATAAATCTGCAGGAGCCACCGAAAGATTTAAAGAATTGGGAGAAGCCTATCAGGTTTTATCAGATCCCCAAAAGAAACAAGCGTACGATCAATTTGGCCATGCTGCTTTTGACAGGTCTCAGGGTTTCCCTGGTGGAGGAGCAGGTGCAGGTGGCTTTAATCCTTTTGGTGGAGGCGGAGGCTGGCAAACCTATTCGTGGTCATCAGGTGGTGGAGGGTCCCCCTTTGGAGGAGATTTTGGTGGCTTTGAAGATCCCTTCGAACTCTTTGAGCAAATTTTTGGCGGAGGTTTTGGGGGCTTTGCCCGCAGAAAGCCTACTTATCAGTTAAATATCAGTTTTGATGAGGCTATACATGGAGTAACTAAGGAAGTAGAGATTGAATCAAGGGATGCTCATGGCAAGATAAACAGAAAAAGAATGAAAATTAAAGTGCCGGCAGGAGTAAACAACGGTACAAAAATGCGCTTTGGTGATATGGACATTGTTTTTAATGTTTCCAGAGACCCCAAATTTTTAAGAGAAGGAGCTGATATTTTTTCTGAAATTACAGTAACTATCCCACAACTGGTTTTGGGGGATGTATTTGAGGTGGAGACTACACAAGGTAAAGTTAAAGTTAAAGTGCCTCACGGAACTCAACCTGGATCATTGGTTAAACTTAAGGGCAAAGGCGCTCCAAGACTAGGGACAACCGGCCACGGTGATCATTATGTCAGAGTCAATTTAGAAGTACCCCAAAACCCGTCAAAACAGGAAAAGCAGCTCTATGAGGAGCTGAAAAATTTATCCTCTAAGAAAAAAGGCTGGTTTTAAGAGGCTTTTTTAGGAATAAAAAGGTTCATTGTTACTACTCCCAAACTGATAAGGGTAAACATAAAGGGGAAACCGTAAAATCCGGTATACCTGCCGGTTAAATTAATTACTAACTCTGCTATCAGTCCTAAAGTTACGGCATATAAACCGATTTTGTAAGACTGGCCAAAGCTTAAAGCATATTTGAAGACTTTACTTAAAAGCCAGATTAAAGCTCCTAAAATCAGCAGATAAAGTAGTCTGAAAGCATAAGCAAGATAAATGCCTATAAAAGAAATTACCAATAAAGCTGGTCCTATAAATTTAAAGTAAGGTGAGGCAGATTTGTAAAATGAATCAACAGCCTCTTTGTTGAGCTTAAAATTTTGTACCTGTTTTAAACTATATGTCCTGGTCTCAAGATTATTTTCTCTGTACACTATTGAATCTTTGGTTACCCATAAGCCTACCTTGTATTCTTCAAATTTTTCCGGAGAATAAGGAATTTTTGTATCAATTACTGCTAAATTTTGATCATTTTCCATACCTAAATTTTTACAGGTAGGTATGAAATATGGTTCTTTCTGGTTTGAAGTGAGCTGACCTCCTGTGACATTCACTTCCAGCTCTTTTGGAAAACAGTCAACTAAATTTACAGCCAGGTTTTGGATTTGAGAAGGCATATCAAATAAAAGAGGTTTGATTAAAAAAATGATATTAATGATTGTAAGAAACAATATCAGCAGGAGAAAATAACCAAAACTGCTTTTAAAAGATCTTTTGATAATGCCTGAATAAAAGACAGGGGAATAAATGCTGTTTTTAATGGTTTGGATAAAATTCACTCTTTTAACATACCACAATTGTAATCTTGACTTCAATTTTATAAAGGGTTAGAATGGTGCTGGTTAATAATCCTATTAACTTTGAGGGTGGGACTAGTGCCCGCCCTTTTTAAAATATGGCACAAGCGAGAACAGAATTTGCAGCAGCATTAAATCAAATAGCCTCTGAAAAAGGGGTAGAAGTTGAAGTGGTTTTGGATGCAATCAGGGTAGCAGCTCTGGCAGCGTACAAAAAAGACTTAATGCTTCGCAATGAGCTGGTTCCTGAAGATTTTGAAGAATTCACCTCCAAAGTTGATGCCGTGACAGGTGAAATTTCTGTTTTTGACGGCGATAAAAATGTAACCCCTCCCGGATTTGCCCGGATTGCAGCTTCTATTGCTAAACAAGTCATCATGCAAAAGCTAAATGAGGCAGAAAGAAGCACAATTTTGGCAGAGTATGAAAGTAAAGTAGGAACTGTTATTTCCGGAGCTATCCAAAGGCAGGAAGGGAATACTTTTTTTGTGGATTTGGGCAGAGCTGAAGGTGTTCTCCCTCCCTCAGAACAGGTTCATACAGAAATATATCACCAAAACCAAAGACTTAAGCTTTTGGTAAAAGAAATAAGAGAAGGCAACAGAGGCTCTGAAGTGATTGTATCACGCTCTGATCCGAATTTAGTCAAAGCCCTTTTTGCTCTGGAAGTGCCTGAGATTCAATCGGGGGCGGTGGAAATTAAAGTGATTGCCAGAGAAGCAGGTTCCAGGACTAAGGTAGCTGCTGTATCTTCTCAAGAGGGCGTTGATCCGGTAGGCAGTCTGGTGGGACAAAAAGGTGTGAGAGTGCAGGCGGTAATCAGTGAGCTGGGAGAGGAAAAGATTGATATTATCAGCTATTCTGATGATCCGGCCCGATTTATTGTGGCAGCCCTTTCTCCTGCTAAGGATATTCAGGTTCAATTAAATGAAAAAGATAAGATAGCTACAGTGACTGTGCCTCAAAATCAACTGTCTTTGGCTATTGGTAAAGGGGGCCAAAATGTGAGGTTAGCTGCAAAGCTTACCGGTTGGAAGATTGATATTGTGGGTTCAGGAGAACCAGAGGAAGAGGGTAAAGGGGAAAGCGTAAAGGGTGAAGGAAAAGAAGAAAAAATAGTAGAGCAACCAGCAGAACAAACTTCAGAAGAAGATGAGATGGCAGAAGCTACAGATCCTTCGAAAACTGTGGGTGAAGCAATGACAGAGGCTGCAGTAGAAAATATCACTCAAGCACAACAGGATGAATCAGTCGGAGGAGAGCTGGAAGAGGAAGAAGATCAGCCGGCCGATCCACAAGCAGCTGTCGATGCAGAAGCTGATATAGAGAAGGCAGATAAAAAAGAAGCAAGCGACAAGAATAAAGAATAAAGCTATGAAGATTGTTGTTCAAAACCTTAATTCTTAATTCTAACTGCTTAATTCTTCTTAAGGATAATTTTTATGGCAGAACAATTTAGACCGCCTGTTGTTACAATTTTAGGCCATGTTGATCATGGTAAGACTACCTTACTGGATTTTATCCGTAAATCTTCCGTTGCGGTCAAAGAACACGGTGGAATTACACAGCATATCGGTGCCTATCAGGTATTGCATGACAATAAATTAATCACCTTCATTGATACTCCGGGTCATGCAGCTTTTGAAAAAATGCGCTCAAGAGGCGCTAATGTGGCAGATATTGCAGTGCTGGTGGTGGCTATTGATGATGGCATTATGCCTCAAACAGATGAGGCTATTAAGCATATTCAGAATGCAGGGGGCGCCTACGGCACTAAAGTACCGCTGATTGTAGCAGTTAATAAAATCGACCTCCCGGGAATTGATAAAAATGTTGCTCTTTTAAAAATAAAAAAGCAGCTTGCTGACCGTAAAATAAACCCGGAAGAGTATGGCGGAGATGTGCCTGTAATACCTCTTTCAGCCAAAACAGGCGAAGGGGTGGAAAAACTACTGGAAATGATTCTTTTGGTGGCAGAGATGAATGAGTTAAAAGGTGATCCCTCTTTGCCTGCTGCCGGAGTGGTAATTGAAGCCACACTAGATAAGTTTAAAGGTTCAGTGGCCACAATTTTGGTGAAAAACGGAACGCTCAAAAAGGGAGATCAAATAATGGTGGGTGGCGTGAAGGGGAAAATCAGAGGTATGTTCGATTACAATCACAAACCTCTGGAAAGCGCCGGTCCCTCAACCCCTGTGGAGGTGCTGGGGTTAGAAGGGGTGCCTGCAGTAGGGGCAGTTTTGGGGGAATTGCCTGAAATAAAGAAGGCTGAAGCTGTGCAGTCTTTGGTTGATAAATTAAAGCAGGGTGATACGAAAACTCTTAAAGTAGTTATTAAAGCAGATAAACAGGGTTCTTTAGAGGCCATTGAGGAATCGCTGGGGAAGTTCAATGAGGAGCAAAAAGTAGTAGATTTTGTCCTTTCTGCGACAGGAGATATTGGTGAAGAAAATATCAAGCTGGCCGCTACTGTCGGAGCGATTGTAATTGGTTTCAATGTTAAAGTAGCCACTAATGCTCAAAAATTAGCTGAAAATGAACATGTATTAATCAGGACCTACAATATTATTTATGAATTGTTAGATGATGTAGAAGAAGTGGTCAATACCTTGTTGGAAGTAGGTCAGCTTGAGGAGGTTTTAGGTAAAGCCAATATAATTGCTGAATTTCCTCACGGGAAAACAGAAAAGATTGCAGGCTGCAGGATGACAGAAGGCACAATTGCCAAAGGTCAGAAAATTAGGATTGTCCGGGAGGGGGTAGTGGTTGGAGAAGTAAAGCTGAAATCTTTAAAGAAAGTCAAAGAAGAAGTAAATAAAGTGGAAAAAGGTAATGACTGCGGTATGTTATTTGATCCACCCGTTGATTTTGCCATCGGCGACACCGTCGAATCCTTCAGAGTGATCTAAAACTTGATTTTTATGGGGTTTAGGGGTAAAATTCGGGGCATAATCAATTTCTAATGAAATACGATTCGCAAATTGCAGAGCTGAAAAATATTCTGCCTTCAGCTAAAAATGTCTTAATTGCTGTATCCTCCGGTGCTGACATAGATAAACTGGCAGCAGGGCTTGCGCTTTTTTTAACTTTAGAAGCTTCAGGCAAACAGGTCAGCATTGTTTCAGATGATGCCATGTTAGTTGGTCACACTCATCTTTTTGGAGTAGATCACGTTCAAAAAGCTCTTCCTTCTACAGAAGGAGGCAATCTGACTTTAACCATGGAGGGAGTAGCTGCTTCTGACGGGACTGTACCGGCTTTGGAAAAACTTGACTGGTTTGCTGAAAATGGACATCTTAATTTAGTCTTCCATGTTTTACCGGGGCAAACTTTTCAACCGGCCAGAATTGTTCCTCATTATCAGGGCGCTGGTTTTAATGTGATTTTTACCATTGGAGCATCTAACTTGAATGCTTTAGGTTCAATTTATTCTCAAAATTCATCTGTTTTTTCAGGAACCCATATTGTAAACATTGATAACCAGTCTGCTAATTCTTCTTTTGGACAAACTAATGTAGCGGATACTAATGCTGCTGCAGTTTCTGAAGTAATGACTAACTTAATAGCTGATTTAGGCTTTGTATTAGATACTGACTGTGCCAGCAATCTGCTCATAGGCATGTTTGACAGCACTAATAATTTACAAAACTCACAAGTGACAGCTGATACTTACATGGCTGTAGCAAATTGTTTAAGAGTAGGGGGGAAAAAGCCTGCAGAAATTAAAACTCAAGTTAATCCCGGACAGGATTTAAGCAGTTTAATGCCAAAACAACAGCCTCCAGTTGAACCACAAACTCAATCAATTCCTGACTTCATGGTGCCGCCTGTAGTTACTTCTGAACCTCAAGTTCAAACTACTAATAGCTCAGACAACAATCAGTCTTCTCCTGAAGAAAGACCTATGGAAGAAGGGGTAATTTCTGAAACAGTTGAGCCTGAATGGCTGACCCCAAAAATCTTCAAAGGCTCCTCATTAGGGTAAATGCCCCATGAAAATTCCCGAAATAGTTTTTCATGGAACTTTTAGACCTGATGGTATGGCAAAACCAGCAGATCGTTTAACCTCAGATGTCGGTTATATATGTACCTCCGAATTGTATGAATGGGCACATTATTTTGCATGGTGCAAAAGAATACAATACGCAAAATCAGGAAACTTATTTGTTTATGAGATAAATACAACTAAACTGGGTCAGGATGTTTTAGATCATTGTCTTCCTCCTGGCGCGGTGGATCCTAGAACTTTAAAAGATTCATGGTTAAAAAATTTAGAAGATAAAATGTTCCAAGAAAGAATTAGAATCAGAGAATGGCGTTTCCCGTATATACCTTTGAAAGCAGTTATTGTCTCAAACGAACAGTACTTGCAAGAACTTCCTTACATGAGCATTCTTAATACTCCGCCACCACCTGATAGAAGATAACTTAGGATAACTGTTGCATAATTTTTCCAGTTTTGTTACAATACACCAAATTCAAAAGAGCAACGTCTTGGCACCGAGGTTGTCTCTGGAAAATAAAGGAGGATGCCATTAAATGCCGTTAGATCCGAAAATTAAACAACAAATAATTAAAGAGTTTGCCACCAAGTCCGGTGACACAGGTTCCCCTGAAGTTCAGGTTGCCCTTTTAACAGAACAGGTTAAAAACTTAACTGATCACTTAAAAGAACACCCACACGATATTCACTCAAGAAGAGGTCTTTTGTCTATGGTCAACAAAAGAAGAAGACTTTTGCAGTATTTGTTTAAAAAAGACAACGATAGGTACAAAGTAGTGATTGAGAAATTAGGATTGTCGAAGTAGTTGTGATATAATTAAAAAGGTAAGAGAGGTTTGGGGATTGCAAAGAGAGAATTAGTTTTTACTAGTTACCTCTTCCACAGTTTCCAAGCTCTCCAAAATTTATATAGTGAAAGACGTAATTATCAAAGAAATGGACCTTAATGGTCGTAAACTTAAACTTGAAACAGGCAAGCTTGCATTGCAGGCTGACTCCAGCGTGGTTGCCAGTTGGGGAGAAACAGTGGTGTTGGCAACTGTAGCCAGCCAGCCTTTAACCGAAGACAAAGGTTATTTTCCCTTATCAGTAGAGTTTGTAGAAAAACATTATGCCGGAGGCAGAATTTCTTCCTCCCGTTTTATCAAAAGAGAAGCCAGGCCTTCTGAAGAAGCAGTGCTTACAGGCAGACTGATCGACCGCTCAATCCGGCCCCTTTTCCCCAAAGAATTTCGCAGTGAAGTACAAGTTATTGTTACTGTTTTATCAATTGACCAATCAAATGACCCTGATATTTTAGGTTTGATTGCAGCTTCTGCTGCTTTATCTATTTCTTCTGTGCCCTGGCACGGTCCTTTGGGGGTAGCCAGGGTTGGTGCAGCCGACGGTAAACTGATGGTTAATCCAACCATAGAAGAGTTAGAAAATTCCAACCTTGATTTATTTGTAGCATCAACAGAAAAGACAGTGGCCATGATTGAAACCAAAGCCAGTCAGGTTTCAGATGATTTGGTTTTTACTGCTATCAAAGAAGCTCACACTCAGTCTCAGGGAATAATTGCTTTAATTTCCGAATTTACTAAAGAGGCGGGTAAAGAAAAGCAAGTTTATTCAACTTTGGCTGAAGAGGTAGAAGAAGCTCTTTTAAAAGAAGTAAAACAGGTTACCAAAGAGAGAATTGAGCAGGCTTTATTTGATGAAAAAACTGCATGGCATGATTCAATGGCCGATGCTATTAAAGCAGAACTGGTTACCAAATATACAGAAGTATTAACTCCTTTAATCATCAGTGGCGTGTTTGACAAGGTAGCTAAAGAAATCATGAATGATTTGGTGTTGAAACAGGGTAAAAGAGTAGATGGCAGGAAAATGGAAGAAGTCCGCCCGATCGAGATTGAAGTAGGAGTCTTGCCAAGAACTCATGGATCAGCTCTGTTTTCCAGAGGTGATTCACAAATTCTGTCTGTAGTTACTTTAGGTGCGCCCTCTTTAGGTCAAACCATTGAGGGTATGGAGGGGGAAAGAATAAAGCGGTTTATGCATTATTACAATATGGGTATTAATCCTTTTTCTACAGGCGAAGTAAAAAGGATTGGTCCTCCCTCAAGACGGGATATTGGTCACGGAGCTTTAGGGGAAAAAGCTTTGGAACCGGTTATCCCTAAAGAAGACCAATTCCCTTATGCTATCAGGATTGTTTCAGAAGTGTTGGGAGCTAATGCTTCTACCTCACAGGCAGCTATTTGTGCTTCATCTCTGGCTCTTTTTGATGCAGGGGTACCAATTGAACCTGTAGCAGGAATTGCTTTGGGGCTTTTATCAGATGGAGATAAAATTCAGGTGATTACTGACATGCGGGCGGTTGAGGATTTTTACGGGGAGATGGATTTTAAAGTAGCCGGTACCAAAAACGGTATCACAGCAATCCAGATGGATACAAAATTGGAAGGCATCAGTTTTGAAGTGATAGAAGAAGCATTAAAGCAGGGCAAAGCTGCCCGTGAGCTGATTTTGGCCCAAATGAGTAAAGCTATTGCTGCTCCGGGAGAAATGTCTCCTCATGCACCGCGCGTAGAAATTATTCACATCAAGCCTGAAGATATTGGTGCTTTAATTGGGCCGGGAGGCAAAAACATCAATGGCATTATTGCCAAAACCGGTGCCCAGATTGACATTGAAGATGACGGAACTGTTATGGTTTCTGCCACAAATCCTGATGCCATCAAAGCAGCTTTGGAATCAATAGAAGGACAGTTTAAACAAGTAACAGTGGGAGAAGAGTTTACAGGAAAAGTAGTCAGGCTGGCAGCTTTTGGAGCTTTTGTTAATATCCTGCCGGGCAAAGACGGTTTGGTTCATATTTCTCAAATGGCTCCCGGACATGTGGAAAGAGCAGAAGATGTAGTTTCTGAAGGACAGGAAGTTAAAGTCAGGGTTACTGATGTGACGCCTGAAGGAAAGATTGGTTTATCAATGTTATTTGGAGCAGATATAAAACCTGAATCAGAAGGCAGACCACAAGGAGGTTTCAGACCCAGAGGGGAAGGCGGATTTAGACCAAGACCTTCTTTTGGAGACAGACCAAGAAGCGGCGGGTATGGTGAAAGAAGGGGCTTTGGGGGAGGAGAAAGAAGAAGTAGTGGCTTTAACAGAGGCGGATCTTCAAGGTCTGGCGGATTTGACCGGGGTGGCAGCAGAGATCGCGGTGGCCGCGGCGGATTCAACAGATAATTCCTCAGAAGGAATAAGATAACTCTTTCGTGACTATAGTATTTGAGGTAAAATAAGTACCAACATGGATTCTGCCCGAAGTGTTGTTGAAGAATTAAGAATTAAAGTTGAACAGGCCTCCTTACCACAAGAAGTTTCTGAAAAGCTTTTAAACCTGTTAAAATTTACTCCCTCAGGAGCAGAGTTGGAAAGTTTAGTCAGCTACATCAATTTTGCGCTGTCGTTACCTTTTGGTAAATCATCAGAGGATATTTTGGATATCCAAAGAACTAAACAGATTTTGGATAAAAACCACTATGGTCTGCAGTCTGTAAAAGACAGGATTTTAGAATATTTGTCAGTGCTGATTTTGCACAAAAAAAGCGGCAGCGGAAATAATTTTCATGCCCCAATTTTAGCTTTTATTGGTTTGGTAGGTACGGGTAAAACCTCTCTGGCTTATTCTATTGCAGAATCTTTGGGCAGGCCTTTGGTCAGAATTCCATTCGGAGGTCTGGGTGAGCCTGCAACGCTGCGAGGCTCTTCAAGAGTGCGTCCTGACAGTGAGCCGGGGCAGATTATCAAAGCCATACAAACAGCTAAGGTTTCCAATCCTGTTATACTACTTGATGAAATAGACAGGGTAGCAGTGGAGCACAGGATAGATATCATGGGGGTTCTGGTAGAACTTTTGGACCCCGCTCAAAATCAGGCCTTTTTGGATCATTATCTTGATTTTTCTTATGATTTATCACAAGTTTTATTTATTGCTACAGCTAATAACACAGGCAACATTGCCACAGCTGTACTGGACAGACTGGAGCCGATTATGATGCCGTCTTATTCTGATGAAGAAAAACTGGCTATTGGCAAAAACTATTTATTGCCTAAAGCTTTAGAGGAAGCAGGCATAAATAGCGGAGCGCTGACTGTTGATGAAGCAGTCTGGCCCCAAATTTTACGCCCTTTGGGTTTTGATTCGGGAATCAGGTCTTTATCAAGATCTTTGCAGACAATTTGCCGCAAAATCGCCAGAAAACAGGTGGAAGGAGGAGCAGGACCATTTAAGATAACAGGAGAAAATTTAGGAGAATACTTAGGAGGATGAGATCAGGGATATTGGGATATAAAGATATTAAGAAATCACTTAATATCCTAGTATCATAATATCTTAATCTCGATTCATTTATGAAATCATTTAAGCCAAAGTTTATACCACAATTAAATAGCAAACAAACCCTCAGGATTATCCCCCTGGGTGGTGTAGGTGATGTGACTAAAAACATGTATGTTTATGAATACGGGGACGATATTATTATTGTTGACTGTGGGGTAGGTTTTCCTGATGAGGGCATGCCCGGAGTAGATTTGGTAATTCCTGATATTTCCTACTTAAGGGATAAAGTTTATAAAATCAAAGGAATTATTATTACTCACGGTCACGAAGACCACATAGGAGGACTTCCTTATATCTGGCCTGAACTTCAGGCGCCGATTTTTACCCAAAGACTGACGGCCGGTTTTATCAAAGCAAAATTTATAGAACACAATTTACCAAAAAACAAAATTACTGAAGTTACCATTGATCAAAAATTGGATTTGGGAAATTTCAAAGTCTCTTTTTATCAAGTATCTCACTCGATACCTGACTCTACAGGTATAGTTATAGATACACCACAAGGCAGGATTATTCATCAGGCGGATTTTAAGATAGACTGGACGCCGGTATCAGGTCAGGTAACTGATGTCGGCAGGGTAGCTCAGCTTGGCAAAGAAGGGGTCCTGCTTTTATTAATTGACTGTTTAAGGGTGGAAAAACCTGGTTTTAATAAATCCGAAAAATCTATTGAAGAATCATTTGAAAAAGCAGCGCTTGAGACTCCGGGCAAGCTTTTGATTACCATGACCTCGTCTAATGTTTCCAGAATGCAGCAGGCTATTAATGTAGCTGCAAGACTGGGGAGAAAAGTTGCCGTAGTTGGCAGGTCTTTTGAGAGAAATTTTCAGGTAGCAAGGGATTTAGGATATTTGCAAGTTCCTCCCGGTATTATTATTGTCTCTGACGCCGCTTCTTCTGTGGCTCCCAATAAACTTTTAATTTTAATTGCTGGAGCACAAGGTCAACCTGATTCATCTCTGGTCAGAGCTGCCAATGAGGAACACAAACAGGTTAAGCTTTTAAGCGGAGACAGTGTTATTTTTTCTGCAGACCCGATTCCTTCTACAGAATCAGCACAAAGCGCTCTGATTGATACGCTTTCGAGACTCGGTTTGAATGTTTATTATTCTGCTATTACTTCTGACCTGCATGTTTCTGGCCATGCTGCCTTAGAAGAATTACGCCTTATGCTTAACTTAATTAAACCAAAGTTTCTTTTTCCAATTGGTGGTACCTACAGACATATGGAGGCTTTTTCCAAGATGGCTCAAGATATGGGTTATGATAAAAAAGAAATTTTAGATGCAATTGACGGCGATATTTTAGAAATAAAAGATCAAAACGCTGTGGTTAGCGGTAAGACAATAGATATACAGAATGTTTATGTTGACGGGTTGGGGATTGGGGATATCGGACATGTAGTGCTTCGTGACAGACAAAAAATGAGTGAAGAAGGAGTAGTTGTTGTGGTGGTATCAGTAGATCAACATACTGGTCAGCCTGTGTCCGATGTGGATATAATCTCCAGGGGGTTTGTGTTTGAGGATATGGCTAAAGAATTATTGGAAGAGGCAAAACAGGTAGTCCAAAATGCCCTAAAACAGCAAACACACAAAACAGGAGACTGGCGTTTTTTAAGAAAAATCATTGAGGATTCTTTGGAGAAGTTTTTATTCAGAGCAACGGAAAGGAGACCCTTAATTTTACCTGTTGTAGTGGAAACATAATCCCATAGTATAATATGGTATAATACTCTTATGTCCCGCAGAAGATCAATCTACAAATTACCCAAATTTAAACTAAAACAAAAAACTATTACTGCAGTAGGAACTTTAATTGCTTTTAGCTTAGCTGTGTTGTCTATTGTTGCTTTGGTCACTACGTCTGAAGTTTTAACATTTTGGAGAAATTTTTTAACCCAATATTTGGGGATAATGAAAATTACCGCGCCCTTTATTTTCCTTTTGTCAGGTTTGGTTTTGACCAAAGCTAAGTGGAGAGTGGCTCAAGCAAATGTATTGTTGGGGTTTATGCTGACAGTTTTGGCAGTAACATCTTTAATTGCTGCAGTTAAATTCGAAAAAGGAGGTCTTTTGGGACAAACCCTTTGGGCAGAGCTATCTTCTTTTGTTACTCCTTTAGGAGCTGCGCCTTTATTGATACTGGCCTTCTTAGTGGGCTTGGTGGTGCTTTTTAATACTTCTCTGCAGCAGATTTTTGGAATATTTGCTTTTATTTTTTCTGGTATACAAAAAATATTAAAATCTATTTTGAACCGTCCCAAAACCTTTGAAGCAAAACACATTCCTATTAAAGTTTCCGGGGTGGAAGAGAGGTCTGTTGCTATTAAGCCATCTCAACCTAAAGAACAAAAAGGAATTATTGCGGATGTTTTGGTGCAAAATGTAGCCGGACAGAGTAAGGTGTGGAAGCATCCTCATTTAAGTTTGCTGTCAGATAAAGTTGGATCAGCTGCAGAAAGAGGAGATGTTAAAAAGAACGCTGATATTATTGAAAAAACTCTGGACTCCTTCGGTATACAAGCCAATGTGGCAGAAGTTAACGGCGGTCCTGCTGTTACCCAATATGCTTTAAAAATTTCAGCAGGCACTAAAATTTCCAAAATCGCCAATTTACAACACGATATTGCTTTAGCTTTAGCTACTCCCACAGGCACTGTCAGAATTGAAGCGCCTATTCCGGGCAAATCTCTTGTGGGAATTGAAGTGCCAAACCGCAGTTTGGAAATTGTAGGATTAAAACATTTGCTGGGTTCTGATGAGATGGCAAAACACAAATCAAAACTGGCTGTGGCTTTAGGCAGGGATACTTCTTCCAAACCAATGGTGGTGGATATAGACAGAATGCCTCACTGTTTAATAGCTGGAACTACCGGTTCAGGAAAATCCATCTTACTTAATGCCTTTATTAACTCACTATTATTCAGAAATTCTCCTGATGAACTAAAGTTAATCTTGATAGATCCAAAAAGGGTAGAGCTTACAAACTATAATGGTATCCCCCATCTTCTAACTCCTGTGATTACAGAGCCTGAAAAGATTTTGTCATCTTTAAAGTGGGCCATGGCAGAAATGGACAGAAGGTATAAGTTGTTCCAGTCAGTAGGGGTAAGAAATATTACCGGTTATAATGAGATGTCGGGTTTTCAGGCCTTGCCTTATATTGTAATTGTGATTGATGAGTTGGCAGATTTGATGATGTTTGCGCCGGTTGAGATTGAGGATGCCATCACCAGAATTGCTCAACTGGCAAGGGCAACAGGAATTCATTTGGTGGTGGCAACTCAAAGGCCATCAGTTGATGTTATTACCGGTTTAATTAAAGCCAATATTCCCTGCAGGATTGCTTTTAATGTTTCCTCTATGATTGATTCCAGGGTTATTTTGGACGGGCCGGGGGCAGAGAAATTACTGGGCAGAGGAGATATGCTGTTCTTGCCCCCTGACGCTTCAAAACCAATGCGTATTCAGGGAGCATTTGTACAGGATGATGAGATAAACAATTTAATTAAATATCTAAAGTCCACAGGCATTGCTCCTCAATATACAGCAGAAGTAACAGAGATGCCGCTTGGTAAGTGGAATAGTAAAGGTGGCGACGGTGATAAAGATGAACTTTTTGAAGAAGCAGTAAGAACGATCTGTCAGTATGATCGTGCTTCTGCATCATTACTACAAAGAAGGCTTAAGGTGGGTTATGCCAGAGCTGCCAGAATTATAGATGAGCTGGAAATGGCAGGAATTATCGGTCCGGGAGAAGGCAGTAAACCCAGAGATGTTTTAGTGAGAAATGCTGATGAATATTTTGCTAATCAACAAGCTGATTCTGTAAATTAGCTACTCAATTTAATCGCTTCTGGTACAATGGGCACATGAGTGCTTTAGACTTAAACTTTGAAGATGCTGAACAAATTGTAAAACTTTTACAACAGGGCAAAGTTGGAGTAATGCCTACTGATACTATTTATGGATTGGTGGGTTCTGCTTTAAATCCGCAAGCTGTAGAAGAAATATATCTTTTAAGAAAAAGGGACTCCTCAAAGCCCATGATAATTTTAATTTCTTCTTTAGAAGATTTACTGGATTTTGACATAGTTTTAACCAATCAGCAAAAAGAGTTTTTAAATAAAATCTGGCCTAACCCTGTCAGCGTAATTTTACCCTGTCCTTTTGATCGTTTTTTCTATCTTCACAGAGGCAAAAAAAGTCTGGCTTTCAGAATGCCTGATAATAAAAATCTTTTGAAGATTCTACAAAAAACAGGATCGTTGGTAGCGCCCAGTGCTAATATTGAAAAGCAAAAGCCTGCAGAAACTATAGAAGAGGCAAAAGGATATTTTAATGATCAGGTAGCTTTTTACGCAGATGAGGGCCAACTGAAATCAATACCCTCCACAATTATCAGATTGTATGAAGATGGTACTAAAATAGTTTTGAGAGAAGGCAGTTACAAGGTATAATGTAGGGTAACAATGAGAACTGTAGGACAAGTTTTAAGAGAAGAAAGAGAAAAGAAGTTTTATACCCTGGAAGAAATAGAAAAAGCCACCAAAATCAGAAAAGAGCTGCTTGAGGCTTTGGAAAAAGGGCAATATGCAAAACTTCCTCCACCAACTTTTATACAGGGATTTATCAAAAATTATGGTAAATTTTTAGGGTTAAATCAGGAAAAGCTTTTGGCTATTTTCAGAAGGGAATTTGCTGAAAGAACGCATCCTCCCAGAATTTTGGATTCTTTTGCTGACCCTTTGGATAAAAAAGGCTTCAGGATTACCCCTGCCAGAGCATTGGGAGCAGTAATTTTGTTTTTGGTAATGATATTTTTTGTTTACCTCTGGATAGAATACAGATTCTTAGTGGGAGGGCCGTTTTTGGAAGTTGTTGAGCCAGTTAATCAGATTAGTGTTAGTTCTGAAATGATTGAAGTATCAGGCAGAACTGATCCGGAAGTAAAATTAAGTATAAATAATCAGGAAATTGGGGTAGATTATCAGGGGAAGTTTTCCCAGGAAATTAAATTATCAGATAATATAAATAATATAGAAATAATTGCCACTTCAAAGAGTGGCAAAACAACCAAAATAGAAAGAACAGTGTTTTTAAAGAAGTAAATTGTGGTATATTTATCTTCATGGATTTTTTGCAGGTAGCTTTAATTTTTTTAATTGTACTTTTGTCTATTTTTCTGGCTATCACCGGAATTCAGGTATTTTTAATTTTAAGGGATTTAAAAAAGGCTCTGGATAAATTTAATCAAATACTGCAAACAGGGGAAAATATAGCAGAGGATATCGAAAAACCGGTGGCAGCAGCCAGCAATTTAGTAACAGGAGGAGCTCAAGTAGCTTCAGATGCAGCTAAAGTATTGGGCAAAATCTTAAAACCAAAACCAAAAAGATTCTACAAAAAGGTTCTTTGAGCTATAATAGCTTCATGACATCCAGTGATATTAGGAAAAAGTATATAAAGTTCTTTATAGATAAAGGACATAAGGAGATTGCACCGGCCAAATTAGTGCCGGAAAATGATCCGAGTACACTTTTCACTTCATCCGGCATGCAGCCATTAGTTCCTTATCTCTTGGGCCGAACCCATCCGGCTGGCAAAAGATTGGTTGATTCCCAGCCCTGTTTTCGGGCTGAGGATATTGAAGAAGTGGGAGATAATCGGCATACCACATTTTTTGAGATGTTGGGTAATTGGTCCTTGGGAGATTATTTTAAAAAAGAACAACTATCCTGGATTTGGGCATTCTTCAGAGAAGAATTAGGTTTACCCCAAGAGAGGTTGTATGTATCTGTATTTGAGGGTAGTAATGGGGTGCCTAAAGATACTGAAAGTTATGAAATCTGGAAAAGTCTGGGGCTGTCGGAGGATAATATTTATTTTTATGGTGTAGAAAAAAACTGGTGGTCAAGATTCGGTGCTCCTGACAAGATGTCTGTTGGTGAAATCGGCGGACCGGATAGTGAGATGTTTTTTGAATTTACTCAAGTTGAGCATGATCCAAAATATGGGAGTAGTTGTCACCCAAATTGTGATTGCGGCAGATTTTTAGAAATAGGCAACTCTGTTTTTATTCAGTATCAGAAACAGGGGGATGGCTCCCTAAAGGAGCTTTCGCAGAAGAATGTGGATTTTGGCGGAGGACTGGAAAGAATAACTGCAGCAATGAACGATGCTCCTGATGTTTTTAAGACTGATTTATATGAGTCAATTATTCAAACAATTGAGACAGTTACAGGAACAAAATATGAAATGGAAAAAGAAAAAATGCAGGTAATTGCTGATCATGTTAGAGGTTCAGAGGCATTAATAAAAGATGGGGTAATTCCTTCAAATAAATTACAGGGGTATATATTAAGAAGGCTACTAAGGCGTTCTGCTGTAAAACTTAGACAAATTAATAAAGATATTAAATTAAATGAACTGGCAACAGTAGTAAGTGATGAATCAGTTAAAGCAGTTATCAATGAAGAAATGGACAGATTCTCCAGAACTTTGGATCAGGGTCTTAAAGAAATTACAAAGATCGAAAGCATAGATGGTAAAAAAGCTTTTGATCTACATCAAACTTTTGGCTTTCCTTATGAGGTGACTGAAGAGTTGTTCAGGTACAAAGGACAGGAGATTGATAGGGAACAATTTAAAGCAGAGTTTGAAAAACACAAAGAGTTGTCCAGAACTGCTTCAGCTGGAATGTTTAAGGGGGGATTGGCGGATAATTCAGAAATAGTTACAAAATATCACACTGCCACTCACCTGCTGCATCAGGCTTTAAGGGATGTGTTGGGGCCACAAGTTTTTCAAAAAGGTTCTAATATAACTTCTGAAAGACTCAGGTTTGATTTTTCCTTTGATAGAAAATTAACTGATGAAGAAATTAGAAAAACAGAAGAAATTGTAAATAAAAGAATAGAGGAGGATTTAAAGGTAGACAGAAAAATTGTAAACCCTAGTGAGGCAAAAGAGATTGGTGCCATTGGGTTGTTTGATGAAAAATATGGGTTAGAAGTCAGTATTTACGGAATCGGGCCGGGGTTTGCTCCGGATTCAAAAGCCAAAGACCAGCGTGACCGTGGAGGTTATTATTCTTTAGAATTTTGCGGAGGGCCCCATGTCGAACATACAGGAGCGATCGGAAAGATTAAAATTGTCAAAGAAGAAGCAATCTCTGCCGGTATACGCAGAATTCGTGCACAACTTGCATGACAAAAGAAGGTGTCTTGTGTTAAGATTAGCTAAGGCCTTTCTTCAGGTAAATTTCATATGAGCTTCCTTGATAAAGTTACTGCCTTTTTGCCCTTAGGAAAAAAGGAAGAACAAACAGAACATTTTTTTGCTTTAAGTATCGGGACAGAAAAACTGACAGCCGCCCTTTGGGCTATCGAAGGCAATCAGCTGAAAATTTTAAGTACCGCTTCAGAGCAATATTCCTCCACTGATGAGATTGTGACAGCTTCTGACAAGCTTTTGGATGCAGTTTTGGGACTTAAAGAAATTGAACCTCAAAAAATCCTTTTTGGAGTGCCCCATTCCTGGGTGACAGACGACAATCTAAAAGATGAACATCTTAAAACTTTACGTGTTTTGGTAAAAGAATTGGAACTTTCGCCAATGGCTTATGTGACTACCAGTCAGGCTTTGGTGCACTTTTTAGAAAAGAAAGAAGGGGTTCCCACAACTGCAGTTTTAGTAGGTTTTGAGAAAAAATACTTAACAGTAACAGTGGTAAGGGCAGGGAAATTAGACGGGGTAAAAGTGGTGGCCAGAGGAGAAACGGCGGGGGCAGATATAGAAAAAGCGCTGCTTGCTTTCACAGATGTGGAAACTTTACCTTCAAAGATTTTAATTTACGGTGAAGGTTCCAGAGAGCTGAAGAGCCAGTTGTTATCTTTTTCCTGGATGTCAAAGCTGTCATTTTTGCATTTTCCCAAAATAGAAAGTCTGGAGGATGATCTGGAAATCAAAAGCGTTTGTCTGGCAGGGGGGTCGGAGATAAACGAAGGAATTGTCTACAACAACAAAGTTGTTGCAAGCTTCGCTTACAAAGATCAAAAAATTGCAGAATCAGAGAAATCAGAAAATTTGATTGAACCGGAAGAGCCGGAAAGTACAGAGGTCAGCAAACAAGAAGATTCTGACACACTGACAGAACTAAACACTGAAACACAGGAAAAAGATGATTTTGGTTTTGTAGTAGGTGATGTGGCCAAACAAGATACCAGCGAATCAGAAAAGTCAGAAGAAACAGAAGATACTGAAACACCGATACACCAATCCGTTGACGCGCCGGAAGAAAAAGAATTAGCAGTGCCGGATGAAAGCCCTTTAGAAATTGAGGATTTTGAAGAAGAAAGGGTAGCGCCGACAGAAAGAGTTAAAGGAGAGCGTAAATTTAAAATTCCTTTCACCAAATTTATTCCCGGAAACTTTACAATGATGGTAGCGCTGATTGGTGTAGTTGGTGTTTTTGTTTTAACTTTAGGAGCTTATGCATTTTTACTTAAAGCAAATGTAAAAGTTTTTGTTGAACCTAAAGTCTTGGAAAGAGATGCCCAAGTCATTGCAGACCCGAATCAAAAAAATATTGATGAAGAAAAGAAAGTAATTCCGGGGCAAATAGTTCAAACAGAAGTATCAGGTTCAGCTAAAGATAGTGCCACCGGTAAAAAGCAAATTGGTGATCCTGCTAAAGGAGCTGTTAAAGTTTATAATGCAACTGACCAACAAGTAACTTTAAAAGCTGGACAAGTGCTGACTACTGATAGTGGAATAAAATTTAAGTTAGATAAGGATGTTCCTATTGCTTCAAAATCTGCTAGTGCTGCTTCTCCACCGTCCGTTTCTGATTCAGTAGGAGCAACTGCAGTAGCGATTGGAGCAGATGGCAATATTCCTTCTGCTGTGGAGCTTAAAGTAGGTAATTATTCTAAGTCGGATGTTGTAGCTAAATCAGAAGGCAATTTTTCCGGAGGCACTTCTAAAGATGTGACTGTTGTATCGAGCGAAGATCAACAAAGGCTGCTGGCTAAGCTTTCATCAGATTTAAGGAAACAAGCCCAACAGAAATTGCAGGAAAAACACCCTGATAAAAAGATTTTACAGGAGGCATTATCTGAATCAATTGCTTCAAAAAGCTTCAGTAAAAATATCAATGATCAGGCTGGTGAGTTTTCGCTCAATCTGACAGTCAGATACAAAGGCACTGCTTTTGACGATGCGGATTTAAGAACAATTGTTTCAAAGTTAGTTAATACTGATGTACCCGAAGGTTTTCTTTTGGATTTAAATCAAACTGAAACTCAGGCAGATGTGGCAAAGCTGGAAAAAGACGGTAAGGTAATATTTTTGGCCAGATTTAAAGCAAAACTGATGCCAAAAATTGATACTGATACAATCAAAAATCAGATTAAGTTTAAAACTGCTACAGAGGTAGCTAATATGTTAAAGAGTATGGATAATATTTTAGGCTCTGAGATTAGCACAACCCCCTCTTTGCCCAAAATACTGGAGCGTATGCCTGTATTGGGTAAAAATATCACTGTTGAAGTTGGACTCAAATGAAATATGGGACAAAAGTAATATCTGTAGGCTTTCTGGCAGTGGGAGTTTTTGCGCTGATGCAGGTAATTCTACCCATTACTTCGTTTCAAATCTGGTCATTTGCCCAAAAATTTAATAATCAAATACTAATAAGTCCAATTAAATCCAGCGAGCAAATTTTGGGAGTTTCAGTTCAAAATACGGGGAATTTTCCCAGTATTGTTTCCACCCTAACCCGGGCTACAAAGCCAAACTATGATAGATTTCAAATTTCCATACCCAGACTTAAGATGGAAAGTAATTTGGTGTACGTAGATAGCAATGATTTAGACCGGGGTTTGGCGCAGCTGCCAGGTTCAGCTTTGCCGGGAGAAAGAGGAAACTTATTTATTTCCGGCCATTCTGCCTTAAACCGTTTTTTACCCAGCCAGAATGCTCCTTTTGCAAAACTTACTGATATGAAAAAAGGGGATGAGATTATCATAAAAGCTTCCGGAACAACCTTTTTATATAAAGTGGTAGAAGTAAAAGTAGTTGATCCTTCTGATGTATCTGTAATTTTACCTCCGGATAAACAGGGTAGATATGTTACGCTGATGACTTGTGTGCCGCCGGGATTAAATTTTAAAAGACTAATCGTGATTGGGAAAATGGTATAACCCTTTCCTGTCATTCTTTGGCCTCAGAATGACAAATGTTGTATCATGTTGTGATGAAGTACTTAGGGGTTGATTTTGGACTGAAAAAAATAGGTCTGGCTGTTTCTGAAGGCGAGTTCGCTTCTCCCTGGCAGATAGTGAAAGTAAAAAATATACCTGATGCTGTAGGGAAAATTGGAAGTATTATAGAAAAAGGCAGTTTCCCAAAAGTTATAGTGGGGTTACCGGAAGGGAAAATGGAGAAAAATGTCATAGGTTTTGTGAAGGCTTTAAAAAAGAGGGGTTTTGAGGTGGAAACTGCCCCTGAAACACTGTCTTCTAAAAGGGCTTTGAAAAGTATGATTGAACAGGGGGTGAGGCAGAAAAAGCGCAGGGAAGAAGATGCTTATTCTGCAGCAGAAATCCTACAGCAGTTTTTGGACAATCAATGAAAAAACTTATAATTTTTATAGCACTTATAATACTTATCTTTTTTCTGGCCAGAGGTTGGTGGAGCAGGCAATTAAATCCGGTTTCTCAAGACACATCAACTGGGGGCGCCTCCGGCACTAAAGTATTTGTAGTGGCAAAGGGAGCAGGGGTTTCTGAGATTGCCAAAAAATTAAAAGAAGATAATTTAATCAGGTCGGAGCTAGTTTTTAAACTTTATGTGAGACAAAATAATCTTACTGATAAACTGCAGGCAGGTTCATATAAGTTATCCCCTGCTATGTCTACACAGGAAATTTTAAAAACCTTGCAATCCGGTAGTGAGGATGTTTGGGTTACTTTAATAGAGGGTTGGAGAGTGGAGGAGATGGCAGAAGAGATAAGTTCAAAGTTCAAAGTTCAAAGTTCAAAGTTTTTGGAAAATGCAAAAGAGGGATATATGTTTCCGGATACTTACTTATTTCCTAAAGAAGCCACAGTGGAATATATTACGGATACTTTAAAAAACACTTTTGATACCCGTTTAACAGATGATTTGAAAGCAAAAATTAAATCCAAAGGACTTACAGTAGAACAGGGAGTAATTTTGGCATCAATTGTGGAACGGGAGGGAAGGTCTGATAATGTCAGGAAAATGATAGCATCAATACTTTTAAAAAGATTTAATATTGACATGGTTTTAAATGCTGATGCTACTATCCAATATGCTTTAGGGTATCAAAATGAGGAAAAAAGCTGGTGGAAAAGACACTTAAGTAGAGAAGATTTAAAAGTAGAATCCCCTTATAATACTTATTTGTATATTGGTTTACCTCCCAAACCGATTGCCAATCCCTCGCTATCTTCTCTTCAGGCAGTAGGGAATGCAGACCCTTCTACGCCTTACCTTTATTACTACCATGATTCAAAAGGGAATTCATATTATGGTAAAACCTTAGAAGAGCACAACAAAAACGTTGCCACTTACCCCTGATGAAGAAACATTTTACAGCAACTGCGTATATAGCTGCCAAAATTAACGGTGAGTTTAGAGTGTTGCTGCATAGACACAAAAAACTTAATCTTTGGCTGGGGATTGGCGGACACATAGAGAAAGATGAAAATCCTGTTGAAGCAGTAATCAGAGAAATAAAAGAGGAAACTTGTTTGGAGGTTGCCCTTATTGGGGATAAACTATTTAAAGTCGATGATGTGGAAGAGTTGATTAGGCCAGTTGCTTTACTGGAGGAGCACTTGCCTCCATACAAAAGTGAACCGGCTCACTATCATATAGATTTAATTTATTTTGCTATTTGCAAAAATCCCCAAAAAATAAAAATGGCAGAAGAATTTAATTGGTTTTCCAAAAAAGATTTACAAAAATTAAAACTTGAAAAAGAGGTGAGATATTTGATTGAAAAACTGTTTAAATATGTTTAAATTCTGGGGTAAAGTCAGAAGTCATAATAAAAGGGGGAAAACTTTGGGGTTTCCTACAGCTAATGTTAATTTATACAAAAAAATTCCTGAAGGAGTATATATTTCCAAAACAAAAATTTCTGAAAAACTATACCCCTCGCTGACTTTTATAGGTACTGCAAAAACTTTTGGAGAGAAAAGATATCATGCTGAAACATATATTTTGGATTTTGATAAAAATATCTACGATAAGTGGATTTCTGTAAAACTTTTAAAAAAAATCCGCAGCAATCAAAAATTTAATTCTGTAAATGATCTTATAAAACAGATGAAGAAAGATGAAGTTAACGCGAGAAAATTTTTTAACAAAAAGACAACCTAGCCTCTAATTATTGACACAATTGTAAGAATGTGTCTTACTGATATTACATGCTCAAATTAGACCAGCGTGGCATTGTTGCCCAGGCTTTAATCTTAATCCTCCTTATTTTAGGAGCAGTAGTAGGAGTGTATTTGGTCCAAAACAGGACTAATTTATTTCCCAAAGCCGGTGGTTCTGCTCCTCTAGGCCCTGAAACAAGTTTTAGTTTGCTTGGTCCCAATGATTGTCCGGGATTTTTTGTTTGTACCATGCAGTACATTTTCCCTCCCGATAAAGGAGAGGAATTTGAGGTTAAATTATTTGCCCGTTCAGATATAGAAGAAGCAAACCTTTTTACTGCCAAAATGGATTTCCCAAAAGACTTGGTAGAAGTAAAAGAGATTAAGACAAAGGATAGTTTTATTAAAAACTGGGTGGAAGAATACTATGATAATAGTACAGGAAAGATCAGTCTTTCCGGAGGAGTGCCTAATCCTGGATACAAAACCCAATTAGGGCAGCCTAGCAGTTTGGTGGCTGTTATAGTATTTGAAGCCAAAGCATTAGGAAAAGGAGCGCTATCTTTAACTGATGATTCAGCCATTTACTCCAATTTAAACAATATCAATATTTTAACCATTAAAAGAAATTATGGTATTTCTATAGAGATGGATCCTCAACCCACACCAGTTGCCTCACCAAGTAGTTGTTCAGAGAATTTAGCTTTTAAAAAACCAGTAACCTCAAGTGGTTACTGGGAAGATGGAAAGCCAGAAAGAGCTGTTGATGGAGATTTGGGAACAGCATGGAGAACAAATAGGTCTACTGGAGCATGGCTTACGGTAGATTTGGCAAACAATACAAATAATGTATTAAACATTGGTCGGGTTAAATTAATCTGGTTATGGGATGACCGTTTTGGTAGTCAAGCTACCAGTAAAATAGAGGTCAGTACAGACGGCAAAAACTGGACTGATGTAGCCACAACCACCTTAACTAAAGCTACTAATGAAAGAGAAATGCAAACTCTGGATTTTCCTTCCGTGTCTGCACGCTATGTCAGGTTTTATGGAGAGCAGTGGAATGGCGGTTGGGCTGATATGCAGACATTCGAAGTTTACAGTGCTGGGTGTCAGCAAAGCCCTTCCCCCACTCCCACATTAATCCCCAAACCTAAGGATAAAGGTGATGGGAATAAAGATGGAAAAATAAACTTAATAGATATGTCTGTACTTCACACTGATTGGAATATAGATAAAGATATAAAGAAAACAATCAGGGAAGGAATAGATATGAATAATGATGGACTGATTAACACTGCAGACTTTGCAGCGTTAAGGCAACTGCTTCAAGATCTTAAAGTCATCAAAGTAAAATAATCTTTAAAAACCTGTTTGACCTCTTGACGAAACCGTATTTTTATGGTAAATTAGGTTCAATTCAATAAAAAAAGCGGAGGCGTACGTTAACGTATGCTTCCTTTTGTTGATTCTGTCCCAAGGCCATCTACAAATGTCAGAAAATACTAGTTTAACTATACAAAATACACGTAAACACTGGTCTAAAGCGCCATCTTTAGTTCCTGAATTAAATTTAATCCAAATTCAGCTTGACTCATATAACTGGTTCCTTCAAACAGGAATTAAAGAAGTCCTCGAAGAGATTTCTCCTGTAGAAGATTTCACAGGAAAAAACTGGACCCTTGAACTAGGGTCCTTTTATTTTGGCAAATCCAAATACACTTCAGAGCAAGCCAGAGAAAAGGGCGTCACATATGACGCCCCTTTAAAAATTGAGGCAATTTTAACCAACAAGCAAACAGGTCAAAGATACAAGCAGGATGTCTTTTTGGGAGATATTCCTCAAATGACTGATAAAGGTACTTTTATTATCAACGGGGTGGAAAGAGTAATCATTAATCAGTTGGTCCGTTCCCCCGGAGTTTTCTTTCAGGCCAGTGATGATCCTATTACCGGAAAAAGATTGTATTCTGCAGAAATCCGTCCTTACAGGGGTTCATGGCTGGAATTTTCTGTCACCCGCGGCGGAGTCTTAACTGCCAAAATTGACCGCAGGAGAAAATTTGCTGCCACTACCCTGCTTAGGGCTTTAGGTTTTTCAGACAATGAACAAATTAAAGAATTATTTAAAGATGTGGACACTGGTGAAGAGAGGTTTACCTCCGAAGGAGGGAATTCATTCATTGAAAACACTCTTTTAAAAGACCCCACAGCCAATACTGATGAAGCTTTGCTGGAGATTTTCAGAAAAATGAGACCGGGTGATCCGGTCGTTTTGGATAATGCCAAAGCTTTACTTGAGGGGATGTTTTTCAATGCCCGCCGCTACAACTTGATTAAAGTAGGCAGATACAAGATTAACAAAAGATTGGGTCTTGATATCCCCAACACTCCTGAAAATTGGATTTTGACAAAAGAAGATGTAGTTGCCACCTTGAAATATTTAATAAACTTAAGTTTGGGTGAAGGGAAATTAGATGATATTGACCATCTGGCAAACAGAAGAGTCAGATGCGCAGGAGAATTAGTTCAGCAGAATGCTTTCAGGATCGGAGTTTTGAGGCTGGAAAGAATTATTAAAGAAAGAATGTCCCTTACAGCTGCAGATCAGGAAGTGTCAGCAGGAGGTTTGATTAATGCTAAACCTGTGATTGCTGCAATTAATGAATTCTTCCGTTCCTCACAACTGTCTTCTATTTTAGATCAGGTCAATCCTTTATCAGAATTGGATCATTTAAGAAGACTTTCTGTAATGGGTGCAGGCGGGATTACCCGCGATAGAGCCAGCTTTTCTGTCCGCGACATTAATCACTCTCAATACGGCAGAATTGATCCTATCAGAAGCCCGGAAGGTCAAAATATTGGTCTTGTTACTTACCTTGCTTTATACGCCAAAATTAATGAATACGGCTTTTTGGAAACTCCATACAGAAAAGTGGTACTGGATAAGGGTAAGCCGCGGGTAACCGGGGAAATGGTTTATTTTACTGCTGATGATGAAGAAGATTTTCATATCACAGAAGCCACAGTCAGCGTTGATGAGAAAGGCTATATTTTAGACGAGAGAGTTCCTACCCGTATCGCAGGTACTTTTTATGAAGGGCCTGCCAAGGATATTTCTCTAATTGATATATCTCCGCAACAGATTTTTGGAACTTCAGCTTCTCTGATTCCATTCCTGGCCAATGATGATGCCAACAGAGCTTTGATGGGAACTCAAATGCAGTGTCAGGCAGTGCCCCTTCTCCGTCCTTCTGCTCCAATAGTGGGAACAGGAATGGAAAGAGTAGTGGCGGATAATATGGGTAGGGTGGTCAGAGCTCCTGAAGACGGCGTTGTCAAAGAAGTAGACGGCAGAAAGTTGGTACTTAAAACCAAAAAAGATGAAATAAAATATGAAATCAAAAAGTTTGTTCATTCCCCTCAGGGAACTTGTTATTCTCAAAAACCGGTGGTTACCAGCGGAACAAAGGTAAAAAAAGGTGACTTGTTAATTGACGGAGCAGCTTGTGAAAACGGAGAATTGGCTTTGGGACAAAACCTGCTGATTGCTTACATGAGCTTTGAAGGCTTGGGTTATGAAGACGCTATTGTTATTTCTGACCGTTTGGTAAAAGAAGATGTCTTAACTTCAGTTCATATTGAAGAATATGAAGTTGATGTGGTGGAAACCAAGCTTGGTCCTGAAGAGTTAACCCGCGATATTCCCAATGTTTCTGAAGATGCTTTGGTAAATCTGGACGATACGGGTATTATCAGAATCGGAGCAGAGGTAGGACCAAATGATATTTTGGTAGGAAAAGTTCAGCCAAAAGGCGAAACAGAATTAACTGCTGAAGAAAGATTACTGAGAGCTATTTTTGGAGAAAAAGCCAAAGAAGTAAGAGATACGTCACTCCGGATTCCTCACGGAGAAAGAGGCACAGTTATTGGCATACAGATTTTATCAAGAGATGAAGGTGATGAGCTTGATACAGGAACTTTGATGAGAATCAAAGTCAAAGTAGCTCAGATGAGAAAAGTGACTGAAGGAGATAAATTGGCAGGAAGACACGGAAACAAAGGAGTTATCTCCAGAATCGTGCCTGCCTCAGATATGCCTTATTTGGCAGACGGAACACCGGTCGATATTATTATTTCTCCTTTGTCAGTTTTGTCCAGAATGAATTTAGGGCAATTGCTGGAAACTCATTGGGGCTTTGCAGCGGCCAAATTAGGGTATAAAATAGCAGCACCTGTCTTTGAAAAAGTTCCTGAAGATAGATTAATTGAGGAACTGAAAAAAGCAGGTTTGCCTGTTGAAGGAAAAGTTGCTCTGTTCGACGGTAGAACAGGAGAGTCTTTTGCCAATAATATTGTGGTCGGCAGAAACTATATCTTAAAGCTGATTCATATGGTGGAAGAGAAGATCCATGCCCGCTCCACAGGACCTTACTCTTTGGTTACCCAACAGCCTTTGGGAGGAAAAGCCCAAATGGGAGGACAAAGATTGGGAGAGATGGAAGTTTGGGCGCTGGAAGCATACGGGGCAGCTCATATCTTACAGGAAATGCTCACTATCAAATCAGATGATGTGGTAGGACGCGCCAAAGCTTTTGAGGCAATTGTAAAAGGAATTGATATTCCTCAGGCTTTGATTCCTGAATCCTTTAAGGTATTGGTAAAAGAGCTTCAGGCTTTGGGGTTGTCAGTTGAGACATTGGGAGCCAAGGTAATTGAAGAGCAGGAAGCAGAAGAAAAACCTGAAGTAGCAACTGAAGTAGCCCAACTGGAAGAAGCTTTGGATATGAAAGAAACTGCAGGAGAGTCAGAATTAGAGGCTCCTGAAAGCTCTTTTGAAATAGTTGATGCAAGTGAAGAAATGGAAAAAGAACAAAAGTAAGAGTAAAAAATTATGAACGACTTACTGGATTTTGAATCATTAAGACTTACAGTAGCCAGCGCGGAACAAATCCGCAGCTGGTCTTTTGGTGAGGTTACCAAGCCTGAAACTATTAATTACAGAACATTGAAGGCTGAAAAAGACGGGTTATTTTCTGAAAACATCTTTGGTCCAACCAAAGATTATGAATGTTACTGTGGTAAATACAAAAGAATAAGATTCAGAGGAGTGATTTGCGATAAGTGTGGCGTTGAGGTAACCCAATCCAAAGTCAGAAGGGAAAGAATGGGTCATATCAACCTGGCTTCGCCTGTGGCTCACAGCTGGTTTGTTAAAGGCGCTCCTTCAAAACTGTCTTTAATACTGGATATTTCTCCAAAAAATATGGAAGCTGTAATCTACTTTGCCTCATATTTGGCTATCAATATTGATCCTGCCGGCAAAACTGCAGCTTTAGAAAAGTTGGAGAAAGATTTGCAGGAAAAAATTGCTGCTTCAAAAGAGGCTTCAGAGAAAAACATTAAGGGTATGGAGGATATGCTTAAAAAAGACCTGGGAGGTTTGAAGAAAAAGATGGAAAAAGAAAAATTCGAACTGGAAGTACAGGAACAGGAGCTTAAAGCCAGAGCTGAAATTCAGAAACTAAGAGATGCTTTGGTAGGGGAAATGACTGCTTTGGAAGGGATTTATAAAGCAGTGTCTGATTTAGTTAAATCTGTTACACCTTTGAAACTTTTATCTGAAGAAGAATATTCAAAACTGGCAGAATACGGTGTTTCTGATTTTGTCACAGTGGGCATGGGGGCAGAGGCATTTTTGGAAGTTTTGGAAAAACTGGAACTGGATAAATTATCTGCTAATTTGCGCGACGAAGTGAGGAAGTCTACAGGTCAAAAACACATTAAAGCCACAAAGAGGCTGCGTGTGATCGAAGGTATGAGGTCTTCTGGTATATCTCCTGCCTGGTTAGTTTTGCGTGTTTTGCCGGTATTGCCTCCTGATTTACGTCCGATGGTTCAGCTTCCGGGAGGTAGATTTGCCACCTCTGACTTAAATGACCTTTACAGAAGAGTGATTAATAGAAACAACCGCTTGAACAGATTGATTAACCTGGGCGCTCCTGAAATCATTTTAAGAAATGAAAAAAGAATGCTGCAGGAAGCGGTTGATAGCTTGATTGACGCTACCTCCAGAACCTCCAGAAGAGGCGGACCGGTTGCAACTCATGTTTTAAGGTCGCTTTCTGATATGTTAAGGGGTAAACAGGGAAGATTCAGACAGAATTTGCTGGGTAAAAGAGTAGACTACTCAGGAAGATCTGTTATTGTGGTGGGTCCGAAATTAAAATTGGATCAGGTAGGTTTGCCAAAAGAAATGGCTCTGGAAATGTTTAAACCTTTTGTGCTGCGCGAAATGATTGCCAGAGGATTGGCTTCAAATGTCAAAGGCGCAAAAAATGTATTGGAACTCCGTCCTTCAGAAGTCTGGGATATTTTGGAAGAGATTATTACCGGTCACCCGATTTTGATCAACCGCGCGCCAACTTTGCACAGATTAGGTATTCAGGCTTTCTTCCCTGTATTGGTAGATGGCAATGCTATTCAGATTCACCCTTGTATTTGTGCCGGATTCAACGCTGATTTTGACGGAGATCAAATGGCTGTTCATGTGCCTTTGTCAGGTAAGGCGCAGGAAGAGGCTAAGAATTTGATGCGTGCCAAAGAAAACATTTTTGGACCCGCCAATGCGCAGCCGATTACTGTGCCTAATAGAGAGATGGCTTTGGGTTGTTACTATATTACTTACATGGAAGAGCCGCAGGAGGGTGAGGAGCCTCACTTGTTTGTTGAACCGGAAGATGCAATAAGAGCTTATAATTTCCGCCAGATTAGCGTGCAGGAGCCAATCAGAGTTAAGATAAAAGGGGAAATAATCAGAACTTCTGTAGGAAGAATTATCTTCAATAAAGTTGTACCTGCTCAGATGGGTTTCCTGAACACTGTTATTAAAGGCATAACCATCCGCGACATCATCTTAAAAGCCATGGAAACTTTAGGTAAAGATGAGGCAGCGAACTTGATAGACAATATTAAAGGTGTAGGTTTTTGGGGTGCAACCATTGCCGGTATTTCCATCTCCATCTTTGATGCCAAAGTAGTGCCTGATAAGCAAAAATATCTTGATGAAGCAGAAAAGGAAATTGAAAAAATTGAAGCTAATACCGCCAAAGGTTTAATCACCCCACAGGAAAAATCACAACTTTCACAAATGGTCTGGATCAAAACTACTGAAGAGCTGGCTAATGCCACCTGGGATTATTTGGGAATGAGAAACCCCATCAGAATGATGGTTGAGGCAGGGGCCCGTGGTTCAAGAGATCAGGCCAAACAGCTTTCTGCCATGAGAGGTTTATCTACAGATCCGACAGGAAAGATTGTGGAGCTGCCGACAAAGTCAAATTACAGACAGGGGTTATCTGTGTTTGAGTACTTTACTTCAGCCAGAGGTGCCAGAAAAGGTGTGGCTGATAAGGCTTTGAAAACTGCAGATGCAGGGTATTTGACCAGAAGATTGGTAGATGTGGCTCATGATGTGATAATCAGAATGGAGGACTGCGGAACTAACGAGTCTTTGGAGTATGATTTATCTAAAAACAGTTTTACTACTGCCAGAGAGAAGCTGTTAGGCAGAGTAGTGGCAGAAAATGTAACTGAGCCAAAAAGCAGGAAATTAGTTGTTAAAAAAGGTACTGTTTTAACAGAAGAGTTAATTAGCCAGATACTCAAAGCCGGAGTAGTTGAAGTCAGCGCGCGTTCACCTTTGACTTGTGAGGCAAGATACGGAATTTGTTCTACCTGTTATGGTTTTGATTTAACTACCAGGCGATTGGTGGCAATAGGTACCCCGGTGGGGGTGGTGGCTGCGCAGGCAATTGGAGAACCGGGGACACAGCTGACCATGCGTACTTTCCATACCGGAGGTATTGTGGGGCTTGATATTACTCAGGGTTTGCCGAGAGTGGAGGAGTTGTTTGAGGCCAGAATTCCCAAAGTGGTAGCTCCTATTTCTGAAATTGCCGGTAAAGTTTCTATTTTGGAAACGGAATTAGGTACCAGAGTCAGAGTCAGAACTACCTCAAAACCACACGAAGAAAGAGAATATATTATTCCTGCAACCTCGACTTTATTAGTAGAAGAAGGACAGTTGATTGATGCAGGTACAATTTTGGCATCAGGGCATGTTGACGTCAAAGAGACTTTAAGAATCCAGGGCTTGAGGGCTGCACAGCGCTATATTGTTGATGAGGTAAGAAGCGTTTACGAATCTCAGGGAGTGCCTATTAACGAAAAGCACTTTGAAGTGATTGTGAGGAAGATGTCTGACAAGGTCAGGATTGAGTCTCAGGGAGATACCAATCTCTTGCCCGGGGAAATTGTGGATAAATTAAGATTTGAAGAAGAAAATAAAAGAGTGCTGGCAGGCGGCGGAGAACCGGCAACGGCAGAAGTTGTTATCCTCGGTATAACCAGAGCTTCGCTTCAGACTGAAAGCTTCCTGTCAGCAGCCTCATTCCAGGAGACCACTTCAATATTGTCTGATGCTGCAATCTCGGGTAAGGAAGATAAGCTGATAGGTTTGAAGGAAAATGTTATAATTGGCCGGCTCATCCCCACCAGCATGGAGAGAGCGAAAATTGAAGGTTAACCATGCCAACTATAAATCAACTGGTTAGAAAAGGCAGAAAAAAAACCGCGGGCAAGATCAAGGCTACAGCCTTAAGGCGTGGTTTTAATGCCAAAGACAGAAGATACACACGGGATTTCAGCCCCCAAAAACGGGGAGTGGTTACTTTGGTCAAAACAATGACCCCTAAAAAACCAAATTCAGCTTTAAGAAAAGTAGCAAGAGTAAGGCTTTCTAACAGAACTGAAGTCACAGCCTACATTCAGGGAGAAGGTCACTCTTTAGCAGAGCACGGTATAGTTTTGGTAAGAGGCGGGAGAGTAAAGGATTTACCGGGAGTTAAATATCACCTTGTAAGGGGAAAATATGATTTGGCAGGAGTAGTAGGCAGAAAGCAAGGCAGATCAAGATATGGTGCCAAAAAAGGCGGGGGAGGTCCTGCTCCAAGGGCAGCAGCCGCGGCACCAGTAGCAGGAGGAGAAGCATGAGAAGTAAAAAAGCCCCAAAAAAGTTATTGGCTCCAGACCCTATTTATAACTCAAGACTGGTAACCAGATTTATCAATAAAGTTATGTTTGATGGTAAAAAGACAACAGCTCAACAGCTGGTTTATCAGGCTTTGGAAGAAATCAGGGAGAAAACAAAAAAAGAACCTTTATCGGTTTTTGAAACAGCACTGCAGAATGTTTCCCCCAAAATGGAAGTCAGACCCAGAAGGGTAGGAGGAGCTTCATATCAGGTACCTGTGGAAGTAAGAGGAGACAGAAGAGAGGCTTTGGCTATCAGGTGGCTGATTGCAGGAGCAAAGGCAAAAGGAAATAAAGAGTTTCATTCGTTTGCCAAAAAACTGGCAGCAGAACTGATGGATGCAGCCAATAACGCAGGTTCAGCTATTAAGAAAAAAGAAGACATGCAAAAATCAGCAAATGCTAACCGCGCCTTCTCCCACTTCCGCTGGTAAAACTACTTGTCATTCTGAACCCCGATGTAATCGGGGTGAAGAATCTCTTTACTTAAGAGCGAAGCTCGTAAGCTTTGCTTATTAAAGAATCTTTGAGGACTCATTAAGGAGATCCTTCGTCGCTTTACTCCTCAGGATGACAAAGGAAGTAGTAAAATATCTTCATGATTACAATCATTTTTGAATCACATTCTACTACTTTTGATAATGAAGCTCATTTTTCTTCCGGACATAATGATGTAGAGCTTTCCCCTTTAAGGATTAAACAGGTAATCTCCTTTTAAATGGCAGCCAGGATGGTTTTATCAATTTGACTTTTAGAAGGTAAAGTCTTAAGATCCTGTCCAACCATTGATGTGGTAATATAAAAATATGATTACACCAGAGATACCAGTGGAAGTTACAGAGAGGAATGATTCTGTAATTGCTCGTCTTAGGGGGTTAGTGGGAGGAAGTCTGACCGCAGGTGAAATTTATGTTGACCAAGTAAGCGATCCGGATGAAGATACTACAATAGGTCCGGAAAGAATCCCCGGACCAAAAGACAGGTTAGATGTATTAGGAAGATATTTAGATATGGATCCAACAATAGTAGGGCTTCTTACAGGACAATTGTTGCCGCAAGAGCTTCATGA
>JACOXH010000015.1 GCA_016176415.1 Candidatus Daviesbacteria bacterium
CCGCCAGCCGATATCTTTCCTGTAATGCAAATTATTTCCCTCTATACTGATAAGACCAATTGCCTTATATGCTTTATCCCTTGCCTCTTTTACATTGTTACCTTCACCCACTAAAAACAAAACCCTTCCTCCGTTTACAACAAAAGCTTCATTTACTCTTTTAATCCCTGCGCCATAGATTTTAATCCCTGTTTTCAAAGCTTTATCTAATCCCAAAATCTTCTTACCCTTAACTTTAGAATAATCTACAGGATAACCTTTTGCTGTAAGTGCTACCGCCACCCTTACCTTTTTATCAACTTTAATTTTAAATGTATTTAGTTTTTGATTTATTACAATATCAGCCAAATCCACAAAATCATTTTGTATCGAAGGTATAACTACCTCCGCTTCCGGATCTCCCCATCTGGCATTAAACTCAATCACAAAAACTTTTTTACCAACCACAATTCCTCCTAGATACAGAACCCCTTTATACGGTCTTTTCTCCTTTGTCAAACCTTCAACTGCTTTTTTCAAAATATTTAATATTTGATTTTTAATATTTAATATTATCAATGGGTTACTTACACAGCCCATTCCTCCGGTGTTAGGCCCTTTATCGCCGTCATTTACCCTTTTATGGTCTTGAGCAAACCCGGTTATTTTAAAATTTACTCCGTCACAAATAGCAAAAGCAGAAAATTCTTCTCCCGCTAAAGCTTGTTCCAAAAGATAAGTTTTTCCCGAATCCCCAAAATTCTTAAGAGATTTTATCGCCTCCACTGTTTCTGCTGCATTAGCAGCCGGTATTACCCCTTTACCCTCTGCCAACCCTGCAGCTTTGACAAACCATGTAGTAGTGGGTTTATCGCTTGAAAACCCCGATTGTAAAGTCGCGGGTTTTCCATTATCGGACGAAGTCCGTAAGCGAGAAGATACCCCGACCGTAAGGTCGTGGGTAGATTCATTTTTTACAAAATCTATTCCCTCTTTTTCAGTCGAAAAAACATGATACTGTGGATGCGGAATATTATATTTTTTCATAAAATCTCTGGCCCAGGCTTTATCCCACTCAACTTGTCCTGCTTCCTTAGTCGGACCAAAAGTTTGGATTTTTAATTTCCGTAGTTCATTTACTAAACCTGAAGCTACTGCATTATCCTGGGCAACATCCACCAAATCCACTTTTTCTTTTTGACAAATTTCTATTATTTCTTTAACCGAAGTAGTTTTTAAATTTGGAAAAGTTGTAACTGGTTTTTTTGTGTTGATTTGCATCATGTCATTTCCCGGTACCGCCAAAATTCTTTTTACTTTTTCAGATTTCCCGTATTTATCAACCAGTGCGGCTCCTCTTCCTCCACCATCAATAACCAAAACTGTTTTTTGAGTTGATAACTTTACTAAAACTTCTGCATATAATTTATTTTCTTTAACCTTTAATCTGGAATATAAACTCTCTATAGTATCTCCCTTTTTAACTTTTTCAAAAGCTCTCCCCAACACCGGTCCAAAATCAAACTGATGAGTTAAAAAGTGTATTGATGAACCTGCGTATGTAGCCTTGGTATCAATAAAATTACCAATTGCCAAATCAGTTAGCTTACCTCTGTTCCAAAGTCCTTTGCTCCCGTCAGGGTTCTTCACTTCACCGTCAAATTGGTCAGGAATCAAACCTGGGTGCAAATTTAAAATCCTGTCAGGGAATGCATCTATTACTTCATCCAAAACAATCTGTTTCCAACCTGCCAGGCAAACATAATCTAAATTTAATTTCTTTAAAATTCGTAAGAGCTGTTCTTTTTTAGAAACTATTTTAATTGGAAGATTATACTTTTTTGCTCTCTGAAGACCTAAAGATGCAGGAGTATCGCTAATTACAGCTGCAATTTTTGCATTAATTTTTTTATTTTTTGCTCCATCAATAATTGCCTGTAAATTAGTTCCTGTCCCTTTATTGGAAATAAGTATTGCAAGTCTACACATCATACGTTATTTCTTTTTTTCGCTCACCTATATCCACTGGATAATTACCATCAAATAAAGCCGTACATAACAAATCCTCCGGCAACCCGATTGCTTTTATTAATCCCTGATAAGAAAGATAGTTCATTGAGTCAACTCCTAACTCTTTGGCAATTTCAGGAATTTTTTTAACGGCAGCAATTAATTCTTTCTGGTCTGGCGTATCAATACCATAGAAATCAGGAAACTTTACAGGCGGAGAGGAAACTAAAAGATGGACCTCTT
Organism: Candidatus Daviesbacteria bacterium; assembly: GCA_016176415.1. Taxonomy (GTDB): domain Bacteria; phylum Patescibacteriota; class Microgenomatia; order Daviesbacterales; family UBA10151; genus UBA10151. The sequence continues at coordinate 2,233 of JACOXH010000015.1, forward strand.
TTGCGCCTGCATCCCTTAACATTTTAATAATCTGTTTTGATGTCGTACCTCTGACAATTGAATCATCAATTACAGCAATCTTTTTACCGCTGATAAGATGTCTTAAAGGATTAAGTTTAAGTTGCACTATATGTCCTCTGGTGTGCTTCTCTGGCGAGATAAAAGTACGATGAATATAACGGTTTTTAATTAAACCCATTTCAAAAGGAATACCTGACTGTCTGGAATAACCAATAGCTGCAGGAATTGCAGAATCAGGAACAGGTATAACCATATCTACTTTAAGCTTGTTCTCTTTTGCCAATTCCCTGCCTAAATTTTGTCTGACCAAATCAACACTTTTGTTCAGAAGCATTGAGTCGGGTCTGGCAAAATAAACGAATTCAAAAACATCCAATTTTTGACTGCCTTTTTCAATTTGCACACTCTTTAAACCATGATTTGAAATTATTACCATCTCTCCTGGTTTTATTTCCCGTAAAAACTTTGCTCCCACTGTATCCAAAGCGCAGGTTTCTGAAGCAACAATATATCCGCCATTAAGTTTTCCCAAAGATAAAGGCCTTATCCCAAAACTATCCCGCACCGCAATAAGTTTTTGTTCATCCATTACCAGAAGACAAAATACTCCTGTAAAAAATGGGTATGCCTTTTTAATTGCCTCCTCAAGAGTATTTCCCTTTTTCACATTAACTGCAATTGCTTTGGCAATCATTTCTGAATCATTTAAATCTTCAGTTGAAACTTTCTCTGCTTTTAAGAATTCTTCTAATTTTTTGGTTGAAGGAAGATTGCCGTTATGGACAACTGCAATGAATTTTCCGGATGAAATTTTTTCTAAAATTGGTTGAGCATGGGATGATTTAGAAGGACCTGATGTAGAATAACGGTTATGACCAATTGCCAGAGAGCCTTTGAGGTTTTTTAAATCTTCTTCTCCAAATACATGAGCCACTAAACCCATTCCCTTATGAAGATAGATTTTTTTGCCGTCTGATGAAGCAATTCCTGAAGATTCCTGTCCCCTGTGTTGGAGAGCCCACAGCCCCGGGTGGACCAACCGGGCTGCCTCGAATCCCGCTCCAAATACTCCAAATATTCCGCATTTCTCCTTGATTCTCGTTCCCATAGCCTAATATAACTATTTATAAAACTAAAGTCAAGTCCGTGATATACTTAAATCATGGGCTTTAGAAATCCGTCTAACAGCAAAATCCTCTCCTTTAAATATGCGCTGGTAGGTATCGCAACCGCTTTAAAGGAAGAGCCTAATATGAAGTTCCACTTTTTTGTAGGTCTGACGGTTATTGTTGCCTCGGTGCTTTTTGGAATCTCAAAACAGGACTGGATCGCTGTAATCTTTTTGATAGGTTTTGTAATATCTTTAGAGCTGACCAATACCGCTATCGAGGCAGTAGTTGATGCATTTACCGACAGAGAACATCCGGGTGCAAAACTGGCCAAGGATATTGCAGCCGGAGCAGTTTTGATTGCCGCCGCCACTTCAGCAATTTTGGGTTTTATCATTTTTATACCCTATATCAGAACATGGATAATGTAAGCTTGTTTTTTCAGATTTACAATTTAAACGGTCAAAATGCAAATATTGATAAACTAATGGTCTTCGTTACTGACTACCTGATCCATCTGTTGTTTATACTCTCTTTTATTGTCAGCTGGAAAGGTAAAATTTTGGACAGAAAAGCATTCTTAATTATGCTTATATCTTTTCCGATTGCAGTTATACTTATCAAAATTATTCATATCTTTATCTATGAACCAAGACCATGGGTAACCTTTAATTTAATTCCTTTGGCTGATAATCATTTTGATGCTTCATTTCCTTCAAGACATGCAACCCTTTCTGCAGTTATTGCTTTTAGCTATTTATACTTTGGATCAAAATGGGCAGCGCCTTTTTTGATTGCGATGCTTTTGATTGGATTTTCAAGAATATATGTAGGCGTTCATTATCCTTTGGATATTTTGGGAGGATTTGTGGTAGCAGGACTGGCTATTTTTATAGCTGTGAGAATTAAGAATTTAATATTCTCTCAAATTTTTCGCCACTCTTAAACGGCCCTATTATTTGTAAATTAAATCTATTTTTTTCAAATAATTCTTTAGCTAAATTTTGCACATCTTCTTTTGTAACTTTATCCACCTTTTTTAAAATCTCATCAAAAGTTTCAATCTTGTTATCTAAAACAAAATTAGTTCCAAAATATTCAGCCAAAAAATTAGTTGATTCGCTTTGCAGAGCAATCCTGCCTCTTAGCATTTCTTTGGCTTTTTTCAATTCTTCATCAGTAACAGGTTCTTTGGAAATAAGTTGCAACTCAGCCAGGATAACTTGTAAACCTTCATAGATTTTTTCCAGTTTTAGCCCGGCATATACAGCAAAAGACCCTGTATCTTTGTAACTGCCGTGTTGAGCACTGACATGATAAGCCAAACCTCTTCTTTCTCTTACCTGAATAAATAACCTTGAAGACATACCTTCTCCTAAAATTGTAGATAATATCTTGGCAATATAGCGCTTTTCGTCATAACGGCTGAATCCTTCAACTCCAAGTATTAAATTTGCCTGATCCGTTGCCTTATAAAAAACATTAACCCTGTTTTTTGTCTGTTTATTTTTTTCATAAGATTTGGGTTTATATTGAGATCTTTGGGGAAGATCGGTAAAATACTCTTCTGCCAATTTTTCAATGTCTTTTGGTAAGCGGCCCACATACACCAAAACCATATTTTTTGGAGAATACAAAGAGTCCACATAATTTGCCATATCTTTACGGGTTACAGAAGTGACTGTACTTTCCTCTCCTCCTATATCCCAACCCAAAGGTTGGTTGCCAAATTGCAGTCTTTCATACAAATCCCAGATATATCTTGTAGGATTATCCCTGTACATCCTTAGCTCCTCTACTATTACCCCTTTTTCCTTTTCAATTTCTTCTTCTGCTAATAATGATTCTTTGATCATGGAAGAAAGAATGTCTGAAGCAAGGCTTATATGTTTGGCCGCTGATTTAATCCAATAGTAAGTTATCTCCTTATCGGTAGCAGCATTGTTTACTGCCCCAATGCCGTCCACCAAATTGGCAATAATTTCTGCAGTTGGGTATTTAACAGATCCCTTAAAAAACATGTGTTCCAAAAAATGAGAAATGCCGTTTATTTTTTTTGTTTCATAGCGGGAACCTGCTCCTACTCCTATTAAAGTTGTCACCGAATCAAGGTGAGGCATATCTACAGTTATTAAAGTCAAACCACTCTTAAGTGTTGTAATTTTATGCATCGCTTTTTCTGTCATTCTGAGCGACTAGCGAAGAATATATACTCGGAGTTATATCCTTCACTTCGTCGAGTCTGACTCGACTTCGTTCAGGATGACAGTTGTATTTGTTTTAACATCTCTTCCACTGTTTGCTCAACAGTTAAATTTGAATTATCTATAACTTCTGCTCCCTCAGGTACTCTTAAAGGGGAAACTTCTCTTGTTTCATCTTTTCTATCCCTCTCTTTCATTGCCTCCAAGACTTTTTCATATGTTACAGTTGAATCCTTTTCAACCAACTGCTTAAATCTTCTTTGAGCTCTTACTTCTACGCTGGCTGTCAGAAAAAACTTATGTTTTGCAGCAGGAAAAATCTCTGTCCCAATATCTCTTCCTGTCATAACAGTTTTATTTGAGTTTACTAACTGATATTGAATAACCTTGGTAGCTTCTCTTACTCCTCCGATAGCAGCAACTTGCGGAACTAAAGCTGTAACTTCAGGATCATGTAAATGATCTGTTACATCTTCTCCATTTGCCAGAAATCTTGGCATGCCGTTTTGTTTTACCTCAATTTTTAAGTTCTTAAAAACTTCTACAACTTTTTCTAAATCTTCAGGAGAGATATTATTCCTTAAAATAAAAATACAGCCGGCCCGGTAAATAGAACCGGAATCAATATATTGATAACCTAACTTTTGAGCCAGTAAAAAGCCAACGCTGTTTTTACCTGAAGAAGTCGGCCCGTCAATTGTAATTACATCTGTTTCCACAAGAAGTTAGTGTAACACTTTTGGACCGTTTGGGGTATCCTGAACTTCATAACCTAACTTTTTAATCTCGTGACGCAAATCGTCTGATTTTTTAAAATCTCCCTCTTTTCTGGCTTGTTCTCTTTGGTTTACCAATTTTTGCACTTTTTCAGGAATTTCTAATTTTTTACCAACATATTCATCAAGTTTAAGTCCCAAAATCTGATCCATCTGAAAAAGAGTTTTTGCTTTTGCGCTGGTAGGATTATCAGATTTGACCATATCCCACATTATTGCCAGCGCTTGCGGGGTATTTAAATCATTATTCACGGCTTCCATAAAATTCTTCTCAAATTCAGCACATCCAACTTTTGGTTCTTCCCAGTCTCTAATAATTTCTCTTAAATTGTTCAGAGCATTTTGGGCCGCTTGCAAAGATTCCCAGGTAAAATTTAATTTATCCCTGTAGTGAGCAGTTAAAAACAAATACCTTAAAGCCAAAGGGTCAAAACCTTTTTGAGTTATTTCATCAATTCTATAAAAATTCTTTTTTGACTTGGACATTTTTTCTCCATCAACTATTAAAAAGTTATGATGAACCCAGTATTTTACAAAGGGCTTACCGGAAGCTGCCTCACTTTGGGCAATCTCATTGGTATGATGTACAGGAATGTGATCAATCCCCCCTGTGTGAATATCAAAAGAGTCCCCTAAATACTCCATACTCATAGCAGAACACTCTATATGCCAACCAGGAAAACCTTCTCCCCAGGGAGAAGTCCATCTCATTGTGTGATCTTCAAAATGTCCCACAGTAAAAAACCAAAGAGCAAAATCGTAAGGATTTTTCTTTTGTTTATCTACCACAACATTCCCCCTCACCCCTGTTTCTTTTTCTTCCAATTTTTGTCCTGACAGTCTTGTGTAGTTTGGAAATTTGGAAATATCAAAATAAATAGCCTGATCTGTTTGATAAGTAAAACCATTTTTTTCCAATTTTTTAATTAATTTTATTTGTTCTTCAACATGTTCTGTAGCTTTTGCCACAATGTTCGGTCTTTTAATATTTAAAGGATCTGCTGACTTCCAAAAATAATCCTCATAAAATTTTGCTACTTCCCATACAGTCCTTCCTGACTCTCTCGCCCCTTTTTCCATTTTGTCTTCGCCGGTATCTTCATCAGAAACTAAATGCCCAACGTCTGTAATATTCATGACATGTTTAACTTCATAATCATTAGCTTCCAAAACTCTTCTTAAAACATCATCGCCTGTATATTTTCTTAAGTGCCCTATATGGGTATAGTCATAGACTGTTGGACCACAGGAATAAAAACCAACCTCTGGTGAGTTAATCGGAGTAAAGTTTTCAAGTTTACGAGTCAGCGTGTTAAATAGCCTTAACATCATCCTCCAACTCCTTTTCCTGCTTTTCTTTCTGCCTGAGATCTCATAACTTCTTCTGATACACCAGGTTTTTTAGAAGCCTGCTGCAGTTGAATTTTTTCTACTTTCTTTACCTGTTTTTCCTGTTCCTCTGCTTGCTGCTTTTGCATCTGTTTTTGTTTTTCTTCCTGTCTTACTTTTGCTTGGGCCATTTGTAAATTAGCAAGCCAATTCCTGGTGTAGACAAGTTGCTTTTGTCTGTCCATTTCTTTCTTTTGGTCTGCCTGCTGTTTTTGTTGTAATTGTTGAGGGGTAAGTTGTGGACTTGTAGCAGATTGAACCCCTTGTTCTATCATTTCTCCAATAGCATCTTTGACATCCGTTGCAGTCTCACTACCTACTTCACCAATTTCATCTTTAAATTGTCCTATTACATTTTGATTAGCCATAGTTATATTCTAGTATATCTTGTTAAAGTGGCGAAGTCATGAGCATAAAAGCAATTAGAAGGTTTTGTGTGCAGTCCTTCGTCACAAAACTTTCCCATAGTGAGTCTAGAGACTTAACTTAATGTTACAGCACTTACTAGACGAACGGTGCTTTTTGCCATGACGAGCCACAATATAATTAATATTCTTTTCGACCCTCTAATGCTCTGCTTAATGTTGTCTCATCTGCATATTCCAAATCAGACCCCACTGGCAGACCTCTGGCTATCCTGGTCACCTTTACCCCTAAAGGAGAAATTAACCTTTGAATATACATTGCTGTTGCCTCCCCTTCCATTGTTGGATTGGTAGCTAAAATTATTTCTTTAACACTACCATCTTTAAGCCTTGGCAAGAGTTCTCTGATATGAATTTCAGAAGGGCCTATATTTTCCAAAGGAGAAATTACACCGTGTAGTACGTGATATAGCGCTTTAAAGTTTGCTTTCTCCAAAGCCAAAACGTCTAAGGGATTTTCCACAACAGCAATAGTGCTTTGATCTCTGGAAGAATCAGAGCAAATCTGGCAGGGATCTACCTCGCCAATGTTGAAACAAATGGAGCAAATCTTGGTTTTTTCCTTCATCCCCAAAGCAGCATCAGCTAAAGCTTTAGCCTCTTCAATTGGGGCATGAAGCAGATAATAAGTTAACCTTTGGGCAGTCTTTGGCCCAATACCAGGAAGTCTTTCAAAAGCCTCAATTAAACTCTGTACACTCTTTGGAACTTGCGCCATGATGTGGCAAATTGTATCACATCCCGGGCATACCCATACCGCCCATTAAACCCTTCATCTCTTCTGCAGCTACTTTTTGGGACTGTTTTAAAGCCTCATTAACTGCTTCTGTAACTTTTTCAGGTTCCATCTCACCTGAAATAGATTGGACTTTTTGATCTGCAGTCATTACTACAGTTACACCTTTATGCTCAATTGTAATCTTAATTTGAGCCAGCCTTTTTTGCATTTCCATAGCCTGATCTCTCATTTTCTTAAGATCGCCCAGTTGTTTTAAAGAATCCATGAATCCCATTGGAGTATTATACAATAACTCTTGCAGCGTGGGAAGCAGCATCAATGGTGTTTTTTAAGAGACTTATGATAGTTAAAGGTCCTATGCCTCCAATGGTAGGACAATACAGCTTGGCAATTTTTGATACCTCTTCCTCATTAATATCACCATAAGTTTTTTCTAGCCCGCCAATCACTTCTTTTCCCACGCCTACACCTACTACATAAGCATCTTCTTTAAGATTAGATTCATTTACAATGTTTTTAACTCCTGTAGCAGAAATTACCACATCACCACTTTTTATTACCAATTGAGGATTTTCAGTATCACGGGTTACTACTACAACATTAAAACCCTTGCTCTCCAATAACTCTCTGGTAGGTTTCCCTGCTGTTCTTCCTCTTCCTAATATCACAATCTTTTTACCCGTTAGGAAATCTTCAGTTGTAGAAAAACCCTCTTTAAAAGCAAAAGCTGTTAACATTTCCCAAATTCCCTGCGCTGTAGCAGGTTTATATGGAGAATCTTTTAAAAACCCATCCACATCTTTTTTAGGATCAATCAGATTCACCAATTCATCAAAATCCCATTCCTTATATATTGGATATTGAATAATAATTCCATGAACCTCTCTGTCTTCATTTAACTCTTTGATTGTTTGTTTTAATTCTTCCAGCTGATCTTTAGTAAATTCAAAGTATTTAATTGCTACTCCTATTTCTTCAGCTCTTTTAATTTTAAAATCTACATATAAACGCGAAGCAGGATCTTCATGAGTTAAAATAATAGCAAGACAGGGCTTGATGGAAAGTTTTTCTATTTGCTTTTGAAGTTTTTTGGTAATAGCGTCTGCTACTTCTTTTCCTGATACTCTCATGAAGAGATTATTGTATACCCGGCACCGGAAATTTTCCAGCAAAAGCTTCTACTTCTTTTCTGATCTTTTTTAAATTAATACTCTTATGTAATTTTTCTTTGATTTCTTTTAAGAAATCTTTTCTCTTTTCCTGTTCCTTTGGTAAATCTAAACCTCTGATTTCTTCCAAAGCTCTTTTAATCCATCCCGCAACCTTAACCATATCTTTTTCTTTCATCCCTCTGGAAGTTAAAGCAGGAGTCCCCAACCTTATTCCTGAAGGATAAAAAGGAGATGCAGGTTCACCGGGGATTGTATTTTTATTAACAGTCATACCTGCTTCTTCTAAAGCATACTGGGCCTGATAACCTAAACCATAACCATAATTGGTTAAAGAGAGCAAAATTAAGTGAACTTCTGAAATAGTTCCTAATTCTTTCGCCAATACTTTAGCGTTGCTGACTACTTGAGCAGCATATCTTTTAAAAGAAGGCTTTAATGCTTCCTCCAAAGATACGGCAATTGCTGCTGTTTGATGATTATGAGGACCACCCTGAATACCAGGGATGATTGCCCTCTCAATTTTCGCTTTCATCTCAGGATCCCTTTTAAGCCCCAAGCTGGTCACCATGATCATAGCTCCTCTTGGACCCCTTAAAGTTTTATGGGTAGTAGTGGTAATAATATCTACATATTTTACGGGAGATTCATGTACCCCTCCGGCAATGAGTCCTGCAATATGGGCAATATCTGCAACTAAAGTTGCTCCTACTAAATCTGCAATTTTTCTAAACTTTTTATACTCTAATTTATAAGGATATGCTGTAGTTCCCACCCAGATTAATTTGGGCTTGTGTTTTTTGGCTAATTTTTCAAGCTCCACAAAATCAATTTTCCAATCTTTCCCCACAGAGTAATTTACTGCCTTGTAAAAAATACTGGAAAAATTAAGATGGGCCCCGTGAGTTAGGTGACCGCCGGAAGAAAGAGCCAGTCCCATAACAACTTCCCCTGGCTGACAGACCGCCATTGTTACTGCCATGTTGGCAGGAGAACCTGAATATGATTGCATAAAAGCCAGAGGAACTCCAAATAATTTTTTGGCCAGATCAGAGGCGTAATTCTCAATTTTATCAATTACCTCATTGCCACCGTAATATCTCCTGCCCGGGAAACCTTCGGAGTATTTGTTAGTTAAAATAGAACCCAAAGCTTTTAAAACATTTGCAGAAACATAATTTTCAGAAGGGATCATCTCCAGTCCATACTTTTGACGATGCGCTTCTTCCGAAATTAATTTAAAAACTCGTGACGACATTGAGCACTCATTGTTAACTATAAGGCACCAGATGTCAAGAGTTTCTGCTAATTTACAGTATCTGAAGAAAAAATTTCAGCTGCAGCCCTGGCAGCCACCGCCACATCCTCCTCCATCCCCACAACCTTCCTGGCTTGCCGTAATCCCCAATTTATATTCATCCACCAGTTTTTCCGCCAGCCCCATGTAATTTTCCGGAGATAGAGACAACAGTTTTTTCTTATCGGATTCAGCAATTTTCAAACTTTTAACAAAAGCGTGCAATATAGCCTTAGTAATACCATCCTTTCCTCTTGTTAATTTTTTCAATTGCTCATAAGAATCTTTTACTTTATTTTTTCGCATTACCGTCTGCACAGGCTCAGCCAAAAGTTCCCATCGATCCTTCAAATCATCATGAATAACTTTTTTATTCACATCGCATTTAGCCAAAGCCCTGATAGTGCTTTTATAAGCCAAAACACAATACGTAAACGCCTGTCCAATATTTCTTAAAACAGTAGAGTCGGACAAATCCCGCTGCAGTCTTGATACCTGCAACTTCGATGACATATGCTCCAGGAGTGAATTTGCGATACCTATATTCCCCTCGCTGTTTTCAAAATCAATCGGATTTA
>JACOXH010000016.1 GCA_016176415.1 Candidatus Daviesbacteria bacterium
TAAAGTAATCTTTTTGATTTTGGTACCACAAAGTTTGCAGGGTTGACCGTCTTTGCCATAAACAAAAGCATAGTCCAAAAAATAGCCTTTACGGCCTTCAGCATTAACAAAATGGGCTCTGGTTGAACCTCCGTGCTCTATGCCTGCTTTAAGTGCTTTAACAATGCCTCCATGCAACTTTTTAAACTGATCGTCGGTCAAATCAGCCACTTTAATTCTGGGGTCTAATTTTGCATCAAAGCATGCTTCGTTAGCATAAATATTACCTACTCCTGCTACCACGCTTTGATCCATAATTGCCACTTTCACAGGTAAAGTTTTCCTTTTCAATAAGTTTTGTTTTAGGATTTCCCAGTTAAAGTCCTTTTCCAGCGGCTCCGGTCCCAAACTTTTCATTACACTGTCCCCTGTAACCTGTCCACTGTTCACCACCCTAACCCAGCCAAAGCGGCGCTGATCATTAAAATAAAGATGAGAACCATCTGAAAAGGAAAAAATCGCTCTGGTATGAGAAGTGGGCATTTTATTTGTCATATCAGGTGTAGGATGTCCTCCTATCAATTTACTATCCCCTTCCCAAATTAGCTGACCTGACATCTTCAAATGAAATAATAGTGTGGTATCGCCACTTAAATCTAAACCTAAAATCTTAGCTCTTCGCCAAACTTTGAGTACTTTTTGACCCTCTGCTAAATTAGTATTACCAAGGAAAGTTTTTGGAGATAAAATTTGTATCTTTTGGATCTTTAACCCAATAATCTTTTTCTGCAGACCTATCTTAATTACTTCAACCTCTGGTAATTCAGGCATACCAATATTTTACACCATAACGTACATGTGTACGATCGTATCAATGTATGTTTAAAGGACCATATTTTTCTGACTCAAATACCCATACCCACTTCTCTACTCCTAAATCCTTAATATAGCTAAACAATTTATCTGTCACATTCTTTTTAGACACCCAAACTGATTTCTGCAAAGGTTTAAAGCCCCATTTCTTCAAATTCCTCCTCAAAAGATTTCTGATAAGTCTCTTTTGTTCAGGAATATCAAAAACTACTATTCTCCATTTCTTGTCCCATTCTGCCGGTTCCCCACCTTCCAGCATTAATATATTCCTACCTTCATCAGTTAATTTGATTATCAATTTATTAACATCTGTTTTATCGCGAAGCGAGAAGCTTGTCTTATCTGTTTCAACAAATCCTTTTTCTCTTAACCTTTTTAAGGCTGCAGCTAAAGCTGATTTCTTCAGATCTGGAATGCCGTGATGGTAGCGATAATAATGCTCGCCAAAATCCTCAAACCTCATAAAACCATCTACACTTTTTTCTAAAGCATACAGCAACCAATAGCTTGCGCTCCCTTTTTTGATTTCCATAAACAAGTTTGAAAGCTTGCTTGAAAAATTGTTTTCAAGCTTCGCTTATAGATCTTAGCGTCAATATAGCCGATCGTACAATTGTATGTCAACTATACATTTGAGTTATACACTGAAGAATGACAATAGAACAATACCCATTAAGGTGGTAATAATTCCGGCAATCTGCTGTCTGGTAATTTTATCCTTAAAAATAAGAAAGGCTAAAACAACGAATAAAGTGGGATATGAACCTGAAATTGGTGAAACTATTGATACATTACCCCCTGCTCTAAGCGCGGCGTTGTAAGAAAACTCCGCCACTCTCGTTAAAACCGTAGCTAACAAAAGCACAAGTAGTGCATGATTTGCAGTCGGTTTTTGTATTTTAATTTTGCGAAATTTCATAAAAAGCAGTAACAAAGGAAATCCCAGAAAAATAAAATATCCGGGCCAAAACCAGCCGATTTGATTTACTGTTATTTTAATTAAGGCAAGATATGTACCCCATGAAATAAAAGTTATCAGAGCAAATGGAACACCAGGATCAGATAAAATTGCATTTTGTCTTAAATCCTTCAGATTAAGAGTTGTCATTAAAATACCTAAAAAGATGATTACAATTGCAGCTATCTGAAACAAAGTTATATCTTCTTTTAAAAATGTTGTTGAAATAATAACTGATAAAGCCGGATATGCTGCAGCAATTACCCCTACAAGCGAAGCATTGCCTTTTTGCAGTCCCAAATTAAAAGAAGTATCTCCAATCAAAGCAATAATCACAATGGCTACGCTTAGAAGAGCTACTGTAACAGTTATATTCTGTAATTGCTGCACCTCAAAGGGAATAAACAAAGCAAGCATTATACCTGCAAAGATATGACTCCAAACTACTACGGAATATCCCCCGATTTTTCTGGAGGCAATAGTAGCAAATATATCCCCTACTCCCCAACCTAAATACGAAATTAAGGCAAAGAAAATTGACAGCATTTAAATTAATTTCACAAGTCTTCCGCTTCTTAGGACCTTTTTTAAGGTAATAGAAAAGAAAATTAAAGCAGCGCTTAAGTAAATTGCATTCAAAATAATGGCTGTCCAGAAGTTGTTGTAATCAAACTGACCTGTGCTTAAGGCAAACCTTAACCCTTCAAAAACATGTGAGATAGGGATAAAAAAGGCAATTTTTTGAAAGAGAGGCGGCAAAATAGACAAAGGATAAAAAACAGCGGCAAACGGCTGGACAAAAAAAGGCAGAATCCAGGTTAAAGGACCTATTGAATGACCGTATCTTAAAATGAGAGAGACGTTAAAGATGCCAAAGGAAGCGGCAAAGATAAACAGATTGACAACAAGCAGAACCAGTCCAAAACCCAAATTTGTAATCTGAAAGTGGTAGAAAACTGCGGCCATAAGAAGCATGGAGGCAAAAGCTACCAAAATCTTAATTAAACTTATAACCACAAGTCCTGAAATCAGTTCAGCAAAAGTTATTGGTGAAGCTAAAATATTGATGATATTTCTATCCCAAACTTCAAACATAAAATTCACTCCTATATCTGTACTGACTTTTTCAAAAATCACCCACAAAATCATTCCTCCCAAAAGAAAGACTGCCAGTTGTGAAGATTGAATATTTTGTATGTAGGTTGCCAAAAAACCCCAAAGCACCAAAACTAAAACAGGAGAAATGATCACATCAAAAAACCTCTCCAGCTGATGCATGGTTAAGAAAATATGGCGTAAAATAATGGCAAAGATCCGGTTTAAATTCATACCTGCTCCCCTCCTCTTGAAAGATGTATAAACACATCTCTCAAATTAGGCTCCTCTCCTTCCAGCTTTAAAACCTCCTGAGTTAATTCAAGAGGTGTGCCGGATGCCACAATTTTGCCATGGTTTATAAAAATTACATTATCGGCTATCTCTTCTATTTCCCACATGTTATGAGAAGTGTAAAGAATAGTCATCCCCTCTTCTTTCTGAATCTTTTTTAATAAACTTATTCCTTTATCAACCACGTCAGGATCCATAGAAGCCATTGGCTCGTCCAAAAGCAAAAGTCTGGGTTTATTTAAAAGGGCCTTACAAAGATTGGCTCTGGCTCTTTGTCCTGTTGATAAATCTCTGGTTGATTTATTCTTAAAGGCAGACATTTCAAAAACCTCCATAAGTTCAGTTATCCTTTTTTTAGCATCAGGCACTTCGTAAAGCTTTGCGTAAACTAAAAGATTTTCCCAGATGGACAGATTCCAGGGCAGAGAAAATTCTGCTGAAGCATAATTGATCTCCTTTAAAATCCCGCTTCTGTGTTTCTTTAAATCTTTCCCGAAAATCTTAATTTCTCCCTCATCAGGCTCAATCAAGCCTAAAATACAATAAATAGTGGTGGATTTTCCTGCTCCATTAGGTCCTAAAAATCCCAAAATTTGCCCTTCTTCCAAAGAAAAAGAAATATCATCGATAGCCTGAAATCCGCCAGCTGGCGGACCAAACTTCTTTTTTAAATTTTTAACCTCCAAAATAACCATTTTTCTCCGCTGAAATTTATTATATCTGGGTTGAGGCTGAAATTACATCTCGGTGTTAGGCTTACCGCCCCCATATAGATCATAGTATGATCTTTGTTTTACATCTAAAGGCGGGCGCGGATCTGCTTGACGCTGGTCATTCTCCGACATACCGCTGCTCTCGTCACCTAACCATCTCCGACCATCCGGCAAAGTAAGTTTTCTAAAAGACCCTAAATAATTATTTTCTTCAAATTCAGGATGCTTCATCTTTAAAAATAGCTAACTTCTTAAGAACAAGCTTCAGAAACTTTTCTTGCTCTTTGTAAAAATGCTTCCTGGGCGGCACTGATATTTTCTTCCTTACCTGCCCAGGCGGTTAATGCCTCATCCTGTAGGGCTCTGCCATAGGAATAACTAAGCTGCCACGGTCCCCCTATTTGATTAATAGCTGTCAGATTTTCAGTGGCCTGATCAGGAGTTTGACCACCAGACAAAAATACAATCCCCGGAACTTCTTGTGGTACAACTTCTTTGAAAGTTTCTATTGTAGCTTTTGCTATCTCCTCTGCTGAAGCTTGTACGCTACTCTCTTTTCCTGAAATTACCATATTTGGTTTAAGCAGTATTTCTTCAAGGTCTATTTTATAAAGTTTTAACTCATCAAAAACAGCTTTTAATGTTTGAGTTGTTACTTCTTTGCATCTTTGCAAATCATGCGGACCATCCATTAATACCTCAGGTTCCACAATAGGTACGATGTCTTGTTCCTGACAAAGAGCGGCATATCTGGCCAAAGCATGAGCATTGGCTAAAATTGCAGCTTCTGTAGGCATTCCTTCTCCTATATTTATTACTGCCCGCCATTTAGCAAACTTCGCCCCCAGTTCTTTATATTCAGTTAATCTGTCTCTTAAATTATCCAATCCTTCTGTGATTTTCTCGTCTTCAAAATTAGGCAGCCTCCATGCTCCTTTATCAACTTTTATACCTGCTAAAATTCCTTTGTTCTCCAGATATTTAGGAACAGATTGCCCATCTATCTCCTGTCTGATGGTTTCATCATATAAAATTACACCTGAAATATATTGCTCTATACCAGAAGTACTAAAAAGCATTTTTCTGTAGGCTAAATTAGTTTCAGGGGTGGAAGTAATGCCGATTTTATAAGCGGAGCTTGCAAGATCTTTGATCTTATCAAATCTTTTTTGGATAGTTTTAGAAGACTCATCAGCAGCCAGTATACCTTTATGAGGGGCAACCAAAGCCTGTGCTGTTTGTTTAAGTGTGGACATGCTTTTCTATATTTACACCAGTTACATCAATAGTCAAGGTTGTAACTGTTTTTCCCTCAACTGCAGGCAAACCAAACCACTTATTATCCCCTGTGATGGAAGAGATGGAAACTAAACAGTCCTCTTTTTTGCCCGATACCAGATCATCAATAGTCCACTTTTTATGCTCAACTTGTCTTTCAGGATCCCATGGTCTCCCCTCTCCAACAGCTCCTAAAGCTTTTGCTGCTACAGCTGCCATTACTCCTTCTTCAAACCCTCCAATCCCCATTATCAAATATATTCCCTTATCAGTAGTAAAAGATAAAACAGACGGCAGAAAATCACCTGCTTTGATTAAAATTAAATTAACCCCAAACTTCTGGCATGTATTTACCAAATGGGTATTTCTGTCTCTGTCCATAGCTACTACATTAATTTCATGGGGCTTTATCCCAAATACTTTAACTACCTCTACCAGATTTTCCTCCACTGGGCTATCAATAGAGATTTTCCCCACAAGTTGTGGTGGACCAAATAATTTATCCATGTAATCAATGTCAGGAGGGGTGGCCATTAAACCCTTATGCGAACCCACAGCTATCACAGAAACAGCACCTTGAGTATTTAACTTGGCAGCTTTTGATCCTTCAACCACATCATTAACCATATCCAATTTTAGATCTCCTGATCCAAACACTCCTTCCAAAGTTGGCAAAGCTTCCCCGTACTGATGAATGTGCTTTCGCCCCTCTGATCCAACTACTCTTAAAACAAACGGAATATCCAGCAGTGCTGCATACATAGCATCCACTCCCGCCTGATCAATTAATTTTTCCCTATTTTTTGATTCTTCTTCTGTTAAAAAATCATCTTTGGTAAATTCTTTTTCTTTAATTAGGTTTGCAACTGAAATAGCAGTAAGCTCGGTAGCACAGATTATATGCTCCTTAACGTCTGACATAATTTTTCTCTATCAAATCCCTAATCTCTCTTTTGAATCTTTCTTTGGAAAACTTTTCTGCATTTTTTCTTAAATCTTCAGCTTTAAATTGTTCTTCTTTAAATTCTTTTAATGCTTCAACTAAACTGTCAACCGTCACTGCACCTGGTCCGCCATAAAGTATGCCCGTTTTACCATCTATTACAGTTTCGAGAAAACCACCTGAAGCTGGGGCAATTACCGGCGTTCCTGCTGCCTGTGCTTCTATAGAAGTGATCCCAAAGTCTTCATCTTCTGCTGCCACAATTAAAGCTTTGGCATTTTGTAAAAGCTTAATCCTTTCTTCATCAGAAACCCAACCAAGAAATTCAATATATTTGAGATTTGACATTTGAGATTTGAGATTTTCTAATTCAGGACCTGTACCAGCCACCTTAAGAGGCAAACTCAATTTGTCACACGCCTTTACTATCACCTCCACCCCTTTTCCTCTTACCAACCTGCTTAATACCAGAAAATACCCTCTGTCATCCTGAGGAGTCCCCGACGAAGGATCTCTCAACTTGTTTGAGACTCGCATCCGCGAGAGATTCTTCACTTCGTTCAGAATGACAGGGATGTCAACAGGCGGATATATCACTACGCTATCTCTTCTGTAAAACTTTTTAATTCTTTCCTTAATATTTTTTGAATTAGCTACTAAAATATCAGGTCTTTGACTCACTTCAAAATCATAAATCCTCATAAAATGATTAATGATCTCTCCCCCAATCCTTGTCCACCAGTGTTTTTTATAGTTAAAGCTTGTTACATAACCATATAAAAACCTTGGGGGTGTATGAATATAACTGATGTGCAGAGTTTCAGGTTTGGTAATTACAGCTTTAGCCAGATGAGTTGCTGAAGAGGAAGAAATAACCAGATCATAATCAGATAAATCAAAGCTTTCAAACATCATTGGCCCAAAGATTCTGAATGGTGACAATAATCTATTGGCAAAAGGTATCTTTTGGAACCATGAAGTTTTTATATTCCAGCCTTTAAATCTTTTACCATTCTCCCCCAAACTTTTGGGATTATAATAAGCAGTAAAAATCGGGGCTTCAGGAAAAATCTCATGCAAAACTTCCAATACTCTTTCTGCTCCCCCATATTCCCTTAAATAATCATGCGCCAGCGCCACTTTCATAACAAAATGATATCATGTTTATATGAAAATCGTACGCTTTACAGATTTAGATTTTATCCCTGCTTCTCATGAAGATACAAAAGACCCTAGAGTTTTCAAAAAGGTACTGCTGAAAGACATCTTACCTGAAGGTAAAATCCAGATGATTAATTGGGCTCTCTTACCAAAAGGAAAAACCTTTACTCCTCATTACCATGAGGCAATGATTGAAGTTTTTATCATCATAAACGGTAAAGTTAAAGCCAAAATTGATAATGAAGAAGAAATATTGGAAAAAGGAGATTTGATAGTAGTTTCTGAAAAACAAATTCACACTTTTGAAAATATTACAGACTCAGATGTGGATTATCTGGCAATAGGACTGGCCACAAAAGAGGGCGGCAAAACTGTTAATGCAGAATAAGTTATCTTTTTTCAACAAGCGCCAAAAACCGCTCCCACCCATCAGGAGCCATATCCTTTATAGTATCTGCATATGTTCCTGAATGGCGGATTTTATAGTTACAAATACTGACCCCTCTTAGGTTTTTGAAATCTAATTTTTTTGCAACTATGCCAAACTTTGTCAAAGCGGGATATTCTGCACCTAACTTCATAGCTGAACCTAATGCGTCCCCTATATTAAGAGATCTGTGTACAAGCATTAACCTTCTTCTAATATGGTGTTCAGTAATGCTAAAAGCAGGATTATTTCCATCTGCTTCATGAAAAACCACTAAGGTATTTCCATGATAGGACAAATTTAGTGCGTTATTGAGAGTATGCTTTCTTTCTCCATTACCTTTCTCTAAATCCTGAAAACGGAGAAAAACAATATCAACTTTATCATCAGAATGAACCCTGACTCCATATTTTTCCGGTATTGCATCTATCCTCATATTAAGCCTGTAATATTACTATGGGAGAGACAGAAAATCAAACTTCTTTTACAATTCTAATTAATTCCTCAAAGCTTAGTTTGGTAGGTTTGGAATCAGGAGCAGAGGAAGAACCGCAAATTACCATGTGGTGAGATTGGTGAAGAAACCATGAAGCATCAGGATCCAAATGTTTGACTTTATCAAAAATAGGTTTTAAATCTATTTCAAAAGAAGGGGTAAAAAACTGAACTGATCTGTGCTTGGGGCCATACATTAAAAATAAATCTCCCCCCTTTTCCCGGCAAAACTCTCTGTCTACAGTTTCAGATTTAACTGCATATGATTTCCCAAATCTTGTTTCAAATTCTATTCTGTTATTCCAATCTAAAATTGCCTGCTGTCTTTTTTTCAAAACCATCAATATTCTGTCTAAAATCTCATAACCCAACTGCACTGAATTTTGAGAGCCTTCTTCTGATCCGTCTTTGACCCTGATAAACGCCTGAATACTAAATTCATTAAACTCACTGTCAGGAGCTTTACCTGTATCAATTAATAAATTCCACTGCATTAACTTATCTAAAGCCCCTCTTAAAATCTCATCCTTGGGAATATAATTTTTCTTTTTCAAATATTCATAAACAAGCGTACCCGCACAGGTAGTTTCAATCTCCTCTTTGTGCTCATCAAACTGACCTCCACCTGTACCAATATATATTTTTTCCTCACTTTCATCCCTGGCAGCATCGCGGGATGCAGAAATGAAGCGAAGCTTCGCATCCTTAAAATCAGGCTGATATTTTTTAAACAGCCAAATTCCTACAATATCATCAAGGTGAGGATTAATATGAGTTACCAAAATCTTCATGTTATGATAGTAAGTATAACATTTTTATGCTCAAAAAACTTATCTTTGCTCCTTTTTTCCTACTGACTTTTATTTTATTAATCTATCAGCTTAACCCACTTCTTTCTTCTTATGATTTTGTTTTTGTCTTATCAGCTGACACGCTGATTGAACTTATTAAAATTGCCGCGCTTTTTGTTTTGAGTTCGCTATTGTTTTCCCTGTTTGCCACCTTTGCAAACGGATGGAAACTAATATTACCTGTCAGCTTGCTCGCTGCTGCTATCCCCCTGTTATTTATTAATACAGCTTTAGCTATCGTGCTTACCGTCACTATTATTATCAGCCTGCTGTTAACTTACTTAGCTTTGGAAAATAATCTGAAAAGTTATCTTACTTTTAAGGCTTCTGCTTTAATAGGTCCTGCTGTCAGGCATTTATCTGCGCTTTTGATTGCATCTTTTTGTATAGTCTACTTTCTGTCAGCAAATCAAATAATCGCCCAAAAAGGCTTTGAAATTCCTGATTCTTTAATAGATACAGCCATCAGTATGAGTCCTGCCAAAAGTCTGACTGAACAAAGCCAAACTGAAGCTCAATTGCCTTCAATTAACTCTGAACAGCTGGAACTGTTAAAACAAAACCCTGATATGCTCAAACAATACGGGCTGGACCCTCAAATGCTGGATACTCTAACAAATCCTCAAAAAACTCTGCAGGCTCCCCAAAACTTACTGAATGATACTATCAAGCAAACCGTAAAAGACCAGTTTCAAACCCTTATCAAGCCCTACCAGTCTTTTATACCGGCAATTCTTGCCTTGATCCTCTTTCTGACTTTACAATCCTTAACCGCAGTTTTAAGTATTTTTATCTCTCCTGTGCTTTGGTTGATATTTACCATTTTTGAAAAAACAGCATTTGTGAAATTTGAAATCGAACAAAGACCAGTTAAGAAGCTTGTAATTTAGCTCTCTTGCCTTACATTGAAGACAGAACACCCTTTTTAATATATTCTTTGATTAAAGACTGGTAAGGCACATTGATCTCGTTGGCTTTTTCCTTCACCCTGTTTAAAAGATAGTCAGGAATTCTGATGGAAATTGCGTGAGTGGTTGGTTTAAGATTGGGAAAACTTACCTCTTCCAAATCGCTTAGTTCGTAGTATTTGGACAGATCAATCTTTGCCCAGAATTCTCTTTCTTCATCTTCATTTTTGAACTTAGGAAGGATTAATTTTTTCTTCATACAAATGCACCTCCTTTTTGTTGATATCTCTAGCTGAAATAACCCTGATTTTCTTTCTTCTTTTTGTAAATACTATAAATAACAGTCTATCCTTTTTAGTTTTACCCAGGATTCTGAGTCTTTCTTCGTTGCCGGAATGAAGATGATCTTTAAAAATAAACCTGTGTTCATCTAAAAATACTTCTTCCGCTTCGTTATCTTCTACATCATGCCTTAATTTATTCTTACCTGTATTCCCCTTATCCCATTCAAATTCTAAAACATCCCTGACTACCTGCATGTATATACTGCATTATACAAAAGGATTTCCTATTTGTCAAGAACCAATGGCTTCATTTCGCCCCAGTTGGAACCTACTTTTAGGTCAACTATTACAGGAACAGATAACTTTAGGGCATTTTCCATTTTATCTTTGACCATTTTGGCGGTTTCTTCTGCATTTTTTGGGCCACATTCAAATAAAAGCTCATCATGAACCTGCAGAATCATTCTGCAAGAATCGCTAGTCGCAAGAATCGAGAGTCTATAATTTTTTCCTTGACTCTTGTCTCTAGTCTTTAGACTCTTATTAATCTCCACCATGGCTTTTTTGATCATATCGGCAGCTGTGCCCTGCACAGGATGATTAACAGCTGCCCGTTCCCCTGATGACTTGATCATCCTGTTGAAGGCTTTAAGTTCCGGAATATATCTTTTTCTCCCCCAGATAGTCTCAACATAACCATTTTCGTACCCTAAAGCCAAAGTTTTTTCCATCCATTCTCTTACCTTAGGAAACTGGGCAAAATACTCCTCAATATACTCACGGGCCATTTCATATGATATTTGCAGCTGTCTGGAAAGGGCATGAGGACCTTGTCCATATAAAGTGGCAAAGTTCATGGTTTTGCCAACATTTCTTTGTTGTTTTGTGACTTTTTCCAAAGATACTTTGAAAATTTTTGAGGCTGTTAAGGCATGGATATCCCAGCCCTCTTCAAAAGCCTTTTTTAAACCCGGATCATCTGCCAGATGCGCCATAATCCGCAGTTCTACTTGTGAATAATCAGCTGCCAGCAAGATTTTGCCTTTGGGAGCCACAAAAGCCTTCCTTATTTCCCCCCCTGCTTCACCTTTGACAGGGATATTTTGTAAATTAGGGTCTTTGGAAGAAAGTCTGCCTGTAGCAGCACCTTCCACATTAAAAGTGGAATGTACTCTGCCATCTTCTCCTGCAAACCTAGGCAAAGCATCAATATAAGTAGAAACCAATTTAAACAGCTGTCTGTACTCCAGCAGCAAAGGGATTGCAGGGTGAGCTAATGATAACTCCCGAAGTGTAGCTTCATCTGTGGAGCGACCTGTTTTAGTTTTTCTGACTACTGTCAAATTCAACTCATCAAATAATACTTCAGAAAGCTGCTTTGGGCTGTTCAGATTAAACTCATGGCCTACTTTCGAGTAAATCTCTTTTTCAATATCAGCTATTCTTCCTTTTAATTGCTTGCCAAACCTATCTAAAAACTTAAAGTCAACTAATACTCCGGTATGAGACATTTTTTGCAAAACCAGTTCTACCTCTTTATCTAAATCTGCGATATTAGAGTCGCCAGTTGCAAAAGTCGAGGGTCTAGAATTATTTTTTCCTTGACTCTTGTCTCTAGTCTCTAGTCTCTCTCCTGGTATCC
>JACOXH010000005.1 GCA_016176415.1 Candidatus Daviesbacteria bacterium
CTGTCTGGGAAACAGGCACAGTAGGAGGAGAATATATCAAAACTTATGGTCATTACCATGTAGGTCAGCTTGATGAGACTTACAATATTCTTCAGGGTGAGGGTATTGTATTGCTTCAAACCAGAAAAATGGATTTTGAAGGTAATCCCATTGATGATGAAATAGAAAATTTTTATGCCATTCCTGTCAAAAGCGGTGATAGTGTTTTTATACCTGCCGGTACAGGACACTTGGTTGTAAATACTGGTAATACATGGCTGGTTACAAGTGATGACAGTCCTGTTAATTTTGCAGAAGCAGATCCTGTTTCTTTACCGGGTCATGCAGATTACAAGCCTGTTCAGAAACTGCAGGGATTTGCTTACTATTGTGTAGAGGAAAATGGCAAACCTGCACTTGTTAAAAATGAAAAGTACAAAGTAGTCCCCGAAGCCCAGTGGCTAACCCCTGAAGAATATGCTCAAACCCTTTGAACTAATTGTCCCCGGATCCAAATAAAGGAATTTTTACACTGAAGACCCTACGTGTCATCATAGTCCTACCTCCGAGGTAGACATCTATTGACACCTGGGGTTTAAAGTAGTTTAGTAAAGCTAATGCCTTACAGAACAACCCCACTTGTTAATGATCAGGTTTATCACATATTTAACCGCGGTGTGGCAAAGATGCCTATATTCACCGATAAGAGAGACTACACCCGTTTTTTAGAATCTATTTACTATTATCAATTTCAAGGGCCAAAACCACAATTTTCCCAATTAAATAGGTTTAAGGATTTTAAATTCGAAAACAACAAGAAGATTGTGGAAGTCCTGTGTTATTGTTTAATGCCTAATCATTACCATTTTTTAGTTAAGCAGCTACAGGATAATGGCATATCAGAATTCATTAATAAAATCTCTAATAGTTATACTAAGTTTTTTAATACTAAACACAGCAGAGTTGGTCCACTTTTACAAGGACAATTTAAAGCTGTAAGGATTGAGTCGGATGAGCAACTTGTTCATGTTTCCAGATATATCCATTTAAACCCTGTTGCAGGCTTTATTGCAAAAGATTTAAAGGAATATATTTGGTCATCCTACTTATCTTATATTGGACTATACGCAAATAAAATTGTTTCTCAAGAGTTAGTGTTATCTTTGTTTAAAGAGAAACAAAAATATGAACAATTTGTTTTTGATCAGGTAGATTATTCTCAAAGTTTATCATTAATAAAACACGTGTTAATTGATGAAGAAGATTAACCTAAAACCCTAGGTGTAGCTTCATTCCTACCTCCGAGGTAGGAGTGATCGGACACCTGGGGTTTTATCTTAGCGGTTTACAAAAAGGATGGCATTGGGGATTCTTCTGCCAGGTCCTGCTATGTAACCACCTGACCAGAGGGCTGTTGAACCTCCCTGATCCAGATTTAAAGCCCCATCCATGCCCATTGTATGAAGAACTTTGGCAGACTCTCCCATTGAGGCATTGTAAACAACTCCTATATAAACCATGTTTCTTTTGGAGGCTATAAAAGTCCTGGCAGCTTTACCCCCAAATTTTGGCTCATTAGGGGCTTCTGTAAAGTTAATATTGCTTCCCGCAATCAGCAGAGGATAGTTTGCTATTACTGAATCCACTCCTGTATCCCTACCCCATTCCAAAGATCTGCTCACAAATCTGGCAGATCCTGCAGAGAAAATAGCAGCAGGCACAGTAGAGTAAACATTGTTATCTGAATTAAAGTAGCGTTTGTTTTTATTCATAAGGAGCGTATCATAAGAATTCGCTTTACCTGCACAGTTTGCATAATCAGCAGGGCAAAAATATGAGCCGTTTATGCCCGCCCAAGCCCCGTTTCTGCCTGCATAATCAGCAAGTGATAATACCGGACAGTCATTGGTGCAATCTGAATCTGAAGCAGTATCAACTATCACTTTGGTAGAGTTTAAATCAGCAGCAATTATGGATACAGTATAGTTTTGTCCCTCCACACTCACTGTTTGCCTGGAATATCCGGAGCCCGGAGGAGTATTGTTGATAACAATCGGGGCCGGAGCCATAGTAGGTTTAACTGTGGAAACAATGGTAGGTTCTGGTGTGGCAGTTGGAGTAGATATCGGTGTAGGGGTGGGTGTCAAACTGGGAGCAGGTGACGGCATTGGAGTGCTTCTTTGTGTCTCAACTCCCTGTAAAGCCACAAAATTTGCTTTTGACTGAAAAACTTTGATCCCGATGGCAGAAGTAAGTACGGCTAATATAATAACAGCAGCTATTGGAGCTAAACCTCTTTGATTCATGGGCAGTGACATTCAGGAGCGCTGATTTTCTATTATTTCAATTATTTTGTCAATGGTTTGATTTAGTTGTCCGAGGGTATTTTCCACCACCACATCATATTTATCTTTGTAGGTTTCCCAAAAGGTTTTATCATCGTTCATTCTGGCCTCAATTTCTTTTGTACCTAGCCCGCGTCCTGTAAGACGCTGCAAAACTGTTTCATCATCAACAGTTAAATAAATAACCAAAACTTCCCTGTCTTTAATCAATTCTCTTACTTTACCTGCGCGGGAAGGATCTATTCTCCAAATTAATGGCTGATTCTGCTCGAGCTGACTCTTTTCAGTTCCGTACAAATTACCGGCATAATCAACATATTCAATAAAATCCCCATTATTTATTTTTTTCTCAAATTCTTCTTTGGAAATAAAGTTATAGTCAAAGCCGTCTGTTTCTCCTGCTCTGGGAGCTCTGGAAGTGGTGGTAATAACCTTTTTAAATTCAGGGAATCTTTTAAGCAACGCGCTTATAACAGTATCTTTGCCTGAAGCTGTTTTACCTGTTACAACAAGCAGGAAATTAGTCATTCCGGACCACGCTTTTATCCAGCAGGATTATTTTCTCAATAGAGTGATTTTTATAAATAATTTTGCGGTGTTTTTTGGGGAGGGTTAACCCGTGCACAATTGCTCCAAACAAAACTCCTTTGGTCACAATAAAATCAATCACTCCGACTGAGGCAAAAAAGGAAACTATTAAAATTACAGAAAAATAGATCCAGTGATGCAGGTGAATTACTCTTGAGCCAATTTTAAAACGCAGCACAGGAAAAACCTGAATTCTTTTGGTTTTAATATTGGGCATTTTTGTTCTGATTTTGGAAGTTGGGTGAGTAAACATTCTTGAACCCAGGTATCCCAATGCAGTGGCAGGTATGATAGATAAGTATTCCATTTAGCTTCCCTTATTTGATTCTATAAGAAAGATATATACAAATGCAAATGAAAATACATTTTAACTTATTTGTGCCTAAAATGCAAGCTATAGGATGCTTAGTCTGAAGATTTCCACAGGGCAGCATAAGAATTGCCCAAAATTTTTTGGAAATTACCCTCCAGGACAGCATTTGGATTAAATTCAGGATTAATTAAAGCAAAATCTATCTTTATAGGTAAATCTGATGATATTGGTAAACTAGCCTCAATATTCATAAAAAAATCCCCACCGTGAGCGGGAATTTGTCCATATAAATTATTAGTACCGGCAAGTTCCAGAATCAGCCCCTTTCTGATTGCCGGATATTTAAAACTGCCAAGATAGACATTTTTGCCCTGTCCGGTCATCTCAACCAGACTTTTTATAGTTACCTCCGGATCTTTTAAATCTTTAAAGTCATTTTTAACCTTGTAAAGCGTTCCGTCCCCGCTGAATTCTTTCACCTTCTCAAAGTAAGAAGGGTTTCTTAACTGGCTGTGCCTGACTGAAGACAGCCTGACTCTGGCAGCATCCTGTACATAAACATACTCTACTCCCAGATTTTTTAAAGCATAAGGGGCAAGGGTATTTACCCCATCAAACCACTCAACCCCCGGATCAGGATTTAATATTTTAGCCTTTGATGGAGCAAGGGGCACAAAAGTGCCAAAATGGGTGAGTGATACATAATTATAAACAGAATGAGGAGCTTCATTGGGAAATCTGTCCAAAAATAAAGTTACCTTGTTAGCAGGAATAGATTTGTTTATTTCTTCAAGTAATTGATAGTTGTCTGTTTTTGTAAAGTTGTTATGATTTTTAATCCGGATTTTACTTAAGATATCTTTGTGAGCGGCAACTAAAGACGGCACAAGAATCAAAATAATCACAACCGAGGTTAATTTGAAAAGCTTGTTTTTTGAAAACAACAAATTAAGAAGTATTAGACCGAAAGCTAAAAAACCTAAGTTGTATGCCTGATTGGCAAGCCTTAAAGCATTTGGAGGCCAGAAAGTATTTATTAAAACCAAAGATAATAAAAAGCTGAAGAAAGAACCTAAAATCAAAACTAATATCAGCTTATCCCTTTTTGTAAGCAGCCAGCCAACAAACAATAAAACTAACAATAATTTAACGTCCAGAAGGTAATACAGATTCTGCCCGTTTTTAATAATTTTCCCTCCTGAATATTTAAGTCTTGCTTCCATTATCTGATCAGCTGTTGAACCTTTCCCTAACCCATTCCACAAAATTTGCTCATTTTTAGGATATAAGGGCAACAAATTGAATCTGGGCCCTGCTTTTTGTGGAGTCAGAACAGAATCTCTGATTGGGTTTGGTAAAACCACCATAAACGCAACCAGTAATATAATTATTAAACCAGCCTTCCGCGTTTTCTCCTTAAAAAGTAAAAACCCTAAAAAGGGGAGTTGTATTAAGAAGAAAGTTTCATCAACTGCCAAAGTCAAAGCTGCCAAAACAGTTAAAAGAATTATTCTTTTTGTTTGAAAAAGTACAGCAAACAGCAAAAATGCCCCCAGTCCCAAAGCGTAAAAATTGTTATAGATTAAATCACCCAAACCTACTACTCCGCCACCATTTGAACCCTGAAATGAAGCAAACAGTTCAGAAGATATCACAGGACCTCCGATTAAAATTACCCCTAAAATTGCAGGCAATACTGATAAAACAGAACGGGTTTTCTCACGTACTATTCCTGTAATAAAAAACATCAGAGCTGATATGCTGAATACTGAAAATAAGTAGTGTATAAGCTCTATGGATTTACCGGAAAGTGAAGCTATTGCTCCCTGCAGCATTAAAGCTCCCATATGATAAACAGGCAAAAATTGAGGCTGCCACGAAGACACTGTAGGGTAATTACCTTTGGCAAAAGAAGTGCTGATGGCAAAATACAAAGTAGTATCCCCCCCTAGTAATGCCCTGTGAGCAGAAAGAAAAATCAATGCTGTGTATAGGAATAAGACTATGAGGGTAATTAAACTGGTTGCAGACCACCTGAACTTAATCAACTCTTTCAACTTATTTAGTTTATGAAATTTTAAATATAAAAATAAACAGATCAAAAGATAAACTAAAAACCAAAACCATAACCCCCAATATCCCTTAAAAATATATGATCCTAAACTCAAAACCAGCAAAAACCCTAAAAGTCCTGCTATCATACCTGACCCCAAAAGAAGCAGCTTGTTATAAGTTTTCAGTACCAAAGAAGTCACGATAAAACCACAAAAAGTCAGAGCTAAAAATATTAAAACCGGAAAAGCTAAATTATTTAAAAGAATTGCAAACATTGCTTCTTGATGATATCACAGGGATTTGATATTCTTTGCCTGTTTGTATGAATACACAGGATCTTCTGAATATTCTTCTGGCAGCAGGATTACTGACATTTATTGCATGTTTACTCGTGGTTACTTATTTTCTGGTTAAGACCTTAAAAGCTGTAACAGAATTGTCCCGCTCCCTTTCCAATACTGCTGAAGGCTTAAGGGATAATATTAAAATGAGAGTTTTAACAGCCTTGCCTGCTTTAGTTGTATCTTTAATAAGTAAATTAATAAGAAGAGGGAGGTGAGAAAAATGGCAGAAGAAAGCAAAAAAGGTAGTGTTTTAACAGCGGGCGTGGCAGGAGCCATCATTGGGGCAGCAGCAGCTGCAGCAGCAATTGCTTTAGCTGATGAGAAAAACCGCAAAAAGGCTGAAAAAGTTTTAGATTCTTTGCAAAAAGAGGGAAACAAGATTTTTAAAGAAATCTCCAGAAGGGCTATGGAAATAAAAGACATAGTCAATAAAAAAGAAGAACCTAAGAAGCTGAACGGGAAAAAGAAGAAATAATCTATTTTAATTTTTTCCTGGCAGTACCTAATAGTATTACTCCCAAAAACATTGGGATAAAAGCCAATATCTGCCACATAGTTGGTTTGTTGTTAAGTAGTATCCAGGCAAAGAAAAGAGTAAATAAAGGAGCAGTGCTTTCCAAAGCGCTGGCTTTGGTAATAGTAATTCTGTGTATGCCTTCAATCCATAAAATTCTTGACAATCCTAATAAAAGAAACCCATTAATCGCAAAAAACCACAAGGACCCCTTTATGTCATCGTAATGAAAATTATCATGCAATATCAAAGCAAGTGCTAAAATAACCACAGCAGTTCCTATGCTTCTTACAAACATAATACTCTCACTGCTTATTTTTGTCCTGGCTCTTTTCTGGAAAAAATTGCCAATTGGCACTATAGAGGCTGCAAGTAAAATTAGTAACTCTCCTCCTCTGAATTCACCCATTTTGGGATAAAGCACTATTAAAGTACCAACAATCATTAAAACTGCGCCAAGTAAATGTTTAAGGGGAAAAAGTTCCCTGCGCCAAATTTGAAAAAACAAATAATTAAAAAATATTCCTGTCAGAGCTATTATGCTGGCATTTCCTGCAGAGGTATAAACTAAACCAAAAAAATAAAGAACATAATAAGCAATCCCTGAAATCAGCATTGTTAAAAATGCATCTTTCAATCCTTCAGGATGCTTTAATTCCTTCCACTTTCTTTTTACAGTTAATAAAATGGCAAAAAAGACAGAGGCAAATACAGCGCTGCCTCCTAAAGAGACCATAGGGGCAACTTTGCTGTAGGAAAGAATAGTTAAAACAGGAAATAAGGACCAAAGCACAGCTTCCCCAAAAATAAACAACTCTCCCTGCTTTTCTTTGGAAACAAGCATTCTATCAGTGTAGCAAATCTGCCGATGATATATTATTTGAATGATTCCCTTCAAATATTTAGACGTAATAACTGCCTGTTTTGTTACAATTTTGCTTTTTTCCAACGTGGCTTCAAGCAAAAGGGTTTTCTTGTGATTATAAAAATGTTTTATATTCTCCCGTTTAATTCACCTGCTGTTTCAATTAATCGATCAAGAGTTTTTGTCTGCATCAGTTGGATTCGTTTTTCAGATGCACCATCAAAACCGCTGACATAACATTTGACAAATTTTTTCATTAATTCAAAATGCCTGCTACCTCCATAAGTTTTTTTAAATAATTGCAGGTGCTTTTGGAGCAATTTTATTTTGTGTTTTGGGGTTATTTTACTTACATCAATACTTTCATTAAACAGCCACACATTTTCAAAAATACCCCTGCCAATCATGGCTCCGTCAATCTTATATTCCTTACATTTATCTTTGGCTTCCTGAATTGTTTTTATATCCCCGTTACCTATAATCAAAGCTTTACTTTTAAGATTCTCACGGATTTTAAGAACGGATTTTAGCTCATCCCAGTGAGCAGGCACTTTGGACATTTCAAAAACTGTTCTAAGGTGTAAAGTCAGCGCGGAAACAGGGGTTTGCAGAAGAGCAGTAACCCAATTCTCTGTATTAATTTCTTTATAACCTATTCTTGTTTTAACGCTGACAGGCAGGCCTTTTGATCCTTTAATTGTTGCAGTAATTATTTCCTGGGCAAGTTTAAAGTTTTTTAGTAAAGCTGCACAGGCGCCACTTTTCACAGCATTTTTGTCAGGACAACCCATATTGATATCAATACCGTCAAATTTCAATTTGGAAAGCATTTGGGCTGCCAGACAGAACTTTTCAGGGTCAGTTCCCCAAATTTGGGCCACAACAGGCCGTTCTTTTTTTGTAAATTTCAAAGAGGCTAAAATTTTCTCCTGCCCTTTGGAAAACAAAGCATCTACAGGTACAAATTCAGTAAAAAAGACATCAGGTTTACCAACAGATACTACAATCTGCCGAAAAACTGTATCAGTAACTCCTTCCATAGGGGCCAATATTAAAATAGGTTTTTTAAGCTTCTTCCAAAAATTCATAATGGTAAATTATATCCCAAGAGTCTGTCAGTAGAACAGGCAAAAAATTTTACTCCTGTATTTGTCGCCGGGTAGTGTTATACTGCAGCAGTGCAAGACTCCTTCTACGCCAGCGGATTCCTTTACAGCCTGAAAAAAAACAAAATTCTCTTAATTCATACAAATGAGCAGTGTTCTTTACTTGAAGGAGACAGTTGTGAGGGGGAAGAAGCCTGTGCTGCTTTTCAGAGAATCGTAAATAAGACGCTTAACTTAAATCTTAAAGAGAAAAATATCTATCCCGTTTATGATTATTTCGATGACGTAAAGAAAAAAACCAATTATGTTTTCTACGCAGAAGTAAAAAATCCTGTAGAATTTAACCCGTTTGAAGGAGGGGTTTATTCCTGGGTATCTCTTGCTGAAACATCCAAACTCCTGTTTTCCGGTAATGCAAAGCAGGACGTAATAGTCGGGGAACGCGTTATCAAAGCCAAACAGCGCGAAGAAGAAGCTAAATTGCTACCATCACTTTCAACTACTGCATTTTAAGAAGTCTGCCCAGCAAATTCAAGATAAAATTTACCATAACACAGATAGAAATAAAAAATCAGCTCGATTATGCCTATTTAAAAAAATGGGCAAAGAAACAGGCAACTCTAAATCTTTTGGAAGAAATGATTAGCTTAGCTGAATAACTTTTATATAAAATGGGTGGATGACGGGTAACGCTCCCGCTACTTTCTGTTCCACAAACAGACGCTCTACTTTTGAGCTACATCCACCATTTATAGGTGCTCTGCCATTGACCCTTCGATTAACTCAGGGCCATGGGCTACGACCACCGTGATACCAATTTTACCTGAATTCAGAAAATTATTCCACATGTGGCGGGCTTCGCCCACAGGGGGCGCTAATCGCACTGAACAAAGTTCGCGCCCTTTGGGCACTAAAAAACCGACCTTGCGGCCGGTTCCTTAGAAAACCTGTTTATACTAGTTCTAAAGCTAATGTAAATCTTGTCTTGCGACTCGATTTAAACAGGTCTATTTACTATATATTAACTATAACCACCCGTCAACTGGGACAAAGTAGGTCAGACTGTAGCAAAATTAGATTCTTCACCCCGATGAAACGGGGTTCAGAATGACAGAAGGGGAGTTATTTGGAAAAGGGGGAGATTTTCCAAAGTTCTTTGGGATTTAGTATTGCTGAAAAGAAGTTTGGCTTTAGATCCCCAAAATCAAGTATATTTTCTCCGGCATATACTGTTTGTCTGATTTGGGTAGGGTAGTAGTATGGTTTTTCCAGAGTAAAATCAAAAGCATAATCAGGCAGCAAATATCTGGCTTCTGTTTCACCGGACATCCCTTCTTTATTTAAAACTATATTTTGTATTGTTTCTCCTGTTGCCCCTTTAATGCTTAATATATAGTTACCACTGAAATCTTCCTTCCATTGTAATCCTCCTTTAATTTTTAATACCACAGGAGATTTAACTACTGTAGTAAATTCTAAACTTTGAGAATCAAACTGTTTACCCCCGTTTAACAGGTTCAAAACTACTTTAAAAGTCCCGCTTTGGGGAGCTTTTAAGTCTAAATTAAAAGTGTATTGCTGGTTAGGTTCTACCTTTGTATCTTTTGGTAAAGTAGCAGGAATAATTCCCAATTCTTGTGCTCCCTGAGTTGCAACTAATCTGACCTGATCAGAGCTTAAAGGATCATTCCAAATTGACTGTCCTGTATTTTCAAGAGTAAAAGAAAGGGGATAATTTTGCCCTGACACAATTGAGGAATAAATTTCTCCTTTTATCAACTTTGCTTTATTGTCCTGTATAGGTTTACCGGATGTTTTTGGCAAATCCCTTAAAACCTGATACATAGAATAATATTCAGGATATTCCAATCCTAAAATCTTTTGATTTTGCTTTTGGCCTGTAGGCTTTTTAAAAGAAAAGTGATCGAAAGGAATTTCCTGATAGCTTAATAAAAAAGGTGTTACAGCCACAATCCTGCCTGAATTCCAGGCATTTTCAAAAGCAGTTTTATAATACTGGGCAACAGTATCTTCATCAGGCAAAGAAGGGTCGTAGTTTAATCCTTCTGCATGTTTCCAGCCTGTTTCAGTAATAAAAACAGGTAAATTTTTGCTTACCCCTAAATTTCTTAGCTGTTGCAGCTCCCAATACCAACTCCTTACAGTTCCTTTTCCAGAGGCATAGGGAGAACCGGCAAAGGCAGGATTAGGATAAGAGTGGGAAACCCAACCATCTAATTTTTGAAGAATTCCCGGTACTGCCTGCTCCATCTGCTGCATAAAGGATAACACATCCAGATATCTGGGTAATTGGTTTGGAGCAGAAGCATCAAGACCTGCATTGAGTACAAAAAAGTCCTGATTTTTATTTTTTAGCATTGTAATAAGCTGATCTAATGTTTTTGCATAATCTGAGGCGTCAACTTTATTTCCCCATTCTGTAGCGTGATTAGGTTCGTTATAAACAATGATGTAACGGTTTTTAGTGGGCCAATTTAAACGGTCCAAAAAATCAGCCCAGGCTTGTGCTTCTCCTTCATAAGGTCTTTTCCAAAAACCTCCGCTTTCAGGTTGAGTAGCCAATCTGACTAAAGGAATTAAATGTCTTCTTCTTAAATCATTAAAAAACTCCTGCCACTTTTCATGATTCCTGTCTTTACTTTCTACTAAAACAGTAATATATCCCCAGTCACCGTTATTGTTTACCAACTGTGCAGCAGGGGAAGATTCATCAGGGGTGGCCTGAATAATATGAATCCCAAATTTATTATTGGGAACAGACAACGGATCGTAAGCAGCAAATACCTCTTGACTTCGGGTTATATTTGGAGATATAAAAAATAAGATGATCAATATCAACGAACCTATTAATGTCTGGGTCTTTTTTAAAAATAATTCCATGAAACCTTACTCTTTTATATGGCGCGGCAGGGAAATTAAAATAGAAAAAATCAATTTAATTCACACTTCTAAAAACGGCGCCTGTGTATTTTACCATTTTTCTGTCAGTTCCAAAGGAAATTTTTACAGATTAAGATTTGATACAGGCAAAATGAGCTGGATTTTGGAGGCTGCAGAATGCGACGGGTAATGCATATTGATTTTAATTCTTTAGATTGCCAATCGCAAGAATTGTACCTATGAATAAAGTTATTTTACATATTGACTTCAATTCTTACTTTGCTTCTGTTGAACAACAGGCTAATCCAAGATTAAGAGGTAAACCCATTGGAGTCACAGGAGGGGACAGATTAAAAAGAACAGTACTGGGTGCAGCTTCCATAGAAGCAAAAAAGTTTGGGGTAAAAACAGGCATGCAGATCTGGGAAGCAAAAAAATTATGTCCTCAAATTATTCTGGTTGCAGGGGATTCTGATAAGTATATGGAAACAACCAAGCGCTTCTTAAATATCCTCAAAGACTACAGCCCATATTTAGAAGTGTTTTCTATTGATGAAGCATTTATGGAAATAGAAACTACTCGTAAGAGTCTAGACTCTAGTTACTTGACTCTACTTCCGAAGGAAGGGTGTATTGTCACTATTGCTCAAGAGATTAAGCAGAGAATTAAAGGTGAGATTGGGGAATATATTACATGCTCAATCGGAATTTCCTACAACAAACTAATGGCTAAGCTGGCTGGATCTTTAAAAAAACCAGACGGGTTAGTAGTGATTCCTGATCAACAAACTGCTATTAAGATACTGGATACCATAGAACTTGATGAAATTTGCGGGATCGGACCAAGAATCAAAAATAGATTAAACAATTTAGGTATATTTAATTTTACTCAACTAAGACAAGTTCCTCTGGAAAGCTTACTTGCTTCTTTTAAAAGCTATGGTCAAACACTTTATAACATGGCCAGAGGCATTGATCATTCACCTGTAATCCCTTTCTATGAAAAAGGGCAGGTTAAATCCATAGGTCACAGGCACACTATTGATCATGATACTTGTGACCAGGAAGAAATTAAACAGCTGCTTTTAAAGCTTTCTGAAATGGTGGGAAGAAGATTAAGAGCTAAAAAATTACTGGGCAAAACTGTCCACTGCTGGTACAGACAGGCCTTACACCCTAGGTGTAGCTTCACTCCTACCTCCGAGGTAGGAGTGATCGGACACGTAGGGTTTTCTGGTGATGGGATGCAGACAACAATCCTACCCACCAATGATGGTTTGGATATTTTTAAAGCTGCATGGAAAGTGTTTTTGCAGATTTGGAACAAAGAAAAAATCAGAATGATTGGTCTTTCTGTTTCCAATCTTCAGGGAGAAACTCCTCAAAATTTAAGTTTGCTGCCTGAAACGAGTAAACGAGACACGATGTTACGAGTACTCGATGAAATTAATGATAAATATGGTGAGTTCACTTTACAAAGGGGAGTATTGCTTACCTCTGCCAAAATCAAAAGAAAACCCAACCCTTTTTTAAGATCCGAAGGATCGCAAGCTTTGCTTATCTGACAGAAGGTTCAAATTGTAACTATTTTTATAGTATCTGTTGTACCGCTTACTCCTATTAAAGACCCGCTCACAATTACCACCTTATCATCTTTTTCTGCCACTTTATTTTTTTTAATGGCAGAAATTACCTCTTTCCAGAAAATATTGTAATTTTTAGCTCCTTTGATCTTAAAAGACTCAACTCCCCAAACCATCTGAAGCTGATTTCTTACCTGATCATTGTGAACTATGGCAATAATTTTAGCTTCAGGTCTAAATGAAGCTAAAATTTTAGCACTATGGCCTGCAGTGGTGGCTATCACCACAGTTTTAGCCCCAATTCTGTAGGCAATATTGGCAGCAGAAGAAACTATAGCGCTTATTGGTTTTTGCTTTGGAGGAATATTGCGCCAGTCAATTTGAATAAAGTGCTTAAATTGCTGATGCTCTTCGACTGATAAAATAATTTCATTCATCATTTTTACTGCCTCAACAGGATATGCCCCTGCTGCTGTTTCAGCAGAAAGTATTACAGCATCCACCTCGTTTAAAACTGCATGAGCTACATCAGAAGCTTCAGCTCTGGTTGGCCTTGGGTTGTGAATCATTGATTCAAGCATTTGGGTAGCAACTATCACAGGCTTTTGAAACTGCCTTGCTAAATTTACTATTTTTTGCTGAACCAAAGGAACCTGTGACCCTCTTATCTCAATCCCTAAATCTCCTCTGGCTACCATCACTGCATCTGTTTCTTTGATAATTTCTTCCAAATTTAATACTGCTTCTTTTTTCTCAATTTTAGCTATAATTTGAACAGATTTTTTACTTTTTTCAATGATTATTTTTGCAGCTTTTAAATCATCAGCAGTTCTTACAAATGATAAAGCTACAAAATCCACCCCTTCTTTTAAAACAAATTCCAGATCTTTTTTATCTTTTTGGGTGAATGAATGATTTTCAATTTTAGTATCAGGAATATTTACTCCTTTATTGGAAGAAATAATACCCTCATTTTGGGCATGAGTAAGAATTGTATTTTTATTTACTCCTTTAACTTTAAGTTCAACCAAACCATCATTTAAAAAAATTCTTTCTCCTTTTTTCACATATGGAGAAAGATCAAACTGCATGGGAATTTCATCAGGTAAAGGATTAATACTTAAGGAAATAGATTCTCCTTTTTTAATTTTTCTGTCTCCCTTTAAAAAACCCAGGCGGAGTTTTGGTCCCTGTAAATCAGCCATAATGGCAACAGATTTGTTAAGCTTACGGGCAATAACTCTGATGGTTTTAATTTGTTCCTTTCTTTCTGCATAAGTACCATGAGAGAAATTAAGTCTTGCAACGTTTAAGCCTGCTCTGATTAAGGCTTCAATAACCTTAGGGGAAGAAGAAGCAGGACCGATTGTTGCCACAATTTTTGTTCTTTTAGTAATCATCGGGATATTCTAGCACAAATCTAAAACCACTATAAGTCTGTAGTGAATTAAATAAAAAAGTAGTATATTAAACTTAATGAAAATTATAGTTACCGGTGGTGCAGGATTTTTAGGCTCACACCTTTGTGATAAGTTAATTGAACAAGGCCATCAGGTCCTTTGTATTGATAATTTAATTACAGGCAATCCTCAAAATATTGCCCACTTACAAAATTCTCCTGACTTCCAGTTTGTAGAAGCTGATGCTGCTGATCCTTTCCCACAGGATTTAGACTTTGATGCTTTATACCATATGGCTTCTCCTGCTTCTCCCAATAAAAACAATCCCCAAAGCTATATGGCTTTGCCATTTGAAACCATGCAGGTTAACTCATTAGGAACATGGAACTTGTGTGAGGAAGCTTTAACAAGGGGAGCAAAGTTTTTATTTGCTTCCACCTCTGAAGCTTATGGCGATCCTTTAGAGCACCCTCAAAAAGAAACATACAAAGGTAATGTGTCTACCACAGGCCCCAGAGCAGTCTATGATGAGTCAAAAAGGTTTGGGGAAACCATAACTTCTGCTTATGTTAAACATAAAAAGCTGGATGGCAGAATTATCAGGATTTTTAACACCTATGGCCCCAGGATGGCTGCTGATGGCAGGGTAGTAATAGAGTTTGTGAATGCTGCTTTGCAAAATAAACCCTTTCCAGTTTTTGGAGACGGTAAACAAACAAGGTCTTTTTGTTATGTATCAGATTTAATAGAAGGAATTATAGCTGCTATGGAAAAGGGGCACCCTGGAGAAGTTTATAATTTAGGCAATCCCAATGAGTTTACTATTTTAGAGCTTGCTGAAAAGGTAAAACAGCTCACAGGAGCTTCTTCAGAAACCTCTTTTACAGAATCTTTACCAACGGATGATCCTTTAAAAAGATGTCCTGATATTACCAAAGCAAGAGATATTTTAGGCTGGGAACCAAAAGTTGAGCTTGAAGAAGGCCTCAAAAAACTAATCGTTCATTTGCAAACTATCCAAAAACCCCAGGTGTAGCTTCACTCCTACCTAACACGTGGGCTCATCGCCCAACGAGGTAGGATATAACAAGTTTTGCTAAATTAATCCCAAATTGGTAAAATGTTAGCTGTCTAAGTGAGATGTCATTTAAGCGCCCGTAGCTCAGCGGATAGAGCAAGTGAATTCTAATCACTTGGTCGGGGGTTCGATTCCCTCCGGGCGTACAAAATATGAAACCTGAAAGAATCAAACGCTGGTTTGGAATAGATCAATTAAAAGATGGTTCAGCAAAGCTGCCGGAAGAAGAACGTTCTGTAGTAGGAGTTGTGTTTGAAGACACTACAAACCCTTATGAACAAATTGGAGAATTAAAAGGCACTCCTGCAATTGATCAGCTAAAAGGAAAATTACACTGGATTCCTGTTCCCCAGAAGAAAAAAACATGGATTGCTTTAATTATTGGCACAACAGCAGCAGTAGGTACAGCTTACATAGGCTACCGTCATTTCCAGGAACGTTCCAAAAGAAAAAATCCAAACTAAAACCTATGTATAGAGTAGAAGCATCTGAAAATTTAGCAAAAGAAACAGAAAATATGTCTCTGGTAAACAAATTCAGAGAAAGGCTGGTACGGTCAGAGGTGACAATGAGGGGGAGACTGCGTACTGCAGGCGGAACAGTGCTTGAACAAAGATATTCTGCATTAAAAGCAGTTCAGGCGCATATTAAATCCCTGGATGATTGGATTAAACCCGATAAATCCGGACACGGAGTTATCGGTGAAGCAACATTCAGAGCATCAAACGGAGGCCTCTTTTGAACCTTCTTACAGCTAAAACAGACCGACTATCTTGCCATTTTCATCTATATCCACCTTTTCTCCTGCCGGCACTGAAGGAAGCCCCGGCATTGTCCTCATCTCACCCAGCAAGGGATATAAAAACCCTGCTCCTGCTGAAAGCCTTACATCCCTGATAGGGACTGTAAACCCAGTTGGCCTGCCTTTTAGGGTTTTGTCATGAGACAAAGATTCATGAGTCTTGGCCATGCAAATTGGTAAATTTCCATACCCTAACTGTTCATACATCTTGATAGCTTTCTCTGCAGCAGGAAGATAAGTCACCCCTTTAGCCCCGTAAATTTTAGTAGCTATAGTTTCTATCTTTTGTTTAATAGGAGCATCAAGAGGGTAGAGAAATTTAAAATCACTTTTCTTCTCACAGGCCCTGACTACTGCCTCTGCCATCTCTTTACCACCCTTTCCTCCCAAAGCATGAATCTCACTGGTGCAAACCTCATCTGCTCCTGACTTTAAAGCCAGATTTTGCACCAAATCTATCTCTGCTTCTGTATCTGTGGCAAACTTGTTTAGGGCTACCACTACCGGAATCCCAAAATATTTCATATTTTCTATCTGTTTTTGTAAATTCTCACAACCATTTCTGACTGCATCCAAATCCTCCTGGATGAGTCCCGGGTCCAAAGGCTTACCAGCTACCACTGTAAACTTCCCGCTGTGCATTTTTAACGCCCTGATGGTGGCTACAATCACAGCAGCATCAGGTTTTAACCCGCTGACCCTGCATTTAATATTCATAAACTTTTCTGCCCCCAAATCTGCTCCAAAACCACTTTCTGTCACCACATAATCAGCTAACTTTAAAGCAATTTGATCTGCCAAAACAGAACTGTTACCGTGTGCAATATTGGCAAAAGGCCCGCAATGCACAAAGGCAGGAGTATTTTCCAAAGTCTGCATCAAGTTTGGTTTAATAGCGTCCTTCAAAAGTACAGTCATTGCCCCTGCTACTTTTAAATCTTCAGCAGTCACTGGTTTACCGTCATATGTAGTTGCCACCACAATTTTCCCCAAACGCTCCCTTAAATCCTTTAAACTGGTAGTTAAAGCTAGTATTGCCATAACTTCAGAAGCTACAGTAATATCATAACCAGTCTCCCTTGGCGCCCCTTCTTTATTTAAACCAATCACAATGCTTCTCAAAGCTCTGTCAGACACGTCAACCACCCTCCTGAAAGTTACAGCCTGAGGATTAATGTTTAACTTGTTACCATGGAAAATATGATTGTCCACAAAAGCTGCCAGTAAATTGTGAGCTAACCCTATGGCATGAATATCACCTGTTAAGTGCAGGTTAAAATCCTCCATAGGCACAATTTGAGAATAACCCCCTCCCGCAGCTCCTCCTTTAATGCCAAACACAGGTCCTAAAGATGGTTGTCTTATGCAAATAATGGCTTTTTTACCAATTTTTGCCAAAGCCTGACCCAGCCCCACAGTAGTAGTTGTTTTGCCTTCTCCTAATGGAGTAGGGGTGATTGCCGTGACATCTATATATTTACCGTTTGGTTTTTTTTGAAGTCTTTTCAGTAAATCAAGGGAGATTTTTGCTTTATAATTACCATACAACTCGAGTTCGTTTTCTTTAATACCCAACTCTGCTGCTATTTTTACAATTGATTTTAATTTAGCGGCCTGCGCAATTTCTAAATCACTTTTCATTTTTCCTGTTGGGAAAAATTATATCATGATTATCTGACCTGTGCCCGTCTCGAATACAACTTTGTCCAGGCAGTCAGTATTGTCACAACTCCTATGATGACCAGCGTCCAAAGAGCAGAGGTCAGTGTACTAAATCCCAGTACAAACGGAGCAAAGACTGCCGAAAGACCAGTGAGTCCCATAACCCAGTATTCCCACCTTTCTCTGTCTGCTGCCAAACCTTCAAAAATAGAGGAGACTATCAATACTCCTCCCACAATCAGGCTTGTCCACAGTGCTACAGCATCAAAACTGTAATTAAAAAGATAGGGGGCCACTATTGCTACCAGGCCTAAGAAACCTGTTAACAAATACATATTTTTCACCTCCTCACCAAACTTTAAACCGGCTAAACTATAACTTTTTTGATTGAGGCTTGCAGTAATAAAATCTGAATTTAGCCAGTAATAATTATTACAAAAGAGAGGTAATAATCATTACTGCAAATGAAAGAGCCTGAGGTGTATAAAGGTATCACTCGGGATTGGGGGCAGGAAAAAGTCAAATTTCTTTTGACCAATTCGAGAAATAAACGGAGCGACAATATTTAAAAAATAGCTTCCAAAAGCATTTCTTGATCCTGCCCTACACCGGGCTCCAAAATGAGCAGCAACTTAAGGCGGATATTTAAAGACTCAATCTTCGGAGCATTGTTTACTCTTTGGACAGCACCGGTAGACCAACCAAAGTTAGATATTTCCAAAATAAAAAACCGTGCCAAAACCACCAATACCTGGTTCTTTGGCAACTTGATTGTAGGCCACAAACCATAATTTCCAAAATTTGACAAGAGTTATAGATTTTTGATAGAGTGGATTTTAATGTCCAATACTTCAAAAATTACTGCTGCACTGACCGGCCTATCTATTTTGGCAACTTTGGCAGCTCCTGCCTTAGCTGTCGACGCCACCACATCTTCAGCAGTTAAAAGAAACGCTTTACAAAAAGCAATTAGTATCAGAGAAAAAACAGATGAGAAAATTGCCACAATACAAGATAAAATAGCCTCCCGCGCTGCTTCTTTAAAAGCAAGACTTGAACAATTTAAGGATCAAAAAAAAGCAGCAATTGCTGAAAGAGTAAATATCAATTTAAACAAAATTAACCAAAATCAAACTGCTCAAATGCAAAAACATTTGGGAGTAATATCCAATGTTTTGGATAAACTGGAAGCAAGAGTTAATCAAGGTACGCCTGATGTCAAAGATCCTGCAACAGCAAGAGCAGCTATTGCTGATGCCAGAAGCGCCATAGCCTCAGCTTCTGCTGCAGTAACAGAGCAGACTCAAAAAGACTACACAATCACCGTCACTTCAGAAGCCAAAGTCAGGACTGATGCGCAAGTTCAAAGGCAACAACTACACGGGGATCTGAAAGCGGTAAGGCAGCAAGTCATAACAGCAAAACAGTCAGTGGGTAATGCCATCAGAACGGCAAAAGCAGGAAAACCTGAAATTTCAATTCCTGCAAAGGAGGGCACAGTAAGTGGACAACAATAACAATCCGGTTCAACCAACACCTGTACAACCGGCTGCTGCACCTGACTCTGCACCAGTAAACCCTGTTCAGCCAAATCCGGCACCGACAGCTCCGGCTCAGCCCCCAATTTCACCTGCTAATCCACAGACTCCAAATACAACTCCTGAAAAAGGATCCAACAAAATGATAATGTGGTTTATTATCGGCATTGTGATAATTGTAGTAGCAGTAGGAGGATTTTACCTTTATTCAAGCAGGCAGCAGGCTGTTGATTCAGGCAAACAGGCTGTTTCCACCCAAACTCCTGCTCCTGTAACTCAGGAAAATCTGGAGGATGAATTAAATAGTGTGAGTATTGATACAGCTGACAGTGATTTTGCCTCACTGGATGCTGACCTTCAGCAGCTTTAATGCGCAGAATTGCCAAACTTCTTTTGTGGATATTTTTAGTAATGATTTTTGTGGGGTTGGTTTTTCACAAGGATAAACTGCTGCCCAAACCTCCAAAGCCTACTTTAAAATCAGTTGCTGAACAATCAATGTCAGATTCTCAAGGCAGGTACGGAATTTATATCAAAAATTTTAAAACAGGGGAAAAATATACTTTAAGAGAAGGGGAGACTTTTGATTCAGGAAGTTTATACAAGCTTTGGGTGATGAAAAAGGTATTTGAGCAAATTAAGACAGGCAAACTAAAAGAGGATGATATTTTATCTTCAAGTATTGCAGCTTTAAATCAAAGGTATAACATTGCTTCAGGTGAAGCAGAATTAACAAGCGGCAGTTTAAATATTTCTGTCAAAAATGCCTTAACTCAAATGATTACCATCTCACACAATTATGCTGCCATGCTGCTTCTTAGTACTGTAGG
This sequence comes from Candidatus Daviesbacteria bacterium, assembly GCA_016176415.1. Taxonomy (GTDB): domain Bacteria; phylum Patescibacteriota; class Microgenomatia; order Daviesbacterales; family UBA10151; genus UBA10151. Next base: position 19,904 of record JACOXH010000005.1, read on the forward strand.
CAACAGTGATGTACCCACCCAAACTACTCCACAAGATGTAGTTGATTTGCTGGAAAAAATTTACAAAGGGGAACTTGTTGATCCTGAATCTTCATCTAAAATGATTGATCTTTTATCAAAACAACAAATCAATGACAGAATTCCAAAGTTATTGCCTGAAGGAACTAAGGTTGCTCACAAAACTGCTGATTTAGGGTTTTTTGAACATGACGCGGGGATAGTGTTTTCTGAAACAGGGGATTACTTAATTGTGGTACTTTCTGAATCAGAATTCCCGGCTGCAGCAGACGAAAGAATAGCCTCATTATCAGAGGCTGTTTATAAATACTTTAATATTGTTGAAAAATAACCTGTGGTATAGTACATAGATATCTCACCTTTTCCGTTTTAAATTTCTGTTAATTCTTTTTATTGCCTTTTTAGGTCCTGGCTTTTATTTTTTTCTGAACTTTCAAAACCACAAAACTAAACCCAATCTTGGCCCTCCTAAATCAGTCAATGTTTTAGGGAAAGAAAAAGTGAAATACCCTCAGGACTACACCATTGTCATGATAGGTGATTCCATGACTGAAAGCTTGGGTAACAGTGATGAAATTAAAAAATATCTCTCTGATTATTATCCAAATAAATCTTTTGAGGTTTTGAATTATGGCTTTGGAGCTACCAATATTTTATCAGTGATGGACAGAATCACTAAAGAAACAGAACACGGCAGAAAGTTCAGAGCTACTCAAGAAATTGATTATGATTTAATACTGCTTGAATCCTTTGGTGAAAATCCTCTTTCAGAGTTTAAATTAGAAGAAGGACTAAAACGTCAGACAGAAGAGCTTGATAAAATTGTAAGTAAACTTAAGGAAACAAATCCTAAAGGTGAAATTGTTTTTGTAGCTACAATTTCCCCCAATAAAGTTATTTTTGCCCGAAATCAGGTAGATCTGTCAGCAGAAAAACGGGCCCAGTGGGTAAGCGAAAGGGTTGCTTATATTAAAAATCACATTGATTATGCCCAAAAACACAATATCCCTCTTATTAATATCTTTGAAAAGTCTTTAACTGAAAATGGTGACGGAAATCCTGACTACATTAACACAACTGACTATATTCACCCTTCACCCACAGGAATTGTGTTTATCTCCCATCAAATTGCAGATTTTATTTACAAAAACGATATCTTCCCGTACAAGTAGAAAAATTACTTAATATCAACCAGCTCTACTTCAAAAATTAATGTGGAATTTGGGGAGATTGAACCAATTTCTCTGTCTCCATAAGCCAGTTGTGGGGGAATAATGAGTTTTCTTTTACCTCCAACTTTCATGCCAACTACTCCCATATCCCATCCTTCTATTACCTCACCCACTCCAATTCTGGTTTGAAAAGGCTCACCCCTGTCATAGGAGGAGTCAAATTTCTGACCATTCTCCAAAGTTCCCAGGTAGTGTATCACCACATAATCACCGCTTGTGACCTCTTGACCTGAACCTGTTTTTATATCCTTAATTTGAAATTTAGTTTCCGGCATTAAGCTGAAGGCTTTTTTCTGCTTACTTTTATTTTCTCCTGAGGCACTTCTTCTATTGGAGTCTCTTCTACAACTGCAGTTTCAGGTACAAAGTCATTTTTAGGGGATAGCATCATTATTATTTTATCCAGCTTCATATTCAGCTCCTCCACCTGAGCTTTTAGAGGATTGGGCTGATTTTGTTCTCTGTTTCCCTGAAAAGAGGGTTTTTCAAAATTAGAAGGTCTGTCAGAATTTCTGTTTCTGTCAAAACAATTGCTGCAAAAAACAGGCTTACCTTGAGTAGGTCTGAAAGGCACTTCACAACTTTGTTGGCATTTGTCACAAGTGGCTGGATGCATTTGAGCCGGGCCTCTTGAGCCTCTGTCGTTAAAGCTTCTTCTTTCCCATCCAGAGGATGATCCTCCTTTGGAGGAAAAACCTCTGCCTCCGCCTGATCTGCCTCTGTTATAATCTCCCATCTGTTAATTGTACCATCTAATTTGGGGAAGTATATAGCCAAAAAGTAGAAGTTTTTAAAATTCCTCAATTACCGGTGTAGCTGGAGTTTGTTCTTGTGATTCATTTTGAAATTCTGACATTGTTTGTAATTTTTTTCCAAAACTAAGTAAATCCCTTTTACCATCCATTGGAGTTTCAGCAAGATACGATTGCCAGTTAGGCAACAGCTTATTCATTAGTGGAAATAAATCTTTATGTCCCACAAAAGGGGGATAAGTATCCCCTTTATTAAGTCTAACTCGTAATTCATTATCCGTAACAAACTGTATGAGTGCATGACTCAAATCTGTATAATCCAGATATGAATGGAGAGCTTCATGCCACAAATAGACAGTAGCGTAATTATTCCACTCTGGAGCGTGTCCCCAAGCTATATCATTATCCCCAGATACTGCCCATTTTTTAAATTGGGGTGGGTTATCCAAACTGTTATTTGTTTATTCAAATCTACTCCTGTCATCTCCTGTACTGCTCGAGATGTTTGTGGGTAATTTCTTTCCCATTCTGTTTTAATACTCGCAAGATATATTTCCGTTTGCTGCCTGATTTTTTCAAACTCACTTCCTTGTTCAATCCTTGTCAAAAATCCTGTTACTTCTTCTAAAGTTCCTCCAGATGCAGCAAATTGTTCGGGAGATACCCTCCCAGCGATATAGTCATAACACCTTTCTGATTCCTTCCGCGCAGAATCTTGAAATGCCACAAGATCCTCTCTATGCTCTTCTGAAGAAAATCGACTATTGTCCATACATGCGATTGTATGCTTGATAAGATGTCTGTTATCAATTCTAAAATCCATTCTCAAGCCTTCATGTTCTTTTAGCTCTGGATTGTCAAGTTGCGATGGTGGCAGTTGGGGAACACCTGATGCGTCTACGGCTTCTGACATGTTTTTATATCTTTAAGATAATTTAATTGTTTAGCTTGTCCAAACAGCCTAAATACCTTGTGAGCGGGATAGGGGAATTGAACCCCTTACATACTGCTTGGAAAGCAGTCGTTCTACCGGTGAACTAATCCCGCTTCTCGCTAATCGCTCGAAGTAAACTTATCAACAAATCTACATCAAAGTAATCATATTCTAGCTGAAATTGCCCCTTTAATTCAAGAAGTGTAGAATAATCATATAGATTGTCATCCTGAACCCCGATCATATCGGGGTGAAGGATCTCTCAACTAGTTTGAGAAACATCTGAAATAAATTCAGAGATTCTTCGGGACGTACCATTTGATACATCCCTCAGAATGACAATTATTAATTGTTTATGATAACTAAATTCCTATATAAAAACTTTCTCAGGCCAATATTTTTTCTGGGTGATCCTGAACATGTGCATGATTTAATGACTTTTTCCGGCCGTCTTTTGGGCAGCAATTTCTTAACAAGAGGTTTAACCTCTTTTATGTTTTCCTATTCTCACCCTGCTTTAGAACAGGAAATTTTGGGGATTGAATTTAAAAACCCCATTGGCCTTTCTGCAGGTTTTGATAAAGATGCTCTTTTAACAGACATTATGCCCTCTGTAGGTTTTGGATTTGAAGAAATAGGTTCAATTACAGGAGAACCCTGTGAGGGCAATCCCAAACCCAGGCTTTGGAGGCTGAAAAATTCCAAAAGTTTAGTAGTTTATTATGGCTTAAAAAATGAAGGTCCTGAAATTATCTCTCAAAGACTTAAAGGAAAAAGGTTTTCCATCCCCATAGGGACAAGTATTGCCAAGACCAACTGCGCTGATACTGTAGATACAGACAAAGGAATTGCTGATTATATAAAAGCTTTTAAGAAATTTACCAATATCGGGGATTATTTTACTATTAACATCAGCTGCCCAAATGCTTTCGGAGGCCTGCCTTTTACAGATGCAGGAAAGCTGGATTTACTTCTTTCGCAAATTGATCAAATCCCCACTAAAAAACCCATATTTTTAAAGATGGCTCCTGATTTGTCTGAAAAGGAGCTGGATCAGATTATAAATGTAGTAAAAAAGCACAAAGTACGCGGATTTATTTGTACAAACTTAACCAAAGACAGAAAAAGAGCTTCAAAACTTACTCACAAAAAAGATAGCATTCCTGAAAATGGGGGATTGAGCGGCAAAATTGTGGAAGATTTATCAAACCAAATGATTAAAGCAATTTATCAAAAAACCAAAGGTAAATATGTAATCATTGGGGTTGGGGGAGTATTTTCTGCTGAAGATGCCTATAAAAAAATCAAACTGGGTGCCTCACTTGTACAACTTATTACAGGAATGATCTTTGAAGGACCACAACTGATTGGTGAAATAAACAGGGGACTGGTAAAGCTTCTTCAAAAAGACGGATATAAAAATATTTCACAAGCTATAGGTAAAGCAGGGTTTACACACTAAAACTTTTGCGTTATTATAATGTCTTCATGGTCAAGATTCTTCTTCCTCTTATTACATTAGCGCTAATCACACCAACAGAAGCTCATGCTTATTTAGATCCCGGCAGCGGCAGTCAATTTTTACAGATTATTTTAGGTTTTGTTTTGGGAGGTTTATTTACTCTTAAAGTATTTTGGAAAAGAATTTTGTTTTACTTAAAACGGATCTTTAAAGATTCCTCAAAAAATAAGTCATGAGCAGACAAAAAATCGGCGGATCTTTCCGTGATCCCAGCGGGACTGTTTATCACGACCGCGATGGAATATACCGAAGGATTCATGAAGTTTACAAATCAGAATATCAACACCTGATGAAATCAGGGCTTTACAAGAATCTGGTGGAAAAGCAGTTACTTATTCCGCACAAAGAAGTATCAACCACCGGAGACGCTTTTAAAACTATAAAACCTGTTCAGATTCCATTTGTTTCTTATCCTTACGAGTGGTGCTTCAGCCAGTTAAAAGACGCTGCCCAGACCACACTCAAAATTCAGGAAACTGCTTTGCAGTTTGGGATGACCTTAAAAGATGCCAATGCTTTCAATATTCAATTTTATAAAGGAAAGCCAACTTTAATTGATACTTTATCTTTTCGGATATATGAAGAAGGACAATCGTGGGAGGCCTACCGTCAGTTCTGCATGCAGTTTTTAGCACCTCTTTTGCTGATGGCTAAAGTTAACCCCCAACTGAATAAAATGCTCCGCGTTTATATAGACGGAATACCGCTGCCAGTGGCCAGCTCTCTTTTACCCGCTCTCTCATGGCTAAACCCGTCAGTCTTAACTCACATCCATATCCACTCCAAAATGCAGGAAAGTTTAGGCTATAAAAAAATTACTGTTAAAAAACATCCTATGGGAAAAGTTGCTCTTTTGGGACTGATTGACAACCTTAAAGGTCTAATCCAGGGTCTTAATCTCAAAAACATTAAAACCGAGTGGTCTGATTACTATCAGGATAACAGCTATTCAGAAAAAAGTTTAAATCACAAAAAGCAAATTGTTGAAAAAATGATTAAAAAAATCTCCCCTGTCTCTGTCTGGGACATAGGAGCCAATACAGGGGAATTTAGCCATATAGCATCTGACTTAGGGTCTTACACCATCTCTTTTGACAGTGATTTTCTGGCTGTAGAAAAAAATTATCTTTTTTGTAAAGCAAAATCTATTACAAACTGTCTGCCTCTGGTTTTGGATATCACCAATCCTTCTCCTTCTTTGGGCTGGGAGCATGAAGAAAGAATGTCTTTAATTCAAAGATCACCTGCTGATTTAATATTGTTTTTAGCTCTGCTGCATCATCTGGTTATTACTCACAATGTACCAATGGAAAAAATTGCCAGTTTCCTAAGTAAAGTATGCAGGACATTAATTATAGAATTTATTCCAAAGGAGGATGTACAGGTGCAAAGACTGCTGACCAACAGAAGGGATATCTTTACTGATTATAATCAGGAAAATTTTGAAAAAGAGTTTGGCAAATACTTTACTTTAACTGATAAAATTAAGCTTAAAGATACAGACAGACGGATATATCTGATGAAAAAGAAATGAAAAAAGTATTCAAAATTTTAGAAACGCCTTTTCATCCGGTTCTATTTACTCTTTTTCCGGTTTTATCGTTATTTGCCGTCAATATCAAAGAACTGCCAATTTCAGAAATTAAATTCCCGCTGACTATTATTTTATTAGTTATCATAATTTTCTGGTCACTGTTAAACTTTGTTTTTCCCGATAAAAAACTTACAGCTATAATTACCAGTCTTACAGCCTTATTTTTGTTTTCCTACCAGCCGTTGGTTGGTTCTTTTTTATCTTCAGAAATATTTTTTCAGTTAATCAGAATTTTCAGACGCCTCGGTAACATCAACGGGGCATATTGGTTTACCTCCGGCATTGCGGTTTTAGGCTTAATTTATTTTCTTCAAAAAAGCAAAAAGCATTTAACTGAATTTACCATAATGTTTAACATAGCTGCCTTATTCATTACAATCTGGCCGCTTTTTACTGTTACTACAACTGAAATTATCCGGAAAACAAGAATTGTTAAACAACCGGTACAAATTTCAGCTATTTCAAATAAACCAACAGAAGAATTACCTGATATTTATTACATCATTGTTGATGCTTATGCCAACCAGCACACCCTGCAGGATTACTATAATTTTGACAACTCGGATTTTGTAAATTTTTTAAAACAAACAGGATTTTACGTTGCCCAATACAGCAAATCAAACTATCCTTTGACTTATGATTCCGTACCTTCCTCACTCAATATGGATTACCTTGATGAGTTGATTAAACAAGTTGGTAAGGATTCAACAGATGTTTTGCCTCTACAGGAGTTTGCCCAGGATAACAGGTTAATATTATACCTGAAGGCAAAGGGATATAAATATTACAACTTCGGTCCCAAAAACCATTTTTTCCAAATAAAGAAAAATGTGGATTTTAATTTTACCTACTTTAGCGGCGAACAAAAATCTTTGGTTAAACTGTCTGCTTTTACGGAACTTTTCATTTCCCAAACCCTACTTAAACCGTTGATTGACAGCAATATCATTTCTCTAAAAACAACAGGCATTCAGGAAGCAGGATTAAACGATAACCGCAGTTACTATAATGAGATACTAAATCAAATAGATTCTGTACCTAAAATAGCGCCTCAATCAGGGCCCAAATTTGTCTTTGTTCACTCTTTGCTTACTCACCCTCCTTTTGTTTTTAACCAGGAAGGCAACTTTGTTTCTAATTCAAACTGGACTACTGATTACAGAAAGGGCTATATTGATCAACTGATCTTTGCCAATCAGGCACTTCAAAAACTTATTGGACTTATTTTGCAGGGATCTCCCAAACCTCCGGTTATAGTTTTGCAGTCTGACCATGGTTCTTATCCTCCGGGATTACAAAAAGAAGGATATAACTTTTATTGGCCGGCAGCCTCAAAAGACGAGCTGAAAGAAAGATTTGGTATTTTGAACGCTTATTATTTTCCTGATAAAGACACTAATTCTTTGTATGAAACTATTACTCCTGTAAATTCCTTCCGGATAATCTTAAATAAATACTTTGGAGAAAAGTTAAAGCTTTTGCCGGACCGCAGCTTTGTTCCTTCCAACTTTCACCACCCCTATGATGTAACTGATGTAACTGATTTGATCAAGTAATAGCTGGCGTGTATAATGGCTCTTCTATGGCACCGGAGCATATTAAAGGCACAAATTTTGTTAAATTATTAAAAGGTGAAAGAATCCAGGGGCAGGGCGGAGAAATAGTTGGTCGCCCTACCATGACCCGTGCTGAATTTTTTCAGGACATGATAGATATCCAGGGAGAAGGAAAACATATTTATATAGAGGGAACAACTTATGAAGATGTTCTGCAAAAAATAACTGAAGATTCAGGTCGGGGACCAGGGAATTGAACCCTGTGCTTCCCGCTCCCAAAGCGGGCGTTCTACCGATGAACTAGTCCCCGTGGTGCCGCGAGTGGGAGTCGAACCCACACGACCGTAAGGCCATTGGATTTTAAGTCCAACGTGTATACCATTCCACCACCGCGGCAATTCCTGCCAGTAATGCCATTCCCCCTGGGATAACCATCTATTATTTAAAGTATCCTCTGAACGAGGATTTGTTTGTAGTTATCCCGTTGAAGTTGATTTACAACTTCAACCCACACCAGCTTACAGTGTATTGTAGCAAACTATTGACAATTTAAGAAGCGTACATTATTCTAATCTCCTAACCATGAACAGCCTGCAGAAAAAATTATTCTTTTTAGCCCTTTTCTCAATTGTTGGCTTTGCAGCCCTGCAAATCCCTTTTAACAAAGTTATGGGGTCTAATGTCTCTTTTACCCTGTTTGATTTCTTTGCTCCTATTGCAGGAGCATTTTTAGGCCCTGTTTTTGGAATAATTTCTGTGTTTGGAGTTTTGGTCACCAACATGCTGATTAAAGATACCCCTTGGACAACAGGAGCAATTATCAGACTTTTCCCGACTCTTTTTGCAGTCATGTACTTTGCCCTAGCTTCCAGGAAAAAATTCACAGGTAAGTGGCTTTTGGCAGCCCCTGTGCTGGCAATAGCAGCCTTTATCGCTCATCCGATCGGCAGACAGGTACCTTATTATGCTTTAATGTTTTGGCTGATCCCTGTTGCAGCCTATTTTAAAAGAGACAATCTATTTGCCAGAAGCTTGGGCGCAACATTTACAGCCCATGCAGTCGGGGGAGCGGCATGGATTTGGGCATTTAACCTGCCTGCGGCAGTCTGGAAAGGCCTTATTCCGATAGTTATCACAGAAAGATTGCTCTTTGCTTCAGGTATTGCCATATCATATGTCATCGTAAATTATACCCTGCGCCTCCTCATAAAAAAGAGGCTACTCCCAAAACTGGAAATAGCCTCCTGAAAATTCTTTAAAGAATTTTAAGACTTTACGAAAGATTATCTATCTTCGCGTGGTCTTGCAATGTTGACAACGATCTTGCGACCTTCAACATCTGTTCCATTAAGATTTTTGACTGCGTTTTGTGCCTCTTCTTCAGTAGACATTTCAACGAAACCAAATCCTCTGGATCTGCCTGTTTCACGGTCTTTTACAACCTGAGCTGAAACAACATTACCAGCCTGAGCAAAAAGCTGTGCCAAACCGGCATCATCGATAGCCCATGGTAGGGAACCTACAAATAATTTCTTATTGTTCAAAAAAATTCACCTCTCTTTCTTTTAAAATTTCTGTGGAGGTGAATTACTGTAAAAACACTAAATACACTCTACTCACAAGCATATTGTCCCATATAGACTAAAAAATAGCAAATGAGCTTAGTCTGCCACGCAATAATCGCGCAACATATCACGCAAACCCCAGGTATCCGATCACTCCTACCTCGTTGGGCGATGAGCCCACGTGTGAGGTAGGAATACGATGACACGTAGGGTTTTTATGTATTTTGAGCTTATTTGGAGAGAGTATAAAAAGAGCTGGGGCCTTTGCCTTCCAGTTTAAGAAGACCTTTGTCTGATAAAGTTTTCAATTTTAATTGGGATGTTCTTTTGGCTACTCCCAATACATCCACAACATCTTCAGAAGTAATTCTGCCTGTTGTTGAGAGAAAATCCATGATCTGAATCTCATCCCTGTCTAAAAAGATCTGCTCATTTTTCTTACTGACTTTGCCAAAGCCGATTGACTGAACCTGCTCTAAAGCTTTTCTGGCTTCTACTAAAAAACCTGTGGTAAAAAACTCTAACCAGTAAGTAAAATCCATATCTTTCTGATAGTTTTTACCCTGTGCTCTGTTTTCAGCATTATAATAAGACATCCTGTCTCTGTTGTAGTAATCTTCCAAAACTAGAATTTTCCTGAAATCCCAATTATCCCTGTAAAGCTGCAGCTGAGTTAAAAGTCTGGCCACCCTGCCGTTTCCGTCTGTAAAAGGGTGGATTGTTACAAACTGCAAATGTAATATCCCTGCTCTTAATATTGGATGAATACTTTCTTCTTTGGATTTCTCCAGCCACTCCAGTAACTCTCCAACCAGCTTCTTAACCTGTGGGGCAGGGGGTGCTTTAAACCTCAGCATCTCCCGTCCGTCTCCCAAATCGTCCAGCACATACACATCAGATGGCCTGAAATTTCCCACCTTTTCTTTTTCCACCAATCCTGATACCACAACTTTATGTAAGGATAAAATCTCTTCCTTTGTAATATCACCTTTTTTTCTGGCTAACTCATCTAACAGTTTTAAAGCATTGTAGTAATTTTCCACCTCTAAAATATCTTTCTGGGGAGCCCTGACTGCTTTCCCTTCCAAAACTTTACCTACTTCAAATTGGGCTAACTTATTCCCTTCAATAGAGGTAGAGGTGTGAGCCATACGGAGAATTGCCTGACGCCTAAGTTGCGCTTCATTTAAAGGCAAAACTCTTGATCTTTCAACTGCAGCTTTTATTTCAGCGATCTCGGCAATTCTGGAAAGAATGGTAGAAGAAATGCTGTATTGAGGTTCCCACATAAGCTATATTATAGCATAGAATTGCGTGATAGGTTGCGTGATTATTGCGCGATGGTAAAATTATAATATGTGGGCAAAACTACTACTTGTTTTTTTTGTTTTTTCTTTTCTTTTCAGAACCGACAGTTCTTTTGATCAGGATTTAGGAAGACACATAAAAATAGGGGAGATCATCTGGCAGACCAAAACCATTCCTTTAACCAACCTTTTTTCCTATACCTATCCTGATTTTCCTTTTATTAATTCCCACTGGTTGTTTGAGGTGTTTTTGTATTGGGGACAACAAACTGTGGGGCTACACGTCCTACTGCTTTTAAAAATTATTATACTGCTTACTGCTGTTTTGCTGGTTTTAAAAGTTATTCCCAAAAACCAATTACTGCTTTTGCCTGTAGGCTTTATTTTTTTTCATGTTTTGAGAGAAAGGCCTGATTTAAGACCTGAAATCTTCAGCTTTTTGTTTACTGCTTTAACTATTTATATAATGGAAAAAGCTGAAAAAAGTAAAACTAGTCTGGTGTATCTTTTGCCTCTGATCCAATTTATCTGGGTCAACACCCACATCTACTTTATTGTTGGCTTAATTTTACAGGCTATTTATCTAATCAATCCGGGATTTCAATATCTACGTTCCCACTCGTCAAGTGGGAAAGTGAAATTGTTAGCCATAATACTTGGACTATCGGTTATTACAAGTTTTATTAATCCCAGCGGACTTAAGGGGTTTTTAAATCCTTTAATGTATGGCACAAATTATGGCTATACCATCGTTGAAAATCAAACCATGTTTTTGCTGGAAAGCATAAATTTTCGCAATCCAAATTTTCTTTTTGTTAAAATTGCCTTTGGAATTATTTTGTTATCAATCTTAATTGTCATTCTGAACGTAGTGAAGAATCTCAAGACTAAACCTAGAGATCCTTCGCTAATCACTCAGGATGACAGGGGGAGAGAAGTAAAAAATATTTTGCTGGCTTCTTTTGGTTTAGTACTGGCTTTAATGAATGTCCGCTCTTTTCCGTATTTGGTATTTATTTCCTTGCCTGCAGTTTTGGCAAATTTTGGCACTGTCAAATCAAACTGGGTTACTAAAGCGCTTATTTTTATCACTATACCTTTATTATTTTATGAAAGCTTTAACTATTTGAATGGGGAATATTACAAATATAGTGGTTCTGATGTTAAACCTAAATTGGAGTTTAAAGAAAGCGGCAGGAAAGCATTAGACTTTGTAACTACAAACAACCTTCCTCAACCAATCTTTAACAACTTTGATATTGGCAGCTATATAACCTACAGAGGCTGGCCAAAATATAAAATCTTTGTTGACGGCAGGCCAGGGGAGTATCCTAAGGAATTTTTCCAGACCGTTTATATACCTATGCAGTCAGACCCGCAAAAATTTGCAGAAGTTGACAGACAATACAATTTTCAAACCATTATCTTCTCACATACAGACCAAACTCCATGGGCAAAAACATTTTTGGTAAATATTGTTAAAAACCCTGACTGGAAAACAGTTTATATTGATGACTTCATGATCATTTTGATCAAAGATTTACGCGGATTAAAACCAATAGATTTAGCAGATCTGAACCCTGACTCTAACAACTTTTACTCACCCAATTCGTATTTGCGGTTGTCATTATTCCTCGCTCAGACAGGAAATATTGCTTCTGCTGAAAAGTTTGCTAAAAAAGCTTTAACAATTTTCCCTCAAAGCCCTTTGGGAAATGCTTTATTTGGAGCAGAATCGCCCAATAAATTCTGGTGGTAAACTAACGCAGGGCTTTTTTGGATTTGAGGAAAAAGTAGCCTATTACTGTAGCTGTAATAACAGGGGAAACCCATGCAGGAATGTGTCCACCAAAACCATCATAAAGCATGACAAACCCTAAGAAAAATATAGAATACATTGCCCCGTTTTTTAGAAATAGATATTTTTTAATTCTGTCTATATTGGAAATAGTTACCTGCCTTACTACTAAAGCTCCTATACCATTACCCAATAAAATTAAGGGTACTGAAAGAGTAAAGGCAAAAGCTCCCACCACTCCGTCAATTGAAAATGTTGCATCAATTACTTCAAGGTATAAAATTTTACTGGTATCTGACAAAGAAGTATTTTTTTTCTTAAGCAATCTCTCTTCTGCTCTAGCTGCATTTTCTTTAAACCCGTGAGTGATAAAAAAAGCAGTTGACCCCACTACTGCCCCAAAAGCCATCAAAGGATCTTTTTGAATAGCCAAATACACTACAACTGATAAAATTACTGAAACTACTGCATAAAACCAGACTCCCTGTGAGTGGAAAAACCTTTCACCTTTCAGTCCGTAATTTTTCTGCTCTAAAAATAACCAATGAAAGAATAGAAATACTAGAAATATGCCTCCGCCTCCCAGTAAGATATGTTTTGAACTTTCTATTGCTTCTGCCACAGCAGGATCACTGCTTAAAGCTGCAGTAAAAGCACCTGTTATCCCCAGGGAAGGATTTACTGCCCAGACTATACCAAGCGGGAGTAATCCTCTTAACAAAAACACAGCAATAAAAAGACCCCATGTCAAAAACCACTTTCTGGCCTTTTGTGACATGGTAGAAAGCACTTCAGCATTGATAACAGCATTATCAATAGAAGAGACTGTTTCAAATAAAATTAGGCCTGAAACTATTAAAATGATGGTTACAATATCCATGATTAGGCTATATACTAATACATTACAGCTTTCTCTGTCATCCTGAGCGAACGAAGTGAGCCGAAGGATCTAATTTTAAAATCGATTCTTCGCTAGTCGCTCAGAATGACAGTTTTATTGATATGTTGAAAATACCGCGCAGCAAATCTTTTGGTAAATTCCTTATTTTGATTTTGGTCTTTACAGTGGGATTGGGGATAGGAGCCAGGTTTTTAAATGAACAAGTTCTTCCCTTCGGGAATAAACAATCGTTGGTTGCTGAAAAAAATACTCCCAAATCTTTCGTCTCTGAAATTTATGACAAGATTAAAGAAAATTACTGGAACAATATCTCTGACGCTGAACTTTTGGATTTATTTAAATTATCCATGGACAGAAACGGAGCAGGACTAACGGTAGTAAAATTTGAGGATAAAAATAAGCTTCTTGATGCTGTCAGTAAATCTGTAGCAGGGATGAATGATGAACAAAAAAACCAATTTTTGGCAACAGTTGTTTCTCAAGTGTTATCCTCCCTTGCTCCTGCAGGAAGGTCTGGCCTTTATACACAAAAACAGGAAGAGCAATTAAAAAATACTGTCTCAAACATAAATCCTGAAAAAGATTTATATAAAGATTTGGGGCTAAAAAAGGGAGCATCTGAATCAGCAGTTTTAGACTCCTTTAAAAAGCTCTCTGCCAGCGCTTCAGGGGAACAACTGAAAACCTTAACTTATGCCAAAGATACTTTAACTCAAAAAGACCAAAAAGAAAGATATGATAAAGCAGGTATTGAACCTACAATTTTTACAAAAATTTTAAGCCCGGGAATTTTATATGTCCAGTTTAAAAAATTCTCTCCCACCTCTTTGGAGGAATTTCAAAAAGCTTTTGAAAATTATGAACAAGTTCCTTCCTCCGGAAGTAAAAGCGATACTTCTCTAAATGCTTTAATTTTTGATCTGAGAGGAAACGTGGGCGGGGCAATTGACGCTACTGCGTATTTTCTTGGCTTTTTCCTTGGTAAAGGACAATATGCTTTTGATTTTTACCACAAAGGAGAATATCTGCCTTTTAAAACTCAAACAGATAAAATGCAAAGCATTACCAGATTTAAACAGGTAGTAGTTTTAATTGATCAAAATTCCCAATCTTCAGCCGAAATGATGGCAGCATCTTTAAAAAAGTATCATACAGGGGTATTGGTAGGGGTGCCCACCAAAGGGTGGGGAACAGTGGAAAGAGTATTTCCTCTGGACAATCAAATCAGCAGTAAAGAAAAATATTCTATATTCTTAGTGCATTCCTTAACTCTTCGTGATGACAACCAACCTATTGAGGGAAGGGGAGTTGAACCTGATATTTCCATAAAGGATGCGGCATGGCCCCAAAAACTTCTGCAGTATTTTAACAATCAGCCATTAGTTGATTCAGTTAAAAGCATTCTCTAGTAACAAAACCCCGGGTGTCCGATCACTCCTACCTCCGAGGTAGGAATACGATGACACGTATGGTTTTTACCAAGTGTTATAATTTTTATATGGAATATTTGCCCATTATTGCAACAGTTACCTTAATTCACATGCTGGCTGTAATAAGTCCCGGTCCTGACTTTATTATGATCACCAGAAACAGTTTGATTTATTCCAGAAAAACAGGGGTTTATTCAGCCCTGGGACTTGGATTCGGTATATTAATCCATGTCACATATTCGCTGATCGGTATCGGCCTTTTGATATCAAAATCAATTCTGCTGTTTAATTTTATTAAATATCTAGGCGCAGCATACCTAATTTACATCGGATATAAATCACTCACCTCAAAAGGTTCTCATCTTCAGACAGCGGGTCAAAATAGAAAAAAAGATATTTCAAAATTGTCAGCCTTTAAAATAGGCATCATCACAAATGCTACTAATCCAAAAGCAACTTTATTTTTCCTAAGCCTGTTCACTGTAGTGATTAGTCCCTCAACCCCATTGGGGGTAAAACTTTTTATGGGAATAGAAATGGCAGTTTTAACATCCGCTTGGTTTATATTGGTAGCATTTCTGGTTTCCCATCATATAGTTAAAAGCAGACTTGAGAAGGTTCATGGATTTGCAGAGAAGTTCATCGGAGTAGTTTTAGTTACATTAGGAATAAAAGTTGCCTTATCAGGCTCAAAATAATTGCCGTATGTTGCCGAATATTACCGATTCCAACCTCTGTTTGGACTTTTGCGCATTTGCTCTGTTTCAGTGGGACGGGAGTAGTCATCCTCCAATCGTATAGTGTTGCCGATTTCCGGAGTTGAGACTTCTATAATATCGCAGTCTGTGATACCGGCCAGCCTGTGTTTCTGACCTAAATTGCAGGTATAGCCCTGTCCGCTTTCAAATTCAGTTTCAATAAGTTCACCGTTTTTATTTTCCCAGATAACTTTACCCCTGCCACTCATTAAAAACCAACTTTCCTGTTTGGCATCATGGATCTGCAAACTTAATCTTTTTCCTGCGTTGATATGCAGAATCTTACCCATATATGGCAGGCCTTCAGGCACCCAGTGGATTTCATACCCCCACGGCTTTTCCACTCTTTTGATATAAGGCTGTGACTTACCTAACTGATCTTTATCCATATTACCTATATCATATTAACACTTGAGAAACTTCTTGATAATATTCGTTTTTATTTTGCTTGTAGTTGTGGCAGGCTATTATCTGTTCAAAAACCAGGTGGGTGATGTCAGGCCTGCATTTTTACCTCCTGCAAAAACTCAAACAATAGGAGATCTGAAACCTTTTGCCAAAAATTTGGGGGGAGTAAGGGATTTGGAATTTTCTCCCAATGGAACTTTACTTGCTTCTGTTCCCTCACAGGGAAAAGTAATAGCTTTAATTAAACAGGATAATACTGCTCAAGTTAAGGATATTTTGGTAAATCTTAACTCACCTCACGGAATAACCTTTTTTAACAACCAGCTTTTTGTAGCAGAGGAGAGAAGGGTTGTAAGATACAACTGGAATGAATCAAATTTAACAGCAACAGAAGACAAAATACTGTTTGATTTACCCCCAAGAGGAAATCACTTCACCAGATCTTTAGTGTTTGACAAATCCGGCAGACTATATGTTTCTGTCGGTTCAACATGCAATGTTTGTAATGAATCTGATCCACGCTACGGCGCAGTTTTAATTTCTGATGCTGATGGAAACAATCCAAGAGTTTTTGCCAAAGGTTTAAGAAACAGTGTTTTTATGACCCTAAATCCAAAAACAGGGGATATTTGGGCCACAGACATGGGCAGGGATTTTTTAGGGGATAATCTGCCTCCTGATGAGATTAATATTTTAAAAGAAGATGATTATGGCTGGCCTGATTGTTATGGTAATAAAGTACCTGACACTAATTTCAATCCATCTGCCTCTTGTGAAAATACTGAACCTCCCATATTTGAAATCCCTGCTCACAGCGCACCTTTGGGCTTAACTTTTGATATAGAAGGAAATTTGCTGGTAGCATACCATGGTTCATGGAACAGATCAGTGCCTGATGGATATAAAGTAGTAAAACTTACAGTAAGCGGTAACACCATTACAAAAGCTGAAGATTTTATCACCGGATTTATCAGCGGTTCAGAAGCTACAGGCAGACCTGTGGATTTAATTTTTGATAAAGATGGAAACTTATATTTATCAGACGATAAATCAGGATCGATTTATGTCATTACAAAATAATCCGTCACTCCCACACCCGATGTGTCAATACATGTCCACACCCGATGTGGGATATTAATTATGGACAAAATTAAGAGCGAGGGAATTGACGCAAAACCTTTTGCCTGTTGAGGTTGGGCCGTCGTCAAAAACATGGCCTAAGTGAGAACCGCAAACTTTACACTGCACTTCTATCCTTCTGAAGCCCATTGAGTAGTCATCTTCATATTTTATATTTTTGTTTTGTACAGGTTTGTCAAAAGAAGGCCAGCCTGTTTCAGAATCAAATTTTGAATCAGAAGAAAAAAGGGGAGTACCGCAAACTACACAGTTATACATCCCGGGCTCATGATTACTAGTGTATTTGCCTGAAAAAGGGGGCTCAGTACCTTTTAGAAAACATATATTATATTGCTCGGGCGTTAATTTTTTCTTCAAATTCTTGAAAACCCTACGTGTCATCGTATGTCTACCTCCGAGGTAGGATTCATTAAATACTCCTTTTTGATATCTTTATTAAATTTTTCCAGTAACTTCTCAATCTTTGGGTCTATAATTAAAGTACAGTATGGATTAGAAAACCTGTTTTTCTCATAATAATTTTGATGATACTGCTCTGCTGTAAAAAACTTATCAAAAGGCACAATTTCTGTTACTGCATCTTTGGGTTTTGATTTTTCAGCTGCCTTTCTTTGTTCTTCATCATGATAGAAAATTACTGACCTGTATTGAGTACCTGTATCTGGCCCCTGTCTGTTTAAAGTAGTTGGATCATGTATAACCCAGAAAATATCCAGTAAGTGTTGATAGGGAAGCACTTTAGGATCAAACTCAACCTGAACAGCTTCTGCAAAACCTGTTTTACCGGAAGATACCTCCTCATAATTTGGGTTATCTCCTTTACCACCGGCATAACCAGACTCCACCGAAACTATCCCTTTGAGCCTTTTGAAAATGGCTTCCGTACACCAAAAACACCCGCCCGCAAGTGTTGCTGTTTCAGGCTTCATAATCTGGATAATTATACTCTTTAGTAGTATATTGAATCAGTGAAAAAGACCACAATTTTACTTTTAGGCTTGCTCCTGATAGCTTTTGTGTTGAGATTCTACAAAATAGACCAAATCCCTAAATCCATGTATGGAGACGGCATGACAGCAGTTTATGATGCCTGGTCAATCTTTAAAACTGCTCACGACCAAAAAGGTAATTTTCTACCTTTGGTTTTTGAACTGGGAGGAGGCAGGCCTGCAGGTTATATTTATGCTACTGTGCCATTTGCTGCCCTTTTTGGCCCTACAGCTTTAGCTTCACAAATGGTTTCAGTACTTTCAGGTATTGGGATAGTGCTTTTACTTTTTTTAATAGGCAGGCAACTTTTTTCTGAAAAAATTGGTTTATCTATAGCTGCTGTTTCAGCCTTAAATCCCTGGGAATTAAGTATGAGCAGAGGCCCGTACGAGAGCCACTTTGCCCTCTTCCTAACCCTGCTGGGAGTTTATGCATTCATTAAAGGGTTTAGGCACAAATACTGGTTCCTGCTTTGGGGGCTTACCTTTGGGCTGGCATCCCAAACCTATGGCTCATACAGATTAACTATTCCGCTGTTCACTATTTTGCTTCTCATTTGGATACTCTGTCATTCTGAGCGACTAGCGAAGAATCTAACTATCAGATCCTTCACTGCGTTCAGGATGACAACAAAAGATATAATTCTATTTCTTTCACTAGGTGTCGTTATACTTTCTACTATATTAAGTGCTTACCTTACCATAAGTAAGGGACAGGGAGACCGTTTTGATATTTTAAATATTTTCAAAAATCCTGCAGTCCGTTCTCAAATCTCCCAAAAAGTAAAAGCAGACAGGTTAGTTGATACTTCAAGCCCTGCTTTCTCATATACTTTCCACAATCCTCCACTAGAACTTGCAGGTCTGTTGGCTGAAAATTATTTTAGTAATTTTTTCCCTGAATTTTTATTTATAAAAGGGGACGGGGAACCAAGACACAACCCTGCTGAAATAGGAGGTATGTTTTGGATAGATTTTGTACTGATAATTTTAGGAATTGTTTTTCTGTATAAAAAGGACAAAAGACTTTTACTGCTTTTGGCTGGATGGGCTTTAATTGCTCCTATTCCCACCTCTTTAGTAGGCAGTGCCCATGCTTTAAGAAGCTCTCTGCTATTACCGCCCCTGATAATTTTGGCAGGACTAGGTTTATATAAACTGCTTACTACCAGAAAATCAAATAAAATCAGTGCAGCTGCTTTGACAATTCTGGCTTTATTATTTATTTTCCAGTTTGGCATATTTTTGGACAAATTTTATTTTGTAGCACCCAGGAAAAATACTAAATCATGGTCATATCCTGCTAAAAAAGCCTCTGCTTTTGCCCTGCAAAATAAAGATAAGTTTGACTATGTGTTTTTGTCCAATGATATAGATAATATGGAGTTTGCTTATCCTGTCTATGCTAAGTTAGACCCCGGACAGGTGATTAACCAAAACAGGACCCCTGCAAAACTTGATGAATACAAATTTTTCAAATATGACAATGTCTACATTGGTTCAATTCCTCACACCAGATTAATTAAATTTATTAAAGATTTAGAAGGATCTGTTTTATATGTAGGATCAGCCAAAGAACAACCCTATCTGGAAAATTATCAACTGGTCAGGGGGTTTGATGAATCTTTAGAACTGGTAGCAATGCCTAAGGACCAAATCCCTAACTTAGATTATAAAGACTTCTGATCTAATTCTTACAATTAAGTATTAATATGGTCAGGCATGAACGGCTATATTACTGACATAGAAGACACTGCCAAACAAAACGAGAACTTCAGACAGGTTTTATTTACTGCTCCCAAAAGCCAGTTGGTGGTGATGAGTTTGAAGCCGGGAGAAGATATTGGTGAGGAGGTACACGAGGTTGATCAATTTATCAGAATAGAAGAAGGGGAAGGAAAAGTTATCTTAAACGGGGAAGAATCTCCCATTCCAGAAGATACAGCCATTGTTATACCCTCAGGTACCCGGCACAATATTATCAACACATCTGCAAAGGAAAAGCTAAAACTCTATACCATTTATTCTCCTGCAGAACACAAAGATAGCACTATTCATTCCACTAAAGCAGATGCTTTAGCTGATACCGAAGATCATCTCTAGGTTCCTACTACCCTATAGTTGAAATAATTATTGTTTTTTAATATAATTCCTCTTTATGAGAAGTGTTGAAACAACCATACACGGCATGAGTGTAATGCGTTATGAATTATGTTTACCGGATGATTTTGAAGAAGAACGCGCATCCTCAGAGCCTTTTTTTGTACCTGACAAAACCCAATTTACCACTCCTGAAGCAATTACCAAAAATTTACAAATTATCCGTGCTGCCCAAAAAGCAAACGATCAAATAGAATACGGGTTAGTCAGAGTTAAATCAGAAGGCAAAACTTTTATCTTAGCCAAAGAGCTTACACCGCTCAAAGGAACAAGCAATGGCTTCTGTTATGATGTTTACCCTAAACAGCGGTACGACAATTATGTTTTTTCTGGTCAGGTTGTACCAATCGAAATTATGGATTTTATCCATTCGCATACATTAAACACTAATTACGATCCCGCAATCTCTAACCTTTTTTCTCCTTCAGATATAAAAGAAATGGGTGGAAAATATGGGCAAAGATATTGGGTAATCGGACCAGATGGATCAGCAATTTGTTTAATAAACGAAAATCCTCAGGTGTTTGGAGATGAATTCCTTACACCGGCAAATAAGTATCAGAAAATATTTGATGTAGCAGGACTAACATATCCGGAAGCTCTCAGAGCGTTTGAGGAATGTATACACAACTGTCAATTACGGCCTTATTACTCGCAGGACTTGAGAATATTTCATCAGCGGTAAAAGTTTTTTACTGAATCTCGTAGCTTAAAGTAACATTTACTGTTACTTCTGTAGAACCAGGTTCAACTTGAGTCGGAGCACCTGCTGCTTTTGATAATTCCATTACGGGCATGGGTCTTATGCCACCACCAAAGTTTTCAGAATAATTAATAATCCTGCCTAATTTAAACCCTGCAATTTTGGCAGCCTGATCTGCTTTTTTCTTTGCCTCCTCAACTGCTTTTTGACGGGCATCATTTTCAGCCTTTGTCTTGTCTTCAACCTCAAAATTTACCCCATTAATTTGATTGGCTCCATTAGCAGTTGCCTCATCTATAACCTTATTTACATTATCAAGAGTACGGACTTTAATGGATAAATTAGTAGAAGCGCTGTAACCGTTTACCCTTTGTGAAGTGCCTGTATAATCATAATTTGGATTTATATTATAGTTTGTGGTTTGAATATCTTTTGAATCTACCCCTGTTTTTTTAACAACTTCTGAAACTTTATTAATTACACTGTTCATTTGGTCTTGCGCAGCTTTTACAGTAGAGGCCTGAACGCTTACTCCTGCGGTAACCGTTGCCAGATCAGGTTTTATAGATGATTTTCCCTCTCCTGTCACGTCAAAAGTAGTGGACTTTTGAGTAGTTACAGAAGTAACAGAAAACGGTAACGGTCCTGCCAGTTTTGTATAGATAAAAAGAATTACAAAAAACCAAGCAACCAAATCAGAGGAGAAAGAAATCTTAAGTACATTAATTTGATATTACCACACTCTTACATAATTCTCATTTCTGCATCACCTCTCTGTTATATGCTGAAAAAATGCTCCCGATACAGGATACCCACCCATCGAGCAGATTCCCCGTATGGACTGTTGTAATAATTTTGGTAAATATTTATGTTTTTTATCTGGAACTTACCTCACCAATTCCTGATGATTTTATATTACAGTACTCTTTAATACCCAACCAGGTTACTCCTCAAAATCTTAACTCTTTGCTTCCTTTTATCACCAGTCAATTCCTGCACGGGGGGTTTTTGCACATTATCTCCAACATGCTTTTTTTGTGGGTATTTGGAAACAATATTGAGAGGACTTTTGGGGCATTCTTTTTCCCTCTTTTTTATCTGGCTTCCGGAGTTGCAGCAGGCTTTACCCAATATTTTATTACCCCAACCAGCTCTATTCCCATGCTGGGAGCTTCAGGAGCAGTAGCAGGAGTATTGGGAGCATATTTTGCCCTTTTTCCCAATAATAAAATTAAAACTTTAGTATTTATTTTTATTTTTGTTACTGTTTTAAATGTACCTGCATATTTACTTTTGTTTTTTTGGTTTATCACTCAATTTTTCAACGGTGTAGCCTCAATTTCCTTAAATCCCAATGTGGGAGGGATTGCCTTCCTGCCTCATATAGGAGGCTTTTTGTTTGGCTGGTTTATAGCTTTGGTTTTATTTTCAAAAAGGATAGTGGCGCGACTGAAGTTTTTGGGCTAAATCACTTTTAAACTGAGGTCCTTTTAACTCTGTAATAAACTCTCCTTTGATCATTTTATTTAAAGGATATTTAAAGTGGGACTTTATCTTTGGCAGCAGTTCTTTATGGCTGCCTAAAAGAATATACTGAATTTTTCTTCCTTCCACAAAAATTCTTGCCAACTCGCTGATAATTTTCAAATGCCTATGCAGGTGATCTTCTATGTGACGGGGGATCTTGTCATACCTGCCCCAATCAACCTTTTTGGCCTTCACTCTTTGAGGCACATCGGTGCTTACATAATCATAAACCTCTTCGACTTTTCCCAATGTAACAGTAAAAAATTTGGCCTTCTCTCTGTCTACTAATAAAACCAAATACTTTGGATGGACCTTTAAAGCTTGTTCTATAGTAACAAGATATGGCGCGCGCGACGCAATACAGACAGGTGACATAGAAAATTCAAAATCCAAAACTTCCCATAAATTTTGGGGTGAAGCAAAAAAAACTACAGTCCTTTTTTCCCTTTCAAAAGACTCATTTAAATATGCTTCCATGCGTTCCAAATCCTGCCTGAAATAGACTTTTTGGTTAGCATTGAGATTTTTGTGTATTAAATCATGCAGTTGTGTCAGGAAAAATGAAGGATAAGGCACTCGTTTCTCATTGGTGCTTAAAATTATTGTAAGTGTAGGAAATTTAGATTTTTTAAACCTTTTTAATTTTTGTAATATCTCATCCATTTAAATCCCCCGGATCGTTGCCCTGTCAGGGTATCTTGAGTCTGAAGAAAAATGTGTTTCCTTGTGTTTATCTATCTGCTCAATAATTCTCCCGAAACCAGTATCTGCGCATTCTTCAATGGTTTGTCCCTTAAAAGAGGCATATAGCCTGTTACGGTTAAGCCTTAAGGTGATTGAACCCTCAAAATTAGCCAGAGCAGGCTTGGTATCGCTATAGTCTTTAAAAGGCCTGTCTTTTAATCGGGGAGGGTGATATTTATCAACATTCTTTCTTAAAACCATGCGTATTACCACCAAATCAGGCGCAAAATCCTCCACCATGCGGCCGATCTTATCGAGATGTCTGTCTATATACTTTCCGGTTGAATCAGACACAGTGCAATTTTTACAAGTCAGCTTAAATATCATTAAATCAATATTAATTTTGCCATATAAAGATGGCGGCGGAATTGGGTAAGAATCAGGCAAGATACAGGCTTTGACATAACTCTTACTCACTTTTCACTCATTAATTAGGCAGTAAGGGTATATTCCTTGTATGATGAAAAAAGCTATTTTTACAAATGAGGAGACTTTTAAAAATGGTGCAATGGACGAATTATCGATACTGCAGACAGCAGGTTTTTCATTGGTTATAGTTTCAAATCAGTCAGGTTTAGACGAAGGATTATTTAATGAGATGGATCCGGATCTGGATTTATCGGAGTCCTGGATGATAGGGGATACTTTAGATGATATTGAAGCAGGCTCCAGAGCAGGGTGCCATACTATCCTCATCAACAGCGGGCAGGAAACAAATTGGAGAATAACAGCAAACTGTATTCCTGACTTTGTAGTTACAAATTTGCAGGATGCAGCAAGATTAATACTGGCTTCAGAACAACAGGCTGTTATAACCGAAAGGAAATACGTTACGTAAATGATATGGAAGAAGAGGACAAGATTGACAGAGTTACACACGGAGCCAAACACTTACTGCTAAAGATAAAATCAGTTAAATTCCTTGATCTTTTCCCCGATACTATTATCATTGATGAAAATAAAGTAGATTTAGCTCATAATTATTTTTTAAAATCAAGGGAGGTTATTTCTGTGGCTATTCAAAACATCACCCTTGTGACCATATCTGTGGTGGGTGCTACTGCTTCTCTTTATTTTGATATAAAAGATTTTGAAAAAAATCCTGTGGTGATGAAAAATTTTAGAGCTACCGATGCCATCAAAGCAAAAAAAATTATTACAGGCTTGAAAGTCTGCTTTAATGAATCAGTGGATATCAGGAAACTGGAAACGGGCGGGAATATTGTAAAGAAGCTTGAGGAAATAGGATCGGCGCACGAATAATTTTTCCAGCCATATAACTAAAATCAATATTACCAGCGAAGCTAAACTGATAATATTTGCCCACATACGCAGTTTAGTATCGGCAAATTTAACTTCTACCAAAGACCCGCCTGCCGGAACGGATATCCCGATAAAATTAGCATCTGTAGGGTTAACCTGTACTGTCTTACCGTTAATATAAGCTGTCCAGCCTGGAAAATAATGGGTGTTAACCACCAGAGAAGCTGGTTTAGGTGAAGAGACTTCCAGTATCAGGTGACCTGAAGAAATTTTCTTTTCGTTGACCTCTACTCCGGTTTGAGGATTTAAAAGCGGCATGTCCTCATTGGGAATTGTTTTTACTTCTTTGGGATAATAGGCAGGCTCCAAAAAGGCGCGCTGTTGCGTTTTTGGAAAAGCTGCCCACTGGGCAAAGGGTAAATTAAAATATGCCACATCAGTAAATTTCACCGGCTTCAGATAAAACATGACAGAAAAAACTCCCAAAAGAATAGCAGCAGGCAGGGTGATTAACCTGAAATTAGAACTTTTTATTCTTTGGCAAAAGTATGCTGCCAATACGGCAAGGGCCAAAGGCGTAACCATCAAAAAACGCCAGGGGAATTGGATAAAACCCAAAAATTTTACCTTCTCCCAAACAACCAAAGAATCATAACCTGAAAAAAACCAGGCATAAATTAACATTCCCATCCAAAACAGTAAAAACTGATTCATCTTTTTCCTGATTACAAAAAAACTGCCTGCAACAAGAACCAACACGCTGATTGCCTGAATGGACTGTAATTGGAAGTGAAAATTTGTGTAATGTTTTGTATCACCAAGACTGCTTAAAAATGATTGTCCGGCATTTACAAAATGTCTGTGAAAATCAAAATTATCAACCTTGATTTTATTTATCTGCACTAAATTCAGCTCAATGACCGCAGGCATCAAATAAAAAGCAGCCAGACCGAAAGCTAAAACTGAAGCTAACCCCAAAAAAACCAATTTTCTTTTTAAACGGTTCTGGCCCTGCATTAGCATCAGGCTGTAAAGAACAAGGACCGGCAGAAAAATTAAAGTGGCAGGCAGGTGAGAAAAAGCGCTTGTTCCCAAAAACAAAGCAAAGGGGATAATAAAAATTGCTCTGGCAGTAGATATCAGCCTGTCAGCAGCCCAAAACACTGCAGGCATTAGTGATATGGCCATAAATTCAGGAAAAGCATTCCTGACAAATATGTCTAAAATTAAATACGGAGAAAAAGCATAAATTATACATGCTATAGTTGCAGGGATCACGCCAAACCTTCTTGCAAACAAAAAAGTAAAAAATGTTCCCAGCCACCACAGAAAAAGTATGGCCAGTTTGGCAGACATCAAAAACGAAACAGGTAACCAACTCACCAGTGAGACCAAATAATAAAAACCAACCTGATAAAAATTAAAAAGGGGTTGCGAAAACCCCGGCTTGATCCACTCCATCCAGCGGACAGGAAACTGCCCTTCGCCCAAAGCTTTCTCAAATAATTTGGCATAAGTTAGGTGCGCATACAAATCATGCCCTGAAGGCATGGTGGCTACTAAAAGCAGAGGCAACCACACAAGTATCGGTAAAAACGGTATTAAATATATAATTTTTCTCATTATCTTCCGGGCGGGTGAATTTTTAAGTGCGCTCTTTGAACTGTCTGAACCATATTGTCCAGATCACAGGGTATAACAATAAAGTCGCAATCAGTTTGACCGCTGACCTTTTTAAATAAGGCGGCATTATCAGTTACATAAACTACCTGTCTGCCTTTGGCAGCCTCAGTTCTTAAAATGCTGTCAACAAAAGGCCAGTTGGTATTATAAGGCATAGGAGTCTGAATAATCAAAATTTCGGGGTCAAATGTGAGCAGAAATTTATTAAAGCTGGCGGGATCGCGGCTGACAGCTGAAAAGAGCAATGTGGCAGTACGGAAGCCTGCATCACCAATAACAAGTTCTATAAGCGAACCCAAATCCTCATTCTCCACAAGAGCTCCAACTCCGGGCAGTGTTTCGGTCATAGTCGGATATACTACAACTTTAAGGAAAGAAGATAGTAAGGAATAAGTAATAACTGGGTGGTAACCAATTTATTCTTAATCTAGCCTCCACCCTTCGGGTGGTTTAGCTTGACACCTGTTCTTTATTCTATAATCAAGTGCTTAATAATATCTAATTGTTTTGCATAATCAATTTGATTATTTACAAATTCCTGGTAAGCCTGAATAGATTTAAACATATCAAGAACTAAATCCTTCTGGGCGATCTCCTCTTCTGTCAATGACAAATATTCTGGATAAGATGACCACTCATAATCTTCCAATTCCCCGGTGGGTATGATACTCGAAGACACAGGATTTAAATGAATATAGCGGGACACATGTACTAATTGTTCATCAGTTTCTATATGAACAGCCTTAAAAACACCTTCAAATAGCGGTCCGGTTCTTTCGTGCTTAGTATTAAAGTATTTAGTATAAGCATTAACAATATTAGATATAAAAACAGACACTCCTTTATCAGATGTTTGCTTTAGAAGGAAGTGAAAGTGATTCGGCATAATACAGTAACTCAAAATATCAAGAGCTCTTTCACTGCTATATAATTTTTCCAGTATTTTTTCCCTAAACTCTACAGGCTGCTGATTAATTTTAGAAAATCTGATTGGAATATCTTTATGTCTGTAAAACTTGATTAACTTCTGAAATCTTTCATACTCTTTTTTATCAGTAAATATTGTTCTTCTGTCTATACCTCTGTTAAAAACATGATAAATTTCTCCATCCCGAAAAACAAGTTTTCTAAATGTGGCCATAAATAAATTTTACATTTAGAGGAGAAAGGGTGTCAACGTATGCCACCTGGAGGGTGGACCAGATTGACACCTACTCTTATATCAAATCCCATATTTGAATAGTTTGCAGCTTTTTAAAAACTGCGTTACAAGTGACCAGGCTCACTGAATCTGCTGTATAAGGATCAAGTTTAACTTGTAATGATAGCTCCTGAACTTTTTTAATAAACTGGGCAGAAGGATTTGAGAACCTGGCTAAAGTGATATTAATGAAGTGGAAAAGCTGGTGCTGGCGTTAAGATTATTAGCTTGTATTTGAGCATCTATTTGCCCAATTACTTCAAGTTGTTTTTGCTGATGAGTGACACCACAAACAATACCACAAAAATGCTTCAGGCTATTTTAAATGGGCAAAGTGCTACAAACCAGAGAATTGATAAACTGGACAAAAAAGTAGATGCTCTCAGAATAGAACTAAAAACAGACATAAAAGAAGTTGAAAAAGAATTAACTAGTGCTGAAAAGAGACTAACTAAAAGAATAGATAAACTTGGTAAATCTCTTGCCTATTTGGAAGATGATGTTCCTACCAAAGAAGAGCATGATGAACTGGAAAAAGGAGTAGAAAAACTGGAACAAAAAGCTACCTTTGCCCTGATTAATAAAAGTAGTATTAAAAAGAATGAACTTACCCCTATCTGATTGCTGTATATAAAGCTGATCAGGGAAAGATAACTTTAAATCAGGAAGCAATAAGTCTTTTTGATCTGACACAGGTTTAACTGATATCTTACTGACCCCAAAGGCAACAACTACCAACATGCTTAAAATAACAGTCAAAAACAAGAGCCTAAATCCCACTAAAGCAACTTTACATCTTTATTCTAAAAAGACCTTTCAGAGATTGTAATAAATGTTTAAGAAAGCAGGGTTTTCTTGTGATTATAATCGTCTGCCTTTTGGTAATTTTTGCCTGTTTGATGTAAAATATGCTTTTGGGCTTCCAATATGAAACAGATAATAATTTCAGTCCTCATAATAGTCCTTACAATCAGCCTCATTGTTACAGCCTTCACGGTTAATCAGGTTGAAAACGAAAACCAAAGGCTAAAGACAGACCTTACATACCGTACAACTCTGCTTGCCGAAAGCTTAAGGGAAAGCATAGAGCCTAATTTTATCAATAAGTCAGACACCTATCTTGAAGGCGTGCTTGAACGGTTTACCACCAAGGAAAGATTGGCAGGGTTGGGAGTATATGACAACAAAGGCAATATGATCGTGGCCTCATCCACAGCTTCAGAAGCAACGCTTTCTGCGCAACAAGTTATCTCAAACACCATGGATGCTG
>JACOXH010000011.1 GCA_016176415.1 Candidatus Daviesbacteria bacterium
CGACCCCATGAAGTCGGAATTGCTAGTAATCGCGGATCAGCGTGCCGCGGTGAATACGTTCTCGGGTCTTGTACACACCGCCCGTCAAGGCAGCAAAGTCAGGGGCACCCGAAGTCCTATTTTTTAGGTCGAAGGTGAAACTGGCGATGAAGCTTAAGTCGTCGATCACTATAGGTCAGCGACCTGTTACTGCAAAGTAACAGAAAAATCCGACTGAAATCGGTGAATTCCTTATTGACATTCGGGTTACTTTTGGGTAACTTAGAATGTGGGAGAATACCGAGGGAAGTCTGCGATGCTCAAGCAATATACAAACAGCAATTGGCTTAAGGATTTAAAAAAGAATCTGGATTTATCCAGTATTCAAAGAGAGGTTCTGATAGGGACTGTTTTAGGAGATGGATGTTTAAAGATATCCCGTTCTGGTAAAGCAGCCCAATTACAGATTTGTCATTCCTTTAAAGCAAAGGAATATGTTTTTTGGAAACAGCAAATCTTTAAGAATTGGGTTTTTGCAGTACCGAGATACCATCAAATAAACAATTCGCTAATTTTTAGGACAGTATCTCATTCTTTAATTTTTGAGTACATGAAAGTTTTTTATAAGGAAAAAATAAAAATTATTCCGCAAAATATCTCGGATATTTTGAAAAGTAATTTGAGTTTAGCTGTTTGGTTTATGGATGATGGTAATGGTTATCTTGATCGTGATGCATATAGAATTAGTACTTATGCATTCGGTTTTAAAGGTAATCTATTATTACAAAATTGCTTAAAGAAAAATTTTGGATTATGCACAAACTTACATAAAGATAGTAAAGGTTTTCAACTTTACTTTCCTATGAAAAACGGCTGTGCATTTAGATTTAGAAATCTAATTGCAGAGTACATTATTCCAAAGTTAAGATATAAAATCGAGCGTCGCAGCCCCGTAGAGACTTATATGAGAGGTACCAGATAATCTGGAATTTAAACTTTCATTAAACGTCGGCTCCCGATTTAATTGGGATGAAGATATAGTCCATGCCCTCAGTAATGAGTGGGTTAACATGAACAAGGTATCCCTAGCCGAAGCTGGGGATGGATCACCTCCTTTCTGGAGTATTGTTCAAATTCGATGATTCTCTTCCTCGAAAGACAGAGTAAAGCGCGGATTTGATCCAGTCCTGGTCTCACGACCGGACAAGCGCCTGTTGAATGGCAGGCAAAAATGTCTGATGGAACATGGTTTCTTAAGTCTAAGGAGCCGAACTTCATCCCCACCACTCTTTTGGTATTAAAAAGAAGAAAAGCCTCCTGTATCAGGAGGCTTTTTTGTGCTAGAATTGAGCAATGGCCTCGTGGGAGAGCGGCTATCCAGCGGTCTGCAAAACCGCGTACACCGGTCCGACTCCGGTCGAGGCCTCAAATATTTGGTAAAATATTAAAAATTTGGGCGGTTAGCTCAGCGGTAGAGCGCTTATCTGATAAGTAAGAGGTGAATGGTTCGACACCATTACTGCCCACCAAATGACATCTAAATCTCAAGTTAAAGTTGGTGTTGGAGTAATGATTACAAAGCAAGGTAAAGTCCTGCTTTGCAGGAGAAAAGGTTCGCACGGAGCAGGAGAATATGCTTTTCCCGGAGGGCATTTGGAATTTGGTGAATCTTTTGAAGAGTGTGCTAAAAGAGAGTGCAGGGAAGAGGCAGGAATAGAGATTAAAAATATTAAATTCCTAAGACTTTTAAATCTTAAAAAATACACAGGAAAGCATTATGTTGATATAGGACTGACAGCAGAATGGAAATCCGGTACTCCTAAGGTAATGGAACCTGAAAAAACTGAAAATTGGAGCTGGTATGATTTTGATAATCTCCCAAAACCCATGTTTAAAACGATTGATTCATACAAAGAAGCTCTAAAAACCGGCAAAAATTTCTTTGATAACTAATTGTATCAATGGGTTTTTTAGTGTAATTTGGTGTAAGTGAAAAAAGAACTTCTGGTTATTATCCTGCTTGTTATGCTTACATTCCCGGCTGTCCGTTCTTTGCTGATTCCCGGAGGATACACCAGCCATGATCTGACTCACCATGTTGTCCGCCAGATCAGTATGGATAAACTTCTTTCAGAAGGTCAATTTCCGCCCCGCTGGTCAGGGGAGCTGAATCAGGGATTTGGTTATCCTGTGTTTTTATTCAATTACCCCTTACCTGCAATGCTGGGACAGTTGTTCCACTGGTCAGGATTTGGATTTGTAGATTCTGTGAAGGCAGTACTGTTTGCTTCCATGATTTTATCTTTAGTTGGTATGTATCTGTTTTTGAAAGAGTTGCTCGGATCAAGGATGGCAGCTTTTTTGGGAGCAGTTTTTTACCTTTATGCTCCGATCAGGTTTTTAAATGTCTATGTATCTGCAGCAGTGGGATCGGCTTTAGGACAAGCCCTGGTTCCGTTTGTTTTTTTGAGCCTTCTGGCAGTAATTAAAGGTAAAAAATGGGGGATATGGGCAGGTGGTTTAAGTTTAGCCCTTTTGATCCTTGCCCATAACGTTACAGCAGTGCTTTTTGCTCCTGTTTTAATAGTGTTTGGTTTGATATGGGTTAGGGTTTTTGGGGATGTTAGGGTGGTTAAAAGATTAGGGGTGATGGTTTTGCTGGGGTTGGGGCTGTCTGCCTGGTTTTGGCTGCCTGCAGTTTGGGAAAAGCAGTATATCCGTTTTGATGAAATCTACAGCGGGTTTTATAAAGATCAGTTTGTTTCCCTTTGGCAGCTGCTCCGTTCTCCCTGGGGGTATGGTTTATCCCACCCTCAAAATCCAGAGCCCGGGGATATGTCCTATCAGCTGGGGCTGGTACAGGTTTTAGTAATGGTGGTGTTGGGGGGAGTATGGTGGTTCTATAGAAGGGTTAGGGAGGTTAGGGTTTTTGGGGCAATGGTGTTGATTTTGTTTGCTGTCAGCGTGTTTTTAGAGCTTCAAGTAAGTATTCCTGTTTGGGAAAATGTGCCTTTTTTGAGTATAGTACAGTTCCCTTTAAGGTTTCAGGCTGTAGCTGTATTTGCTGCAGCTATAGCAGCAGCATTATTGATTAAACATCTGCCTTACAGGAAAATCTTATTTGTTGTTTTACTGCTGCTGGTAATTTATGCCAACAGAAATCACTGGAGAATTAATGAACAATTTAATCCGGGGGATGAGTATTATCAAAATTTAAAAACCACCTCAACTTCTTATGGAGAACACCTGCCAAGGTGGGGGAAAATTGCAGAAAGAGAAGCTCCTGCCAGGGTAGAAGTAGTCAGTGGTTTTGGGGTTGTCAGGGTGGTCAAGGAAGAATCAGCTAAGGTTTTAGCAGAAGTTGAGGCTGCTGATGCTGCAAAACTGCGCTTAAATCAGTTTTATTTCCCCGGTTGGCAGATTAAAATAGATGGAAAACCTGTGCAATTTAACTACTTAATTGATGGTAAAAGTTATGGTTTGCCTGTGTTTGATATAGAAGCAGGGAAGCACACAATTTTGGCTGAATTTAAAAATACTCAGATAAG
Organism: Candidatus Daviesbacteria bacterium; assembly: GCA_016176415.1. Lineage (GTDB taxonomy): Bacteria > Patescibacteriota > Microgenomatia > Daviesbacterales > UBA10151 > UBA10151. The sequence continues at coordinate 3,528 of JACOXH010000011.1, forward strand.
AAATTTAGCTGATCTGATAAGCTTATTAAGTGTGATAGTATTGTTAGGGATAATATGCAAACAGTTTCTGCGCAGATAATTGCCAATAAAAAGGTTCTTCTCCGTTATGATATTGATGTTCAAATAACAGCTGGTAAAGTTACAGAAGATTTTAAGCTCAGTGCAGGTTTACCAACTTTGAAATTATGTTTAGAAAATGCCTCACAGGTTATTTTAATGGGCCATTTGGGCAGACCTGAAGGCAGGGTAGTGGCGGAGTTGTCAGTAGAGCCTGTACGGCAGTGGTTTGCCAGCCAGGGTTTTTCTGCAGATCTTCAGAGCGGGAAGTTTAAGATTTTGGAGAATTTAAGGTTTGATCCCAGGGAAGAAGCAGGTGATCCTGGGTTTGCCAAAGAATTGGCTGCAATGGGTGAGATATATGTAAATGAGGCTTTTGGTTCATATCGTCCGGCTGTATCTACTACCGTTTTGCCTTCTCTGCTGCCTCACTATGCAGGGATCAACTTTGCCAAGGAAATTGCGGTTTTGTCAGAAGTTAAAAATAACCCAAAAAAGCCATTTGTAGCTATTATGGGTGGGGCCAAAGTTAAAGAGAAGCTGCCGGTGATAGAAATGCTGGCTCAAAAAGCTGATGCAGTGTTGGTAGGGGGGAAGTTGGTACACGAGCTAAGGGACTATCATGAAGGAGATCCTTCGTCACCGGCTTTGCCGGTTCCTCAGGATGACGAAGTGCGTTTGGAGAGTGTACGCACTTTGTCAAATATCTTCGTGGGTAGGTTGAATGAAGATGGGTTGGATATAGCTTCTGAAACTGTGGATGCGTGGAGTAATTTAATCAGCAGGGCAGTCATGATAATTTGGAACGGGCCTTTGGGTAAGTTTGAAGAGCCCAAAAATGATGCTACAAAAAAAGTAGCCCAAATGCTGCTTGAATCAAATGCTAAAGTAATAATAGGCGGAGGAGATACAGTGGCAGCTTTAGGTCAGTATGGTTTGCTGCAGACGGCAGAAGAGAAAACTTCCGTATCAGTAGGCGGGGGAGCAATGCTTAAATTTCTAACTGACGGTACTTTGCCCACGATAGAAGCATTAAAGTGATAAGAAATGTCATCCTGAGGGAGTGAAGCGACCGAAGGATCTCTTTTGAATACAAGTCTGACATTCGTCAGAGATTCTTCGCTTCGCTCAGAATGACAAAGCATTTACTTCTTTTAACTATTTTTCTAATTCCTTTGCTGGGAGCCTATGGCAGCTTTGGTTATGAACAAATAAAGGTATTGTTCTTTATATTAAGTATTAGTTTGATAGGGTTTATCTGGCTGATAAGTAAACAAAAGATAAAGTGGAATAAGGTAAATATTGTTTCTTTATTGTTTATTTTAGTGCTGCTTTTGACCTCAATTTTCGGAGCAGATTTTAAAATAAGTTTACTGGGCAACCCTCCATATTTTCAGGGCTGGATTGTTTATGCTTATCTTTGGCTTTTTTCTTTAGTAGTGGCAGGCTCAAAAATTAAGTTTGAGCACTGGAAAAATATCTTGATTTATTCAGCTGTAGTTACAGGAGTTTTGGTAATTAAGGATTGGTTTTTAATTAACATATTAAATAATCCCATTCCTACTTATGCAGGCAGGGTAGCTTCAAATTTTGGCCAGCCTAACTTTTATGCAGGTTTTTTACTGGTGATTTTGCCTTTTAGTCTTAAGTTAAGAAGTAAACTGGAGTGGGCAGCAGTGGTGGTCAGTATAATTGCTGTTTTAATCAGTGGTTCACGCATTGCTATTGTTTTGCTGGCTTGCATATTGGTATTTTGGTTTTTGTTCAAAACTGAAAGTAAAAAATGGATTATCGGAGGGTTGGGAAGTTTTGGGCTGTTGATAGGGCTTGCTTTATTTTTTTCTGCTCACTGGTCTACAGGATTAATCTGGCAGGAAGTTATAGAACCTTTTAATTTAAGATCAAAAGCTTTTGCCAACCCCTCTGATTCAGTGGAGAGAAGGTTTTATTTGTGGCCTTTAGGCTGGGAGTTAATTAATCAAAAACCTTTAACTGGCTGGGGTCTGGAAAATGTTGATAAAGCATATCGTACATATTTTGAGGTTAATAAGCATACTTTGTTTGAAGAAACCCTGCAGCCTTCTTCTGTATTGATAAGATTAAAGGATTTAACCATAGACAGGACTCACAACTTTACCCTTGATTTGCTGTTACTTTCAGGAATCTTGGGCTTTGCTCTTTGGGGGATACTGGTTTGTCTGCTGGTTAAAAAGGTGCAAAATAAAACTCTATTTGTTTCACTGGTTTTATACTTAATTTGGGTTCAGTTCCAAAACCAATCAATTGTTCATTTAATTTATTTCTGGTTACTTGCAGGATTGATTAACCAGGAATCTTGACCTATAGTTGATTTTGTGATAAGATGCTGACCTTATGGACAGAAGATTTGAATATGGATCTGCTGCTTTGGCTGCTATAGTAGCAACAGCTGCAATTTATCTGGCAGTAGAAAATAAAAAGCCTTCAGTTCCTCCTGTAGCAACTAGAACACCAGTAGTCGCAACAGCTACCCCTGAACCAACACCAACCTTAATATCAGCAGTGCCTCCTGTAAGTTCTGAATACGTGCGTTGCAGGTCTGCAGAATATGCAGAAGTTGTTAATATTGGTGCTGACGGAAGACACATGCTTCAGCCTTATCTTCGTCAGGAAGCAAGCTGTAATAACTCCAGACAAGTTTTGCAGCCTGTTATTGAAAGTGTTGACCCGTTAGTAGCGAGACCGGGGGACTGGGTGGTAATTAAAGGTGAAAATTTTCTACAGGAAGGCGCACAGCCTACTTATCTTCAGGTTTGGCTGCCTCATAAAGATGGTGGAGTTGGTTTACTAGCTTCTGTAGTTCCAAGTAGCGATATCAAGCTTGAGCCTCCAATATGGACACCAAATGAGATTAGGTTTAGGGTACCTAATATTCCTGCGCAATCAGGGAAAGTTACGGTAATAACCGGGGGAGGATATAATAACGGCAAAGGAACCAGTTTCCCTCCTGAATTTACTGTTAAGCCACGATAATTTTACCTCAATAATATTGACAACCCATAAAGAATGTGTCTTACTGGAATTGCATGCCCAAATTAGATAACCGCGGTGTAGTTACCCATGCATTGATGCTGGTGATTTTAGTTGTTGGCGTGGCTGCCGGAGTATACCTAGTCAAAACACCTCAAATACTTAAAACCAATGCTGCGGATACAGAGAACTCTGTGATGGAGTCTATCCAGGGCGCGTTAACTGAAGTTGCTTTTTCCAATTGCACTGACAGCGATGAAGGTAGAAATCCCGGTACAACCGGCACTATTTATCTTAAAGGTAAAAAATATAACTCTGATTTTTGCAATTTTAACGATTCTCCGGCTTTTAAAAATAAAAAGGTTCTTGAATATTGGTGTGAATCACCTAACAGCACAGTGGTAAAACAGGAATGGATTGATTGCTCTGGTGGCTGCAATAACGGAGCGTGCATAACAGCTTCAGTAACTTCTCCCAAAACACTCTTTGCATATTATTATGACTGGTATTCGGGATCGCCTCCTTACCTGCACTGGAGTGACAACAATCATACTCCGCCTGCTGATTTATATTCAGCTTATTATCCGCATCTTGGTCCTTATGACAGCGGCGATATTAATGTTATTGATCAGCACATGAGATGGCTAAAAGTAGCCAAAGTTGACGTTATTTTGGTTTCTTTCTGGGGAAAAGATCACCAGTGGAGTAAAGAAGCGACTATTGATAAAATTATTAATAAAGCCGGTCAATATGGTATTAAGGTGGCGTTTATGCTTGAGCCAAAAAAAGCAGCAGAACATTTGGCCAGCATTGCATATTTAGTTGACCGTTACGGCAATAACACTGCTTTTTATAAAGTTGTCCGTCCAACCCTTTATGGAAAAAGCACCAGCCCCCGCCCAACATTTTGGATATACCAACCAATGATGGCTTATCAGGACTCAAGGATTACCCCTGATCAAATAAAGGCGGATTTCCGGTCCAAAATAGATACCCTCCGTGGTACTGCGTATGATTCGATTATTTTGATTGAGAATACCAAAGAAGCTATGTTGACACCTGATGGTCCCAAATACGATCTTGATCAGTATCATTCAGACGGCATGTTTAATTACGATGCTGATATTGACTATGCCGGTAAAACTTTTGCCAAATCATCAAATTATATTGCGGCAGTCCAGGTTGCTCCAGGATTTGATAATAGAAAAGCAGGCGGTGATATTGTTATAGACCGGCAAAAAGGTCAAAAATATGACAGCATGTGGTCTGAAGTTGCCAGACAGAAACCTGAATGGGTGGTAGTGTTGTCCTTTAATGAGTGGGGAGAAGGAACCCAAATTGAACCTGCTAAAGCCTACCCGGCCAATTATCTTGATTATCAGGGACATTATAATTATCCTGGCTTTATTTCTCTTGCTGCTTATCTTTGGCGTACTGCTTATTGGGTAGATCAGTATAAGAAAGATTGATCTGTTATAGTTAATGAATTTACAGAAGCTGAAACTGGTGAACATCAATACAGCTGGAGAACTGTAGGTCCTCAACCAGGCCAGTGTGGTAATCCTTCTTAACTTCTTTATGTCCAACCATTGACAAGTTTGTAAGAAAGTGGTTTGCTGATAATGCATGCCAAAACTTAATCAAAAAGGTGTTATTGCTCAAGCTGTAATCTTGATTCTTCTTTTACTGGGAGCAGTAGTAGGAGTATATTTAGTCCAAAACAGGACTAATTTATTTCCTAAAGCCGGTGGCTCCAGACCTCTTTGGTCTCAGAATAGTTTTACTTTAATGGGTCCAAAAGTGTGTAAAAATGGTTGGGTTTGTTACCTGGCAGGCCGGCCCGGGCTGAAGGAAGAGTTTGAAGTTAAATTATATGCAAAATCTGATTTAGAAGAAGCTAATTTATTTACTGCCAAAATGACTTTTCCTAAAGATGTTATAGAAGTTAAGGATATTAAAACTGAGGGAAGTTTTATTAAAAACTGGGTAGAAGAGTATTATGACAATAATACCGGAGAGATTTCTTTATCCGGAGGGGTACCTAGTCCGGGGTACAAAACACAAATAGGGCAGGAATCAGTTCTGATGGCTACCATCACCTTTCATGCCAAAGCTTTGGGAAAAGGAGAAATCTCATTTACAGATTCCTCAGCTATTTATTCTAATTTAAACAACATTAACATATTAACTATGACAGAAGGATATGATGTAGTGGTGGAGAAAGGGCCTGAACCGGTACCGACTGTTACGCCCAAGCCAACCTGTCAGCCAAGACCTGCGTGTATTGATACTAATCCCCGTTGTTTGCTACCAGAGCCAATAGAGGGTTGGTGTTCAACTCCTGCACCAAGCGCTTCCCCAACCCCCAAGCCGGGCACTAAAGGTGACGGAAACAAGGATGGAAAAATAAACTTAATAGATATGTCTGTACTTCATACTGACTGGAATGTAGATAAAGATATTGTCAAACAGATTAGAGCCGGGGTTGATATGAATGATGATGGACTGATTAATACTGTAGACTTTGCAGCACTGAGGCAACTGCTACAAGACTTAAAAGTAATTAAAGTAAAATAATTTCTCTATTGACCGCCAAAGTTAAAAATTGTATGGTAACTACATACTATGTTACGGGTTGCAATCAATGGTTTTGGGAGAATAGGGAGGAGTGCTTTTAAAGTAGCTTTGGAAAAGCATTCTGATAAACTAGAAATAGTAGCCATAAATGATTTAACCAGCCCTGAAGTTTTGGCCCATCTTTTAAAATATGACTCGGCTTATGGTATTTGGGGTCATGAAGTTTCTTTCACAAACACTCACCTTCCAGGTGAGGGACAGGTGCCGTCTGGCGCCCACCTGGAAGGTGGAGCTCTAATAGTTGATAACAAAAAGTACCCGGTTTTGGCAGAAAAAGAGCCCTCCAGGCTTCCTTGGAAAGACTTAAATATTGATGTTGTAATCGAATCCACAGGCAGATTTACTGATAGTGAAGGTATGAAACAACATCTTTTGGCAGGTGCCAAAAAAGTTGTTTTGTCTGCTCCTGCCAAAGGTGAAGGGGTAGAGACTTTGGTGCTGGGTGTGAACGCAGACAAATATAATGGTGAAGAGTTGGTTAATAATGCTTCCTGCACCACTAATTGTATTGCGCCCGTAGTTGCTGTTATTGATAAAGCTTTTGGGGTAGCAAAAGCGGTAATGACTACCGTGCACGGAGTAACAGCAGAACAGAATCTGGTAGACGGCCCCCCTCCGGGCGGTAAAGCCAAAGATTTAAGAAGGGCAAGAGCTGCTTATGTCAATATTATTCCTACTACTACAGGTGCAGCTATAGCCACCACAGAAGCTATACCTGAATTAAAGGGTCTTTTTGACGGCAGGGCTTTGAGAGTTCCAATTATTACTGGTTCCATTTCAGATATTACTTTTATATTAAAGAAAAAAACTACTGTTGAGGAAGTAAATCAAGCTATTAAAGAGGCTTGCAAGGACCCAAAATGGCAGGGAATTGTAGCCTGGAGCGAGGAACCATTGGTCTCAACAGATATTATTGGCAGGTCTGAGTCAGCCATAGTAGATTTGCCTTTGACTCAGGTGGTGGATGGGGATTTACTCAAAATCTTTGCCTGGTATGACAATGAGTATGGTTATGCCAACCGGCTTATTGAGCAGGTGGTTAATATAGGAAAATGCGGTAATTGACAGGGTAGGGCTATTTTTGGTAATATTCCCCATGGTGTTAATCATAAAACAAACGAGAAACAACGAACAAAACTTTAAGTCTTCATAAAAGCCCGGGTCTCCGGGTGCGGAGACACCAGAAGGCGTTGCATCCCTCTTAAAAAGCAGATTAAAATACAGGATTAATAGCGGATTTCCGCGGATTAATTTGAGGAAAGGCGGGCCCGTAGTTCACCGGTAGAACGCGTCATTTGCAATGACGATGCAGGGGGTTCGACTCCTCTCGGGTCCACAGGTTTGCGTTTGGATTTAAGTTACTTAAGTCACTTAAGTTACTTAAATCTGGGTGCAAATCCAGAATTTTGCACTTTGAAATGTGAATACGGATACTTCAGAGAAGTATTAATCTCCATGAAGAGTTAATTTTTATGGAGTTAATATTCTTCTTTGAAGAATGTATGAAGGCTAGCATTGTCCCGCCTTTGGGCGGAACATTGCAATGCAAGAAATACTCAACATTAATGCATACGGTGGATGCCTTGGTCGAAAGTACCGATGAAGGACGTATTAGACTGCGATAAGCTTCGGGGAGCTGCCAAAAAGCTTTGATCC
>JACOXH010000006.1 GCA_016176415.1 Candidatus Daviesbacteria bacterium
AGCTGCTCTGCCACTGAGCCAAGTCGGCGACAAGTCACATTTTAGCATAATTATTGCGTATTATCTTTTAGAAAAAATAAATTATTCCCAATTATCGATTAAAGATTTGTACTGCTCAGTAATTTGTTCGTATTCTTTTTTGGAAAATATTTCAAGCTTGATATCGGGGTATCTTTTCCGGAATTCTTGGTCACGCATCAAAGAATATTCCCCCATAAAATTTTTGACCTCTATATAAATGTTACTTTTAGGAAGATAAAAATCTGGTCTGTAGGTATGAAGACCAATATCAAAGAGGGTAGGAGCGTATACCCAGTTGAGATCAATTAAGTTAAATACTCTTGCAATATTAGCTTCCCATGTACTATAGAAACAGATTTTAGAATCTATGTCTGGTCTTATTCCTGGTTTACTCTTTGCAGCTTTGGGAGATGTAGTCATCCTTCCTACTATTTGCATAACACATTTATTGCTGCAATATTTTCTGGATTTTGCTTGATACGGATACACCTGAAAGTCTTTTTTGCAAGACAGATTTTTACAGATTAAAGTAATTTTAGGTTTACGTTTAGATTCATATACATGTTGGTAGAATCCTGGAGGAAGCGCCTTGATGGCAGTTGATATTTTCATGCGCGTTTCAACAGATTGATGTCTTCCTAAATTATTTATTGAAGCGGCACAACTACGTCCGCAATAGATCTTTTGATCGGATGGCTTGTTGACCTGAAAGGGAAGTTTACATCGGAAATTACTACAAATTCTTGTTATTACAGACTTAACTTGAGGATGAAGTACATAGTATTGTTTTGTAATCTCAGACTGTCTTTTTCTATAAGCAGGATCATCGTAAAACGCAGGGCGCATGTTTTTATAATACCCAAATATTTACCGAAAAGTCAAGAGGCAAAATAGGAGCCGATGGGGAATTTTGCAATCCCGGCCTGACGCTTACAAAGCGCCTGCTCTACTTCTGAGCTACATCGGCACGATTTACATATTTTAACAAGTTTTAAAGCTAAAGGGAAATAGAAAAATGAAATGAACTAAGAAGAAGCGGACTTATATGTCCACTTAAAACTAAAGAAAGAATTATCAGGTTTAACAGAACAAAACTCGAAAATAATTCCTCCCTACTATAGCCGCTAGCCAAATTTTTTCCTCAGCCAAGCTAAGGTGGGTATCCTGGGTTTTGGGCAGAAAGCTTTCAAACCACTCGGATTCCCGTAAAGTATCAAATCAGTGAAGAAAAATATTTTGGCTTTAAACGTGCTAAGCAGGGATTTTTGCCTGCGACATTGCTGTCTTGAGCAGTCCTTCGACTCAGTCGAAATCTCGACTTCGCTCAGGATTTTCAATCCTTTTAGGCCATCTACAAAATGTCCTTTAGGATAATTTAATCAAACCACAAAAGCGCCTTTTTGTCAAGACCTCTGAACCTAAATTCCTATTATGTCTTTTAATATTTTAAGGGTTTTCCGCAATTAAGGGTTTATGTGCCAACAGTTAATAAAAAGGTTGTAATTAATCTGGCTATTTGGAACACAAACCCCAGCATGCCTGTCATAAGAAACGCTAATAAAATCAAAAATCCATAGGGGGTTATCCTGTCGTATTGCCTGGCTAAATTATAGGGAAGTTGGGACATCAATATTTTTGAACCGTCAAGGGGGGGAATTGGTAACAGGTTAAATATTCCCAATACCACATTGATTAGTACTGCAAAAGTTAAAACATTTCCAATGTAACTGGGGAACTGTTGAGGCAGGGTGTTTAAGATCTGGAATATAACAGCTGCTACCAGCGCCAAACCAAAATTTGCTAAGATTCCTGCAGCAGAAACAAATAGTTCACCCCTTCTTAAATTAGAAAAATTTAAAGGATTTACAGGCACAGGTTTAGCCCAGCCAAAAAGAATTGGGGAGCCGGTAAAGATCAGGAGAGCCGGTATTAAAATCGTGCCGAATAAATCAATATGAGGAATAGGATTTAGAGTGAGTCTGCCTGCTTTTTCTGCTGTACGGTCGCCGAATTTTAAAGCTACAAATCCGTGCATTACTTCATGCACAATTACAGAAAAGAGCAGGATAATAATGGAGAGTGCAAAAACTTCCGGCATATGATATAGTCTACCACATGTTAGCATGTACAAGGTGCGGAAAAGGTAAAAATACAATAAGTTTCTCCAGGCACAAAAAAGGTTCCTCCGGAGCTGGTGGAACATGGGCACTGCGCGCTCCTATTCACAAAAGGACTCAAAAGGCCAATCTGCATGTTTTTAAGAATGAAAAATATTGCACTAAGTGCTTAAGAATTGTTAAGAAAGCTCAGGTTGTTCAAAAAAGAGTAGAAACTGTTAAATCTGAGGAAACTCCTCCACTTGCCTCAGCTTAATTTCAGAGGGAAATCAGGATAGCCATTTAGGAAATCTTTTATTGATAAAACCTTTTTTCCCTCCATTTGAATTTTTCCTTCAGGATAAAGTTTCACGATCTTCTCATTCCACTTAGTCCAAACTCCGGGCCACGGATAATAAGCTCTTATCATTTTGTCCAGTGTTTCAGGTAAAGGTGGGGTATTAATGTCAAAGTAACCACTCTCTCTGGTTAGTATTGGGCAAAAAGTAGCTTGTTGGTGATTTTGTTCTTTGGCTTTAATCTTTCCTTCTGTAAAATCTTTGATAATTTGGGGTAAAATCTCTGCTGACTGCCGAAACATTTTTTTACTCAAAGTATCAAAATTATCACTATCGGAAAGCTCCAAAGGCTCTTGGTATAAAATGGGTCCATGATCGACCTCTTTATCCATCCTGATGATAGAGATGCCTGAAGTTTTATCACCATTTAAAATGGCTTGTTGGATAGGAGAGGGGCCTCTGTATTTTGGTAAAAGCGAGGGATGGACATTAATAAATCCAAATTTTGGGGCAGATAACTCTTCTTTTTTTAAAATCTTTCCATAAGCAGCTACTACTCCCAAATCTGCTTTGGAGGGTAGATCAACCAGAGTAAAATGTCTTACCAGCTCATCCCTAATGGGCTGGATAAAGGATGGAGTACCTAGAAAAACTATTTTAATCATTGTCATTTTGAGCGTAGCGAAGAATCTCTCACGAATGTGAGTACTCCTCGAATCATTAAGGAGATCCTTCGTCGCTCTGCTCCTCAGGATGATAATTTGAACTTAAGTTCAAATTATCACCTCTTCAAACGTATCAGTTCCTGTTTTATCTTTCCCTGTAAATTTATAAAACCTGCCTTTTTGTTGCAAAACTCTGTCTGAAAATAAAACACCGTTTAAATGATCAATCTCATGTTGAAAAATCCAGGCAGGAATTCCTGTTAAAGTTTGGGTTACTGTTTTGCCGGCAGTATCCTGATAGGTTACTTTAATACTTAAAGCGCGTCTTACTTCTCCCCACATATTTGGTACTGACAAACAGCCTTCAAAGTATTTTTTAGTTCTTTTACCCACAGATAAGACTTTAGGGTTAACTACAGAAATAAACTGTTTACCATCTTTGGCTACAAAAAAGCTTTCCTCAAGCCCAACTTGAGTAGCTGCTAAGCCTACTCCTTCAGGGTCTTTGAAGGTTTTAGTTAAAGCTGCCATCTCTTTTAGGGTTTGAGATAAAGCCCCGTTAATTTTTTTAACAGGCTTGGTTTGTACTCTTAATTTTGGATCAGGAGCTTTTACTACCTTCATGAGGATATTGTATCAAATTCACTATGGTGTATATCGGTTATTATTGCTTTTTTATATCCTTTTTAAAACGTTCTTTCTGCTGGTTTGTTAAAGGTGAGTCGGAAGAGGGTGGGATTATGTCTCCTGCATTCATTATTTGGTTTGGTTCACCATAGCCTAAAAGACGATTCTGGTTAATTGGATCAAGAGGAGAATAGACACCTCCTCTTTTTCCTAGATCTGACATATTTTTCCGCAGAACCATTCGAGCAGTAATTTTGTGTTTTCTTTTAAAAGCAGGAATCTGTAGTTCGATTTCTGCCAACTCCTCGGGAGTAAATTTTGGTTTTGGTTCCTGATCAGCCATTAGTTAATTATACCTTATTAAGTGTTTTTTCTTCTTTTAGCTGTTTCAATCTCCACATAAGTCTACTTTGCTTCGCAAAGATCTTGCGATCCTTCGGATCTTAAGTCTACTTTGCTTCGCAAAGATCTTGAGTGGCGCTTGCCTTGCTTTTAAGCTCCTTCAAGCGCCACATGAACACTTTGGCTTTGGATTTGGCAGAAGTGTAGCCTTTGGTAAAAGTTAAAGCTTCATCTAAAATCTTCCGGTCCAGCTGCTTTGCCAGTTTCATATAAAGTGAATAATGACTGGTGTCTTGTAAGCTTTCTGCCAGATATACTCCATAGACCTGAAATTCTTTACTTAAATTCTTAGGCCTGCTTTTAAATTTGGTTTCAGCAATAGCTTTTGCAATTGATTTCATGGTTTTGCTGAAGCAGTGGCTTGCTGAAGCTGGACTACAGCCTCAAGATAATTTGGTTTAAGTTTTATTGTCTCACTCAAGACTTTAATTGCCTCATTTTTTTTGCCCATTACTTCCAAAACCAGTGCTTTATTGTAGTAAAGCTTTGGATCTGTGAGGGCAAGTTTTATAGCTGTATCAAGTGTTTGTACAGTTTTTTCTAAATATTTTGGATCAAGGGCAGCCAGTTCAAAATAGGTTCTCACGGCAGTCCTTAGGTATGAAACATTTTTAGGACTTTGGGTAAGTACCTGATTTATTTGAGATGCTGCTTCATCTTTTAACGCAGCGGACAGAGTAGCATCAGATTCTGCTAAAGCTCCCGCAGCCTGAGCAGCAGCTAAGGAAAGCTCTGATTTATAAAACAGCTCACCTTTATTAATGTCTGAAGCAGTTACCAACAAGTTGTAAGCTCTGCCTGGATTACCTGCCTCCAAAGCTTTTTGTCCTTTGGCAAACAGGGTATCTGCAAACCAAATTTGGGTCACACAGTAAAGCAAATACAGCGTTACCAGTACTACAAATCCTTTGGCAATATTAGTATAAATTTTGCGGCGGTAAATAAAAGGGAAAAGGGTCAAGCGTAAAGGGGAAAGTGAGTCAGTGGCAGCAAAAGCCAAAGCAGGAAAAAGGTAGAAAAAGACAGCAATGATTACTACAGAAAATAAGAAAAAGTTGTAGATAAGATAGGAGATGTAAGAAGCAAGGAGAATTGATACTAGGATATAGGGATATTGGGAGATCTTTGTTCCCTTTATATCATAATATCTTAATATCGACTTAATGCACCAAAGTGCAAATGTTCCAATTACTATCATGTATGTTCCAAATCCTACTAAACCAGTAGTAGCTAAATAATTCAAATATTCATTATGAGCCTTGTTATACAAAAAATCCCATTCAGAAGTTAAGTTATGCTCTACTGGTCTGTATTGATAATAGGAGTAGGCAAAAGTTTCTAAGCCCGAACCAAACAGGGGATTATTTTTAAATATCTCCAAAGCTCCTTTCCAGACAATAAACCTGATCTGTCCTGATTCAGTTCCTCCATTTTCCAGCTGTGTTCCTACAGAAGCAGTTGGTAAAGCTATGGCAGGCCTTGCAGGAGCTGCAAATTTGGAAACTAACCTGAAACTGGTCAGGGCCGATCCAAAAAGAATATTAATAACAAGAAAAGATATTAAAATACCAGCTAATCCTGTCATTCTGAGTGAAACGAAGAATCTCAAGATCCTTCGGGCTTTGCCCTCAGGATGACAAAAAATATAGCCGATGATAAATATCACCATTCCTCCTATCAGTCCGAGTGTTGGGCCTCTTGAGTAAGTGAAAGTGAACGCAAGGTACATGGTAATAAGAGATATGTAATAAGTAATACGTTCGTTTTTACTGGTTGAATTAAGCAAAAAGTAAAAAGCAGGGAAGATCAGCATAGCAAGATACGCTGCCAGCCAGTTAGGTTGTCCTAAAGTGGCAAACACTCTGGCTTGAACATCCTGTATCCAGCAGGAAGCATTAAATTCACCTCTTAAAAGGATACAGGAAGGTGAAACTCCAAAGTGTTCTAAAATTGCCCATATAGAAATTACAAAGCCTGAAGCCAACCCATACTTTAAAGTAGTTTTGACTTTTTTAAAGTCCATATTAGAGACAAAAGCCCAATAGAGCAAGAGATAAGAGATAAGAGATAAGAGCCCGCCATTTGATCTTGAGTAATAGCCCCAGATGGAGGTATGTCTATCCATGGAAAAGATGGTTGATAAAATATTGGCTCCTAAAAATAAAAGCAGAGGAATATCTAAGGGGGTTCGATTAAGACTCAATGATTTCTGATTAATGATTTTTAAAAGCCATGCTCCAACAATGATAATGGTAAACCCATAAACCAAAATCATTTTGTTATATTCAAACAGTTCATAATTTTGTGAGGACCAAAAAAGCGGGGTTAAAAAGAAAAGCAGATAAAAAGAGTAGGAAATAACTTTGTCTAACATGAATTTATGCTAACAGAAGTACATATTTGAGACAAGTATATCTGATGTATATACTGGAAGAATGGAAGAGAGGCGGAAGATTGAATTGTATGAGAGTTCCAGTGGAGACAAGCCTGTTGAAGGATTTTTTGCATCATTAGATGAGAAAGCTAATTCAAAAATTGTTCATGCTTTTAAATTACTCAAAGAATTTGGATTAGAAGGCGGTTATCCTCATATTAAAAAGCTCACAGGAACTAATTTATGGGAATATAGTTGGATGTTGACAATATCGCAATATTGCGATATCATTAATTTATGACTAATTGGGATGTTTACGAAAAGAAATTATTTAAAAATCCTGAATTTAGAAAAGCCTATAAGGAATTGCAACCTGAATTTGAAATAGCCCGTGCTTTGATACTTGCCAGGATTGAAAAGAAAATAACGCAAAAAGAGCTTGCAAAAAGGATGAAAACTACTCAATCTGTAATCTCCAGAGTTGAGCAGGCTAAAACCAGTCCTTCAGTTTCATTCTTAAAAAGGTTGGCTAAAGCTCTAAACGCTTCTTTACAAATTCAGTTCAAATATTCTTAAATGAAAATTGATTTGGATGAAGATTATTTCAGAAGTGTGATGTTTGGGTTACAGGATGGGCTTGTGTCCACCACCGGATTAGTGGTGGGTATTTCTGTAGGGACTACCAGTCAGGCTGTTATAATTTTAGCCTCTTTTGTGGCAGTGGCAGTTGAGGCTTCTTCTATGGCTGCAGGTCAGTATTCTTCTGAAAAAGCTGTGCACCAGATGGATAAATCAGGCAAACACAAAGATAATTTATTTTTGGGAGCATTTTTGATGTTTTTCTCCTACCTTTTTGCAGGGATGATTCCTGTTGTGCCTTTCTTAATTTTTAATCCTGACACAGGAAGGATTATCAGTATACTGGCCGCTTTCTTAAGTCTTTTTATAATAGGCTACCTGAAAGGGAAAATTGTTGAATTTAAAGCTTTCAGAAGCGCTATTGAAATGTTGTTAATTGGAGGTTTGGCTACAGTAGTTGGTTTGATAGTAGGGAATATATTAAAAGTATGAAATTGGTATTTTAGAAGTATCACTTTTATGGTAAAATTCGATTATGTTGAACCAAACACAGAAAGTTTCTGAATACGAATTACCCATTAAAATTGAGCCTCAAAAAGAGGGGGGTTATATTGTTGTCTGTACTCAATGGTCAGATTGTTATGCTCAGGGCGATACAGTGGATGAAGCTGTTTTAGAAATAACTGCTGTAGCGCAATCCTTGATTGAATTATACAAAGAAGAAGGTTTAAAAATCCCTCTTAAAAAACAAAAAATGAGAGGTGTAACAAATCCTCTTACAGTCCCTATTATAGTTGCTGCTTAATGTATAAACCCTTAAGTTACAGAGATTTAATCAAAAAGGTACGCAAGGCAGGATTTATTTTTAGAAGAAATACGGGCGGCACTCATGAAATTTGGTGGAATGAGATCAGTAAGAAGACATGTGTGATTCCGCATCATCATGAGATAAAATCCGGAACTTTAAGAAACATAATTAAACAAATGGGCGTCAATCAGACTGACTTTGAAAAACTTTGAATTTTTAAGTCTTCCCGACGACTTTAGCAGGTATTTAAGTCAATACTACTTCTGTGTTAAACTCCCATCATGTTTTCTCGTCTTTGGCAGATGCTCTCTTTTGATATTGGAATAGATTTGGGTACTGTTAATACTTTAGTTTTAGTTAAAGGCAAAGGAATCCTAATAAGAGAGCCCACTGTTGTTGCTATCCACAAAAAAACAAGGCAGGTTTTAGCCATAGGCAGTGAGGCTAAAAGAATGATAGGCAGAACTCCTGCAGCAATTGAAGCTGTCAGACCCTTAAGAGACGGAGTAATTTCTGACTTTGATACCACTGAAGCCATGCTCCGATATTTTATCTACAAAGTTCATAATACCCCCGGTAAAGGTTTTTTTTCTTTGCCTAAAATTCCCAGACCAAGAGTAGTAGTTGGTATTCCTTCAGGAGTAACAGAAGTGGAAAGAAGGGCAGTGCAGGATGCCTGTTTGTCTGCAGGAGCAAGAGAAGCATATTTGATAGAAGAACCTATGGCTGCAGCCATAGGTGCCAAGTTACCGGTAGAGGCTCCTGAAGGAGTAATGGTTGTGGATATCGGCGGGGGAACAACTGAAATTGCAGTGATTTCTTTGGGAGGTATGGTAGTAAATAAATCTTTAAGGGTAGCAGGAGATGAGCTGGATGAGGAAATAATCAATTATATGCGGGTCAGGTATGGGATGCTGATTGGAGAAAGAACAGCAGAGGATGTAAAAATAGATGTAGGTTCAGCATATCCTACAGGAAAAGATGACATGGCTACAGTAGTTCGGGGCAGGGATTTGGCCACAGGATTACCTAAATCTATAAAAATCTCTGCAGCAGAAATAAGGGAGGCTTTGTCCTCCACAGTCACACAAATTATTTCCGGCGTGCAGGAAATATTGGAGGAAACTCCCCCGGAGTTATTAACAGATATAGTGGAGAGGGGGATATTTCTGGCAGGAGGAGGGTCGCTGCTTCGTGGTCTGGATAAAAGATTAGCAGAGGAGACAAAGCTGCCTATTTATGTAGCAACTGATCCTTTAACTACAGTGGTTAGAGGTTGCGGAGAAGTGCTGAATAATTTAGATCTATTATCTAAAGTTAAAGTGACAGGTGGCTTAAGATAATCATCCAAATGTGCTAAAATTTAAATATGCTGCAAACACCTTTTTACGATCCCAACAAAAGTTATGAAGATAATTATAAAGAGGGGCCTTTTGGGGCTTTTGCTGACGGGAAAGTGTATGAGCAAAGCGGGGAGCCTCAATATGATTTTTTTGGGCAAAAAGTATACCTGCCTTTCGGAATTCCAGCCGGGCCTTTGGTAAACTCTAACTTTTGTAAAGCTGCATTTGAAAAGGGGTTTGATATTTGTGTTTATAAAACTGTCCGTTCCTCTGTCTTTTCCTGTCACCCTTTCCCGAATATTTTGTCTGTAAAAATCGAGGGTGATTTGACTTTAGAAAAGGCCCAAACAAAGCTTGTTGCAGACAATAATTACTCTGAACCTTTATCTATTACTAACTCCTTTGGAGTCCCTTCCAAAGAGCCAGGCGTTTGGCAGGAAGATGTAAAAAAAGCAATTTCTTTTGCAGGAAAGGGACAGGTGTTAGTTTTGTCCTTTATGGGGACAGTCAGAGAAAATCAAACTGCTGAAGAATTTGTGGCAGATTATGCTTTAGCTGCAAAATTATCTTATGAAACAGGTGCAAAAGTGCTGGAAATGAATTTATCATGTCCAAATATTGGTAATGAAGGGTTAGTCTGCTACAACCTGGAGATGACCCAAAGAGTGTGTGAGACTGTGAGAGGAGAGATTGGGGATACCCCTTTAATTTTGAAAGTTGGCTACTACCAAAAAGATGAAGATTTAGAAAAACTGGTGGAAATTGCCGGAAAATATGCTCAAGGTATAGCTGCTATTAATACTGTTTCAGCAGAGGTGGTGGACAAAGAAGGAAATCAGGCTTTACCGGGTAAAAACAGATTAAGATCAGGAGTTTGTGGAGCTGCTATCAAATGGGCAGGGCTGGAGATGGTAAAGAGATTAAAGAGATTTGCAGGTTCCAATATAAAGATAATTGGTGTCGGAGGAGTTACAAAGCCTGAAGATTATTTTGAATTTATAAAAGCCGGGGCAGATGCTGTAATGAGTGCCACCGGCGCCATGTGGAACCCCTATTTAGCCCAGAAAATTAAAAGCAGAGATTAGCTCTCTGTCTTCTTATCGATGGATTTTGACATTTCATAATCAACAAGGTATAATATACTATGGGGTTTTGAAATTCATGAATTCACCTGTAGAACAATTTAGAGAGCAGTATGCCAGAAAGTCTGATCGTAGCAGGCAGGATATTGCTATGCAGAATCTTATCAGCTACGGGCCTATTGAGTCTTCTGTCCGCGTTATTTGTACAATTCCAGTTCACTATGAGGAGAGATATCTGCTGCGTACACTTGGAGAATATTCCAAGCAAGATGATTTAAGCTCCTTTGAACTTTTTTTGTTAGTTAATGGGAAAAGGGGGGCTGATATTACAACTTCTCCTGCGTATAATTCAATTTTGGAGGGCAGACAAAAATACCCTAAACTAAATGTAGCTGTAACAGGTACTGTTTATCCTGATAAAGGTTTAAGAATAGGATTGGTTCGTAAAGATGCAGCGATGTTGGCTCTTACCAGGGCTGCACAATCGGGAGTTGATGTAGAGAATTTGATTCTGGTAACAAACGATGCTGATTCGATAAATATTCCGGAAGATTACTTTACCCAAATAATTAAACGCTTTGATGACAATCCTAAGCTTGGAGGGTTAGCAGGGTTTGTTGACTATCCACGGGAAGACTTCTACGGCAGTCATTTGTTTTTATCCGTTCAAAGATTTGTAGATATTGTAGAAGTGATACAGCGCTATAAGAATAATCATTTAGTTATGAGAGCAGGAAATGCAGCTTTCCGCGTTAGAGATTATATGAGTGCAGGTGGTCATACAAGAAGCAGGATTTCTGAAACAAGACCATTATATCGTTGGATAAGAAGTGCTGGCGGTGAAGTGCAATTTGATCCTCAGGTTAGAATAGTTACCAGCGCCAGACGTCAGATTACGGCTATTGCAAATGATATACCTCAATCACAGCGTTATCAATCTTTTGGCATGGAGGGTGATTTAGCAAACCATTATCAGATTGCAGAAAGTCGGTTGGAAATCCCGGAGGTTTGTCAAAAAGTTACTTCTTCCCAATTTCCGGCTTTACTGGAAAGAGAAATACAGTCAGTATATAACCGGTATATCACAGCTTTATACCGGCAGGTAAGCCGTAGCAGCGACAGAGAAAGAAATCTTTCAAAGAGCATTGAAGATGCTTACGCAAGAGCGGTAATGTTTCGTCCGCAAGCAGTTGCCAATATTCAAAATTTAATGAGAAGAGCGGGTTTTTTTACCGGAATAAAATTGGACTTTGAAGGCCATGTAGTTTCTATTAGAAATATTTACGTTTTAAAAAAATTGATTCTTCAGAAATTTAACAATTATTAATTTTATTACTCAAAGCCCATTTTTTGACCCCAGTTGGAGGGGTCAGAGGTCCATTCCAGAATAACTTTAATATCCTCCTGTTTGATATGGTTCAAGCTTTGTGCGGCTTCAACAATATCTTTGAAGCTTGTAAGGGAAGTAAGCTCAACATTATTGATCTTAAAATTTTCTTCTGCAATATTGAAACCATAAGTAATGATAGAAAAAACATGGGAAATCTCCCCGCCGGCTGAGCGTACAGCATTGATGCTGTTGATGGCGCTCTCCCCGGTTGAAACAAGATCCTCAATTACAATTGCCTTTTGCCCTTTTTTAATAATACCTTCCATCAGATTTTCCTTGCCGTGATCTTTGGCTTTACCTCTTACATAAACCATAGGCAGGTTTAATTTATCAGCAATCCAGGAAGCATGTGGAATTCCGGCTGTAGCAGTACCTGCTACCACATCAAATTCCACTCCTGAATTTTTAATGACTTCAATATAAAAATCTCTGATTTCTCTTCTTTTGTCAGGATATGCCATTAAGACTCTGCAGTCAGTATAGACAGGAGAGAGCATTCCGGAAACATAGCGGTAGGGCTTTTTGGGGCTTAGAGTTACAGCGTTAAGTTCTAAAAGTATTCTGGCAACATGATCAGCAATTTGGTTCATAAATTCTCCTGTCATTCTGAACGATTAGTCCCGATTTAATCGGGATTAGTGAAGAATCTCCCACGAATGTGGGTCTCAAATAAATTGAGAGATCCTTCGCTATGCTCAGGATGACAATAACGATTGTATCTCATTTGTCAATTTTAAAGCAGCCTCTCTTGGGTTATCGGCAAAAATGATGCTTCTTGAAGATGAGATGATCAGCCCTTGTTTTTTACTGTTTAAACCATTTTTGATAGTTGCCTGTAAGTCTCCGCCCTGGGCCCCAATACCGGGGACTAAAATTGGCATATCTCCCACAATTTCTCTTACTGTTTTTAGCTCTTCAGGATATGTAGCTCCCACAACCACTGCACAGTTATTATTAGCGTTCCAGTCTCTGATGTGTTCAGCGACAATTTGATAAAGCGACTTGCCGTCTACTGTTAAATCCTGGAATTCTCCTGCTCCGGGGTTAGAAGTCTTGACCAAAATAATTATTCCTTTATCAGTTCTTTTCAAAAATGGTTCCAATGACTCTTTACCCAAATAGGGGTGAACTGTGAGAGCATCCACCCCTAAATCATCAAAAATAGCTTTTACATAAGCTTCATTGGTATTGCCTATATCGCCTCTTTTGGCATCTAAAATAATGGGTATTGAAGGATCTTTTTCTTTAATATAATCAACAGTTTTTTTAAGGTCAGCAAAATTTCCTGCTTCATAAAAAGCACTTTGAGGTTTATAAGCACAAACTAGGTCAAAAGTTTGATCAATTATATTTTTATCAAACTCAAACTCACCCTTATCTAAACCCACACAGACAAACTTTCCTTCATTCCACTTTGCAGTCAGTTTATCTCCGAAGGAGAGAACTTGTTCATCTGTAAATGTCATAGTATTTAAGCCATTATATAAAGGTTTGTTTGGTTTAACAAGCTATGGTATATTGATCCCACTCAATGGTCAAAGTTATTCCTAACCTCAAGCTTTTTTTATTCCTTATCTTTTTAAGTTTTATTACTTTTGGTTTAGACAGTGTCCGTCTTTTAAAGCTGCCGAGTCAGTTTCTTTTTTATATTACTAACCCTGTGTCTTTTGGAATATACCGTTCCAGTCAAAATATAGGTAAGCAGTTTTATTTTGTTTTTGCAGCCCGTAAAGCAGGACAGGAAAACAAGGCTTTAAAAGCTACTTTAGGACAATTATTTTCTGAAAATGCTGATTTAAGAAAAAAACTGGCAGAAGCAGAAGCTTTAGTTTCTCAACAAGAGCACCTTGATCCTCAAACTTACAACATGACAGCAGCAAGACCAATAGGTTTGGGAAGGTATTTAAAAATTGATAAAGGTTTAAGTGCCGGAATAAAAGTAGGCGAGGCAGTGGCTTTTGAAGATAACTTTATAGGAAAAGTTGTCTCTGTTTCCGAACAATCTGCCAATGTGCAACTTTTAACTGACCCTGATTCAAAAGTGGCAGCTTTTTCTCAAAATAATGAAGGTAGGGCCAAAGGGATTTTAACCGGCCAATTTGGTACAGAGATTTTGCTGGATAAAATATTGCATGAGGAAAAAATAAATTTGGAAGATATTGTGTACTCTGAAGGCACGGAAGGGTTTTTACCAAGAGGGTTAATTTTGGGCAGAGTAAGTGAGGTTATTGCCAAAGAAAATGATGTGTTTAAACAAGCTAAAGTACAACCCATTTTTGATATCAGGGATTTAGAGTTGGTATTTGTGATAGAAGAGTAGAATAGAGACTAGAGTCGAGAGTCAAGGAAAAACAAAACTTGACTCTAGCCACTAGTGACTAGTCACTGACTATGAAGACCCTTATTATTATTTTAATAATTTCAGCTTTTCTGCAAACTACGATTTTTCCTATAGATCTGGTATTGTTAATCCTAATCTGCAGGGCATATATCAGGCCTGCAAAGTCTAATCTTTACTTAGCCTTTGGTTTTGGATTATTGGTGTCGCATTTGGGATTAACACAAATGGGTTTAACTAGTTCAATTTATTTAGTAGTAATAGAGCTGACTCAGATGTTATCAAGATGGAGACTGGCAGGGAATCCTTTGATGATAATACCGATCAGCTTTGTATTTTTATCCGTCAGTACGCTGGCGAGTTCAGGGATTAATTTTGTAGGCGTTGATTTGTTAAAACTGGCAATTGCTGCAGCTATATCCTTACCTGTTTTTTATTTAATCAGGTTATGGGAAGAAAGATTTATTGTCCGAAAAGAAATAAAATTGAAAATATAGACCCTTATGATCAGAAAGAAAAGAAACTTAGGCCCGGGTTTTTCTGATGAAGTTGCCAAAGTTACCAGTAAAATAGGGCATTTTAAAAAGGGAGAAAGCGCAAACTGGACAGACATATTACTTCCAAATTATCAGCCGGGGCAAAGAGAAAATCATCAAAACTCGTGGAGGTCAATTTTTTTAACTGCACTTTTGCTGGTGTTGTTTTTTGCTCTCTTTTTGCGTCTCTTTCATCTTCAGATAGTTAAAGGTGCGGCCAATAAAGAACTGGCTGACGGTAACAGAATACAGGTAAAAATTATCCACGCTCCCCGCGGGGTGATATATGATCGAAACGGCAAAATTTTAGCAGCTAATTCTCCTGCCTTCCGTTTAACCAATCCTGATTCTGCCTCGCGCAAAACCAGATTTGTAAGCCGCGAACAGGCAATGGAGTGGGAAGTGAAAAATGACCCCAGAGCTTTAAATTTGGAAGTTGATAATGTCAGGAATTATCCAATGGGTGAAAAATTTGCCCATGTAATAGGGTATGTGGGAGAAATTTCAGATACAGAGCTAAAGTTAGAAAGGTTTAAAAATTACCGTTCAGGCGATCAAACCGGGAAAATGGGCACGGAGGCTCAATATGAAACATTACTGCGTGGAACAGATGGAGGGGAAATTATCGAAGTAGATTCGAAAGGCAGGAAGCTCCGCACCTTAAGGCTTCAGCCCCCTAAACCCGGACAGAATATCTATTTATCTATCGATGCTTCTTTGCAGGAAAAAATTTATGATTTAATACAGGAAAGTTTAGTAAAATCAGGCACTTGTTGCGCGGCAGCTGTGGCTCAGGACCCAAGTAACGGCAAAATTTTGGCCCTTGTTTCGTTCCCCTCTTTTGATCCTAATTTGTTTACCAAAAATGAAAATGATGAAGCTGTCGGGCAAATATTATCCGGATTAAATTCACCGGTATTGAACAGGGTTATCGGAGGAACTTATCCTCCGGGATCAACTTTTAAAATAATTACCTCAATGGCTGCTTTGGCTTCAGGAAAAGTGCAACCTGATACTACAGTTGAAGACAGAGGGGAAATGTATTTGGGTCCTTACAGATTTACCAATTGGTATTTTAACCAGTACGGCAAAGTAGAAGGGCCGGTGAATATGGCAAAAGCCCTGCAGCGTTCTAACGATACTTATTTTTACCGCATCTCGCAAATTATCGGGGAGGGTTTAATACAGGACTGGTCGAAAAAGCTGTATTTAGGAAATTTAACCGGAATAGATTTGCCGGGAGAGTCAAAAGGATTGGTGCCTGATAACGATTGGAAGCAAAAAACTTACGGGACTCCATGGTATCCCGGCGATACTTTACATATGTCAATCGGTCAGGGGTTTGTACTGGCTACGCCTATACAAATTTTAGGTGCTACTTCTTTTATTGGCGTAGGGGGAAGTATTTACAGGCCCCAACTGCTTTTGGATAGCAAGCCGCAAATTATTGTTGCTGATTTGGCAGCAAAGGATCAGATAAAGATTGTCTATGAAGGCTTGAGATTGGTAACCAAAGAAGGTGGGACTGCCTGGCCTTTTTTTGCCTTCCCCATATCCACAGCTGGAAAAACAGGTACGGCTGAATTTGGTGACCCGAAAAACAGGACTCATGCCTGGTATACTTCATTCGCGCCGGCAGAAAACCCAACAATTGCCTTAACAGTGTTGATGGAAGGAGCGGGGGAAGGGTCGTCCGTCGCTGCCCCAATTGCCAAAGAAGTTTACCGCTGGTATTTTTCTGAAGATAAAAATAATCTAATTAAAGATATCTATACCTCCGCCACCCAATCAGGGAAGGTGGAGAGTGAATAAATTGTTAATATAGTGGTATGAATAATATTGCGTATCTTTTGGCGCTGCATTCAATTGATGGGCTGGGGCCAATCAGGCTCCGGGCTGTTTTGGAGTATTTTAAAGATCCAAAACTGGTATGGGAAGCGCCTCAGGAACAGATTGTTAAGCTGGGGATACCAAGGCTGGTGGCACAGCTTTTATCAGAAACGCGTAAAAAGTTAGACCCTGAAACTTATGCCAAAAAAATGGCAGCAGAAGGTATTAAGTGGGTGACTGTTTATGATGAAAATTACCCTAAACTGCTTGCTCAAATTTATGATCCTCCTACAGTTTTATACTACAAAGGAGATTTAGATTCTTTAAACCAAAAAACTGTGGCAGTGGTGGGAACCAGAAAAATCACAGGATACGGCAAAGTTGTTACTGAACAATTCACCAAAGGTTTAACAGATGCAAATTTAACAGTAGTATCAGGTTTGGCGCGCGGAGTTGACAGTCAGGCGCATCTTACTGCAGTTTTACAAAGCGGTAAGACTGTGGCAGTTTTGGGAGGAGGTTTGAATAAAATCTTCCCTCCTGAAAACAGGACTTTGGCTGACAGGATTTCCAAAGGTTTTGGGGCAGTAATTTCTGAATTTCCTCCTGATTATCCTGCTTTACCGGGTAATTTTCCCTCAAGAAATCGCATCATTTCCGGATTATCTTTAGGAGTTTTGGTTATTGAGGCGGCGGCTGATTCCGGTTCCTTAATTACTGCCAGATTAGCTTTGGAACAAGGCAGAGAAGTATTTGCTGTGCCCGGTCCGGTAACTTCTGATTTGTCCAAAGGCCCGATTGATTTGATAAACATGGGGGCAAGGGCAGTTTTTGATCCGGGTGAAGTTCTTGAAGAGTTAGGGATAAGTGGAGTCAGAGAGTCAGAGAGTCAGAGAGTCAAAGATCTGTCGGAGGAAGAAAGGCTGGTGCTGGATGTTTTGGAAAATGAAAATAAACATATTGATGAGATTGGCAGACAATTACAATTTCCTGCCCCCAAAATCTCTGCCTTACTTTTAAAAATGGAAATTTCAGGACTTGTTCAAAGCATGGGAGCTGGGATATACTGCAGGAAGTAGCTTAACCCATGCCCAAAATGTTACTTTTGACTGTTGCTTTTACAGTTATAATATTAACTGCTTTTTTTACCCTGTATTTTAACCGTGATACAGAAGAAACGCTTTCCAAAAGTGAAATAGACACAGTTACCAACCAGGCAAAATTTTTATACCGGCAAAGAAAAGAAAGAGGTGAGGATTTTTCAAGCGGTCCCTGTTTGTCAAACTCTGTAATGCAAAACTGGGTAGCAGACATAGTTCATAAACCCAGAATTCCTGCGGATGACCTGCCTCAAAACATGTGCCCTGCATTTTTAGAAGGCAGAGCTCAACATTTTGTAGAACTTGATAAAGAGGGTAATTTTGTCAGAGCAAAATGAAATACTTAAACCTGCCCATTAAAATATTTAAGTTTTGGTATGCGGACGGTATTGCCTTCTTTATCAGGGTCTGGAAGAATTTGATGCTTTTGCTGGAAGAGGACTTGGCTGTAGGGCTCATGCGGAAGTTGATTTTTACTCCTCTTTTTCATGACAGCAGCATAGTAGGCAGAGCTTTATCTTTTATTTTCCGTTCAACCAGAATTGTCACGGGTCTGTTTGCTTTTGCCGTTGCCACTGCTTTTTTATTTATACTGGCAGGTTACTGGTTAGCATTGCCTGTTTTGGCTGTATTTGATACTCCAAGTTGGATCAGCAGGATTTTATTCTTCAGCGGTCTGGGCTTTTATTTTTTAAATGTAGTTTTAAATCCTCATAAAAAAGTATGGTCACAAGGGGTTAACCCCTGGCAGTGTTCCACTGTAAAGAAAGAAAATTTAAGCTTTAAAAATCTGCTTAAAGATGCTGAAGTTATAAACCTGCTTTCTAATTTAGAGATACAAGCTAATGGCTTCCCCCCTTTTGAAATTACCAATAAGGAAGAGCTGGTAAAGCAAGCTTTTGAACTCGGTAAGAAATCCTCGAGTCCCTATATAGGGCCTACCCATTTTTTTGTAGCAGCACTTGAAGATTTTCCGAACATTGATGCATTTCTGACAAAGTTTGAACTTACCCTGGAAGATTTTAGGGAAACTTTAAATTATTTGGAAAAAAAGAAACAAACATGGAGGAGGGTTTATATCTGGGATGATGATTTTACAATAAGACATTTAAAAGGAGTTAACCGTGGGTGGCTTGGGGTTCCTACTCCTGTTTTAGATACGGTAGGCGAGGATCTAACAAAAGAAGCAGCTGCCAAAGGCTTTCCTGATTTAATCAGGGAAAATGAAAGTCTTAAAGAGATTATCAATATTTTATCAGAATCAAGCGGCAGGAATGTAGTTTTAGCAGGTCCTCCTGGTTCCGGCAAAACAGCCACCTTAAAACACCTGGCTAAACAGATTGTAGTGGGAGATGCGCCTGAAGCTTTGGCTACCAAAAGAGTAGTACTTTTGGATTTGGTAAAACTGGTATCAGGAATGAAGAGTCAGGGGGAGATTGCAGAAAGGATAAAGGCAATTTTTGAAGAAGTCTCTTATGCACAAAATGTTATTATCGCGATTGAAGAGATTCATGATTTGGGAAATTTATATTCACTGATGCAGCCGTATCTGGAATCAGATGCAATCCAGTTTATCGGTACAACTGAAGCAGAAAATTATTCAAAGATTTTGGAAAAAAACGGTTCATTTGCCAGGCTTTTTCGGAAAGTTGAACTTTTACCTGCAACAGAAAAAGATACCTTGGCAATTTTGGAATACAGGGCAATTGAAGCAGAAAGAAAGGATAAGGTTAAAGTCACCTTTATAGCTATCAAAACTGCTGTAGTCTTATCTAAAAAGTTAATCAATGATCGTGTACTGCCTGACAGCGCCATCAGCGTTTTGAAAGAGGCTTTGGTACAGCCTGTAAACCGCTGGATTACCAAAGAAGTAATAAGGCGTGTTGTTTCTCAAAGAGTAAAAGTGCCTTTGATGGAAGTAGGAAACGCTGATAAGAAAAAGTTATTAAATCTGGAAGATGAAATTCATAAAAGACTAATTGATCAACAAGAGGCTGTAAAATCGGTGGCAGATACATTAAGAAGGGCAGCTACAGGTATAAGAGAAGAAAACAGGCCGATTGGTTCTTTTCTGTTTGTAGGTCCCACAGGAGTTGGTAAAACAGAGTTGGCCAAAACTTTATCAGATGTGTACTTTCATGGAGCGGGAACATTTGTCAGGTTTGATATGTCAGAGTACCAGACCAGCGAGTCAATCAATCGTCTGATCGGCGGATCCGGCGAACAGGGACAGCTGACAGAGGCGATCAAACAAAGACCTTATTGTCTGCTGCTTTTGGATGAATTTGAAAAGGCAGACCCCAAAATATTAACAATATTCTTGCAGGTTTTGGAAGACGGGAGGTTAACAGATGCTTCAGGCAGAACTGTTGATTTTACCAATACTATTATTATAGCCACTTCAAACGCCGGCTCTTTAACTATTGCGCAAGGCTTGCAAAAAGGTAAGACTTTAGAGCAAATAGATAAAACAGTAAATTCTGAACTGCTTAAAATTTTCAAACCAGAACTTGTTAACAGGTTTGATGAGGTCGTATTATTTAAGCCTTTATCCCCTGAAGACTTACAAAAGATCGTGACAATAAAGCTGGCTAATTTACAAAAACAAATGAAGGAAAAAGGGTACC
Source organism: Candidatus Daviesbacteria bacterium (assembly GCA_016176415.1). GTDB lineage: Bacteria > Patescibacteriota > Microgenomatia > Daviesbacterales > UBA10151 > UBA10151. The sequence continues at coordinate 20,118 of JACOXH010000006.1, forward strand.
TGGTGGAATTTGACAGTAATCTTATTGCAGAGTTTGCCAAAAAGGGTTTTGATCCTGTTTTGGGAGCCCGTCCGATGAGAAGACTGCTGCAGGATACTTTAGAGGCAAAACTTTCTAAACTGATTTTGCAAAATCAATTAGTAAAAGGCCAACCGTTTAAAGCAGATATAACTCTTTTATCTCGATAAAACCCCGACTGTGAAGTCGTGGGTTTTCCAAAGTCGGACGAAGTCCGATCGAGAGAAGATACCCCGACCGTAAGGTCGCGGGTAGATTCATCATAAATTTAACAGCCGCCAGTATAGCCGGATAAAGGGATATAAAAAACTTTATTATCACCGCTGGTATTAGTGTTGCCATCAGGTCCGGCAGATCTGATGCTGTCTTGCCGGCAATCGGTAGGGCTGAATTCCCCTTCATTTTCATCCCAAAAATATGGTCTTCCCCATGGATCAAGGGGTAGAGGCGCTGTTGTGACTCTGCTATAAGATGTTGCCATTCTCTCTAAACAGTTTGTCCAGTCATTGGATCTGCAGGCGCCGCAGTCAGAACATCCGAGCCCGGTTAACTGAAATAAGGTTTTTTGTTGTGTGGATCTGGCTATTTCAATATTTTTATACATAGCATCAAAATCTCCCAAAACCTTGGCGTTTCTGGCAGAATTTTGAGCAGAGGAAAAAACAGTGATACCGATTACAGAAAGAATGGAAATAATAGAAATTGTAACTAACAGTTCAACCAGAGTGAAGCCTCTTTGGACAGACATAAGAAAATGATATCATGAATTAATGAAGAAATCTTTTCTGATAGCAGTAATGCTTCTGTTTTTGATGCCTTTTACTGTTTCAGCAGCAAATTCTTTAGATAATGTTAATCAAAAAGTTTCTGACAGGTTTGAGGCTGATGTAGTGAAACTGGCAGCTATTATGGAAGAGTTAAGAAGAAGAAAAGGGATTACAGAAACCCGGGTGGCTTTTGGGGGAGTTGATACGCAAATAAAAAGCGCAGATTACTCAATTACCTCTGCAGCAGAAGCTGTAGCATATCAAAGAGCTCAAAAATTCTCCTCTCAAAATCAGTTAAAAAACAGCCTTTTAGGCTTAAGAAATAAAATTTTAAAAGCAAAAGGAGAAGTAATAAAGGCTTTAGATGAATAATAAAAAATTTTTGATAATTTCCCTGATAATTTTAGCAGCTGTTATTTTATTTTTTGTAACAGGAAGAAAAAATACCCAACTGGTAAACCCTTCTTTACAGCAAGAGACAGTTAAGCAGTCTTCATCTGAACCATCTGTGCCTTTATATAATCCTCCGCAGGAGATAAAATATGACAGTTCCACTGATTTAAAAAAAGAACTGGACACTGTCAATCCGCAAATTTTAGATAGCGATTTTGAATGATCTCTTGACAAGCCCCGTACAATTATCCGAGAGTTAAATATATGAAAAATTTAGTTGTGGTGGAAAGTCCTACAAAAGCGAGAACCTTGCAGAAATTTTTGGGTGATCAATATCAGATAGAGGCCTCAATGGGACATGTGAGGGATCTGCCAAAATCAGAATTTGGGGTGGATACAGAACACAATTTTGAACCCCAGTACATAATCCCCAGAGATAAGAAAAAAAGGGTAAATGAACTTAAGAAGGTGGCCAAGGAAGCAGAGAATTTGTGGCTTGCCACAGATCCTGACAGAGAAGGGGAAGCGATAGCGTGGCACTTGTCAGGACTACTGGGAGACTCAAAGCCTACCAAAAGAGTAGTCTTTCATGAAATCACAGAAGAAGCTATTAAGGAGGCATTCCAAAGCCCCAGACAAATTGACAGCCAGCTGGTAGATGCCCAGCAGGCCAGAAGAGTGCTGGACAGGTTAGTAGGTTATAAATTATCTCCTTTGCTTTGGGAAAAAGTTAAAAGAGGGCTGTCTGCAGGAAGAGTGCAATCTGTGGCTTTGCGCCTCATTGTGGAAAGAGAAAAAGAAGTTAAGGCATTTGTGCCTGAAGAGTATTGGAATATAGAAGCTGAATTAGAGTCAAGAGTCAAGAGTAAGCAAAGCTTGCGACCTGACGGTCTTCAAGAGTCAAGGATTGTGGCAGCTTTGGTAGAAAAAGACAGCGCAAAACTGGAAATTAAAAATAAGGAAGAAGCAGACAGTCATGTAAAAAATCTAGAGAATGCAACCTATGAAGTAGCCAAAATCACAAAAAAAGAGGTGCACCGCTATCCATACCCGCCATTTACCACCTCAACTTTGCAGCAGGCAGCAGCCAACAGGTTAAGCATGTCTGCCAAAAAAACCATGATGCTTGCTCAAGCTTTATACGAACACGGTCTTATTACCTATATGAGGACGGATTCTGTTAATTTATCTGCTCAGGCTATTTCGGCAGTCCGCGCTTATATTTCCTCCTCCATAGGAAAGCAATATCTTCCAGGTACGCCAAGAGTTTTTAAGGCAAAATCAAGAAATGCTCAGGAAGCTCATGAGGCAATCAGGCCTACTAATGTAAGTTTACAGGCAACAGGAATCAGAGAGCAGGGAGGGTTAAATAAGGATCATGCCAGACTTTATGATTTAATCTGGAAAAGGTTTGTGGCCTGTCAGATGAATGAAGCTGTGATGGATCAGACAACTGTGGATATCAGCGCCGGCAGTTATATTTTAAGAGCTACAGGCAGTGTTGTAAAATTTGACGGCTGGCTGAAATTATATGGAAAAGATACTGAAGAGGATCTGCCTGCCGGCAGGCAGGAAGAAGAGAGGAAACAAATTCTCCCTGAACTTTCAGAGGAGGAATTGCTTAAGCTAGTTCAACTTCTGCCTACGCAACACTTTACTGAACCTCCTCCCAGATATAATGAGGCTTCTTTAATTAAGAAACTGGAAGAGCTGGGAATTGGCCGCCCTTCCACATATGCTCCAATCCTATCAACAATTCAGGAAAGGTTTTATGTAGAAAAACAGGAAAGAAAATTTATCCCTACACCTTTAGGGATTACTGTAACTGATTTTCTGGTTTCCAATTTTGCAGATATTGTAGACTATGAATTTACAGCCAAAATGGAAGACGAGCTGGATGAAATAGCCAGAGGTGAAAGGCAGTGGCAGCCGACTATACAGGAATTTTATACTCCTTTTTCCAAAAAACTGGAGGAAACAAAAGAAACTGCCAAAAAAGTAAAAATGGAAGTGCAGTTGGCAGGCAAAAAATGTCCTGATTGCGGTAAAGAGTTAATTATAAGAATAGGCAGGTTTGGCAAGTTTTTGGCATGTTCAGGCTTTCCTGATTGCAAACACACAGAATCAATGGAAGAAAAAATTAATGCTGTATGCCCTGATGATGGTGGGGAAATTGTGGTCAGACGTACCAAAAAAGGTAAAACTTTTTACGGCTGTAAAAACTGGCCTGTTTGTAAGTATGCTTCCTGGACCAAGCCTAAGACAGAGGAAAACAAAACTCCTGGTGTGCAAACCTGAGTCCACCCCTAGGGTGATAAAAAAATCGTACTTGCAAAGCGAATACCCTTTTGGTATTATATTAAGGGCCTTAAAATTCTCCAGTATTTGATGGTTTCCCCATAAAAACATGAAATATATATTTGTGAGCGGTGGCGTTATTAGTGGTTTAGGCAAGGGGATCGCCGTATCCTCAATTTCCTTACTCCTTAAATCTGCAGGCTACAAAGTTGCCCCCATGAAAATGGATCCCTATTTAAATGTTGATGCAGGTACCATGAATCCTATTGAGCATGGAGAGGTGTTTGTGCTTGATGATGGTACAGAAACTGATCAGGATTTGGGTCATTATGAAAGGTTTTTGGGAGAATCTTTAAATAAAACCAATATTGCAACACAAGGTCAGATTTATTTAACAGTTATTCAGAAAGAAAGAAATCTGGAATATGACGGTGAATGTGTGGATGTGGTGACTTACATAACAGAGGAAATTATAAACAGGATTAAAGAAGCCGGCCGCGCTAACAATGCTGATGTCGTAGTGATAGAAATTGGCGGCACAACGGGTGAATATCAAAACATACTGTTTTTGGAAGCCAACAGGTTAATGAAGCTTAAAAACCCAAATGATGTTTTCCATGTTCATATTACCTATCTGCCAATTCCTGCTTCAATCGGAGAGATGAAAAGCAAGCCTGCTCAAATGTCGGTAAGAGACCTGCATGCTTTAGGGATTCAGCCTGACGTGCTTTTAGCCAGGGCTTCCAAGCCTTTAGATCAATCAAGGATTAAAAAGTTATCAATTACCACAGGTTTAGAGCCGGAAGACATTATTTCAGCTCCTGACGTGGACAGTATTTATAAAGTGCCATTAGGGTTTGAAAATCAAAGCCTGAAAGAAAGACTGCTTTCAAAATTAGGCTTAAAGAAAAAACAGAAAGACCTGAAAGAATGGAAAGCTTTTGCTCTAAAAATTGACGCGGCAAAAGAACCGGTCAAAATTGCCATAGTCGGTAAATACTTCTCCACAGGTGATTTTACTTTGGCTGATTCATATATTTCAGTAATTGAAGCTATTAAACATGCAGCCTGGACGCAGGGGTTAAAACCGGAAATCACATGGTTGGATAGCGGAAAAGTGCTGGACAATGTGGAAATTTTGAAACAATTTAACGGGGTAATTGTGCCGGGTGGATTCGGATCAAGGGATATAGAGGGAAAGATTGCTACTATCAAATATGCCAGAGAAAATAATGTTCCTTATTTTGGTTTGTGTTACGGCATGCAGCTTGCTGTAGTTGAATATGCCAGAAATGTTTTAAATCTTCCTACAGCCCATACCACAGAAGTCGACCCTGAAACCAAATATCCGGTAATTCACATTATGCCTGAGCAGGAAAAAAAGATGCTCAACAGGGAGTATGGGGCAACTATGAGGTTGGGAGCATGGGATTGTAAATTAAAAGAAGGTTCACTGGTAAAAAAGCTGTATGGAAAAGAACTAATTTCAGAGCGTCACAGACACAGATTTGAGTTTAACAATGAGTTTTTGGATCAGTTCATGAAACAAGGTTTAAATATTGTGGGAACTTCACCTGACGGGAAATTAGTTGAGGTGATTGAGTTAAAAGATCATCCATTTTTTGTAGGTACTCAATTCCATCCGGAGCTCAAATCCAGACCTCTGTCTCCACACCCATTATTTGTGGGTTTCATCAAAGCTGCCTCAAAAGTTAAACAATGAGACAAGGAAAGTTGATTGTTGTAGAAGGAATTGATGGATCAGGGAAAAGTACTCAGGTTGAACTTCTCAAGCAGGCGCTCAATTGCGAAATTATCAGCTTTCCAAGATATGAAGATAATGAGTATGGCAGATTAATTAAAAACTATTTAGAGGGGGAGTTTGGATCGATTAACGAAGTGGACCCGTACAAGATAGCCTGTCTTTTTGCCGGAGACCGGCTTTTGGCGAAACCAATCATAGAAAAATGGCTTTCAGAGGGTAAAATAGTGATTGCCAACAGATATGTCTCTGCTTCTAAAGCCCACATGGGAGCAAATTTGCCTGAAGGTAAAAGAGAAGATTTTTTTAAATGGCTGGGTGAGTTGGAATATCAAACCAATGGTATACCTAAAGAAGATTTAACTATTCTTTTAAAAGTTGATCCTGTAGTTGCCCAAAAAAATGTTAAAGGCGGAGGTCCTGATATTCATGAGGAAAATCTAAGGCACTTAGAGGAGGCAGGGAGGATCTATTTATATCTTGCTAAGAATAATCCTAAATGGTATGTTGTCGACTGCATGCAGGATAGTAATATGCGCAGCATAGAAGAAATAAGCAAGGAAGTAATTAATATATGTCTAAAGTTAATTTAAAATTTAAAATTCAGATGGGATTGATTATAGCGCTTGCATTATTTGCTTTAACGCTTATTGTCTCTCAAAATGCAAACCCTAACGCTCCTGCTCTATTTGCAGTAAAAAGGCTTCAGGAAAAAGCTTTTCTAAAGTTAACACCAAGCCCTTCCGGAAAAGTTGATTATATGAGCCGGTTGCTGGATAACCGTTTAAAGGAATTACAGAGTATTGTTAAAGATAAGCATTACGACTATCTTTTATATTCCTCCCTCCGTTATTCTACTCTGGCTGGACAAATTACTGATGTAATAGCAGATAATAATTTGACTGATAAGGTTAATGTAGTAAAACAACAATTTTCAGACCATCAAAAAGTTTTGAATGAGCTCTATATACTTTATCCTAAGAACACTTCAAATTTAGAATATAAATACATAGAAGATGATTATAATTATTTAAATCTTTATCTTGAAAAACTGCCAAAAACTAGCTAATTTTTTTCAAAACAGAAAAAGCTTTTTCTACATCTCTTGTATCAATAATCACAGTGATTTCAGTATAAGTAGAGAGTATTTCGATAACATTAATATTTTCAAAAGCGAGTCTTTTAAGGATTTGATAATAAACCCCCAGGATATAGACTACCTCTTTGGGCAAACGGATTGTAACAGAAGAAAGGTTTGAAATTTCACTTACTTTTGTCTCATTTTGAAAGATTTTTTTAATGTGATCTTTTACTTCAGCACTGACTATAAATGTAGTTTCTCTTGCTCCCTGTGACAGGGCACAGAAAACATCTTGTCTATTATCTAAAGCATTAAATAGATGTCTGGTTTTTTCAGGCAAAGAATCAGCATTTAAAAAGCTATATTCTGATAAATTAGATCTTACTGTTAAATCAGTTAAGTTAAGATAAGTCCGCGGGACAGCCCCTCTTCAATAAAAGGGTAGGAGATAATTATTTCATTTAAAGCATCAGAAATGCTAATCATGTTAAATTTTTAACATTTTGTATTAATTTTGTCAAAGATTCATATTTTTTTGACAATTAACTTATAAGCTATAAAATAATGCATATGGGTGCAAGATGTGAACTTTGTATAGAAACTGAAATAGATCCTAATGTGGTCTGTAAAAGGCCTGATACTCCTTTGGTACAAGGTAGAAAAGAGTATCGAAAAGGAAGCGATAAATGGGTATTGAAAGAAAAAATGGAGTGGTGTCCGATTTATATGCTTTTTAAAGGAGCGAGAGAGATTATAGAGACTGATGAGGTGATCAGGTTAAAGCCCCGGGTGCCAATTATTTTTGACGAGCCGTTGAAGGTAAGAACTGTTGGAGTAGAGTTGGTAGGGATTCGATGAACGAGCATTTAAGATATACTCCAATCCGGTTTTAGGGGTTGACATATTGTACTAAATTATGTACAATTTGAATATGACAAATATTCTTCCTATTTCAGATGTCAGAGAAAATCTTCCCAGCCTTGTTGATAAGGTGGATAAAAGAGATGACAGGGTGATTATTACTGTTAATGGTAAGCCAAAAGCTGTAATGGTTAATTTTGAAGAGCTTGAAGCTTTAGAAGAAACCGCAGAAATATTATCAATTCCCGGCGCTCTTGAGAGTATAAAAAGAGGGACAAAAGAAGCAAGAGCAGGAAAAGGCATCACACTTTCAGAACTAAAATAATGCAAGTCATTGTTACTCCTGAAGCGCAAAAGCAGTTCAACAAACTTCCCCGGCAAACTCAAGCTAAGATTAGAAAGAAATTGCTCCTCTTAGAAAAAGATTTTTTAATGGGTAAGAAGCTGGAGGGTGAACTGAGTAATTATAGATCTGTAAGAGCCTGGCCATATAGAATCATCTATTTTATTGAAAAATCACATAGTAAAGTTTATGTTGTTTCGGTTGCGCATAGGCAGGGAGCATACAAATAAACTTTTTTTGTGTAGAATAATTGAATGGATTTAAGAAATGAGGCTTTAAAGTTTCATGCTCAACACAAAGGCAAACTCTCAACAGAAGTTTTAACTCCCATTAAAAACACTGATGATATGGTACTGGCTTATACCCCGGGGGTGGCTGAAGTTTCCAAAGTAATTGCAGAGGATAAAGAAAAAATATTTGATTACACAATTAAAGGTCATACCATAGCTGTTGTTTCTGATGGTTCAGCCGTTTTGGGTTTGGGGAATATCGGACCAGAAGCCGCTTTGCCTGTAATGGAAGGAAAGGCTGCGCTTTTTAAAACTTTTGGGGGGCTTGATGCCTTTCCAATTTGTCTGGCTACTCAAGACACAAAAGAAATAATTAATATTGTTAAAAACCTGGCCCCTACTTTTGGGGGGATAAATTTAGAAGATATCTCTGCTCCGAGGTGTTTTGAAATAGAAGAAGCCTTGCAGGATTTAAGAATTCCTGTCATGCATGATGATCAGCATGGGGCTGCAATTGTAGTTTTGGCAGGACTTATTAATGCTTCCAAAGTTGTAGAAAAGAACCTTTCAGATTTAAAGGTTGTTGTTTTAGGAGCAGGGGCAGCAGGTGTAGCTACTGCAATAATGCTTTCTTCAAAAGTTGGGGATGTAATCTCCGTAGACAGCAAAGGGATTATTAGTAAAGGTAACGAGGGGTTGGATAAATATAAAGCAAAATTGGCAGCCATTACCAATAAAAATAACATTAAAGGTACTCTGCAAGATGCTTTAAAAGGCGCTGATGTCTTTATCGGTGTTTCCAAAGCCAATCTTTTGACAACAGAAGATATCAAACTTATGAATGATAAACCCATTATTTTTGCCTTGGCTAACCCAGCTCCTGAAATTACGCCTGATGAGGCAAAAAAGGCAGGGGCTTTTATTGTGGCAACCGGCAGGTCTGATTATCCAAATCAAATTAATAATTCCCTGGCTTTCCCGGGGGTTTTTAAAGGAGCATTAAGTGTTCGTGCCAGAAGGATTACAGATGAGATGAAAATAAAAGCAGCAGAAACTTTGGCCTCTTTGGTGGAAAATCCAACTGTTGATAAAATTATCCCTTCTGTGTTTGATGAAGGTGTTGCAGATGCTGTTGCCAAAGCAGTTGCTGAGGCAGTATAACTAAATCCTCTCTCTTGCAAAATGATTGATCTCATAATATATTTACTTTGATGATTGCAGGGATAGACAGAGAACAAAATCTACATAAAGATGCAGCTCGATTATTGGAAGGTATTGAAATTACTGTGTCAAAATGGGGAAGGGATCGGAGGATAAGGGAAAGTGTTTTTACTTTGGGTATAAGATCATTAGTATGGGATCCGGTTAACAAACTGTTTAATAAAAGCCACATGTCTTTATGGGAAGAAACTCAGGCACGAATTAAGAATTCCGGAGGGAGGGAGGTAGTGGTAGCAATTGGAAGGCGACCAATAGAAGAATCACCAATAATGATTTTTAGAAATCCCCGAGAGTGTCTTAGATTAGATCCAGGAAAGAATGGGGTTAGAGCTTCTGTGCATACCCTTCATGGAATTCGCGGTATGTCTAATGATGATCGTCCCCCCACAGAAAGAGAGTTATATATATACGAAAGAACACTGCTTGCAGTAAAAGTTGCCAGTTTACTTTATGGGCCAGAGGCATAATTGTCTTGCTTCTAATGATATTAACTTGTGATATAATAGGTGATATCATTGATTTATGTTAAACACCAACAGCATACCGGCCAGAAATTTGCAGAAATCTTATAAATCTATTATTGAGGAAGTTAAGAAAAAAAAGCGCGCAGTAGTTTTAACCACTAAAAACAAACCTCAGGCTGCAATTGTCAGCTTAGAGGATTTGGAAAAAATTCAACAAGCCAAAGCGAGTCAAGGCACTTTAGAAATGATCAAATTGGCGGCAGAGAATAAAAAGGAATTAAAACTTTTGCCGGCTGATCTCCGTAAAAAGGCAGACCAAATCCTTTATGGCTAAAGTTGTAGTGGTTGATTCAGATGCAGTTTTTGCGCTCTATAATCCAAACGATCCGTTAAATGTTAAGGCAACTAGGACTTTTGAGCAATTGACTACAAAGGGTTTTAAACTGATTTATCCCAGTTCGGTTATTTTTGAGGTAATATCGTTATTTCAACGTGTGTTACCTACACCCAAAATAACCAAAAAGCTTATAGAGATAATCCAAACTGAGGCTTTAATCATTCATATTGTTGATGAGGAGATTTTAAAAGAATCTACTGTCATTTTTGATCCTGCCGGAAGCAAGAAAAATACTTTAATTGATTGTTCGGTAGCTGCTGTAGCCAGAAAAATAAAAGCTGACGGGGTATTTTCCTATGATAGTTTTTACGCTAAGTTAGGTTTGAAGCCTGCAGAAGAATTAATTTAATTTCCCACTTGAAAAAAGGGGCAGATTTAATTAGGATCATTCCATGGATATTTCCAAAGATATTTTAGGAACTCTTCCTGACTGGGTCATAAAAAAGCATATTAAAAAAGGCATTATCAAAATCGATCCGCTTCCTAAAGATTGGGAAAATTGCGTTGACGAGGTAACTGTTGATTTTCATTTGGGAAGCAAACTTAGGGTTTTTACTGACCAGGGGTTAAACACTATTGATACAAAATATGCCACCAAAGAAGACATGGAATCTATGATGAGGTTGGTGGAACTTAAACCAGGTCAGCCATTTATCCTGACAGAGCATGATTTCGTAATTGCCACCACCAAAGAAAGACTGACTCTGCCTGATAATATTGTGGGTCACCTGCATGGTAAAAGCTCTCTTGCAAGACTGGGAGTGGTTGTTCATTCCACTGCAGCCAGATTTGATCCTGGTTGGGATGGTCATCCGGTTTTGGAATTCGGCACTTTTTTAAAAGGGAAAAAGTTAGTAATTTATGAAGGGTCTCCAATTTGTGCTTTTTCTTTTGAAAAGTTAGCTGCGCCTGTGGAGCGGTCATATAAGAGTAGCCCTAACAATAGATATGGGGGAAGCGATTTACCTGAAGTGTCGAATATAACGGGGAAACGGGCTCATCATGGCAAAAAGCACCGCTCGACTAGTAGAATCTGAAACATAAGTTTATTCTCTAGTCTCGCTATGGGAAGATTTTGTGACGGGCAACTGCACACAAAATCTTCTAAAGACCGAAGGTCGCAAGCTTTGCTTATTGCTTTTATGCTCATGATTTCGCCCTTTTAATATTATGAGCGTTCTTGGTCTAAACGAAATCCATAAAAGAATTAAAAGAAGTAAACTGATAGAGAATTTAGGTTCGCGTGACCTGAAGAATCCTGAAGGTGTGGGGATAGATTTAAGGTTAGGCTCCGTTTATAAGATTACCAAAGGAGGGGCTTTTATTGAAGCAGATGGGGAAGTTCAGTTGGGTAAGAGAAAGGGAGTAGAAACTAAAGTTATAGCAGAATATGCAGAAGGTAAGGTGCAAAAAGAAATTGTGATCAAACCCGGGGAATATTATCTTGTTCAAACTGTTGAGTCTTTGAATACGCCTTCTGATCTTATGCCAATAGTTCATGTCAGAACGTCTCTTTTTAGAGCAGGTTTACTTCTTTTAAATTCAAAAACAGATCCAGGCTACTGTGGTAAGCTCACCATGGGCCTAACAAATTTGAGTCCTTTTCCTGTTAAGCTGCAAATAGGAGCCAGAGTGTGCAATATAATTTTTCATAAAATTGAAGGGAAAACAGTAGCATACAGGGGACAGCATCAGGGCGGCAGGGTGAGTCCCAAAAAAGAAGAACGACAAGTATGAGTAAACTTAAACACGGAGAGGATCAGTACTTAGATTTATTAAAAGACATACTTAAAAATGGTGTTAAAAAAATAGACCGGGGTACTGATGTGGCTCTTTACAGTGTTTTTGGCAGACAAATCAGATTTGATCTGTCAAAAGGTTTCCCGCTTTTAACTACTAAAAAAGTTTACTGGAAAGGGGTTTTGGATGAGTTGTATTGGTTTTTTTCAGGACAAACAAATATTAAATATTTAGTAGATAACAATGTGCATATCTGGGATGATTACCCGTATAAAATTTATAAGAAGAGTCAAGGAAAAAAGTCTAGACTCTTAACTAAAGAAGAATTTATTCAAAAAATTGCCACGGATAAAAAGTTTGCCAAAGAATGGGGCAATCTCCCAAGAATCTATGGGGAGATGTGGAGAAAGTGGCCTACAAAATATGGAAAACCCATTGATCAGCTTAAATGGATAGTACAAGAGCTAAAAGATGATCCTGATGCTAAAAACTTAATAGTAAACTCATGGAATCCTGAATATCTTTATACTATGGCCAGAAAACAGGATACCTCATATTTTCCTATCTGTCACAACATGTTTCAGATTAACCAAAGAGCAGGCAAATTATCTCTGCAGCTTTATCACAGAAGCGCTGATGTATTTTTAGGTGTACCATTTAACATTGCCAGTTATGCTCTTTTGACTTTAATTTTGGCAAGGATTACCGGTTACGAGCCAGGGGAATTTATTCACGTATTTGGTGATGTGCATATTTATGAAAATCACCTGGCAGCTGTAAAAGAGCAGTTGAAAAGAAAACCAAAGCCTTTTCCGACAATTAAAATTGACCCAAAACTTAAAAAAATTGAGGATTTTAAACCGGAGCTTATAACTTTAGAAAATTATGATCCGCACCCTACTATTAAAGCAGAATTAACAGTAGCAGGAGGTTTTTATGAAAAAGATAAAAATTAGTGCCATTGTAGCCATTGATGAAAAAAGAGGGATTGGTAAAAATAATCAGCTTCTTTTCCATATTAAAGAAGATTTTGAAAGGATGCACAAAATTATCGCAGGACATCCTTTGATTATGGGCAGAAAAACCCATGATTCAATCGGCAGAGTTATTCCGGGCGCTCCAAATTTTGTTATCACCCGTGATCCTGAGTATAAAAAGCAACACACTGAAGGTTGTATTGTTGTTTCATCTGTGGAAGAGGCTTTAGAAAAGGCTAAAGCAAGCGAGCATCATGGAGAGATTTTCATTTTTGGAGGGGGAGAGATTTATAAACAAGCTATGCCCGTAACTGACAAAATTTATCTAACACTGGTTAAAGGTGATTTTGGTGCTGATACATTTTTCCCTGACTATTCAGATTTTAAAAAAGTAGTTTATCAGTCAGAAGAAAAAGAATCTATTGGTCTAAAATACAAATTTATTGATCTGGAGAAATAGGATTATATTGAAATTTTAATCATTTTAATATATAAACTTATTTATGAATTTAGCAAGATTTATTGAAATGGGAGTGATAATCGGTACAGCCGCCGGTATGTCTCCAGCAGAATATAGTAGAGTTTTATTAGCTACGGATTATTCTGTCAGAAAGGGTAGCCCTTCCTATGGAAAGTACAGAAGTGCCATGGCATATTCCGGTAGACAGCATCCTACTTCAAGATTATTTAACCGACGAATAATGGACCGTTGATTAATTTAACTGAGTTTGTTAGAATACAAAGATTAAACATCTATCAGTTTCATTTTCCTGAAACTATATGCTGGTAGAGGTGATCAAGGAAAACAATGTATAAACTTCCTTCATTACAAGAATTACTGGAAGCTGGTGTTCATTTCGGACATCAGGTTCGTCGTGGTCATCCCAGAATGAAACCGTATATTTATGGTGCCAGAGAGGGTGTTCATGTTATAGATTTAACCCAGTCAGAAAAATATCTTAAAGAGGCTGCACAGTTTGTTTATGACTTAGGTAAAGAAGGAAAAGTTTTGCTTTTTGTGGGAACAAAAAAACAAGCAAGGCCTATTATTGAAGAAGCAGCTAAAAAACTGGAAGCCCCGTATTTGATAGAAAGATGGATGGGTGGATTCTTGACCAATTTTTCAGAAATTCAAAAAAATATCAAAAAGCTAAAAGAATATTTGGATCAAAAAGAAAAAGGACAACTTTCCAAATATACTAAAAAAGAACAGCTTTTACTTGAAAGAAAGATGGGTAAATTACAAAGAGACTTTGCAGGAGTAATGACTATGGCTTCTTTGCCTGATGCCATTTTTGTAGTGGATGCAGTTTCAGATAATATTGCGATCAGGGAAGCAAACCGTTTGGGGATCAAAGTGGCTGCAATTGCTGATTCAAATTGTGATCCTACTGAAATTGATTATCCTGTTCCGGGTAATGATGATGCTATAAAGTCGATTAAGATATTAGTTGAAGCAATAGCTTCTGCTTATGAGGAAGGAAAAAAAGAAGCAGGCGAAGCAGCTGAAAAAGCTGCTAAGAAAGCAGAAGAAGATAAAAAAACAGCAGATGAACTGTCTGAAAAGTTAAAAGTAGAAGTAGTAGCAGCAGAAGAGAGGTTAGAGAAAAAAGCAGTAAAAGATTCTGAACGCGTAGTCTAAATGAACATAGAAGACCTAAAAAAGTTACGGGAAGAAACCGGAGCAGGGATTGCCGACTGTAAGGAGGCCCTGAGCTTGTCGAAGGGCGACATCAATAAAGCAAAAGATTGGCTTAAGAAAAAAGGGCTGGATAAAGCTTTTTCCAAAGGAGGCAGGGAAGTAAAATCAGGTATCGTAGATGTTTATTCTCACGCAGGTAAAGTAGGAGTATTGGTAGAACTTCTTTGTGAGACAGATTTTGTGGCAAGGACAGATGATTTTAAAAATTTGGCTCACGAGTTATCTTTACAAATTGCTTCCATGAATCCTTCTTCAGTAGAAGAGCTTTTATCGCAGGAGTACATTAGGGACAATTCTCAAACAGTAGATCAACTTATTAAGGGAACAGTAGGAAAGTTGGGAGAAAATATTTTAGTTGGAAGATTTGAAAGAATTGCATTAGGAGAATAATGGATCCTGTTTTAACTGACCCAAACGCCAAAATTGATGCAGCCTTGCACCATTTTAAGATGGAAATTGCCGGTATCCGTGCTGGCAGAGCAAACCCTGCTTTAATTGAAAATATCCCCGTTGAAGCATATGGAGGAAAAATGAAACTGAATGAAGTGGGAAATATTTCAGCTCCCCAACCCTCGCTTTTAACAGTTACTGTTTGGGATGCCTCTATTTTGCAAAATGTAATCAAAGGAATTCAGGAAGCAAATATTGGGTTAAATCCTTCAAATGAAGGAACTTTGATCAGGTTGGCAATCCCGCCTTTAACTCAGGAAAGAAGGGAAGAATTTATTAAACTTTTACATCAAAAAATAGAAGAAGCAAGTGTTTCTATCAGGCAAATAAGGCAGGATTTTAGAAATGAATGGAAGAAAGAGCAGGAAGCAGGCCAACTTGGAGAAGATGAATTTTTCAGAAGAGAAAAGATTTTGCAAGAGTTAATAGATAAAAAGATTTTAGAAATTGAACAATTAGGTAAAGCTAAAGAGGAAGAATTAACTCAAATTTAATGTTTTTATCCATAATTATTTTTATCATCACGCTATTAGTTTTAGTTCTAATCCATGAATTTGGGCATTTTTTGATGGCCAAAAGATTTGGGATAAAAGTTTTGGAGTTTGGTTTTGGGATTCCTCCCAGAGCAATTGGCAAAAAAATAGGGGAAACAATTTATTCTCTAAACTGGTTGCTTCTAGGGGGATTTGTGAGGCTTTTGGGTGAAGATGAAGAAAGTCCGGTAGGTAAAAAAGGAACCAGTGAGCGGGATTTTAGGGCAAAAAGTGTGGGCCAAAGAATTGCAGTAGTGGTAGCAGGGGTAGCAATGAATTTATTTTTGGCATGGGTTTTGTTTTACATAGTTATTGCAGGGCAGGGATTTAAAATTATTTATCCTGTAATGGAGCCTGCAGTTTATATAGCACAACTGGAGAAAGACTTCCCTGCTCAGCAGGCAGGTGTTGAAGTAGGAGAAAAATTAGCAGCTGTAGATGAAAAAGAGGTTAAAGATATTGAGTCAGCAAGAAACTTGATCAAGTCAAAAGATCAAACTCCTACCACTTTAACTTTAACTGACAGTGACGGGAATAATTTAAGAAAAGTAACCTTAACTCCAAAAAAGACAGAAAAAGGTGATGTGCTGATCGGAGTAGTATTTAGCCCCATTCCTTTTCGTGAGTACAAAAGCGTGCCTGAAAAATTATTTTCAGGTATTACATATTCATGGGATCTGACCAGAATTACATTTATTGGTCTGGGGAAAGTTGTTAGTCAGCTTATTACAGGAGACTTCGGACAGGCTTCAAAAGCTGTCAGCGGGCCTGTGGGATTGGCAGCTGTGACGGGAAGCATTTTATCTGCAGGATGGGCGGCAATTTTCCCTTACCTTTGGTTTGTAGGAGTAATATCTTTAACTTTGGCTATATTTAATGTGCTGCCAATACCAGCTTTGGATGGAGGAAGGTTGCTATTTTTGCTGATAGAAGCTGTAACGCGTAAGAAAGTAAAGGAAGATATCGAAAGAACAGTGCACCAAGTTGGCTTTGCTATCTTAATAGCTTTAGCTCTTTTGGTAACTTATTCTGATATCCGCAAACTCCTGCCATAACTGTTTTCTTTACACGCAACTTCGTAAAAAGTATGATTAATGAGGAGGTGTTTTTTAATGCTATATTCAAAATTGTTTCCTAAAACTTTAAAACAAATACCGAGCGGGGCAGAATCTGTAAATCATGAGCTGCTTGCGCGCGCAGGCTTTATACATCAGGAAATGGCAGGTGTTTATACATATTTGCCTTTAGGTTGGAAAGTGTTGGACAAGATTTCAGACATTGTGAGGGATGAGATGAATGCGATAGGTGGTCAGGAGATGCTGATGCCGGCGCTGCACCCTGCTTCAAACTGGGCAAAAACAGGCAGACTCAAAACTTTTGATGCTTTATTTAAAGTTGAAGGTGCTGCTGAAACAGATAAAGGAAAAACTGTTTTAGGCCCAACCCATGAAGAAATTATTTATCCGCTTCTTGCTGAATATATAAAATCTTATAAAGATTTGCCCTTATATCTTTATCAAATACAAGTAAAGTTTAGGAATGAACCAAGAGCAAAAGCAGGGCTACTGCGTGGCAGAGAATTTTTAATGAAAGACTTATACAGTTTTCATACCAGCGATGAAGATAGAAATGAATATTACGAAAAAGTGAGGGATGCTTATTTTAAAATCTTTAAAAGAATAGGCATTCCGGCTGTTAAAACCAAAGCCAGTGGCGGTACTTTTTCAGATCTGTCAGAAGAGTTTCAAACTCTTACCCCTTCAGGGGAAGATACAGTTTTTATCTGCAGCAAAGAAGGCACTGCTTTTAATAAAGAAATTATTGAAGGCGCAAAATGTCCTGATTGCGGGAGTGAGTTAAAAGAGGAAAAAGCAATAGAAGTGGGTAATATTTTCCCTCTTAAAAGGGCTTATGCAGAAGTTTTTAATTTAAGTTTTACAGATGAAAAAGGGGAAAAGAAAATTGTTTCTGCAGGCTGTTATGGTCTGGGGATTTCCAGAGTAATGGGAGCAGTTGTAGAGGTGTTTCATGATGAAAAAGGAATTGTATGGCCGGTGACTGTAGCTCCGTATCAAGTTCATATAGTTGGATTGGATGGTGAAGGAGAAAAGATATACAAATTACTTTTGGCTGAAAGGGTAGAGGTGCTTTTTGATGACAGGATTGGGGTTTCAGCCGGAGCAAAGTTTGCAGACGCAGACCTTTTGGGAATTCCTTATAGAGTTGTTGTTTCCAGAAAAACGCGTGATAAATTAGAGATCAAAAAACGCTCCGAAAAAGAAACAAAATTTGTTACTCTTGAACAGTTGCTGGAGGTCGTTAAATAAAGGGAAAATCCTGGGGTGCAAACCTAATTTCACCCCTAGGGTGAAAGAGTTGATTGATTTTAAGGTCAAATTCTGATAAAGTAGCATGATTATATGATCACGAAAAATATTGTCAAACAGCCAAAATCTATAGTAGAAGTTACAGTAACAGTGCCTTGGACAGACCTTCAGGCCACCTGGGATCAAACCTTACAAAAGCTGGCAGCTGATGTAGAAGTTGCAGGTTTTAGGAAAGGTGCAGCCCCACTGCCTATGGTGGAACAACAGCTGGGATCCAAGCTTCAGGATGAAGCCTTAAAAACTGCTATGCCTAACTTTTTGATTGAGGCATTAAAAGGCACAGACATAGTTCCTATTGACTACCCAAAATATGATTTAATTTCTTTTACTAAAGGTCAACAGGTTCAATTTAAAGCAACTATTACCAACAGACCTGCAGTGACTGTGGGTAACTACAAAACTATAAAAGTGGCAAAACCTGCTCTAAAACCTGTAACTGATGAAGAGATTCAAAAAGTGATTGATGATTTGTATAAAAGATGGTCTTCAAGAAATCCTGTGGCCCAACCGCAAGCCGGTAACGCTCCTGTTTCAGGTCAAGCTGGTTCAATTAGTTTTCAGGGTGGACAAGCTCCGGCTGTAAACAATCAACCTGCAGGACCAAATGATGAATTTGCCAGAGCAATGGGGGCCTTATCCATGACAGATCTTAAAGGAAAAGTTAAAAAAGATCTTGAAGCCAATGTTTCTTATAACAATGAGTTGGATTATGAAGAGGCAATACTGCAGGAAGTGGAAAAAATTACCACAGTAGAACTGCCTGAAATTTTAATTCAGGACGAACTGAACAGAATGCTGGTGTCTTTACAAAGAAGAGTGGCAGATATGGGGCTTTTACTGGAAGATTACTTAAAGAGTCAGGGGAAGACTTTGGAACAAATCAAAAATGAGTGGCGAGCTCAAGCTGAAAAAAATGTCAGAATGGAATTAGGCTTGGCAGAGGTAGCCAGACAGGAAAATGTAACCATTTCAGATCAAGAGCTCCAGGCAGAAGTTGATAAAATTCAGGATGCTAAAATCAAAGCTCAATTTGAAGCTCAGGAACCCAGACTACACTTAAGACATGCCTTAAGACAAACGAGAACTTTAGATCTTTTGAAAAAGATGGTTGCTACCTCCTAATTAAAAGAGTATAATCTACACGTCGGTTTTCCATGGAAAATTGCATTTTTTGCAAAATTATTAGGAAGGAAATGCCTGCAGACTTAAAATATGAGTCTGATACAGTAGTTGTTTTTCCTGATATTAATCCATCAGCTGATATACACCTTCTGATTGTGCCCAAAAAGCATATCGGAGGGATAAAAGACTTAAATGAGTCTCACGGTTTACTTCTGGCTGAAATTTTTCAGGTTGCTAGTAAACTGGCTGCTGAAAATAATTTGGAAAACGGTCTTTATAGAGTGGCGGTAAATGCAGGGAAAGCTCAGCATGTGCCGCATTTACATTTTCACCTTTTGGGTGGACAATGGAAAAAGATGATTTAATTTTTTTAAAGGAGGTGTTTTTTAAAATTTTATGTCTATTATTGTTAAAGCAGGCCCGGGTGACAGCACGGATTCAGTAATCAGAAAATTTCAAAAAAGAGTAGTTTTAGAAGGTCTTGTACAGGAAATCAGAGACAGATCAGTATACAAAAAACCTTCACAAAAGCGTCAGGAATACTTGGCAGAGAAACGCCGCAAAATAATGCGTTCCAGAAGGTATGACCGTTAACCAAAATGCTACTTGATCAGATCCAAAATGACTTAAAAGGCGCACAGCTGGCCCGTGATGAGGTTAAAGTGTCAACTTTAAGATTGCTCATTTCAGAGATTAAAAATGCCGAAATTGCCAAAGGTCAGCTTTTGGCTGATGATGATATCGTTTCCATAATTTCCAAAGAACTAAAAAAAAGAAAAGAAGCAGCTGCTGGTTTTAGGACAGGCGGCAGGGAAGAGTCAGCGCAAAAAGAGGAATCTGAGGCAAAGGTATTGGAAGGATATTTACCGGAGCAAATGACAACAGAGGAGTTGACTAAAATAGTGTCAGAGGTTATAACTGAAACTGGCGCAACTTCGGTGGCAGATATGGGGAAAGTGATAGGAGCGGTGATGGGGAAAGTTAAAGGTCGGGCAGATGGTGGTACTGTAAGTAGTTTGGTTAAAGAAAAATTGACAACGAAAGTATAATTTCTTAACTTTTGTTGTCATCCTGAGTGATTAGCGAAGGATCTCGGTTGGAATCTAGAGATTCTTCGGCTACGCCTCAGAATGACAAATCTATGTTTAACATCATCATCAATTCAGATCCCAGATATAATGTTAATAAGGCCTCTATTCAGGCTGTGGTTATCCAAATACTGCAAAAGCTGCGTATTTCAGGCCGTATTGAGTTAGGGGTTAATATCGTGGGAGACAGGAAAATGCATGAACTGAATAGAAAATACCGCGGTCTTGACTCTACTACTAATGTGTTGTCTTTTGCCCTGGAAGATTCCAGTCCTGCCAGCTTACAACATATTCCCAGAATTGGTTTTGTGGCAGCACCTGATAAGTGGTTGAGATTGGGTGATATTGTCATTTCTTATCCCCAGGTTTTGGAGGATGCTTCGCTGGAGGGGTTATCAGTTGATGAAGAAATCAGGTATATGGTAGAACATGGACTTAATCACCTTTTGGGAATTCACCATACCTCATGAGTAACACAGCTTTTTATTTGAAGTACCGCCCGCAGGCATTGGACGCTCTGATCGGGCAGGAAGCTGTTAAGAAGATCTTACTTTCTTCTTTTGAAAATAATAAACTTTCACACGCTTACCTTTTTTCAGGGCCGCGCGGTAGCGGTAAAACTTCAACAGCCAGAATCTTGGCAAAAATGGTTAATTGTGAGAGACAAGAGTCAAGAGACAAGAGTCAAGAAAAGACTGTTTTGCCTAGTCTCTCCACTCTAGCGACTAGTCGCTTACCCTGTAATAAATGTACTACTTGTCTTTCCATTACCGATGGGTCCAATATGGATTTAATTGAAATTGATGCTGCTTCAAACAGAGGGATTGAAGATATAAGATCTTTAAGAGACAAAATCAAACTTGCTCCAACTTCTGCTAAGAAAAAAGTCTACATTATTGATGAGGTGCATATGTTAACTACAGAAGCTTTTAATGCTTTGCTTAAAACTTTGGAAGAGCCTCCCAAGCATGCTTTATTTATTCTGGCCACAACAGATGCTTCCAAATTACCTCAAACAATTTTATCCAGAGTGCAAAAGTTGGATTTTAAACCTGCTACAACAGATGAACTTTTAAAAGCGTTTGAACATATTGTCAAAGAAGAAAAAATTGACATAGACAAAGAAGCTTTAAAAAGCCTGGCAAAAAAAGCAGATGGTTCTTTTAGGGACGGGGTTAAGCTTTTGGATCAGTTGGCATCAATGGGCGCAAAAATTACCACTGAAATTATCAAAGAGAGTTTAAAATCTTTTGAGTTTGAAAATATTTTGGAACTGACAAGAGATTTAAAAGATAAAAAAACTTCAGAAGGTTTGTTAAAAGTTTCTCAAGCAACTGAAAATGGAGCTGATATAAAGGAAGTATTGCTTTATTTGATGGATGTTTTAAGAAATATAGTATTTATAAATAATGGTTTAGGTGAACAGCTGGTAAAAAAGAATTTTACAGAAGATAAATACGCAGAACTGATAAAGTTGGCGGATCAGTGGGAGAATCGCGGTTTAGTTAAAAGTCTTGATATTTTACAAAAAAGTTTGGAAAAGATGAAATTTGCGTCAATTCCCTCATTACCGCTGGAGTTAGCAGTGGTAGAGATATGCGGAGCGGAATCTGCACAAAAGAAGTTAGATGTTAGAAGCGAGAAGTTAGATAAGCAGAGCTTGCCTTACGACGAAGGTCAAATCTCCAACATCCAACCTCAAGATCCAATTTCCAATTTCCAACACCCAATTTCTAATGATGACATTGCTAAAATAAAAGAAAAGTGGACATTTGTGCTGGAAACCATAAAGCCTTTTAATTTTTCTCTGGAGGCGTTACTTCGATCCATTAGTGTAACAGAATGCAGCAAAGATACTGTGATTATGGAGGTACCATATTCTTTTCATCAAAGAATTTTGGAAGCTCCTAAAAACAGGGATCTTTTGGAGTCAATTTTATCTGATATTTTAGGCAGAAGCATCAGAATCTCAACAGTACTGGGGGCGCGC
>JACOXH010000007.1 GCA_016176415.1 Candidatus Daviesbacteria bacterium
TTCCTCTATAGTCCCGAATTTATGAATTAACTTTGTAGCAGTCACCTCTCCTATTCCCTGTACTCCGGGGATATTATCTGAAGCATCCCCTGCCAAACCTTTATAATCTATTAATTGTTTGGGCATAAACCCGTATCTGGCTACAAATTCCTCGATCCCATACAACCCAACGTCAGTTAAAGTTTTCTTGGGCATAAATACTTTGACTTTTTCATCAATCAGCTGCATTGCATCCCTGTCTCCTGTGACAATAATTACCTCCAAATCTCCTGACTTTTGAGCCTGTTTTGTCAAAGTTCCAATTAAATCATCGGCTTCATAACCTTCTAAGGCAAATTCAGGGATATTTAAAGCTTTGGTGACCTCATAAACCCTTTTATATTGGGCAGACAACCCGTCGTCAGGAGCAGTTCTGGTGGCTTTATATTGAGTATAAGCCTGATGTCTGAAGGTAGGCCCTTTTTTGTCCCAGGCTATAGCCAGATATTGGGGACGAAGTTCGGAAATAACTTTCAAAATCATGGAGCAAAAGCCATAAACTGCATTTACCAGTTCCCCTTTTGAGGTAGTAAAAGGAGGCACAGCATGGTAGGCCCTGTGAAACAAGGCATTACCATCTACTAAAACAAGCTTTTGGGATTTCATGCTTGAATTTTAGCATATATTTACCATATAAAATTAATAATTAGGCAAATGCTGGCGAAGTCATGAGCATAAAAGCAATTAGAAGATTTTTTGTGCAGGTGCCCGTCAAAAAATCTTCCCATAGTGAGACCAGAGAATACTTAAATGTTACAGCATCTACTGGTCGAACGGTGCTTTTTGCCATGACGAGCCAGCAAATTTAAAATAATGTCTTAGCAAAGTTTAGATACTCCGGGTGGCCATTTTGGGCCATGAAATACCACCACTCTGCTCCCCAAAGGTAAGTCTCATCAAATCCTGTTTTTTGGGCATACCTGATATAGGTTTTAAAATCTTTCAGGGAAAAAAGTCTGCTCTGCTCCTCTGTTGATACAAACTTACCTCCTGCCAGCCACGGTTCTGCCTGCAGTTCTACTATAATGGTTTTTTCATTTTCAGGCGCAAAAAACTGCCTGATGAATGCTGATTTAATAGTATAAAAATATGCAGGTATGGGGTAACTGACATAGCCAAACCACTTGTCGTACACCCGTCTGTAAACAGTAGTCCCGAAAATGTCCGAAAGACTCATTGATGCAATCCAAGTACCCAATTCTCCTGAGTCTGTCATTATAATTTTTTTATCACTTAGCCCTCTTACCAATTCAACTTCTTTTTTAAGGAAGTTTCTGTCTGCTTTATCGCAATTTTCTCCAAAGGGAAGCAGTGGTTCATTTTCCACCTGCCATCCGGCGATAGCCGGATTATTTTTGTATCTTTGAACAACTTCTTTTATAAACTTTAAAGCTTTTTCCTGACGCTGGTCCACGGTCAGTTTTTTTACCCATGCAGGCATGTGACACTCGGGCCAACGGGGTTGCTTTATCCCTAAAACCGCAATCACCTTTATTCCCTTTGCTTCTGCTAAAGAAAGCATAAAATCAGCATCAGTAAAACTAAAATTACTTTCTTCTTTTTCTATATCCTCCCAGTAAAGAGGCAAGCGCAATCTCTTTACTCCTGTTTCTTCTAACATTCTCTTAAAAGTTTCCTGCCAGTCTAATTTAAGATATTTTGCGTACCTTGAAGAAAAAGTTACTCCCCACTCGGGTTGATTTTTTGAGTAATAATTTTCTAAACTTAAATTAACAATAAAGATTGCTACAAAAAAGGTGAGGAAATATTTTAGGATTTTGGGCAGTTTTATCATCAAATTAATATTACCTAATTTTGCTGCATGATAAAATAGATTAATGCAGGCTAAAAAGCTTAGAATCGCCTCACTTATTATTACTCATAACAGGATTGATGAAGCAAAAGCCCAAATGGATATTATCCGCGAGTTTTGGCAACCTAACTTCGGCTCTTTGGATATTTATCATGAGTATAACGGCCAAAAAGACTGGTACCCCCAAAAATACAAAGAAGACAGTCTGCACCGTAATAAAAAAATGTCTCACTTTTTAGGTGTTAACCATATGTTATCTCAGGGCATGAAACATGTGCTTAACTCTGGCAAGAAATACGACTTTATCATTGCTACCTCTGCAGATGTTTGGTTTTTTGACCCTAAGAAATTAAAAAAGGTTATTCTTTCTTGTTACAAAAAGAGAGCGCAACTTGCCACTTCGCTGTGGATGGGCGTTGCTTTAGGCACAGAGTTTTTTATCATCACCCCGGAACTTGCCAAAAAAGCCTTTCCTTTAAAGTTGACTGCTTTGATTAAAAGATACAAATTAATGGACTGGGTAAATCTTGGCAAAATTGGCATTTTTGAAACCCTTTTTACTCTGCAAATGATCAGACTTTTAAAAAATCCCCAAAAAATATACCTGATCCCTGGCCGAAGAGTGGTTTTGCCAACAAACCGCTATTGGTCTCCTTCCTTTTACGCTTCACACCATGACAGAAATAAAAGAAAGAGGGATATTTTATCTAAAATAAAAAGCATTACAGGTGACAATTTGGGAAATATGCCTTCATTACACAAGTTTTTAGTCTGAAGGGCCGGCAGATTTTTTGAAATTACCAAATTCGTACCTGACTTTACTTCTTTTACGACCCAGAAGCAGTATACTTAATCCAAATAAAACCATTCTGGCAGAATATTTTGTTCTTCCTTCCTGAGCCACCCGTCTGACAGAGGTATGCAGTTGTACGCTTTTTAAAAACATCAGCCTGCCGCCCCTCTTTATAACGCGGTGCGCAAGCTCCTGATCTTCCCCTACTGCCACCGTCTCATCAAATCCGCCCACTTTCTCAAACACATCACGCCTGATATACAAATTTCTGGCGGTAATAACAGGCCAAATATGCCTTAATAACCGAATCAGTAAATCCTCTACCATAAAGTAGATTTTATCCTTCCAGAAATTTGAATCAGGAGGAGTTTTGGCTACTGCTATATCAGGCTTTCTGATCAATACTTCATTAAAGTATTTTTCCAGCACATCTGCACCCCGAAGCTCCATATCAGCATCTAAAAAGAGCATATGACTTGCTGAAGTTTTGCCTGCGCCTAAGTTACGCTGAACTGAGATCGTTTTACGCGGAATTTGGAAAAATTTTAGACTTTTTAAGACTAATTGTCTTTTTTTAATCTCCTCTATTGTTTTATCCTGTGACTGTGCATCAACCACAACTATTTCTTTAGGAGCAACAGTTTGCCTGGTAATTGAATCCAGCAATCTGCCGATAAAATGTTCTTCATTCAAAGTAGGGATAACAACAGCCAAGTCTATCATTTTTTTTGCGTTATTCTTACCCATTCATTCATTTTACCAAATATAATAGTTTTTCACGATGAAAATACTATTTGCCACTGATAATTTTTACCCCAATATCAATGGCGCAGCCAATTTTACTTTAGAGCTGGCAAAAGGATTGATTGGAAATGGTCATATTGTCACAGTTATCGCGCCTGCGCAAAAGTTTGCTAATACTGTCACAAAATATAAAGGGATAATTATTTACGGAATCCGCTCTGTTATGATCCCCCCTGTTATTCATCCTGCCAGAACCAGAATTCCTTTTGTTGATTCTTTAAATATTGAAAAAATAATTAAAAAAGTATCTCCTCAAATAATCCATATTCAGGATCACTTTTTCATCGGCAGTCAGGTGGTAGATACCGGCAAAAGAGAAGACATACCAATTATCGGCACAAATCTCTTCTTGCCTGAGAACCTTATTCATTACCTTCATCCTCCTGCCTTTGTCAGACAACCTTTATCAAAATTGGCCTGGAAACAATTTATAAGCATTTTCAATAAACTCGATTTAGTTACCACGCCTACTGTTACTGCTGTAAAGCTAATAAAAAAATTAGGATTGAAAACTCCTGTTATTGCCATATCCTGTGGTGTAAACTTAACCAGATTTACTCCCAAAAAAAAGGGGAATTCCAAAGCTACTGTTTTGTATGTAGGCAGATTGGATAAAGAAAAAAATATCGATGTAATTATCAAAGCTTTTGCCAAAGTTTTAGATTCCGTTGATGCTAAACTCATTATTACCGGTCAGGGTAAGGAAAAAGAAAATTTGGAAGAGCTGACAAGACAGCTGGGAGTAGACAAAAACACTACTTTCACAGGCCTTATACCTGAAGAGAATCTCCCTTCTCTTTACCAATCTGCTAGTGTTTTTGTAATTGCCTCTACTGCAGAACTGCAAAGTATCGTAACTTTGGAAGCCATGGCATCAGGCCTGCCGGTAGTAGCAGCTGATGCAGTAGCTCTGCCTGAATTGGTACATCACGGTCAAAATGGCTATCTGTTTAAAGCTGAAGATGTAAAACAACTAGCAGAATATATTGTCGAAATTTTGAAAGACCCTGTACTTCAAAAAAAGATGTCGCAAAACAGTCTGAAGATTGTCAGACCCCATAAATCAGAAAATACAGTTAAAAATTATGAGAAAATCTATGCTAATTTAATTGCTGCCAAAACACTCATTAGCCCGGTCAGAAAGTACCCCTTTTTCTACCGCGTTCAAAGCAGAAGATGAAGCCTCTCTGGACAAAAAATTGCAGCCTGACAATTTACTTATCCTAACCTGATCAACAAAAGGAGAGTTCAGCAGTATTAACCTTTCTGCCAATTCCTGATCCCAGCGGGTCAGCCTGAAAACAGTTGACTTAATGGACATACGGGCCCTGGGGTTTGACACTTGAGGATAAATGTTTTCCATCACGCTCATATGCATACTCACTTCATCAATTATCTGTTTGGCAATAGCTTTGTCTTTTAAATTTACCAACCCCTTAACTTTCTCCAAATGACCGAAATAACGAATCAGAGCCGGTTCAATCAGATCTTGGCGGTTTGTGGATACAAGGCTGTTTACTTCTCTCATCCTTCGTCCGGCAAACTCCAACTGCAACACTCCCCTTTCCTGACTGGTATCGGCAAATTTTAACTCTACTGTCTCACGGACAGCTTTTAAAAAATAAAAAGGCGATGAAGGGTTAATACGGGACTGACCAATGACTGAGGTTTGAGCAAAAGCGGGGGTAAAGTAGAATGTAGAAAGTAGAATGTAGAAAGTAGAAATAAAAACAAAAAATTTCTTCATTTCCCTATTCTATCATGCTAGAATCAATTTGAATGAAGATAACTTTACAACCACACTTAAAAATTCGTCTTAAGCAAAGACAGATTCCTCAAGATTATCCCGAAAAAGTAATCACAAAACCAGAATCAAAATATTTTGATAATTTAACTAAACATTTAATTGCCATTCGAGGGTTAAAATATAATAAAAAATTACGGCCAATGGCTGTATCCTATGATATAATAGAAAACGAAATTCAGGTAATTACAATTCACCCTATTAGTAAACAGGAAATTACAAATAAAGTTCAAAGAGAAAGATGGGCAAAAAATGAAGAAGACTAACAAAAAAATATATTACGATAAAAAAACAGATGTTCTCTGGCTCAATATCAAAAGCGGCCCTGAAGAAGAGTATAAAGAGATTGCGCCAGGGATTGGGGTAGAACTTGGTAGAAAAGGAGAGCTTTTAGGAATTGAGATCTTGAACGCTTCTAAAGTTTTACCAAAATTTGGTTTGAAAGCTCGCAATAATCCAAATTACTCTGCTGTCTCCCACAAAATTAAACCTTAGCTTCCTTCTGATACGCGCTACTGTCTTCTCCGTAGAATTCTTTGAGAGTCTTATTCTCTCTTAATGTTGCAAAAGCTGCTCTTTTGCATGCTCTTATAGTTGCTGGTGTTTTCCTAAACATAACCCCCACTTCTTTTACGGTACGCCTTCTTCCGTCTTCCAATCCAAACAGTACTTCTAAGGTTCTTTTTTGTTTGAAGGGTAGGCTCTCTACAGCATCTTGGACAACTTCCCGAAGGGAAAGTCCTATTACTGCTTCAGCTGGATCCCTATTTAAGTAATAGTAGTAATTCGAACCGCTTGATCTTGCTATTACCTGTTCAATCTCGGTTTCAGGCACTTCGTCTAAAGGAATAATTTCAGGTTTAAACCGATCTTCAACAACCTTTATTTTACTTCTAACAAAGTTCTTTTCTGCAGTCAAAGCTTCTACCATTTCACTCAGTGGCACAGCATCAGCTGGAATTGCTAAGAATGTAACAGTATTCCCAATAGAAAAAGCTTTATCATACTCAAGCATAGTGAGGAATTATATCAAATTTTCGTGTGTAAAGTAACTATAGGGAGTTAATTTTTTTCTTACCAACGATGTCCTCAAATTCATCTGATTCCAAAGTCTCTTTTTCCAACAAGGCTTTGGCTACTTTATCAAGCTTTAATTTTTGTTTCCTTAAAATATCCTGGGCATCTTTAAAACAGGTATCTATAATTTTTTTGATTTCACTATCGACCGCATCATGCATTTTGGGTGATAATTCTGTTCCCTCTCCTGCTCCCCTCCAAATACCAAACATGGGCCTTGAGTGAACGCTTAAAGGCCCCAGAGAAGACATGCCGTATTCTGTTACCATAGCCCGGGCAATACCCGTTGCAGCTTCAATATCAGAAGCAGCTCCTGTGGAAATATCTTTAAATACAAAAAACTCTGCTGCCTGACCGCCCAAAGCCGCAGTGATTTGCTCCATCAGCCTTGATTTGCTTTCATTAGAGCGGTCTTCTGTAGGAGGGAAAAGGGTATGGCCGCCTGACATGCCGCGGGAAACAATGGAAATCCTGTGCACAGGATCTACATTGGGCAAGAAGTGGCCGACAACTGCGTGACCTGCTTCGTGATAAGCTGCCAGTTTTCTATCCCTTTCAGACTGCATTCTTTTCCTTTGAGGCCCTAATTTTTCTTTGGTAGCTGCCTCTTCCAGGTCTTTATTGTCTATGGCTGTTTTGCCTTCGCGGGCGGCTAAAATTGCTGCCTCATTTAACATATTGGCCAAATCTGCCCCTGAAAAACCAACCGTTCTTCTGGCCAATTTCTCCGTAGACACTTCTTTAGTAAAAGGCTTACCCTTCATATGCAGTTCAATAATGGCCCTTCTTTCATTAAGATCCGGCATACCCAAAACTACCCTCCTGTCAAATCTGCCCGGACGGATTAAGGCTGCATCCAGTAAATCCGGTCTGTTGGTGGCTGCAAGCACTATAACATGATCATTGGGAGTAAAACCGTCCATTTCCACCAAAATTTGATTTAGCGTTTGCTCTCTTTCGTCGTGCCCGCCGGTCATCCCCATTCCCCGCTGCCTGCCGATTGATTCCACCTCATCTACAAAGATAATAGCCGGAGCAGCTTTTTTTGCCTGGGCAAACATATCTCTAACCCTGGCTGCACCAACGCCTACTAACATTTCCATAAATTCAGAACCGGCAATGGAGAAAAATGGTACACCGGCTTCTCCTGCTATAGCGCGCGAAAGTAACGTGTTATGGTTTACAAATCCGTTTCCTAAAAAACTATGTGTTTGCGGGACAGTGAAGTCGTAAACCTGATCCACACCGGATGTTTTTTCCGTAACTTTAGAGAAAAATAATCCCGCCTCAAGAATATTACGGAAATATTCCAGATGAGGAATATTCAAATCCAGAGTATTGGCAAAACTCACATATTCACTTAACGTTTGCCTGGAAACGCGCCCTCTTCTGCGTACTTTATCTATAATTTTTGATAACTTTTCATTACTGAGTTTATTTTCAGATATTTTTCTCCAGGATTCATACACCAAATGCGCTATCCCCGGAACTATATCAATATTAGTATTGACCCTCTCCATCCTTGCTGTATGAGCCTTAAGCAATTTTTGTTTCCTGCTAAGACGGAAACCTACTACTTTACTAAAATTGACTAAAGATGAACCTGTCATAGTTAATCTGTACACTGACCGGTAATATCCATTTTCCGGCCTTCCTTTTATGTTCAGACTGGCTACTGTCCCAAGATTTAACAACATCATTTGTACCTGTCTTGCCATCTTTTCAGAAACAGTGGTATATTCGAATTCTGCCTGGTTTGTACCAATACAGGCATCTGTGTCAAAAAGTCCCTGCAGAAAGGAAACTTGTATGGCTTCAGGCGCTTGCAGGACCGTTGGAGGTATTACCTTATCATAAGATAATAAATATGACATACCCAGCTGATATAGTTGTCTTTTAAGATCCCAGTTGGAAACAAGAAAAGATTGACCGTTAATACTTGTAGAAATTGCACATTTTGGATAATGCGTTTTTATATATTTCTTATAAAATTCAATTATTTCCGGCTCAATGCTGGTTAACCCCACTCTTGATGCGTGACTTAAGTTTCCGTCCCCTGTTAAAAGACCTAAAAGGTATGCCGTATCCTGATCCACAAGATTAAGATCACCGAACATTCTTCTGCCAAATTGTATAGCAACATAATCATCCTGTTGGATCTGCTGGAGATTTCTGAAACGAAGTTTGCCGTCCTTATCCATTACCACAACCGGATGTTCGGGTGTTCCTTCCAAAGTGAAACCTTGCGCCAGTTTTACCCTAATAGTTTCCTGTTCTCCTAAATTAAACCAGTGGGAAGCAAAATTTTTACTGGAAACCACATCATCCGGATTTAAACCTGAAAGCTGAGCTCCATAAACTTCATGAGATTTTGGATCAACAAAGAAATAACGGGGCACCTCGCGTATCTCCATCAGACCTTTATTAGTCCAGATAACCGTATCGCCTGTAACACATTTTCCTGTTCCGGCAGGGCCCACCATTAAAACCCCTTTGGGGATTCTTGCGCCCAGTGCTTTAAATTTTTCGGGGGTTTTCAAAAATTCCACTATTTCTGATAATTCTTTTTTTGCCTCTTCTGCGCCTGCTACGTCAGTAAATTTAATTTGAGGCTGATCTTTGGAATAAAGACGGGCTCTGGATTGAGCAAAAGAAAAGATTCCCTGTGCTCCTTCTCTGGCATTTCTAAACAGTAAAAACATCAATCCCACCAAAATTAATATGGGTAAAACTGCAGACAATACCCCGACCCAAGCCTGCTGCAGGGACAAATCTTTAACTTCAATAGTCACAGATTTAGGGTCAACTCCGCTGGATTCTAAAATCTTGTAGATAGACTCCCCTTCTTCTTTGCGGGAACTCAGTTTTTGATCTGAATCTTTAACTTCTGCTGTTACTTTGTCTCCCTCCAGTGTAATTTTTTGAATTTTTCCGTCTTTGGTATCCTGAATAATTTGGGAAATAGGCACATCATTTGAGGAAGTTGAAGGTCCGCCGGAAATTTGATAGAAGAAAATCAAAGCAGCCAAAGCAATTAAAACATAAACAATTAAGCCTTTAAATACAGGGAAAATCTTTTTACCCACGTTAATTTTCCTTTTTCCGTTTGGCATAATACAGCGGATATTAGCACATTCAGCTTCAAATTGCTACTTGTAAATTAGCGGATTTTTGTGCCTGCGGGAACATCTTCGGGGACTGTCAGAAATACAGGACCTTCTTCGGGATCTGCTGCCAGCATCATGCCTTGGGATTCCATACCCATCATCATACGGGGTTCTAAATTTACTGCCACCACCACCTGTTTACCCTTTAAATCTTCTGCTTTGTACCATTGTTTTACTCCTGCCAGAATCTGTCTGGGTTCCCTTTCTCCTAAATCCACCATACATTTAATCAGCTTTTCTGATTCTTCTATTTCTTCAGCCTCTAAAATGGTGCCTACCTTTAATTCAACTTTTATAAAATCATCAAAGGAGATCATGAATTTATTTTACCAGATTCATTCGGATTATTCCTATCCCTGTCCCACGTCTGTGGATTATTTACAATGTATTCTCTGATTTTATTTAATTCAATATCATTTCTGATTATGTGTTCAAAATAATTCCGTTGCCAAACCCGTTTATTAAATGGTGGCCAATGCGATTGTTTTACATTTTTAATATATTCATTTGTGGCCATGGTTTTAAACCATTGGATAATTGTACCAATTGTAGGGGCGGACCTATGTGTCCGCCCTATGGAATGATGTGTCCATCCGTTAATAATGACAATGCCATGAATATGGTTGGGCATAATCTGGTATACATCTAATTCAATACCAGGGTATTTATCCGCAATTTTTAACCACCAATCGCCAACCATTTTTCCAACATCATTTAATTGCATGCATGGATTAACAGGGTCGACACGTGGGTCGACCCCTACAGAACCGAACAACATCTCACGATCCTGGGTACAGATTGTTACAAAATATGCACCATTAGATGAATAATCATAATCTTTTAAACGGATGGATTTGCGGTTGTATGAAATCATGAAGGAATAGGATTTTACCCCAAACCAACCTTATTCTTCACCTCTGCCATTTTCTTTTCAGCTATCTCTGCTGCTTTCTCTGCCCCTTCTGTAAGCAGAGATTCAAGTTGTGCAGGATCAGAAGTCAGATCCTGATAGCGTTTCTGGAAGGGCTCCAAAAATTCTATTACTCTATCTGCCAGTTCTTTTTTAAAATCTCCATAACCCTTACCTGCAAATCGAGCTTCTATCTCTTCCCTGCTCAAACTTGTAACTCCTTCATAAATTTCCAGCAGGTTATAAATACCAGGCCTACCCATATCAAAAACAATTTCTTTTTGAGAGTCAGTAGCAGCGCCCATGATGGCTGAACGAAGCTGATCTACTGAAGCGAGAAGTGGCAGAGTTCTGCCCTCCCTGTCATCACTTTTACTCATCTTTTTAACAGGCTCAAGCAAATCCATTACTCTGGCACCTGTTTTGGGTATCACAGGAGTTGGCAACTTAAAAGTTTCACCATATATAGAGTTAAACCTTTGGGCAATATCACGGGTAATTTCAACGTGTTGTTTTTGATCCTCCCCCACTGGTACCTCATCTGTGTCATAAAGCAGGATATCTGAAGCCATCAGCACAGGATAATCATAAAGGCCAACACTAACGCTCTCCCTTTGGTCGCCTGATTTTTCCTTAAATTGAGTCATTCTGCTCATCCAGCCCAAGGGGGTAAAACAATTTAAAATCCAGGCTAATTCTGCATGGGCAGATACATCAGATTGGACAAAAACAATGGACTGTTTGGGATCAATACCTGAGGCAAAATAAATTCCTGCCACTTCCCTGATCTTTTGTTTTAATACTTTGGGGTCTTGTGGCACAGTGATAGCATGAAGATCCACAATGCAAAAGATATTATCAAAATTCTCCTGTGAAGCTACCCAATTTTTCAAAGCTCCCAGGTAATTACCTATATGTAAGTTGCCTGAAGGCTGAATCCCGGAAAACACCCTTTTCTTCATAAGAAGAATATATCAGATGAGAATAAAAATTGCGAGGTAATATAAAAATCCCCAAGGGATTTGATACAAACTTATTTTAACAGTAATGCCCCTAAAGTCAAATTCTATTACGCTGCTTTATGCATGTTCAGTCTACTGAAAGCAAGTTGTTTCGATTGATTTACAAAAGCTTTATTTAACACATAATCATCCAAAGGATAGACCTCTTTTGGAAAGGGCACCCTGATAACTTCTCTCGCTCTTCTTAATTCGAATAACTTGTGAGCTCTCCCCATAAAAAGACCTGTTTTAGAATCTTGTGTTCCAACTTCCATCTCTGAATTCAAAAAAGTTGCCCGATCATAAAAGATTAGTTCCATGGGAGTTGAAATTCCTTCAAACCATATTTTCTTTCGTGCATTAAAATTAATTTCTGTTGATTGCCCGTGATCTGTATTTGTATCAGGATCATCCACAACTTTATCTATTCTCGGAAGGGCTCTGGGATGGTTAGAATCCAAGCGTGATTCTATGCCAGCCTTTATAACCGAAATTACAAGATCAGCAAACTGTTCCGGGGGTACAGCATCATCCATTAACACAAACCTCATCCCTATAGAGTCCTGAAGAGCCTCGTCTATATGAACTACTCCTCCGTTTCTTAAAGCCTTTACCCAGGTTTTTACAATTGTAGGTCCTAACTCTTTCTCCCTATCCTTTTTATGGACATAACCAACTTCAGGAACATTTCGAACAGTTATTCTCTGTCTCTTGAGATGAGCTGTTAACAATCTTTCACTACTTCTATCAGGAAAACCTACCACTCTGTTTGTTTGATCATCATGGTAAGACTCAAGAGGAATAGGATCTCCTTTTCCTGTTACCCCGGCAAACAATCTCTCGTTTAATAAATCCTGTACATCTGCCAAAAGATTGGATAGTCCGGCATTCAAGGCTCTTGATTCTATAATTCCGATTTGATAATGAAGGATGGCATGTCTTTGAGCTTCATAAGCTAAAGTTGGAAAAATTGCACCCTTTTTTAACGGATCTTCATTTTCACTAACAGGACTTGCAAGATATCTTAATAAATCGCTGGGGCGGTCTGAAATTTTTGCAATTTCTCCCCTCATTTCAAAATCCTCTGCCAATTCTGGCACCAGTTGACCAAAATACTGAACTGCAGCAATTGCAGATTCTTTACACTCCTTGTAGAAACTACGGGGATGAGTTAAATCTGAAGGCAGACGGTATATCTCCTTGCTGGCCCTTAAGAAAAATTTATCCACTTGCTCTGTGTCTCTTCTGGAAAGAGTTGAACCTGCAGCAGCCAATTTTCTGGAAAGATCGACTGCGTTTTCACCATAATGGGCTATGATTGTCCGACCTAATTGGAAATTAGTCGTAAAAGATCTACCCTCTATACAAGGCCTGTACCATTCAGTTGCTATCGGTCCTATTTTAATTTCTGACATTTTTTCCTTTCTTCCACTAAAAAACCGCTTCTTTAAGAAGCGGCTTGAGAGAGATTATTCCCTTTTAGGGTTTTTCTCACTCAAACCACTCTTCAGTAACGAAGAGTCGGCATGGTTTAAAAATAATGTTAAGTTTTGTATTCATATTGCTAAAAAACAAATCCCCTGAGGGATATAAGTTAAAATAATCATACCCCAAATGGTTTGTCAATAATAAATTCTACTATAGGTTGAGGGAAAAATCAAGCATGGCTTCGGGAATTAGATGCTTCTAAGAATTGTACCGGTGTAACAATTTTGATTTTTCTATACTCTTTAAGCTCCAATAGATCCTGATCCCCTGTAATAATAAAGTCACAATCACCCTCAACTGCTGCCTCCAGCACCCTATTGTCATCACTATCCCTGACAACATATAAATCCATGTGCGGGTTTACTATAATGAAACTTTTTTCCATTTCTTCCTTAAGAAGATACATATCGGATAAAGACAGCGGGAATTTTTTAGTAATAATATCAGTTAATTCTGCCTGTAAAACCGGAGAAATAACCACTTGAAGCTCTTTGGTTAAAACCATTCTTAGAACTTTTTCGGGGATACCACCATAAACTAATGCTGAAATAAAAATATTAGTATCTAAAACTACCTTAACGGGATTTTCTGCCGTGCCTGTATTCATAAACTATCCTGTTTACATCCTCTTCGCTTTTTATCCCTGCCTTTTCACCTGCCTTTTTGCCTGCTGCAAATATTTTCTCCCAATTTTCCATTCTTTGCAGATACATTCTTAAAGATTCACGAATCAATTCACTTCTGTCCCTGTATTCTTTTTTAGCCTGCTTATCTACTTTTTTGACCAGTTCTTTTGGTAAGGAGATGTTGAATGTTTGTGTTTGCATACATATATTGTATATGAATTGTATGTTAATGTCAATAATTATTTGAGTTTATCTCTAAATTGATCATATTTAGTAGGAGTAGCTTCATATTCTTTAATCTCATAAGACTCATGTTTGATAATAATTTTTTGATTTTCCCCTAAATCCTCTTTTAGAACCACCCCTGGTCCTACCAAAGAATTACTCCCTATTTTAACCCCCGGCATAGTAGAAGAATTAACCCCCATTCTTACTCCCTTTCCTGCTATCAAACC
This sequence comes from Candidatus Daviesbacteria bacterium, assembly GCA_016176415.1. Classification (GTDB taxonomy): domain Bacteria; phylum Patescibacteriota; class Microgenomatia; order Daviesbacterales; family UBA10151; genus UBA10151. Next base: position 13,978 of record JACOXH010000007.1, read on the forward strand.
TAATTTTGTTCTTTCTGTTTCCCTGATTACTTTCCCGTCCAATCTTAAGTTAGCCAACACTGCTCCACTCCCCATGCCAAAATCCCCCTCCAAAACAGAATCCCCCACATAGTTAGTATGGAACCATGAGTTTGACCCAACATAAGACCGGGTGATATCAGAACCAAAACCAGTTACACATCCTTCCTCTAAATCTGATTCCCTGACCATAGAATTTGTTCCCACTATGACATTTCTGCCAATATAACAGGGCCCTTTGATAGTAGCCCCATCAAACACTTTTGCCCCTTCTTCAATAATAATTTTGCCCGGGTAAACTTTTTCATCAATACTGGACAAAAAGTAAGCTGTAATGTCTAAAATATGCCATGGGTATTTTAAAGGAATCCAAACTCCGGAGTATTTGGAAAATTTAACATCCAAGCCATCTTTAATCATCTGGTCTAAAGCTACTTCATACTGATCATCATTATCTGTAGAAGCCTTTTCCAGATACTCAACAAGCTTTTGTCCGTCTTTAAAGTAATCTGCCACCAGCTTCACCATATCAGAAGGCTCATTCCCCTCACCCGGCTTCTCAACTATACCGTTGACGCTTTCCCCTTCTGTCAAAAGATATCCTCCTGGAAAATATTTATTAACTTTCAGTCCGGTCAAAACAACATCGCCGTCAGTTTTTATTTCTTCTATGTCCAAAATATCTTCAGCATTAAGAACTAATATTTCACCCCCTATTAAATCTTTGGCTGAAAGGATTGCATCAGCCATGCCTTTGGGCTCATTTTGAACAGTAATTTCGAAATTTAAGTTTAAACTTTGAGCAATTTCAGTTATTTTATCTTTGCTGTGAGGGTTGGAAATAATTATAAACTCAGGCTCCCGTCCACCTGGAAGGTGGGCTTTGACTCCTTCCAGGTGAGCCCTTATTTTAAGCAGATTATGATAGATAAGAGGTTTGCCTAAAAAAGGGATTAAACACTTATCAGTGGCAACAGGCCACATCCTTTTCCCCTCTCCCCCAGCTAGTACAATAATTTGCATAATATAACAATAATTATTTATGGATCCCGGATCAAGTCCGGGATGACAATGGTAAGTAGCAGGGGTGGGGTGCGCGCCCACGACCTCGGCGTTATGAGTGCCGCGCTCTAACTGACTGAGCTACCCTGCCTTAATAAGCCATATTTTACCAAACCGGACTGCACAAATCATCTGCTTGACGCCGTCTCGCTGCTGTTCTACTCTTAAATTACAACCACCTGAATGAATATTAACACTGTCACTCTTAATAAATTCTCTTTCATTGACGTACATGATCTCAAAGAAACTGAAATAAAATACCTCCGCAAAACTTACAATTTTAGTCAGATTCATCTTGATGACTATGTCAGCGGACAGCAGGTGCCTAAAATCGAGGCTTTTAAAGATTATATCCTGATTGTGCTGGACTTCCCTTTTGTCGAATCATCCGATGAAACCGGCAACGGTAACCATACCAAACCACCGGAACCAAATACACAGGCACCAAACAACAACGGTGTTTCCTCAACTATCACTGGAATAATTACCAGCCCTTTAAATATCCCTAAATTCCTCTTTGCTCACGCTAAAGAGAAAAGGCTCCGCACCGGCCACATTAATTTTTTTATCGGCAAAGACTTTTTAGTGGTACTGCATGATGAAAAAACACCGGAAATAGATAAAATTTTTGAAAGTTGCCAAAGCAGCCTGAAAGTAAGGGAAACATACCTGGTTAACGGCCCATTTCATCTGTTTTATTTAATAGTTGATACTCTGGTTGATTCAACCTTTGGCATTATGAAGGAAGTAGCTGCATCCATTGATGACATTAATCTGCATCTTTTGCAAAACTATTCTCCCTTAAGGATAGTAGAAGAAATTTCTGCCACCAGAAGAAATTTGGTGTTGTTTAAATCTATACTCTCCCCTGCTTTGGATATTTTTAAAGAGTTAAGGAGTGATAAATATAAAGAATTTGGCGAATTTGACATCGCCTCTTATTCCAGCTTGTCTGATCACATCAAAAAGATTCTTTACCGGCTGGAAGGCAGCAGCGAACTGCTGGATGGAATTGCCAGAAGCCATGAATCACTGCTGACCGCCAAAACTAACGAGACTATAAAGGTATTAACTATGTTTACAGCTATTTTACTGCCTCTGACTCTGTTGACAGGGATCTATGGGATGAATGTGGTAGGTTTACCCGGAGCTGAAACTGAAGGTATATTAACATTATTATCACTAATCATGGCCATCATTGCTGTCAGCATGATCCTGGCTTTCAAGATCAGAAGATGGTTTTAATGAACTCCTTCCCGCTGCAAGCAGCGGGGTATCCCGCCAAAGGCGGAGATTTTGCCCCCTTATTAACAAAAATCCACCCAAAAAGAGTGGATTTTGTGTTAAGTTGCGGGGGTAGGAATTGAACCTACTGCCTTCAGATTATGAGCCTGATGTGCAGCCGTTACACTTCCCCGCGCGCATATTGTAGTTTATTTGAAGAATACTTTCAACCACCCTAACCAGTTTGGCAGCCTTACCACAGCTGACTGGCTGGCACCCAGCACAGCTTTGAGCTTTTCTTCAGGAATCACTACTATGGTCTCCCCTTTTTTGGCTAACCCTAATTTATTTCTTACTTCTGCTTCAATATATTCAGGAGACTGAATAACAGCCAGTTGGGCTTTTAACTCTTTGTTTTTAATTTCAAGCTTATATACTGCTTCTGCAGATTGAAAAAGCCTCTCCCCTGATCTGATAGTCTCCATGGTTTGTTTAATTAACCCCCTTGCTGCTATCAAAATTACCACAACTATTAAAACCACAATAATCTTCTTAATCATACAAAATTATTACAATTTGCTTATTGACTTTCATAACCTATAACATTAGAATATAGTTTATATGATTTCATTACGCGACGCACATCAACAGTTTGTCGGTCACTTAAAAGGCAAATCCAGAGCCTCTGCTACTATCTTAGCTTATGGTAAAGATGTAGATCAACTGGTGGATAATTTACAAAACGCCGGTAAAACTGATCCAGCTACCGTTACTACTGAAGATTTACAGAGCTTTATGCAAAAACTGGCTAATGAAAACTATACTCCCAAATCAATTTCCAGAAAAACTAACTCTACCAAGACTTTCTTTAAATTCTTAAAAACCTCCAACATCATAACAGAAGACCCTGCCACAGGTTTAGAGCATCCTAAATTTGAAAACAAGCCCCCGAGAATTTTATCAAAGTTAGAATACCGCTCTTTAAGGGATGCGGCCAGATCTGACATCAGAATGCTTGCTGTAATAGAATTACTGCTTCAAACAGGCATCAGAATTGGAGAATTGGCAAAACTCAGAGTAGAAGATTTAGATTTGGAGAATTTAACTCTGCATGTTCCCCCGTTTGAAGATACCAGAGAAAGAATTATTCCTTTGAATAAAGCTGCTGCAGAATCGGTTAAAAATTACTTACCAATCAGACCAAAAACTCCCAATCATGCTTTGTTTGTGACCAAAACAGGCAGACCATTGCTTATCAGAAATATACGAACTGCTATAGACAGGTACTTTAGAGTAGCAGGCATAAAAGAAGCCAAAGTCAATGATTTAAGACACACCTGGGTAGCTTTCCAGTTGGAAGCAGGAGTACCTATGACCATGGTTTCAAAACTGGCAGGCCACAAAAGACTCACTACTACTGAAAAATATCTACAATTTATCCAAAGCAAAAACCACGAAGGCAAAGTCAAATTAGAAGAACTCTAGAGTGGGCGGACCTGGATTCGAACCAGGACTCGAATGTGTATAAGACATTTGTGTTAACCGTTACACCATCCGCCCGTGATTGGAATTATAACAAAATCGATATTAGGATACTATGATATTGGGATATTAAGTGTTTTTAGACAACGAATCGGTTTTACGGATCAATCCACCAAGCAACAAATGCACTCTCTCAGTCTGAATCCAAGCTTTCTCTAACAGTTCCTTCGTTAGTAATCCAACTTTCTGTGCATCCAATAGTTCGCTTTGCACCTCACTAAGCGAACCTCTGGCATCGTAATAGAAGCGCAAGCGATCCTTGTAGTGATACCTGCTAAATCCCTCTGCGATATTAGCTGTAATTGAAATCACTGCTCTTCTTAGTTGTGAAGTTAAACCGTAAATCTCTATATCCTAATATCCCTGTGCTTATAATCTGGCTCTTGAGACCAAGTCTGCTTCTACCTGCACCATATCACGGCCAAACTTGAGTCTGGATAGCTCCCTTATAGCTTGTCCTACCTGAGGATTGAGCATTGCTTTCCATTTTTTCAAATCTTTGGTGGTATCCAAAGAAAAGGGTACCACAGGCTCACCTCTTACTATGGTTTTAATATAAGCATGGGGAGATTCTACATTGACCAAATCTGCTTCAGTAAAGGTTGGTGAAAACTCATGCTGCAGATAGTTGGCATCAGTAACTCCGACACGGAAACCTAAAATAGTACCGACATTGCCGAAGACCGCATTTTTCAGGTCTTCACCAATCTGGCCGATGAACTGATTGGCTACAATAAGATTGAGCCTGTATTTTCTAGCCTCGGATAAAATATCAGCAAAAGTGTCTGTAGCAAAGTTTTGAAACTCATCTACATACAGGTAAAAATCACGCCTCTGCTCCATTTCCATATCCGAACGGGACATGGCTGCCTGAAGAATTTTGGGAACTAAAATCAGACCCAAAAAGTTCGAGTTTTCCTCCCCTATGCGGCCTTTAGATAAATTCATAATCAGGATCTTGCCTTCATCCATAACTTTTCTAAGATCAAAAGAGGATTTGGACTGGCCGATGATATTTCTCATCATTTTATTGGTGACGAATCTGCCGAATTTGGAAACCGTATAATCCAAAACTTCTGACTTGTGAAAATCTGTAGTTTGGGCAATTTGATCTGTCCAGTACCTTCGCACCACCGGATCCTGCACCTTGGGTAAAAGCTCCCTGACAAAATCAGCATCTGTCATCAGTCTCACCACCTCCACAAAGGTGGCGCCTTCAGAAGACATAGCAGTCAGCATGGCATTTCTGACTCCGTGTTCAAAACGGGGTCCGATAATACCTGTTTTATTGGGATCAAATAATTTGTACATCAAACCAATAATGGAAGCTACCACAAAATGTTTTTGCTCTTCGTTATAAGCCTCAAGCATGTTTAATCCGAAAGGTCTCGCCATATCAGAAGGGTCAAAATAAATTACGTCTTCTGCTCTTTGAGGAGGAATCAGCTGCAAAAGTTCCTCTGCTGCATCACCGTGAGGATCAATAAAACAAAGCCCTTTGCCTGCTAAAATGTCCTGCAACATTAATGTTTTTAGAAGCTCTGACTTACCTGTACCGGTTCTTCCGATAATATACATATGCTTTCTTCTGTCATCTTCTGACAAATACACCGGCCGCTCCACTCCGCGGAAGACTGATTTCCCTAAATACAAACCTGAGCTGGGGATTTTTTCCGGAGCAGGAGCCCTTTTGGAAGACAGCCAGCTGATATAAGGGGTCTCTATAGATTTGTTGGGAAAGTGAAAAATTGAAGCCAACTCATCAGCAGTTAAAACCGGTGCCGGTGAAAACTTAGGCATGTAGCGGTAGATAAAATCAGTCAAAAAGCCTTTTTCAGAATAAACTTTGGCGCCGCTAAATGAGTTATACGGACCGGTAAACTGCTCAAAAGCCGCCTTAATATTGGTAAGGTGCGCCTTTGCAGATTCTTCAGAACTGCTGGATACAGCCACTCTTAAACTAACATCAAAACCAGCTTTGACCACTTTACTCTCCACTGCTTCCAGCTGTTTGGCATCCGGAGCAGGTTTGGGATTTTTCTCATCACCCGGCTCTTTTTGTACTTTAAGCCATTGCTTCCCTTTATCCTTCCATTTACCGTCAGAAGGAGAGACTAATAGTTGAATAGCTGCCCCTTCTCCTGATTGCATCTTGGCCAAGGCTGAAGTTAAAGCAGACAGAGGGTCTGTAGGCAGGTCACGAAAGGTTTTTACAGGGAAATAGTCAGCGCTTTTAAGCTTAAGTTGGGTATAGGCAGTTTGGCCTGTTTCAGAAAAAATATTATATTCAGGCACCTCTTTAATTTCAGCATCAGGATAAGCACCGTGGATTTGTTTTTCTATTAAATCTTTATGCGTGCGGTGACAGGAAACAAAAAACCGGATTGATTCGTGTAAAGCTACAAGCTCAAAAGACAGTTGAGGTTGAGGAGTAAAAGCAGACAGCATTCCCCCTGATTTGCGGAGCGAGGCAAGAGTGGAAAACAATTGTTCTGCAGCATCGATTTTAATTTCATTACCTCTGGGGACTTTAATTTGCAGAAGCACAAATTGTAAAGATTCTTTTTCCCTGTTTCTGTATTTAACCCAGCCAACCAGATATTTTTTGATAAATAAAAATATTCCCACAAATATCAGGGCAATAGAAGTGATACCAATCAGAATGGCAAATAAAACGCCAAAATCAAATCCTCCTGTTGTTTGCGTTACTTCCATATTAGGCTGCTTTAAGCATCTTCTTTACTCTTTCAAAAACAGCTGGGTGGGCTTCAGTATTTGAGGCTGTTTCTACTCTGTGCAATATTCCTTTATCACTGTCAACCAGTTCTGCTGCCTGACCAGCTACTTTCTGCATACGATCTGCCAAATCTTTTGTATCAATAAAAGGTTCTGCATTTATCCCTGGCTGAATATGAAGAATATTTTTATTATGGACCGGCTGATCAGCTGGTGGAATTGCATGTTCCGGCTGGAAAGAATTATCCATCTTTCCAGCTTCTTCTGCCACCTGATGTCTAAACCGCGCCTCCTGATCAGGCACAAACTGAACAACATTATCAGGAACTTTGGTTGATGTTTCTTGTTCTATAGGAGCAGGACCAGCCATAACCATATTATCTCACAACTACTATCACCTTACCAACAATTTTTGATTTATCAATAGGCCCAAAATCCCTGCTGTCTGTACTCTCTGGGGCATTGTCGCCTTGTACAAAATATCCATCTTTGCAAAGTTTTTGGATACGCTTGACAATTTCTTTTCCTTTAACTTTAATTACCACAATATCCCCTATTTTGGGCCTGGAAAAAAAATGTGCCCAGTTAAATGTCAAAACTTCCTGACCTGGTTTAAAAACTGGGAGCATGCTGTTACCGTAAACTTTATAACGGGAAAACGGGAATCTCACTTTTTCGTTTGCTCGAAAATATCTGCAATAACATCAACTGCCTCAATCAACTCCTGAGCCTTTGCCTCATCTATCATTCTTTTGTTATCAGAACACAGTTTGGTAGTTTTCCAGATTAAATCATGGAGGTTGGGAAATTTTTTAAGGTGCTCATCTTTAAAATAATCTGTCCAAAGGATTAAAACTTCCTTTTTGCAAAGTTCTGCGTGTTCTTCCTTTACCATCACCATCCTAACAAAGTTATTCCGGTCAGTTAAATTGTCATTCTGATCCGGCTTTGCCGGAGAAGAATCTAATTCATTAATCTTTTGCACCATCTTCAGTACTGTTTTGGCAGCCAGCTGCGCAGTATGAGGATCATAAATACCGCAGGGAATATCACAATGGGCAAAGACAGGTTTTACAGGCAGTAATTTAATTAGAAATCCGGCCAGACTCATATAATAATTATAATTATTATAATGGTTATAAAAATTATAAAATCGCAAGAAACCGGTAAGAGCTAGTAGCCGTTTTCAGTAGGCATTTGAATCATAGATAAATACTCTTCAACATCAAAAGCTGCCTTGCAGCCTGCGCCTGCTGCCGTCACTGCCTGCCTGTATTTAAAATCAGACACATCCCCTGCTGTAAATATGCCGGAAACATTGGTCTGAGTTTCATTTTTTACCGCTATATAGCCTTTATCATCCAATTCTATTTGCCCTTTTAAAAACCCTGTATTGGGTTTGTGGCCAATTGCTATAAATACCCCGTCTGTTTGGAGCGTGCTAATCTCTCCTGTTTGGGTATTTTTTAGCCTCACCCCTGATACTTTAGCGTCTCCCAATACTTCTTCTATCTCAGAATTTAAAATAAAATCAACAGCAGGTTTACTCTTAACTAACTCCTGCAGGGCAGGTTGGGCCCTTAACTCTCCCCGCCTGTGAACCACCGTCACCTTCTTGCAAAGCTTGGATAGATAGGCCGCTTCCCTCATTGCAGTATCCCCTACGCCTACCACTACCACCTTTTTACCTTTGAAGAAAAAACCATCGCAAACAGCACAAGCTGACACGCCTTTACCTCTTAACCTTTGCTCTGATTCCAAACCCAACCATCTGGCGGAGGCGCCGGTGGCGATGATTAAGCTTTCAGTCGTCAGTCGTCTGCTTTCAGACTGGACCACAAAAGGCTTTGTCTGCAAATCAACTGAGATCACATCTTCGTTGACAAAGCGGACATCAAAACGTTCCGCCTGCTTGCGCATTTTAGCCATCAGTTCCGGTCCTTGTATGCCGTTTTCAAATCCCGGGAAATCATCAACATCAGTAGTTAAAGTCAATTGTCCTCCTGCTTCCCTGCCGGCCACCACCAAAGGGTTTAGACTACCTCTGGCAGCATAAATAGCCGCTGTTAAACCAGCCGGCCCTGAACCAATTATTACAAGTTTCTCGGTTTTGGTATTGCTCATAGAGACAATATTAACATCAAAGTATCAAATGTTTTTTAGCTTTTGATACTTTTTATCTTTTTGTTGAGCTCGAAGTAGCGCTTTGCGGCCTTACGGAAGCCGTAGCCTCCCTTGGGGTAGCAGACGGACTCGCACTCATTTCGGGTGAGACTGTCGGCATCACCTGCACTTCCGGCGTAATGACCGGTTGCACCTTACTTCGAAGCCAAATCAAATAGCCTGCAATCACCACCAACACCAATAAAACTACTACTATAGAAACATTTCTATTCACTTTAGTCACCTCCCCAGGCAGGCTTCTCTATTTAACTCTTTTTTACCCTTAAAATCAATACAGAACCAAGTAAACCAAATGCCAGCCCCAAAATCCCTCCACCCAATACATCCGACAACCAATGCTCACCTAAATATACGCGGGTTATTCCCATCGAAAAGACAAATCCTAAAAGCAACAGTAAAGCCACAAACCTTGGTGCAATATTTTTGGAAGAGAAGATAAGCAAAATAACAAGAATTGTCACAACAAATACAGTCCGAGTCATGTGGCCTGAAGGATATGAAAAATCAGTATGTACATAAAAACTGGGCAAAGATGTCGGCAGTAAGCTTCTGTGGAAAAAACGCGGAGGACCAGGGTGAAAAACCATCAATTTGCCAAAAACTTCCAGTAAAGTTGCAGGCACAATCATTGACCAACCTAATATGGCAGACCATTTTCTTCTTATCAAAGAAATAAACACCATCACCAGACATATTCCCACTGTTATTTCAGCGCTCCCCCACAAGCTAAAATATGAGAAAATCTGGTCTATCTTGAGTGTAGTTAACCCATCAAATCTCCCTATAATACGATCCTGCAGCTTTACCATAGTATCAAAATCTACCTGTTGCCACATTTCTTTGGCTACTGTGTAGGAAAAAAGGATAAATAAACCAATAAAAAAGAAAGAGAGCAGCAGCAATTTAAATCTCACCGAATTATTGTACAGTAAGTTAAGTTTTTAAAGAAGCCTTTAATCACGCTTAAGCAGTGCGCTGGTAGAATGATTCCCCACTACCTTTGTTACTACCTTAAATACAGCTCCGGACAATCTGGCTGCCCGTTTACGGTAAACATTATTAACATCCCCGGCTGTGGCTGCAATTACATCCGGTTTAACCCGGGCTGTTAGCTTATCGTAATCTGTCTCATTCTTCATATTAGGCAGCATCAGTATGTAATCTACGCTCTTTAAAGCCCCCAAAACCTGAGCCCGCTGCTTTTGGTTATGAACCGGACGGTTGATACCCTTAAGACATTTAACCCTGGCATCGCTCTCCAACATTACAAGCAACACATCGCCCTGCTTTTTGGCTTTTTCCAAAAAAACTACATGACCGGGATGAAGAACATCAAAACAGCCCCCTGTTAAAACTATTTTTTTACCCTGACGCTTTAACCTCCGACAAAGCAGGCCGATCTCGCTTAGAGTAACTGTGCTCATATTGCGCCTGTTATGTTACACCTTTTTGCTTCCAGGGTAAACTTCTGCATTATATTTCGCCTTCGGCGATAAATTGATGTTTACCCGTTTAAAGTTCATTTAGAACTTTAAACCCACAAAAAAGCCCCCCTTTGAAAGAGAGGCTTTTTCATTTGTGCTATAAGCCGCCAGTTAAATGCTCCGCTTTGTCTTCTTTCACTGCCGAGAAAGAGAAGTTATTTTTGCCTTAATCCTGACGGCTTTTATAACTTTAATCCCTATAAGACGATATTTCAGTGATATTTTTCACAAATTCACTAACTGGTCACGCTCAAGTGCGTTTCCGCCTGCGACGACGGGGATATTCCTCCTCTGCTTCATGATCACGATCTACATCGTGATAACGGGTGGCACCGTATTCTTCTTCCCTTAAGATCTGCGGCTGGGCCAATCCACGCAGTATGGCCATTACTAAATAACCTGCAAGCAGATATGCAAGCAAAGCAATGCCAGCTGCTACATCCAGCGCTCCTGTTGTAACGCTGATCTCGGGAGCAATTCCGAAGAATGGACCCATTAAAAAGCTACTGATCCCTAAAATCCAGCTTACAAAAGGCGTGGCAGGGTTCACTGAAAACAATAGAAACACAATCCTCAACACCAGGAAAAAAGCAACAACCCCCAGCAGGATATTGATCACAGTTTTAAGCAGATTGTATAGCGATAATGTCAGATTATTCACCTGCCTTTATTGCGGAAGAGTGCCGCAGGAGGTATAGACAGAAGACTCTTCTGCTGATTTGTGGATATTTAGGGCCATTTCCCGGGCTGCTCTTAACTGATCCAGGCTTGTTTCTATCTCTGTAACTGATCTGCCGTCCACAACATTATTTAAAGGGAACAAGATTTCACCTACACCCGGGCAGGAACCTGCATGAATATGAGCAGGCTGATTGTTTAATCCTTCAACCATATTCACATCAAGAGTGACAGTAACCTTGCCGTCTTTTTCCTCAAGCAAACCCCTGCCTGATTGATCAAATTGTTCTTCATCTACCGGTTCCAGTCTTACTTCCATCCTTTGCTGTTCTACCAAATCAGGAGGGCCTCCTCCTACTCCTGGTTGGAATGTTTGCTGATTACTTTGGAAGAGAAAATATCCTGCAATTAAAACTGCTGCGCCTACCAGTATCCAAACTAAAGTGGAACTTCTCATATTGCCCCATTATGAGATTTTGATTTAACAATTAAGTTAAGAAGTATTAATAATTAAGTAAGAAACCCCCATTTAATTCCAATCTTCCAGACACCCTTTTCCCTAAAGGCAGGGATTGTTTGGCGCTTTGCCGCATTCAGGATAACAGGAGATGGTTTCTTTTGTTTTTGAGCATATTCAACTGCCTCGATAATTTTAGCTCCTGTTAAATAGGCTATTCTTTTATGCAAAGCTTCCATGAGCGCCAATGAAATGATTCTTTCCATTATGTCACTTTGCTTATCATCTCTATACTGCTTAAAAGCCTGATAATATTCCTGTTTCTCTTTATCCCTGATAATAATCGCCGGGAAACCAAATCTAAGAAGCTGGTAGCAAATCAGAACGCGCCCGATTCTCCCGTTACCATCATTGAAAGGATGAATGGTTTCAAATTGCAGATGGAATTTGGCAATTTTATCCAAAAAATAGCTACTTTGATCACTGGAATATTCAATTAATACTTCTCCCAGCATCCGTTCAATATGCTCGGGAGCAGGCGCAATATGGGAACCTACGCGGACATATTCCCCTTTTTTCCGTAACCTGCCGGCAATACTTTCGTCAATATTGGCAATCAACATCTGATGGAGCAACAGGATGATTTCTTTAGTCAGCTCTCCCAGTGCCTTATTTCGGACATACTCCATAACTCTGGCTAAATTTTTAGCCTCAAATACTTCTCTTAGACTAACATCCCGGGAAACTTCCATCTCTAAAAGAATTTTTTCTGTTTCTTTTAAGGTTAGGGTGGAATTTTCTATTGCGTTGGAGTTATAAACACTCTCCGGAAGCTCTGCTTCATCAATCATTTTAAGCAGAGCTTCTTTGCCAATTTTTAAGCGGTCATATTCATATTTGAGTGCTTCTATTCTTTTTTGGTATTGAAGAGCGGTTGACATGATTACTATCTATTATACCAAATTCACGGTTTTTTGTCAATTTATCGTGAATTTGGTACCATTTACGGGATAAATTCACGGGATTTTGCTCCCCCGAGAGGATAATACACCCCCTGAAGTATGCGCTTCGCTTAACTTCAGGGCCGAACAGTCTTGCTTGCAAGCAAGCGCGCTGTTCAAATCCTCAACCGTGAGAGCCTTGAGAACCTCCGCCTTTGGCGGAGAACCTCAAATCTGGCTCCCCCGAGAGGATTCGAACCTCTAACATGGTCATTAACAGTGACCCGCTCTACCGTTGAGCTACAGGGGAATATTAAATTGTCAAACAACTTTGAAATTATATCAGCTTAAGTTGAATTTTCCAATGAAAAGTTGTACACCTAAACTAAAGGGGTGATAGAAATGAAATTAAATCCTAATAAAGTGGCTCTGACTTTGGGTGTTTTTGCAGCACTTGTACATGCTGTCCGGGGCGTAATTGTTGCTTTGGGATGGGGACCAGCTTTGTTAAGTTGGATGCTGGATTTGCATTTTTTGAATAATCCTTTTGTAGTCCAGCCCTTTAATTTAACAAAGTGGGTTACCTTAATCGTAGTTACAGCGGTGATAGGTTATGGTGTAGGCTATATCTTTGCCACAATCTGGAACAAAGTAAATAAATAGATTTATTCTAAGTAGTCACGAAGCTTCTTGGCTCTTGTGGGATGCTTGAGTTTTCTGATGGCTTTGGCTTCTATTTGTCTTATTCTCTCTCTTGTGACCCCAAACTCTTTCCCTACTTCTTCCAAAGTTCTTTGCTTTCCGTCTTCCAAACCAAATCTTAACTGCAAAACCCTTTTTTCCCTTGGTGAAAGGCTATCCAACACTTCATCAAGATGAATCTTGAGTAACTCTCTTGTGGCCTGTTCGTCAGGTTGCAAACCCTGGTCAGCAATAAAATCCCCTAAATGAGAATCTTCCTCGTCTCCTACCGGAGTTTCTAAAGATGTAGGCTCTTGTGAAACTTTAATAATCTCTCTGGCCTTACCTTCATCAATCCCCAAAACTTTAGCCACCTCTTCAGGGGTAGGCTCCCTGCCCAGCTCCTGCATCAGCCTTCTTTGAGTTCTGTTAAATCTGTTGATAGTTTCCACCATATGCACAGGAATCCTTATGGTTCTGGCCTGGTCAGCAATGGCACGGGTGATAGCCTGCCTGATCCACCATGTAGCATAAGTGGAGAATTTATAACCCCGCCTCCAGTCATACTTATCAACTGCCCTCATCAGTCCAATATTGCCCTCTTCAATTAAATCCAAAAGACTCATCCCCCTGCCTACATATTTTTTGGCAATGGAAACTACCAACCTTAAATTAGCGCTGATTAACTTATCTCTGGCTGCCTTAACATTTTTCTCTGCTTTTTTAGCCAGTTCTATTTCATCAGCAGCTGTGAGAAGCGGGATCTTACCAATATCACGCAAATATTGACGGACAGGGTCAGTAACTGATCCACCTTCTAAAGTGGTGAGCACTTCCAGCTCTTTTTCCAAATCTGTTGCAACTTTAGTCTCTTCTTCCATTTCTTCTGCAGTAGTTTCAAAAACATCAATATTTTCATTGGTTAATTTGATGAAAAATTCATCCAGTTTTATAAGTTCCTCTTCAGGCTTGGGAAACACCTGTAGAATTTCTTCCTGCGTGACAAAACCACGGTCTTTACCGAGTTTTAATAGTTTTTTAATATCAAGTTGCGCTTCTTTTTTCTTAGCCATATTATTTTTTTAGTGACTAGTCGCTAGAATCAAGAGTCTAGGAAAGCAAAGACTTGACTCTTGACTCCAGTCTCTTGACTCTTCTACAGATTCTTCAATTTCACTGACAAATCCCTAAACCTTTTGTTTAGCGATTCCAATACTTCTATCCTGTTAAACTCCTGGGCATTTTTGATTTCCAAAGAAAGCCTTTCAAGTGATGCTTTAATTAAAGCCTTTTTCAGCTCTGAAACTACCCCATCGACCTCTTTTTTCCACAAGCGTTCATCGATCAGCCTGCTGTCAAGCTCTACTAAGTATAACCGATCTACCTCGTTAGTCAATTCCTTAGGCAAAGAAGAGGCAAACTCATTAATATCGAATTCCTTACTTTTAAAAGATATCGAATCTAAATATAACACTAATAAAACATAAAGCTGGCGCCATTTCTCTGCGAGAAACAAAGTCTCAGGGAAATTGGGAACAAAGTTTGAATCCGAGGGAGGGTGAAGCAGCAGGGAAATTAAATATTCCTCCAATAGCTCCCTTCTTGATTTTGCAGTCATCACATTATCTTTGGTGCTTTTTTGCTGCAGGACGCCGGTGTAGTTTTGAGACTGGCTTTTTTTGCTTTTCTCTATAGCGGTACGGATAATTTTTTCTTCTGTCTTAAGATATGCTGCCAATCTTTGAATGTAATGTTCTCTGACTAAATCGTCAGTAATTTTGGCCCAGACCGGGATTAATTCAGCAGCAATTTTATGTAAATCTGCCGGATTTTTAGTATCATACCTTTTGGCGATAGAGGTTAAATAATAGTCATAAATTGGCACAGCATCTTTTATTGCTTTCTGCCAGGCAGCCGGATTACTTTTCACAACTTCAGCTGCATCTTTACCCCCCTCAAGCTGGACAACCTTAATGTTCAACCCTGCTTTATCTGCCAATTCTATTCCGCGTCTGGAAGCGCTATCCCCTGCCAGATCCATATCAAAAGCTAAATTTAAATTCTCTGTATATTTTTTGATTAAATCAATCTGTCCTGAAGTCAAAGCTGTCCCTTTGGAAGCTACTACATTTTTAAACCCTGCCTGAAAAGATAAAATCATATCCATCTCCCCCTCCACCAACACTGCCTCATTTTTACTTCTTATCTCACCTTTAGCTTTATTTAATCCAAACAAAAGGACGCTTTTATCAAAAATCGGGGTTTGAGGGGTATTAATGTATTTTGGTTCAGCTTTATACAGCACGCGGCCTGCAAAACCACGCAGTTTTTCTTTACTGTCCGTTAAAGGAAACATTACTCTGCCCCGGAAACGGTCATAGCTGCCTGATTTTGAAGCCACCCCTAAACCTGAAAGTATAATTTCCTGGTGAGTAAAGCCTCTTTTGAGTAAAAACTTAACCAGTGACTCCCAGGAGTTGGGAGCATAACCCAAACCAAATTCCTCAATAGTAGTATCTGTTACTCCTCTTTCCTTTAAATACTGCAGGGCTTTTTTGCCCAAAGTGTGTTTAGTTAAAATATAGTGGAAAAACTCCTGAGCTTTTAAGTTAATTTCAAATAAACGGTCTTTTGAGTCTTTTGTTTGAGGTGTTTTTTTTAAAGTTACCCCTGCTTTTTGAGCCAGCATTTCCAAAGCATCTTTAAATTCCATCCCTTCTTTTTCCATCAAAAAGGTAAAAATATCCCCACCCTTTTGGCAGCCAAAACAATGCCAGATCTGGCGTTCGGGCGAGACTATAAATGAGGGGGTCTTTTCGTTATGAAAGGGGCAGGGAGTTTTAAAATTAACACCTGCCTTTTTTAAAGGAAGATATTCTGAAATTATATCTACAATATTTAGCTTCTCTTTAATTAAGTCTTTATCTTCCATATTTCAATAGTCATCTGGTCGCGCGTACAGTCGCAGCCACCGGAAACTATCGGGCCAATTCTACACCAAAATATATCCGAAAACAATCTATTGCTGATATAATATCTCCCACGGAGGGATCGCATAGCGGCCGAGTGCCCGATCCTGGAAAGATCGTATACCCGTAAGGGTATCGTGGGTTCGAATCCCACTCCCTCCGCCAATGTTGTATAATTTATAAATATGTTTAACTGGCAGATGCCCAATATTGGTGCAGGGATATTTTTATTAATACTTTGGGAGGCTTTCTGGAAAATCATCGGGCTTTGGAAATCTGCCAAAAAGGGAGATTTAGTTTGGTTTATAGCTATATTTGTAATTAACCTCTTTGGGATTATCCCCATTTTTTACCTTTGGAGAACTAAACAACTAGAACCGGCTTTAAGGGATATCCAGAAGTTCTTTAAATCACTGTTTTCAAGGTTTCAAAAGAAGTAAAAATTCTTTATTTCCTGCTCCGCCCAAAATTGGCGATTCCATTTGATGATAAATCTTAAATCCTAAATCTTTAATCTTTTGACACACCCGGTGTGTAATATTTTCTACTGACTCTGGAGGAACAACTCCTTTGACTAAAATATTCTTGGGGGCTTCATAGTGAGGTTTTAATAAAGCAATAATTATTCCGTCTGGTTTTAAAAATTTTCTTACTACGGGCAGGATCAATTCCAGTCTTGTCCAGCCAGCATCTATTGTTACCATGTCCACCCTACTCACCTCGGAGGAGTCGCCTTCGGCGCCACCATCCGAGGTGTTATTATTTTCACCTTCCAGGTGGGCTTTCTTGTCCCGAGCGAAGTCGAGGGAGGCTCCTGGAAGGTGGTTTAAATGCAAAATATTTGTCCGCTCCATTACAACTACCCTTGGATCGTTTCGCAATTTCCAGGCTAGTTCTCCATAAGCAGTATCCAAAGCATAAACTTTGGAGACCCCATTTTGCAGTAAACAATCAACAAAACCACCTGTGGAAGAACCAACATCAAGAACTATTTTACCCTTAACATCAACTCTAAATTGATCTAAGGCTGCTTGTAATTTAATCCCACCTCTTGATACAAATGTTTTGTCATTCTGAGGCATAGCCGAAGAATCTAATTTTATATCCTTCACTTCGTTCAGGATGACACCTCCATCACTTCTATAGCTTTCTTCAATAGTTCCTTATCCTGATTGAATGTTAACTTCTTTAATGCTTCTTCAGGTTCAAACCAGCCAATAGCTGACACTTCCCAGTCATGATCTTTGATATCCCCTGAAACATATTTCATTAAAAAATAAGTTACTACTTTAAAGATCTTTTCTCCTTTAAAAGTGTAGACATATTTTGAGTAGCCTACTTTACCAATAATTTCAGCCTCTACTCCCCCTTCTTCCTTAACTTCTCTTAAAGCAGATTCTTCAGTGGTTTGTTCAGGATGATCCAGCAATCCTTTAGGAAAACTCCAGTGTTTATTTTGAGAGTGTTGGGTCACCAACACTTGCCTATTACTATTAAAAACTATTCCGCCAGCAGAAAATTCACGCTTCATTATTATTTAAGTTCTGTGTACGCCTGGGAGGATTCGAACCTCCGACCCCAAGATCCGGAATCTTGTACTCTAATCCACTGAGCTACAGGCGCAATCCGTTCAGGCAATTGAAGTAATTTTAGCACAGTGGTTGAAAAATTAAGCGGCAACTGCATCAGGGTACCAGGCATTTTGCAGTAAAAATCTTTCTTTGTCTGTATTTCCTTTTCTTATGAATTGAACATCTTCAGACTTAAGAGGAATCCCTCTGAAACTATCTTCCGGTCTAATCACTACAGAACCATGAGTATAGGGAATACCATCCATCATCAGATGAAAAGGTCGTCCGGCATATTTGAGACCCATTTCTGCCAATCTCCCGGCAGGCAATTGCCTTCCTTCCATATACCCAAGCAATGGTTTTTTCTGCTGATCAACATGATTACCTGAATTCTCTTGCGGATACAGAACAGAGAAACTTTCATGATAGGCTTCTTTTACTTGTTCGGGGGTCATATTTTGAAGACCCTTAAAAACACATTCCGTACCATCGTAATCATTAGGGTCCCAATTACCTATCCTACCTTCCTCAACAGCAGACATAAAATCATCTGAACCAGGAAGAGGAACAACGGTGAAAGGATACCCAAGGTCTAAAAATTTGGCAGAAGTTTCAACATCTTTCCGGATACTGTCAGGAGTCTGTGGCCAGAATCCAATCATGACACCGGAACTGACCATAATCCCTCTGCTTCGGAACCGATCTGCGATCATTTGATACATCTCCGGTTTATTCTGGTTTTTACGGGCAAGCTTCAGAACCCGCCTATCATTGGTTTCATAGCCCTGGAACACCATTTTAACACCCATATCTGCCAGATCATCTACTTCGTTAAGGATATCAGGCTTGGCATCCAATTGAACAAAAAAACTCAAATCCCTGCCATATTTTCTTCTTAGATCGGCATTAAGTAGCTTTAAAGGTTCTTTCATGGCAGAGTAAACAAAAGACTTACGGAAATTATTATCAGTCAGAAATATGTCGCTATAACCTCTGGCAAAAGCCTCTTCAATCCACGCCACTGCTTCATCCACATTTCTGGATCTGGGCGCGGAAACCTCCTGCCCTTCAAGTTTTATCACACAACAATAACTACAATTAAAAGGACAACCCTTACTGATTTCTAAGGCAGCCAGACGAGTAAGAGTTTTCGAATGCTCTTTAAGATCCAGAATTTTGGGAAAGGGCGCTTTACGCATATCCACCATGCCCCTTTGCCAATAAACCGGTTTCAATCTGTCCTCCATCACATCCTGAATGATTTGTCCTGCAGTATTTTCTGCCTCCCCTACATTAAAAGGAATTCCCTCTTCCATCAAAAAGGCGTAAGTTTTTAGATCAGCCAGTGTTATTCCCGGTCCACCAAGTACGACTTGCTGACCGGCTCTTTTAAGCTGACGGGCTAAATCAATTGCTCTGGGTATTTCAAAACTTTTAGTCGGGATCCAGGTGACACTTTTTCTGGCTGTGCCATCTTTTATAATGGAGCCGAGATAACCATCCCCCCTTTCTGTTCTCTCATTAAAATGAGTTACAGCAATATTTAACCCGTAATCCCTTCCTGCTTTTTCTGCCAAGGCATGAAGTGTAGGTAAAGCAGGAGGCAACATCATTGTTGTACGGTATTGCCTTAAGGTTCTATCTTGGTTATAAGATGAAGGCATGAGAATATTAATCTGCAGATCGTGAAGTTTTTCAGGCATAAATTTTACTTATTAGGCAATCGGAGGATTATACAGGGTTTATGCAAAGCAAAGCAAGAAAAAAGCGGTGGGGGTGAGATTCGAACTCACGATACCTTGCGGTATACCGGTTTTCGAAACCAGCGCACTCGGCCGCTATGCGACCCCACCCAGTTTACACTAAATATGGTGAAGTGCGCCCTCGGCGGGAATTGAACCCACATTACAAGATCCGCAATCTTGAGGTTTATCCATTAGCCTACGAGGGCAACCTGTGTATTGTAATCTAGACTCTAGTCTCTAGCAACTAGACTCTTATCTGTGGATGTTTTCTAAGGGGAAGTGTTTTTGTAAAGATTCTGCCCATTTCTCCATTAGGCTTTTATAAGGGACTTCAACAAAGGGCAAAAATTTGGCCATGATTTTTTTGACCTTCTCCTCATCCTCAGTGCCCAAAACTATCATTAGTTGAGCCGGAAAACGCAAGCGTGTTTGAATGTGCAAAATCTTTTGCTTATCTTTTTCTTTAAACCAAAATGAATCTAAAAAGTGCCAAAAGTAAAAATCCTCACCAATGGTAATCCCCTGAGTAGAAACCCTGTAAGTAATATCGTGGGGAGGCACAAAAGCTAACACATAAGCTACAAAAGCAAAAGCCAAAATTACCCCCACCAGTAAGAATTCCTGTATTAAAAAGGCAATTAATACCAAAAGTATCACTAAAACTGCAATGGTGGTGTAGTAGGAACGGTCCTTTTTTCTGAAAGGCCTGGCAGGAGCTTCCCACTCAAGCAGGGTTTTAATCTCTTCTGCCTCCATCATTTTAGGGGTAAAAAATTCAGGTCCCATCTCCTGTGGGTCAAGTTGAGGTTGTTCCTTTCTAGGGGGATTCTTTTGGGGAGCTTCTTTGGGCATATGCCTTTAGTGTAACTTTAAATACACATACTGTAAAGAGCGGAGAGGGTGAGATCTTTGCTTCGCAAAACATAGTTTCTTAAAGAAACTATGAGCGAACTCAATTAGCGGAGGAAGAGGGATTCGAACCCACATGTCCTTGCGGACCCCAGTTTTCAAGACTGGTGAGCCACCATTGCTCAATTCCTCCTTAAGCGGAGAGGGTGGGATAATACACCCAATTTCTCTTCGAGAAATTGCTGAACCGTCCTTCGGACTGGTGTTAAAACCCAATACCCTCAATTGATTCATTGCTCTGTCAAAAGACAGATCAAGAATCAAGCGGAGAGGGTGGGATTTGAACCCACGGTCCCCTTACGGGGACAGCGCATTAGCACTGCGCCGCACTAGGCCACTATGCGACCTCTCCGAATGCAATGAGGAGAGAAGCTCAAGGTTCTCCGCCGAAGGCGGAGGTTCTTATGCGACCTCTCCAGCACGTCAATTTTATCAGTATCAGGGGTAATTATCTAGCTGGAGGCGCTATCGCGCTAAAGTTAGAGCCCAGACTTTTTTGGCGCCGTTTTTCTTTAAGATATAGCTGCATTCTCGCAAGGTTGAACCTGTAGTCCAGACATCATCAATAAGCAGGATATTAGGAAATTGGGATATTGAGATATTAAGAGAAATTGCAAAAGCATCTTTAATATTTTGGTGGCGGTCGTAACCCTTTAGTTTCACTTGTGGTTTGGTATAACGTACACGCTTTAAAGCTTCACAGTAGTCTAAACCCAGCTTTTTGGATAATATCTGTCCAATAAGATTTGATTGGTTAAATCCTCTGCTGTTTGACCTCCACCAATGCAAAGGCACGCTTGTAATACCCCACCCCTCACCCTGATTTCTTTTTATTTGATCAAAAACAAAAGGTTGATATTTTGCCCAATATTCCATCAGTATATCGACCAAGCTTTCAGCCAAACCTTTAACTCTGCCATACTTTAATTGTTTGATTGCCTCTCTTAATGATCCCTGATAAATACCTAAACTCCAAAGACCGTCCAGTCCAAATCTTCTTTTACAAATTGGATGAGTCTGGCCTCCTATAGCCAGTTTCTCACAATTTGGACACACCAAATCTGTCTGTAAAATGTTGGTTATACAATCTTTGCAAAAATATGTATCAAGCGTCTTACAACCAACACATTTTTTGGGAAAAAGAAGATCTAAAATGACATTCATGTCATTCTAAGTGTAACGAAGAATCTCTTGCGAATGCAAGAAATATTGTATCCAGAATGAATCTGGAGATCCTTCACTAATCGTTCAGGATGACAGAAAAAAGGTTCTCACTTGATCTTACGCACAAACTATGGTAATATACAACCCTGGGGATGTATTGTCTCGACAGGATTGCTCTTTGAAAACTGCAAGCCGCTAAGGAAACATTAAGCGTAAAATATTGTCTCAAAACACAAACGGCAATAAACTTGTCCGTGATGCCAAAGCAATCGCTGCTGGTATCGTAGCTGGTCTTTTTAGACCCGCCAACGCTTTCCAGCCAGCTCTCGCTTAAAGCGTCTATTTTAGAGTTCTCTTTCTGGCTAGAACCTAAAATATGTACCCAGTCAGAATGCTGCTAATCCGGTGTTGGTTGATCCTAATTAGCAAAAGACAATTCAATCATTCATTAGTTTTCCTGCTAATTGGTTACAACTGATGAATAAAAATTAATTAGCTATGCTTGTAGAAGTTTGAAAAGTTACAATTTTGGACTCGGCTCACAGCCGACATCTCCACCTAATCACTCTTTGCCGCGGAGCTCTTGTTCTACCCTGCGGACATGATCGCGCTCTTTGATTACTTTGCGCTTATCAAATTCTTTTTTAGATTTGGCCAAACCTACTTCTACTTTAAACCTGTTGTTTTTTTCATACATGGATACAGGCACCAAAGTTGCGCCTTTGCCTGAAGTTTTTCCTATCAAAGAGTCTATCTGATCCCTGTGTAACAGAAGTTTCCTGCTTTTTTGAGCATCATATTCTTTGTCAGATGCAGGACCGTACATTGGGATATTGGCATTTACCAGATAAGCTTCCCCGTTTAAAACCCTGACATGGCTCTCTCCTAAATCCAGTCTGCCAGCCCTGATAGATTTAACTTCAGCACCGGAGAGGACGATCCCCGCTTCCAAGCGTTCGAGGATATGGTAGTTATGTAGGGCCTTTTTATTGATAATACGCATAAATGGATTTGTCATTCTGAGTGTAACGAAGAATCTCTTGCGAATGCAAGTATTAAGGTATCCAGAATCAATCTGGAGATCCTTCACTAATCGTTCAGGATGACAGAAGAAAAACTCAAGACGACGCTAGACGCTACCTTAGATCAATGGAGTAAATTTTGCTACCTTCAAGTAAATATACCTTTTTTGTTACCTCATCTACTGCCAAATCTGTGACAGTTGAAAACTTATTTCCTGTAATTTGGCTTTTATATTCCCCAAGTTTGCTCAAAACCAAAAGTCTTGAATTACCTGAATCCAAAACATACAAATTATCAGTATCAGAAGAAATAAATATACTCTTAGGCTCTTTTACCCCTGAAGGCAAACCTGAGTAAGAAAAATTATCCTTATCTCCTTTGGTAAAGCGCAACACCTCTCCTCCTCTTTTTAATACATAAATAGAAGATTCTATCTGTATCTTTTGGGCAGAGGCAAAATCAGCACTGGTACCTTTGGTTAAATATTCTCTTTTATCAGAATACCCTTCAGAGGTTGGCAGATATTTCCATATTTGGTTCTTTAATGTATCCAGGGCATAAACATTGCCTGCAAAACCATAGATATCAGTAATTTTCCCCCAATCCTCATCTGTTTTTGCAACAGCAGTAACTTTTGAGTTAGAGCTGTCCACCCTGATAATGCCTTTATCTTCAGAATAAACAAAAGCCATGCTTCCGTTTAAAGAAGCAAATTCAGCCTCACCCAACTGGCTTGCCCCTGCTAAAATTTTATTGCTTTTTTTGACCAAATCCACCATCACCAAAGTTTTAACATTTGGGTCCAAAAGTAGCAATTTTCCTGAAGACATACTCAAACTTTGAGCTTTAAAATCTTTTTTGACCAAATCCAGATCCAAAAACACAGGAAAATCAGCAACAGAAGATTGTTGTAAAATTGAAGGAGTTTCATCCTCCAGCAATTTTTTGAAGTTTTGCGCTTCTACACTTTTGGTCTTAATACTTAAAGCCTGATTTATTTTGTTTTTAGCTGACTCCAGTTTATTCCTGGCTTCAGAAGGATTTAAAGCAGCTAAACCTTTGGCGCTGTTAAAATCATCTTTAGCCTGTTGTAAAGCCTGGTTAAAGTCTGTATTAATTTTTTGGTCCCTGCTTACTTTATATTGGTAGGCAGCGCCGCCAGCAATAATGAAGAGTAAAGTAACTGCCAAAATCAACCTGCTTCTGCCGCTTTTTGGGAAATACTGACGGACTTTCCCGGTTAGAACAGGCAGCTTACTTACCAAAACTTTTACAAAGGCAAATTTTTCTTTATCAAAAACGCTTTGGAAACTTTGAGCAACTTTTTCTGGTTGCAAGTTTTGCTCTGACTCATCAGGTAAAGGAGTAATTTCCGCCTGCTCCTCTTCAATTTCTATCACCAAAGCTGCCAGACCGTCATTTTCCGATTGTGACGCGCCTATTTTTGAACCTATCTCTTCTTCAAACATTTCCGAAGGTAAATTTAAACATTTATTAAGCTCATCCCCTAAAAAAACCACCAGGCTGTTAGTTGCAAACATCACCTTATCCCCTGCATTAACAAAACCTGAAACTAGCTGACCGGAGTTACCCATAGATAAAAGCGGGGATAACTTTTCATTCCTTTTTAAATAAACCTCAACCTGGCCTTTTCCTAAAAGGTACAGCACTTTTCCCCAAACAGAAGCCAGACACAAATCAAATTCGGTGTCAGGGAATTTCTTACCAGCTTCTTCAAAAACAGCCTGCAATTTTTGAGCAGGACCCCCTTCAGTTTCAAAGAAAAAATCTTCCAGTTCAGATAAAGCCTGTCTGCCTTTGGTGAAAGCATCGTCAGAAGACAGTTTTAACACTGCAAAAAAACCGTTCCCCTCCCTGATTTCAGAGGTAACCTGAGCAGCCTGCTGATCAGTATTTAAACCAATTACCTGCGCTATCTTAATTTTCATAGTGACTAGTCACTAGACTCTTGACTCTTTTTCTTAAAGCATTCCCCATGCCAAAAAGATTAATCCTATGGCAAATCCGGCATGAACTATAGAAAAAGCTTTAAGAATTGGAGAAACTTGAGTGATTAATGCTTGACTCATCAGGTCAACCTGTCTGACAATCATTAATGCAAATATAGCGTAAAAGGCCAAAATAATCAAAATTGAGCCTTTTATAAAAAATAAAGTTAACCCTGAATCTAAAAGATTAGCCTGGATGGTGGTTGGCATCTCTCCCCCTTCCGTAAACTTTGTGCGCTTCATCTAAAATAAAATCAGCCACATGGTGCGGCCTTGGGACAGCATGAAAATCAATATTTCTGGCATTGCCCGCAGTTTGGATAAAGACATTACCGTAGTGAAAAATGGAGTTTAAAATTCCCCCCATTGATGACGAAGTATCTTCAATATTGCGTAAAGGAGCCACATCAATATTTTTAAAAAGGAGCGAGTGAAAATCCACATCAACAATGTTTTTGGCAGTGACAATATAAACATTAAAATACCAGTGCAGAAAACCTTCAAAAACAATTATCATCACCAGAAGATAATTAATAATTAAAAAAAGTATGGGGATATTTTGAGGAATATTTGATAAATCAAGGTTTAATACTTGTAAAGCTTTGGGCACAAAAAAGGGCAATATAAAAAGCAAAACTGCAGATACAATCCATTTTAAGTTGGTGATAGGATGAGCGCGCAGTAAAAGCAGGATCTTTTCATCTGTGTCCTGACCTTCAAAACGCAGATTGGTAGGATGTTCTACGTACGCTGAAAGCATTTCAAGGCAAGTATACTACTTTGTCTCTATATTGAACAATGGTCCTACTATTTGAATATTGGCAGGGGCACGAACATTGAAAAAATTTCTAAATTCTGTAGCATTAAATGTTTCTGACCCTCTATCACCATTAACTGTGACAGCAGTTACCATGCCTGATCCAAAGTCTGCTGAAACTAAAACAGATGAAACACTGTTGAAAGGACTGCCTCCTCTGTTCCGGAGCTCTTGTTTAACCTTTGCTTCATCCCATGTATCAGTTCCTTCAGGATTGGGTTTATCTGTTTGGTAAATATGGGAAGATACTCCTGAATCCCGTTTTGTAAGCATCACTACATTGGCAATATCTGCCACTTCTTCACTTTTAAGCCATGCTGATTTGGCATATTGATTCCTGAAACCTTGTGCAGAGTAGAAACAGGGAGAATCTTTATCATAAGCTTTTGAAAACAAGTCAGAGAAAGAGGAAATATCACCATTTGTATCACGGACCCTTTTGGTAAAAGAACGGCCGCCCCAGCCAATATCAGAAGCAGTGTATGTATAACCTCCGTCAGTTGAGGAATACCATGCTGAAACAGCAGAACCACCGGAGATCATAGTTTTTCCTTCAGTAACCCTGACAGCAGTTTCCCAATTCCCTCCTTTGTTACCACCTTTGTAAACCTGACAGGCTTGAGTAGTACAAATTTCTTTTGAGCCATTGTTGGTATAAGACAAAGCGTATGAGCGGGCTGCAATAGCCTGTGCTTTTAACGCTTCCAGCGGCCAGTCACCGGGCATCTCGTAAATACCTAATAGGTAAGTTTCAAGAGGCACTGATCCATAACCCTGCACAGAAAGATTAACATTACCTCTTTGCTCAAAAGAAAAATCCTGAAAATATGCCTGCAAAATTTGATCTGCAGATTGGCCAGCCTGGGCCCTGCCCAATGCTCCATATTGATTCATACCCACCCTGTGAGGAATACCAAAGGTAAAGAAAGCAAAAGCAGGCCTGAAACCAGGATCCAGTTTCCGGTCATCTGTACAATACAAAGGGCCTGCTCCTAAAGAAGTAGGCAAATTCAAAGACGCCTGTCTTTGAGAGATAATTTGCTGCTGACGGGCAGAAAGGGAGGCGATTTGTTTACTTAAATCTGCCTGATAGGCTTTGGCTTTTTTAATCTCACCACCAATAAAGGCAGCGTTTTTATCCACCTGTGCCTGAAGAGAAGCCAGACGGGCTTTATCTTTTTCCAACTTATCTTTTTCAGTTAACAAATTTACTACTTCAGCAGTTACAGAAGAAATTACCTGACGGTCTTCACGGGTGACAGTTTGACGGTAAGAAAGTTCCCTGAATAAATCTCCTGCCTGTATGGAGGATAAGATCACCATTAAAGGATCGGCTAAATAGGAACGGATGTAATAAGCTTTTACCCTATGTTCCAACAGGGCTTGTTGCAGAGCCAACTTATCTTCCCTGATATCCAGATCTTTTTGTTTTTGTGCAATTCCGGTGGACAAGTTGTCAATACTGGCCTGGATCTGCGCCAGTTGTCTTTGCAAAGATTCCATTTGCCCTTCCAAAGGCTTGGTGGCAGTCTTCATTCTGTTTAACTCATCATTCAATTGAGGGAGGCATTGTTCAATTTCCTCAAGACTCAAAGCTGACGGATTGTTACACTTGGCATCAACAGCCAGGACAGGAGTAAGTAATAAGTAATAAGTAATAAGTGAAACAAGCAGAATTAATAGAAAAATAACGTATTTCTTATTACATATCACATATCTCAAAAGGGCAAACATGGCCCTCAAATTCTACCATTAAACACTTACACAATCTATTGACAGATCGTCTCAATATGATACGATTAATAAATATGAATGAGACGAATTTAACACCGAGACAAAATATTATATTAACGCTTATTAATCAATCCCAAGGTATCAGCAGACTGGAAATTGAACAAAAAGTAGCAGACAGATATCCCGCCTCAAAACCGACCATTGCCCGGGACTTAAACATTTTAACGCAAAAAAACCTGATTAAGGTTTCCGGGAAAGGGAAGAATACAACCTATCTTCCTAAAATCTTAAACCCCCTACTGTGGTATGTTGATCTTGAAAAATATTTTTCCCTTGAAGCAGATGAACGGCTGGACAGTGCTACCTCGTTTGATTTTACCCTATTTGATCATTTGCAGAATCTATTTTCAGAAGAAGAGATAAAAAAAATCAACAGAGTTAATAAAAGTTTTTCGCAGGAAACTAAAAAACTTACTGAAGATCTTTATAATAGAGAGCTGGAAAGATTTGTTATTGAACTCTCCTGGAAATCATCAAAAATTGAGGGCAACACCTAT
>JACOXH010000002.1 GCA_016176415.1 Candidatus Daviesbacteria bacterium
ATTTACTTAAATTGAACTGAGAGAGTAGTATCGAGAACACTTGCCAGTCTTTTTAGGAATGACAGGGAAGGGGTGGATTTACCACTTTCTACCCTGGAAATAACAGATTGTCTGGTTTTAAGCTTTTTGGCAAGTTGAGCTTGTGTTAAGCTTTTCTTTGCTCTTGCAAGAATTAAAGCCCTGGCAATTTCATATTCAAGCCTTGTTTCTTTCCAAGCCTTCCTAACTTCAGGATCCCTCATTAATATTTTTCTGTGTGTTTCCCAATTCATCATAATATAAGCATAATATCACAATATTATGATATTTTCAAGTATCAATTTTTGCGTTGTTTATATTCGTTTAATCTATCAATGGCTGTCTTTATTTCTCTTTTGGAGGAGTGCTGGTTACTTTCTTTGAATGCGGAGGGCCCACAAGAGTACCAAGGTTTTTCAACAAATCCATGATCCCTATCACTTTTGATTTAATTTTGGGATTCAGGTTTTGGATAAATTCAAAAACAGGGGAGTTGCCTTGAGGGGTTTCATAATAAATAATTTCCCATTTCTGATTCACAAATTTAGTTTAACATACTGGGAAAGCAATTAAGGTTACATGGTTGGTCTCCTGAAACTATCCAGCCATTATCAACTCTTGTGACGATAAAATCACCGGATGGGGTACCCGGTAAGGTGTGTCCGTATTTTTGTAAATATTGATTAATTCTTCAGAATTTTGGGGTATTGGAGTCATTGTAGTAATAATCACAAAGGTCGTAGTTTTTAAGTGTCTGGCCGTCTTTAACCACCGCCATCACCGGAACCCGTTGTTTGGTATCAGCGCATGTTTTCTCGTTGCCCGTAGGACAAACAGTGGTTGAATAACCAAATAATTTGTTGTCAACATTATATCTTATATAATAATCTCCTTCTTTCAGTTCAAAAGCATAACTGGATTTACCGCCATTCTGGTTGCCGGGATAATCCTGGGTAAATATTTTGCCATCAGACAACCTTTTTGCTTCAATTACTCCTTTAGGTAACACTTCGGAGGGGTAACAAAGTTTACCTAAAATAGTCCCTGTAGTTGAAGGTGTAATTTCAAATTCCGGTCTAACCTCGCCGCTTTTGATGCTGACCCGGTACCAGTTAAAAGTAGCTGTGTGGCCGTCTTTTACCTCATAAACATGAACATTGTATTCTCCCTCCAATTCATTATCTACTTCAACTTTTCCATTTGGCACATCTTTTAAATATTGTTGTACTTCAGGCAATTTTTTAACGTTTTCTAAAGCTGTCTGACGGCTGATTTTGATGGATGCAACCTCTGCAATCTGATCAAGAACAGTATCTTTTTGTTGAAACAAAACAACCCCGGCAACTACGATTATTAAGACAATGATTAGTAAGATTTTCAAAGGCTGACTGAAGAAATTATGCTTTCTAAATCAGGAAGGAATTTTTCATATTTGTCAGTTTCTGCAAAATACTGAAAGATATAGATGTTTTCATTTGCCATGGTTATTTTGGCAAATCCTTTTGCTGCAATACCTTCAATATCAACAGTAAAGAAAAGATCTCTTGCTTCATTGCCTGCAATAGTTGATGATTTTCTGTCAGTAATTTGAAAATTTTTATCTTTTGAAGCTGCTACAGTTTGCTCTTCCCACAGATCAGTTGCTTGTTGTAAGGTAATATCAGGCTTAGAGGCAGTACTGACAACTTTAACGCCTAAAAATTCACGGTATCTGTCAGATGATGACTCCAGCGGAGAGAAGAAAGCTGTAACATATTGGCCTTGTGCTTCTTTGTAATCCCATTCTCCGGGATACTCAAGACTGAATTTATATTGCCCGTTGTTGTAGCTTTTTGGAGCAGAGGGTGCTTGAGTTGGTTCAGATTGGGATTCTGTTGTAGCTGATTCAGAAGACGGCTGGTCGTTTCTTGAGGCTGAAAAATTAAACTTACCTGTGGCTAAAATGATGATAACTGCTAAAGCAACGATTCCTCCGATGATTATTTTTGGATCAACGATCCCTTTTTGGGCAGTTTTATTCACTAATTTAATCATGCTCATATTGGATAATATTTGTCAATAAGGCGTTGTTTATTACTTCAGGAGTCTGAAGCTATCCAAAACCTTTTGCAGATCAGCAGCGTGCTTGGACCATTTATCTCTATCAGTCACTACGGTTAATGCGTAAAGGTTATCTTCATCTATTGTTGTTAAATACCTGCCAGTTAAGGGGTTACCTGAGATAGTGCCGTCAAAGCCCAGCAGGCGGGCCTCTCTGCCGCTAATTTCAGCTTTTTCGTCAAGAGTAAAATCCGTAACATTAAATTCTTTTTTAATGTTTACCTTTTGCAAATCGGCAACCGAAGCAAATTGCAAACCTTTGGCGCCTGCCAGTGGACCTTTTGCGGCGGTGATAACAGCCTCGGCATTTTTGGTTGAGCCTTCCTTCAGTAATGCGATGGTGACATTATTACTGCCTTCCTGGATAAGCCATTCTTCAGGATATTCAAAAGAGATATTCATTCCTTCATTGGTGAAGGTTTTAAAATTAGAAGTGCTTACAGGGGAAGGGGTGGGAGTTTCTTCAACAGCTGTTTCCGTGGTAGCAGCTTGATCCTGATTGGGTTGATCAACTTTGGCAGAAAACTTAAAACTACCAGTTGCTAAAAAGAAAATAACTATGAGCGCAATAATACCGCCAATAATTATTGGCGGGGAAGCCACGAACCCTTTTTGATTTAATCGGGCAGATTTGTTCACTGATTCCATTAAATAATTTATCTTAAGCCTTTGTCAAGGATTAAAATCATTGCCTCTTTGCTTTTTTGGCACTGCCGGCATAATTTTGGGACCAGGGGTATTTGGCCATCAGGTTTTTGTCTTTATTTATAAACATCAATCCGATAACATTGCCGATCAATACAGCAAAGATTACTGCTAAACTGGCAAAGCTGAAAGCCTGGACTCCGGTCATATTACTGACTCTAATCATGCCGGAAAAAAGCAAAACAGTGTTGATAAAATTCAAAACAACTGTTATGACATCCAAGGATCTTTTGGTCAGACTAAGCAGTATTATTTGGATCAAAGAAACAATAAAAAATATCTCGAGAAATGAGGAAGGATAATTTAAGGCAAGTTCAAAACCGGTCCGGGTGCCTTTTAAAAAAGTTTCCCAGTTAAAAAAACCTAAAATTATTTGTAAAGATAAAAGTGATAAAAAAATTAGTCTTAATCTACTTTTAACTTTTTTATTCTGTGAAGAGGCAAGAGTAATAATCAAAGGGGAGAGGATTAAAATTCCGGCTAAAATAATCAGGTATGCCATGAGTTACAGGAATTTAAGCGAATCGATGATTTTTTTCATGAAAGGGTACCATTTATCCCAGGTTGATTCTAAAGACACAATTGAGATTCTGATTTCATAGTTTTTCTCGTAAAGCACATAATTCTGGCTTTTGCTTTTAACGCCTGTTTTATAATCTTCCAGATTGTATTCAACAAAATAACCTTTTTTCCCATAATAATCGCCTTCTTTGGCGCCATCAGTTTTTAGTTTGCTTTGTTCCCAATACCAGTTATTATCTGCCTTGTAAATCATGGTGATGGAGATATTTGGTTTGCTTTTTCTAACAGTTCCATTTTTACCGGTTTGGGTTTCTTCTTCTCCGTCGTACTCAACTGAGTAATTTTTACCATCAGAAAATGAGGGTACTGATTTTGTCCAGTTTTCCGGTTCTTTCATGGAAAAAGATACCGGCGGCTTGAGTTTGTAAGGATTCCGATATGATGTTTCTTCAGCAGAGCCAAAAATTACATTAGAACCGGATGTTTTGACGGTATCCGTTGTTGACCCGGTTTGTTGCTGGGTGGCTGAAGTTTCTTGTTTAAATCTAAAGCTATCCATTGATCCGAGGATAGCATCTTTTCTTTTATCCCAGGCTGAATCAAAAGTTCCCCCTTTGATATTAAATTCAAAACCGTTCTGGACGAATAAATAAGATGCTGAATGCATTTTAATTCCCTCTTTTGTGTATCTTACTTCTGTAAAATATGCTTCATGTCCGTTTATAGTCAGCTTTTTGTCCGATAAATATTCTAAGCTTTCCAGACTTTGTGAAACTGATTTTGTGCCTTTTATAAAATCATCCAGGGCACTATTGTTTTTCGTAATATAAATAGCTATTTCAGGACTCAGGCTGGCTGTTCTGTTTCCAACCTTTTCTTTGTCTTTATCAGGCGCGGTAAGAGTTATTTTATTTTCTTTTTCCTGCTTTATCCAACCAACAGGTGGTTTAATGTAAAATACGGGAGCATCATAAGCAGAGGAGTCTTGGTTTTGTTGGGGTTTAGTGTTGGATTCACTGTTAGGGGAATTAGAGGGGGATTGTTTCTGGTTGGAAATTTTAGACAAGTTAAGAGAAACTTTACCTTTGTTAACTTTAATGATTTCATTCTTTACGGCATATGCACCCCCTGCCAAAGTGGCAACGCCAATTGCTATTAAAACAAATAAAGGGACAATCCCTTTTTGGTTAATCATTTCCTATCTGTTATTTCTTTTTACCCATTATGGCATCAGCTATTAGCCCGCCAACTGTTTTACCCCAGATTTTTTTAGCACCGATAAAGTAAATCAAGACAACTACAGCCCAGATAATAAGGCCTGTTGTATCCAGTTTAATTCCTACTGATGCAGATGTGCCGGTGGCTGATACGCCTTCACCGGTCCCCATCAATTTAGTGACTAATATTGAAGTTCCAATAATTCCGATGACAAAATTTAATACCCAAACTATTAAAGTTTTCAAATAGATCACCCCCTTTACTTTACAGTAAATAAAATTACTTGACTTGTCAAACGGAGAGCAGTACAGTTAATTTAATGCCCAATTTTTTAAACCAAAGGGGGATAGCCCCAATTGTCATAATACTTATTTTGGCTGTAACTGCGTTTACAGGCTTTAGTGTTTATAAATCAAGTAAAAAAATATCCATAAGGGAAGATAAAACAACAGAAACTACAGGTGGCAATTTGTATCCTAAGACCCCAAGTCCTAATACGGTTGATCTGGCCAACAGCGGAAGGTTAGTTTCTAAAGCTATTGAGGTGAGAGTTGATGAAAAATCCCCGGAGGCTCCCAGGTTTTCCATAAAACCTTTGGCAGGATGGGAAAAAATGCCTTCTTCAGGGCAAATCGTAGTTGAATTTCTGTCTCCTGTAAAAGATAAGATTGAAGAAAATTATACCTATTTTGATGTGCAGCCTAATATAACTGTTTTTGTTTCTTATGGTGATTTTGAGAGTTTGGATGAGGCGCATGCTGCTTTTTCATCTAAAAACAACACAAATATCAGCAGTCAAAAAACTACCATAAACGGAGAGGAGGCAATAGTCGCACATTCTACAAAAGACTTGGCCGATTTATTAAGAGAAACTTTGGAATCTCAAATTAAAGAAGAAATTACCAAATCCGGTGCAGTTGTTTCCGAAACAGAGCTTAAAAGGGATTTAGAAAAACTGCTCAAACAAGCTAAGGCAAGGGTGCTAAGCTATTCATTTTACAAAGATGGTTATTATATACATGTTGCAGGTAAGGCTCTGGAAAGTTTTTGGGACAAACGCGAACCTCAAATAAAAAGCTCGTTAGATACATTTAAGTTTGAATAGATAACCTCTGACATTTTAGTTATAATTTCCAGATATGAGTTTAAAAGTTGGAAGATTAATTATACCGTCCCATATTTAGACTTTAGCTTTGCTTTTACTACCCCAAAACCTAGATATGGGAGAAATATCATCCAAGAGAGATGAGTATGGTAAGATAGGTTTTCTAAATCGCCTGATTCTATGGTACAAATAATTAATGAAAACTTATGCTTTTATAGATAGCCAAAATTTAAATTTAGGGACAAGCAAAGATATTTTCCATGGGAGAAAACTAACTTACAAAGGTTGGAAACTGGATTTTAAAAAATTCAGGATATATTTAACTGATAAATTTCGTGTGGATAAAGCGTTTCTGTGCATAGGATATATCAAACAAAATGAAAGTTTATATAAAAAACTCAGAGCAGACGGGTATAAACTGATTTTTAAACCAACAGTAAAAGATCATCAAGGTAAATCAAAAGGAAATGTTGATGCGGAATTGGTATTGCATGCAGCTGCAGTGGAGTTTTCTAGATACGATAAAGCAGTTATTGTATCTGGTGATGGCGATTTTTATTGTCTACATGAGTATTTGGAGAAAAATAATAAACTGCTTAGAATCATTATTCCTAATTCAAAGTCTGAATCATCACTCTTGAAAAAATTCCATAAATATAAAACATTTATTGAATTTGAAAAGAAGAAATTAGAAAGATGAGTATCAAAATGGGAGGCGTTGCATATAACACGCAGTCATATGTTCGTTTCTCCCTAGTGATAGATGTATGCCAGAAATATCAAGTAAAAAAGAGGTAAGAATATGAGTTTAAAAGTAGGGAACTTCATCACACAACTCCAACTTATAATTCAATAGACTTCCCATTCCAATTTAACTTCAAGTTACCTGATTCTAGGAAAGCCAGAATAATCTTAGAAAGAGATTCTTTAGGCAGGATTATTCACTCAAAAGCACCTGAAATGCTTACATTGTAAAGGAAAAAGACTTAATGATTATTAATGATTGTTAAGGATTTCGGTAAAAATGTTTAAATACTCTTTTAATAAAAGACCAATAATAGAAAACTCACAAATAAATAATGTGAGTGTGTTTGTTAGGCATAATTATTTACTTATAAGAGACAAGTTAAAAGAAAAGGGGAGAGATCTTAATTTGAATAAGGAGGAAGACGTTCAAATGTTTATTGATTTGGTTAAGCAGAGTATAACAGTCAATCTTAGACAAGAGAATAACGGGGATGTGTCTTGTACAGAGCATATGAATCCGATGAATCTTACTTATACTAGATCTAATTTAGGAAAAGGTTTTATATTTTGGTTTATCTGTAATCTTTGTGGAAGAAGGGTAAGATACTTATACTTTCCGCCAAACTCGGAGGTTATGGCTTGCAGGAGATGCCATAGATTAGCGTATAAGAATCAAAATGAAAGTAATTCTACATTTAGAAGAATGATGAGGGGTTATATTTAATATGGCAAAAACTAAAGCAGTAGTACCAGTAAAAACTCTTGATCAGATTAAAGATAGGATCAGTGGGTTTAGGACTGGATATGATTCAAGGCACGTTTTAGAGAAAGCGGATAAAGAACTAGGTGATAACAATGGTGAGCAGCTTGCAGATTCAGACACTTTTATTTTTAAAGCTATGACTGTGTATGAGTTTAATAATGGGATGCTTCTAGCTACTGCTATATCCGAGCAATATAAGACTTTAGCTATAGAAATGAGCCGTAACCTACAGAAGGAATTTGACTGCCAAAGTACTGCTGCAAAGGCTTTAGCCGAGATCGTAACCATGAATTATGTTAGGACTTTAGATATTCAAAGAAGGATAAATAATTACTTAGAAAAAGGTACGATAAATGAGGTTGGAGTAAGGTTTTTAGATGTAATGAGTAGGGAATTAGACAGGGCAAATAGGCATTATATCCAGGCAGTAGAAACTCTTAAAGTATTTAAACAACCTGCAATGCAGCTCAAAATTAGTGCAAATACTGCTGTTGTAGGTCAAAATCAAGTTATCCAGGCAGCAAATAAACAGTAACCGCGTTAATATAGAAGAAATGATTTATACCATGTCCACATAAGTTTACATTGTTTATAGATTAAAACTAATCAATTGTATAATCGTTGTCAGATGCCCAATTACTTATTGCATCATCAACTATGGAGGAATCCATATCTAAAGTGAAACTCCAGCTATTACCTTCGCTGTCTGTATCATAAGCATCTCCATCGCTATCAAATTCTGTATAGAAGTTTAAATATCCACCATTGGGGAAATATAAAGTTTCCAAGTGACCATTTGATATATCAGCATCTAAGCTGTAACAGTTTCCGCTATCATCGGAACATGCTTCTATAGTTTCTGTTCCGTCCACATAGTCACTAATACTATCCCAATGACTGTCAATAGCGTCTGTTCTACTGATCGCATTTTGATCATCGGAAAAATAATTACTGTCATTAAAACTAGAAGACTCATTAGATGAACCTGAATTAAAAATAAAAATAAAGAATGCTATTATCAGGCCCCAACCAAAAAAAGCTTTCATTAATATTAATAATACTACTTATGGGATAAAAATAGTGTATATCTATGCTATAATTTTTTTATAACATGAATAAGAAAAAAATAGCTCCTTTTTTATTAGCTTCAGTTGCCATTATCATTTTGTTTTATTGGTTTCAAATCAGGCCAAGTGAGATTATAAAGTATTGTGATAACTTAGCTTGGAAAGAGGCAGAACCTTGGAAGAGGGGGGAAATTTATAAACAGTCGAGAACGCACTATTATAACTGGAAGTATGCTCAATGCTTGCATAGTTTAGGGTCAAAATAAATTCGATTGAAAAATAAACACATTAGGGGTATTATTCAAATAATGAGAAAGAAATTATTCTCTTTTGTTATTGGTATTGCTCTCACATGTGTTTTTGTTGTGTCTTTTACATCTACCGCTGACGCTTATTCGTATAGAGTTAGAGGTTATACAAGATCAAATGGTGCTTATGTTCGACCTTATTACAGAACTAATCCGAATTACACAAGATTTGATAACTATTCAACAAGAGGCAATTATAACCCCTATACGGGTAGGTTTGGTACAAGAAGCCCTTGGTAAATCCTAAGTTACTTTTTATTATTGCTTTTCTTCATTTATAACTAGACGCACTATGTAAAATGTTTACTAAAACCCAGACACTTATTAGAACAATAACTATCCATTTAAAAGTTATTACAAACCTTATTTTTAAGAATTCTATACCTTAATTTCATCCTAGCTAACCCTTTTTATTTACATAAGTTATTAATCTGAGAAGATAGATTTTTTTGTTCCCAATAAACATAGTCGCAAGATTTAGAAGCAGATGGGCATCCAGAAATACATTTGCTGTAGTTATCCCAAGCTTCCTTTGTACAAGCTGAAGAATTATCTCCTGAGTATCCGTAAGCTGCATAGCAAATATCTAAATCATTTTTATTGGTATTAGAACAAGAAACATAACAACTATCTGTTTTATAAAGATTATCAGTACATTTATTATAATCAGATGACCATTGGTTCTTTTTGCTTTCCATAGTAGAAGCTATACTTTGAACAGCACCAACATTTTGTGAGGGACAATAAACGGTATAGCCATTATAAGAAATAAACACTGGTACTTTATTGGAAGATGGTTGGGAAATATTTTGAGTAGTGTTTTGCACTGGTGCTTGTTGAGATTGAAAGTTCTTTTGAGCGTCGTCACATTTTTCGTTTGAAGGATAAATGGACCAAGTAGTTCCTACTTGGCAACAAGTAGTTTTCGAACATTGACTACTACGCACTCTAATTGAAGTACCTTTACAATTAGGATAGGAAGATTCGCAATCAATAAAAGGATCTGGATCAGTATAGACAGTTTTTTGTGATGGTTTAATTGTGGCTGTTGGAGTTATGGGAGACCCAAAATGTATGACTACTATTTTTGTTTTTTTATCGGAAAGAAAGCCCTCTTTAACAGTTACGCCAATATCTTTAAAGTTCTTACCAAGGATGTTATCTTTATTGGTTTTATCAGTCATTAATGAAGATACGACTGAAGATGTATCATAGTAATTTCTAGCTAGGCTTTCACCACTATACTCTGAATTATAACCAGCTTCCTTTATGAAATAGCTAAAATCTTTCCCGTTTTTCGGTTTTATTTCCCATGAATTGGTATTTAATACGTCTTGCGCTCGTGTTTCTGATGACTTATCTAATAACTGATTTTCAAACAGTGGGGTAAGATCCTCTTTCTTCCTTTCTGTATTTATTTTTGCGATTATTTCAGTCTTCCAGATATTTTCTACTGAAGCTCCACTTCTTTTCTGTAGGTCAGATTCTTGATACCCGTTCACAATATTTGTAATTAATCCATGCCCGTTAATCGTCATTATTGTTAAATAAAATAGAAAGTATAAAAATGAAATCAGAGGGATGTAAGGAATAAATTTAAATTGGCTGAAATTTTTCAGTTTGTTTGGTAAGAATATAAAAACGAAGGTAACTATTCCGATAGCAATATTTGATAAGAAAAGTAAGCCCAAATAGTAAGAAAATTCTTTCTGGTTATTGGAAGTATTAATAGTGGCAACAAAAGAAGCAATGGTTGCAAGCCATAAGATTATTAAGGATCCTCTAATATTTATTCTATGATTTTTATTTTGAGATTTGGAAATTATATGATCAATAAGAGCTATAAAATCATCTCTATGCACCTTTAAATCTTTCCCGATTTTTAAAGAGCCTGCCCTAATATATTGCCCTATATTTTCGCCTTCTTCTTCAAGTAAACTAGAGATCTCTTCTAATGAAAAGAATTCTTGAGAGCTTAGCTTGTCTTTATTTATCTTTTTCATCTTAATGTTAATATTTTTTCCCTATAGGTATATCCTAATACTTAAGATTTGATAAGTAAAATTTATAATTTACCCCACCATCTTACTCTCTATAGTTTACAAAGATAAAATCAGGTAAAATTAGCTCAAAATTAAGATGACTATGACACCTGAAGAAAAAGTTAAAGCAGAGATATGGGAAGTTCTACAGGATTTGAAGGAGAAGAGTCTACTTCCAGATGACGATGGAGCGTTTTTCTATGATACTACCCACACAGTTATTGCAGCAGGTGAAATTAATCTTACTTTAGAAGAGAAATGGGCAGTCGTAAAAAAGCTTGCAAGAGATGGAGTTATTGAAATAGTAAGAGCCATCGAGCCAGATTGGAGAGGTGGAAGAAATGGATTTTACTTAAAGGTTATACAACCTACTTTTGAGGAGATATATGAGAAGTACAGAATAATTAATGACTCTCAAGAAGGTACACAAGCAGTTCCATCTCATGCATATTCTTTAACCAATTCCGAACTTGTTGGTAGTCTAGAATTTAAGTTTAATAGTTTTAAAGATCTTCCAGAAAAAGGATTCTTCTTGGGCATTGCTGATTATATTAAGTTTATAGATGAAAATCCTGGTTTTGAGGAAATAATTTCAGCAATCGATGCTTTTAAAGAAAAAGATGCAGCCATACTTGTGGAACTAGGAAAGAAACTTTTGCTGGATGTTGAAAGAGTAGAAAAGGTTATTAAAGATAGATTGCAAGGGGTAGAGATTAGTTCAAAAATCGTAGAAAAAAGCCTTGAAGAATTAGAAATGAGGAAAGATGGTAGGATCCAGTCAAGTGTTTCAAAGACAGAGGAGCTTTACAGTGGACTAGGTTATGTTATTACAACACTTTATGAGAATGGGTATGAAAATCTTGTTTCTGATCTTATAAAATTTATTCCAAATACTAAATCAATCGCAGATTATAAAATCTCGGAATACTATTATCCTTATAAAGAAGAACTTACCGATTATAAGACCAAAATACAGAAAACTATTTGGGGTTCTTGGAACGAACTCATTGTTGTTTATCTCGTTGTTCACAAGTACAAAGAGAAAAAGAAAGAACTAATTGCTGCTAAAGATGCCTTAGGTGAAATGAACCTTTATGGATTACATGAGGAGATGGAAAGTATATTAGGAAATTCTTATGATAAGGAGGGAAGAATGCAATTCATCAAGGATGATTATATTATTCACATTAATAGAGTGCATGACTTTGTTATTAACAAGCTTAATAGCGACCCAAATAGGAATACTGGGGATGAGGGAGGTAGAACCTTACAGGAAAGGTATACAAATCTTTTAGAAGAGGTAAGAACTAATACAATTGATTTGCAGGATCGGTACAATAAGCTTTTAGCAGAAATAAAATCCCAAAGATCAGAAAAAAGTAAAGCGATCCCGCAAGAGCCTCATAATGAAGTACAAAGCAATTCAGCTGATTTGAACCTATTAGGTTGGAGTTTGATCAAGGATGTAAAAAAGCCTCAATTAAGGAAGAATGATAAAGTTGTATACGAGTTTGCAACGAATTGGTCTGATAAATACCGCTTCTTTGAATGTTTATGGGAGAATCAAGGACACGAAAAGAGTTCACAGGAGTTGTTTGAGTATAAAAGCAGCGAAAAGTATCCTGAAAAAGGAAAAAGATGGAAAATTAATAAATATATAGGTGAGGAGTTAACAAAGCTTCTCAAAGAGCCTGAATTCAAAAATCATCCAATTAGAATTGATCGAAACAATGGTTATACCTTATTTATAGATGAAGTTGCCCCCAATTAAGGTACAAAAAAGTATATTTCCGCTAATTGCTTACCTGTAAATACCCTAAGTTACAATTCGTCTAGGCTATAAAAAGCTTGATGAATATGACACAGCAAAGATTAAAAATTGATGATTATTACTCAACTTCGGATTTGGCTTTGGCCAGTGCCATT
The DNA here is from genome assembly GCA_016176415.1 of Candidatus Daviesbacteria bacterium. Classification (GTDB taxonomy): domain Bacteria; phylum Patescibacteriota; class Microgenomatia; order Daviesbacterales; family UBA10151; genus UBA10151. Next base: position 12,522 of record JACOXH010000002.1, read on the forward strand.
GCACTTTATTATCCGCTTGAAGCGGTAGATAGAACCCAAGATCCATATAAGGCTCAGTTTCTTTTTAAGAAAGAGAGTCAGCTCGATCAGTTAATTGAATCATATTGGCGTGGAGAACTAAGGATAGAACCTCAAGCCTACTTTAATCAGCTTAAAGCGATTAAGGCAAGGTTATATGCGGATAGGAGGCAACCATGACTGACGAAGAATATAGGGAATTTGAGGAAAAGTTTAATCAGGAGCAGGAAGAAAAAGCTCAAAAAAGGTTGGCAGAGCTAGATAAGGAGTTCCCCTTAGAGGAAAGAATTTTAAGGCTAGAGCAAGCCAAAGCAGAGGAGAAGTTAGAGAAGCAAAAGGTTGAGCTGGAAGAGTTTGAAGGAGATGAACCAGTTATAGATACTTCTCAATTTCAGCCTTTAACAGTTGATGAGTTAACCAAAACTTTAGGCTTAACTATTAAAAGGGATCAGACCAATAAACTTCTTACCTTTTTGGCTCAGCTTTCTGCCTACACAGAGGATTCCCAGCTAAATATTAGTTTTAATGCTCCTTCCAGCAGCGGAAAATCTTTTATCCCGACTGAGATAGCTAGGTTATTCCCAGAGAAAGACGTTATTGAAGTAGCCTATTGCAGCCCTACGGCCTTTTTTCATGACTATGGTGAGTTTAACAAGGAAAAAGGTGGCTATACTGTTGATCTATCCCGTAGGATTCTTATTTTCTTAGATCAGCCTCATACTTTGCTGCTTCAGCACCTTAGACCCATGCTTTCCCATGATAAAAAGGAAATTAGATTAAAGATTACGGATAAATCCCAAAAGGCAGGGTTGCGGACTAAAAATATCTATTTGGTTGGTTTTCCTACAGTTATATTCTGTACAGCGGGTTTAAATTTGGATGAGCAGGAGGCTACAAGGTTCTTATTGCTATCTCCTGAAATAAACCAGGAGAAAATCAGGGAGGCTATTTACGAGAAGATCAAAAAAGAATCCAATTCTTCTCTTTATAGCTACGAGCTGGAATCTAATCCAGAGAGGAAATTGTTAAGAGATCGGGTGCTTGCTATAAAGCAGGAAAGAATTAGATTAATTAAGATTGCTAATCCAGGTTTAGTTCAGCAGATGTTTTTAGAAAGAGTTAAAGTTTTTAAGCCCAGACACCAAAGAGATATAGGCAGGGTGTTAAGTTTAGTTAAGGTTTTTGCCCTTTTAAATCTTTGGTTTAGGGAACGAAATAATTTTATAATCACGGCCAACGATGATGATATTAGGCAAGCTTTTAAAGTTTGGGATTCCATTTCTGAAAGCCAGGAGTTAAACCTTCCACCTTTTGTTTTCAATCTATTTAAAGACGTAATACAGGCTGCTTATAAGGATAAAAATGGCGAGTCAGATGGTATGGTGCAGATTGGGTTAACTAGGCAGGACATAATGCAAAAGCATTATGAGGTTTACGGCAGGTTTTTACCTCCTTGGCAACTAAAAGAACAAATTATTCCATTATTGGAGGCTGCAGGCTTAATTAGTCAGGAACAAGATACAAGTGATAAAAGGAAAACACTAATTTACCCTACTGCATTACTCTCTGTTCCTCAAACTCCAAACAATGGAGAGTTGCATGGTGGGGTAGAAGATAAAACCATTGATCAGTTAACGGCTGATGAGCAGCTTGAAGTAGGAAAGAGTGTCTTTGGTGAAGGAGTTAAGTGGGCAGAGGAGACAGCATGAAAAAGATAGCTGTTTTGAAAATAGACCATACCTATGCCAATACTGTTGACAGCGAGACAAGAGCGAATAGGTTTTATGATTGGTTAATTAACAAAGCCATAAATAATTTGCTTGAAAAGCAAAAGGGTATTGACAACAATAGTACACAAAAGTACACTGTAAATGATGAAAAAAATAGACGAGGAAAAGAAATCTATCGGCCAAGTATTTACAGAAGGGCTAAACAGAAGCTTGCTTCTAGAAGAGGAATACTTAACCCCAGAAGAAGTAGCCAAAATTCTCAAAGTCGAGAAGATTACTATTTATCGAATGTGCCGAGCAGGCAAGCTCCCAGCAGTGAAATTTGGCAAGGTTTGGAGAATAAGCAGCAAGAAATTAAGGGAAGTTTTGGAGGAGAAGTTTAAATGATTGCTGCCCTTTATGCCAGAGTTTCTACAGCCAGACAAGAAGAGCAAGAAACCATAGATTCACAAATTGAAGAGATCAAAAAGAGGATTCAGGAAGATGGAAATATCTTGCCGTCCGAGAATATATTTTCAGATGACGGCTGGACTGGTGAAATGCTGCAACGGCCAGGACTTGATGCTATGAGAGACGCAGCTATGGCAGGAGCTTTTCAGATGTTGTATGTCTATGACAGAGGAAGGCTCTCCAGGGTATTTGCTTACCAGGAAATCATTATTGAGGAGTTGGTTAATTTTGATATTCAGTTTGTTACCATACATGACATTAAGGCTGAAACCCCAGAAGAGAGGGTGTTGCAGGCTATGCAAGGGGTCTTCCATGAGTATGAAAGGGTCAAGATTGTGGAAAGGATGCGAAGAGGAAAGCTATTTAAGGCTAGAAATGGAATACTGATTAATGGAAGTTCAATTTATGGATATGACTATATTAAAAAAACAGAAACAGAACCAGCACACTATAAAATTAATGAAGAGCAGGCTAATGTAGTTCGCCAGATCTTTGATTGGGTAGGAAATGAAAGAATTTCACTTAACGAGGTTATAAGAAAGCTCTATGATATGGGTATTCCACCTAGGAAAAAGAAAAGCGAGTTTTGGACAAAAGGTCCCATTGTCAGGCTTTTGCAATGCAGCAGTTATATTGATGGCTATGTTTACTTTAATAAGTCTGAATCATGTGTAGCCAAGAAACCCATTAAGCACATTAAATATAAGAAAGTTAAAAGGTCTAGTAGAAAACCAAGACCAAGAGAGGATTGGATACCATTTAAGATCGCTCCAATTTTGAATGACAGGCCACTTTTTGATAGGGTACAAAAGATCCTCAATTTTAATCAAACCTATGCTCCAAAGAATAGGAAGCATGATTATTTACTTCCAGGACTCCTGTTTTGCGAATGTGGTAATAGGCGAGCTGGAGATGGACAAAATAAGAGTGGACACTTCTATTACAGGTGTACAGAGAGGATTTATAACTTTCCTTCATTAGAAAGAAAGTGTAAGTTGCCAGGTGTAAATGCAGTCATATTAGATGGCATGGTATGGAGAGAGCTAATGAAGTTTGTAAAAGACCCAAAAAGGCTTAAAGAGCAGGTAGAAAGAGTTTTGAGGGAAAGAAAAGATCAGTCAGTAAGTAAACAGGAATGTGATCGTTTGGGGGTTCTTATAAGCAAGATCGAAGAGGAAGAGCAAAGATATGCTAAAGCTTATGGGGCAGGATCTTTAGAGTTTGGGCAATTTAAAGATCTTATGCGAGATGCAAAGAAAAGGAAGCAGGATCTACAAACAAAGCTTAATAATCTCCAGGCAAATATAAATGAAGTAGGCTTAGACAAAATACAGGTAGATGATATATGCTATGAGGCACAGAAAGTCCTTGATGAGATAGATTACTCTGATAAGTTCAAATCTGTTAGGACTTTACTGGATAAAGTAACTATAAAGGAAGGAGGATGGGTTAACATATGCGGACATATACCATTATTTGCCCAAATGTTGGGAGATGAGCCTACGAGTAGGAATTGTAGGTCTCCCAAATGTAGGGAAAAGCACATTATTCAATGCTCTTTTGAAAAAGAGGGTTGCTTTATCTGCAAATTACCCTTTTGCCACGGTTGAACCAAATGTGGGAGTAGTGGCGGTGCCTGATTCTCGTCTCTCGTTGCTCGCAGAGCTCGTTGCTCGTGAAGAGAAGATGGATCAATTGCCTCCAATTGTACCGGCAGTGGTGGAGTTTGTGGATATTGCAGGATTGGTAAAAGGTGCGTCAACTGGAGCAGGATTGGGTAACCAGTTTTTATCACACGTTAGGGAAGTTGATGCCATAGTTCATGTTTTAAGGGATTTTAATGATCCAAATATTATCAGGGAAGGATCAGAAAATCCTGATGCTGATAAATTAACTATTGAGACAGAGTTAGGGTTGGCAGATTTACAGACTATTGAAAAATTAATTCCTGCCCAAGAGGCTCAAGTCAGAGCCAGTAAAGATGTTTTAGAGAGCGAGAAGTTAGAGATTCTGAAACAAGTGCAGAATGATTTAAATGAAGGAAGGGTTTTGGGAAAATATAGTATTGGTGACGAGAGGGTAAAGGATTGGTTCGAACATTTGCCACTGCTTTCTATAAAGCCTGTGCTGTATGTTTACAATGTGAGTGAAGAAGAGTACTCAAACAAGTTGAGAGATTCTTCGGCTTCGCCTCAGAATGACAAGGTTGTAGTAATTAGTGCAAAAGTAGAAGAGGAATTGGCTGATCTAAATGATGAGGAAAGAAAAGAATATTTAAAAGAATTAGGGATAGAAGAAACAGGTTTGGAGAGATTAATTAAGAAAACCTACTCTCTTTTGGGACTGATGTCCTTTTTAACTGCAGGTAAAAAAGAAGTTAAAGCATGGACTATTAAAAAGGGAACAAAAGCCCCACAAGCAGCAGGGGTAATTCATACTGATTTTGAGAAAAAATTCATCAGGGCAGAAGCAGTATCTTTTGATAAATTAATTGAGGCAGGATCAATGTCAGGAGCAAAACAAAAAGGCTGGGTCAGAACAGAAGGGAAGGATTATATTATGCAGGAAGGTGATGTAGTTGAATTTTTAATAGGGAGTTAACTATTTTCTAATATGGCTAAGTCTCAGATTATGAAGCATGCGCATTAAGAATATTGTTGTTCTGAATCCAAAACCTTTATCTTTGAATTGTTCTTTAACGGGTTGTCTTCCTAGTAGTTGATTTATATTTCCGCGTATGGGGACGTCTTCGTACCAAATTCCATAAAGCGCGGATATAATAGGGTATTGGTCTTCTTCGCCTCTAATGAGATCTTTAGCTGTTTGTAAAGCATAGTAACCTTCTAGAGTTTTTGCAGCTAAAATTTTCTGAACAGACCATCCCTCAACAATTCTTTCTCCTGCCCAATGATTTCTGGTATTTCCTCCATAACAGGATAAAGAAAAGTCTCCGCATCCTGCCAACCCAATAAAGGTTGATTCATGGCCTTTTAAGGGGGTATTTCTGATGGTGGTGCCTATGGCTGTAATTTCTCCTAAGGCTCTGGTTAAGTAAAAAGCTTTCGTTGAACTTGCTACTTTAAATCCGTCAGCCATACCCGCCCCTAAAGCCAACACATTTTTTAGTGCAGCTGCGATTTCAACACCAACCACATCATCTGATGTGTAGACATTGAAACTTTTCGAATTGAGTCTTTTCTGAAGCCTATTCCCGGTACTTTTATTGTAAGCTGCTAAAGTAGCGCCTGCCAATTCTCCTTCGGCTACTTCCTGGGCTTGATTAGGTCCTGATAGTACGGCGATATGATCAATGCGCGAAGAGTCTGTCTGAAGTATTATTTCAGACATCCTAAGATGTGTTATTTGTTCTAAGCCTTTTGATAGGATCAGGATATCGGTTTTATTTTTTACACTTGTTTTAACCGTATTCCAAAACTCACGAAAATGTATCGAGGGGGGTCCTAAAGCAACCAGTTCTGCTCCATCTATCCATGTTTTTACGTCAGTAAATCCCTTTACATTGGGAGACATTTCTATTCCCGGTAATCTTGGAGTTTGATGTTTGCTCTGAAAATATTCTAAATCAAGAGGATTCCTGAAAAAGAGACGCACATTATGATTTCTTTCTGCCATAACTTTGGTAAATGCAGAAGGCCATGCTCCGGCAGGCCCTACGGCAATAGTTATTTTTTCTTTATCCTTAAACATAGCGAGGATTATAGATGCTATTTTTATGATAATCAAATAAAATTGAACCCAAAAATATTTTCTGTTACAATCCATTGCTATGTTAGAAAGATTTGATTTGACTAAAAGGCTTGATGTTTGTACTGACTTTAAAGTGGTGCCAGGGTTTGATGAGGAGTTTAAAGAAAGAGTTAGAGAAGCAGATCCAATTGTGGTATTTACCCACCAGACGCATGCTGATGGAGTTTTAGCCAGTGTGGTTTCAGCACACCTCTTAGACTTAATTAAAGAAAGTGGCAGAGAACCTCAGATAAAGGGGTTTGCTTTAACTGTAGCAAGTTCTTTAGTTAAAGGTCGTCAAAGTAGGGTTTTACAAGGATTTTATTATCCAATAAGTTATTTAATGTCAAGAAAAGGCTTAAAAACGATTTCGTACACAAGAAAAGCAGATGAAGATGAATATGGAATGAGTCGTGAGGGTAATCAAAACGAGATAGGAGTACTTAAGCAGGCACTACAACGCGGATACAAATTGGCAGTTTTTGCAGAAGGAACTGTTCAAGCAGGCCGCCATAGACCCGGCAATAATCCGGAAAATATTTTCGGTATGCAAGAAGTTAAAAATGCAACACTTATTAATGCTGCCAGATTAACCAAAGAAGAAAGCGGCGGAAGACCTATTGTTTATATAACAGTAGGTTTACACGGAGGGTTTAGAATACAAAGTCCTAATAAAGAAAAACTTGGTCCTACTAAAGAAGGCTTAGCTACTTTATTTGGGGTTCCGGAGTGGTTAATTCCTCATGTGAAAGGTGAAGCAACAGTTGGGGGTATAATTCCAGAAAGTGTATTAGAAGCAAGATTTGGCGCGAATTGGATAAAAAAAGGAAGAGATAAAAATAGCAAATCTAATGGAATGAATAGGGAGCTTGTAGGAGCAGTAAATAGGTTTATTATGGAGGATGCAGCTAGATTTGTACCCCTTCATGCCAGAGGGTTTTATGCTGCAGCAGTAAAAGAGGCAGTTCCGGTATAAACTATTGAACTTTTGATTTCTTCCTAGTACAATACCAAACAAATGAATTCATATTATTTAACTTTAGTATTAAAACCTGATGTAGAGGAAAAAGAGCGCAAGGCTCTTTTGGATTCTATTGGTAAAAAAATTACTGGTAGTGAAGGTAAGATTACAAAAGAAGATATGTGGGGAGTAAGACCACTTTCTTATACTATTAAAAAACAAACTTCAGGCTTTTATGCTCATTTCGAAATTGAGGCTGACCCTAAAGATGCAAAAGGTATTGACAAAACATTGAAAACAGAAGAAGATGTGTTACGGTATTTACTAATAAGACGTTAGATGTTAGAAGTGGGAAGCTAGATATTGAAGTTAGAAGTTTGAGGTTTGATAGTCTAACTTCTAATCTCTAATTTCAAATTCCAGTTTCCAGCATCCAATGTCTAATATCAAAATATGGCATCAAGATCCTGGAACAGAGTAGAACTAATAGGTAATTTAACCCGCGACCCCGAACTCAGATATACTCCAAATGGCGCTGCAGTGGTAACTTTCGGAATAGCTACCAACAGAACTTATGTCACAGAAGGTGAAAGAAAAGAAGAAGTAGATTTCCACAAATTAGTAGCCTGGAATAAGTTAGCAGAACTTTGTAATCAATTACTAAAAAAAGGAAACAGGGTATTTGTGTCCGGAAGATTGCAGACAAGAAGTTGGGAAGGCCAGGATGGTCAGCAAAGGCAAACCACGGAGATTGTGATAGAAGATATGATTTTGCTTACTCCCAAAACAGGTGGGGAATGGGTAGGAGCTGAAGAAAGAGTCAAAGAGTCAGAAGAGTCAAAGGTAGAAAAGAAAGAAGAAACAGAAGAATTACCTGGGGAAAAAGAAGAAGTAAAAGAAGCGGAAGAAAAGACGGAACCTGAAGCAACAGAAGAGAAGCCTCCAAAAGAAGACGTTAGTGATGATCTTCCCTTCTAATACCAAACTATTGCTCGCAAAGTTGATTTAATATATAATCCAAAGATTATGGCAGAGAAAAAGATTACCAGAAAAGTGATATCTCCTTCAGGGGGCACCTCCGGTGTGAAGAAGGATGATGTGGTGAGTAAAAAAGCTCCTGTAGGGGCCACCTCCGGTGTTAAAACAGAAACAGGTGAGGCAGAAATCGCAAAGGCTGGCAAAACCGAAGAGGGTAAAACGAAAAAAGTTTGCACCTTTTGCCAGAACAAAACTGTCCCGACTTATACAGATATCGCAGCTTTGCGCCGTTTTGTTACAGACAGGACTAAAATTGTGCCCCGCGCCAGAAGCGGTGTTTGTTCCAGACACCAAAGGGTAGTCACAAGAAATATAAAATATGCCAGACACCTGGCAATGTTTTCATTTACTCCCAAAGTGTAGGTGGTCGTGGTACACTAGATCATATGGTCAGACCTGCCGGACTGTTTGACATTTTTGATAATCTTGATCAAATTTCCATTGAGGCAATAGCAAGCAATCTCAAACCTGTGCCGCAGCTAACTGCTTTGGAAAATTATTTAGCCAACAGGATTTTATACCCTCAGACAATGGCGCAAACCCAATACGATATGAAGGTTGATTTGGCGATACTGCGCGAGGCTTTAAAAATTAACGGCCCCCGGCAACCTCAAAAAAATAATGCGCTGCTTGGCGGCAATCCCTTTTTAAATACGACCTTGAGGAAAATACTGATACCTGCACACTTTTTAGACTACGTGCCCAATTTGGCTGTTTTAACGGAAGTTTTTACGGAAGCGTTTTTAATTAACCGTAAAAAAGAAGATTGGTTTTCAGATGTCTGGGCTGTAGCTGTTACAGACGGCAGCGAAGAGGTGGTAGGCACTGTTTTACTTCCTCAATTTAACAATATGCAGGCGGCTATGAATTTAAGGCTGGGGAATAAAAATTACCAGCTTAAAGCCGGTAATTTAATTCAGATACCCTGTCCTAAAGACAGATGTGAAATTGCTTATAAGTTGCAAAACGGGCAATGTTTGGGCAAACAGGAATCAGCCATAGAAGTTTATGGAGGAAAATTAGGCATAATTGTAATGGGGAGACAGAGTTGAAACAATTTGTTCCGGCCAGAATACGGATTCAAAAAGATGTAATTATCCGCGTAGTCAGGGTTTTAAAAGGAAGAGGCTCTGTTAATGTAAGGGTGGGTCAGCAGGTCAGCCCTGAAGAAATAATCGGCACCGGTACAACAATGGCAGGATTCAGGACTTTAAATGTGGCAACGCTGCTGGGTATTTCAGCAAAAGATATTCAAAAATATTTAAAAATTAAACTGGGGCAAAAAATATACAAAGGAGAATTGATTGCTTATAAAAGATCAGGGTTTTTATCAGGAGAAAAAGTAGTTACGTCTCCCGCGGACGGAGTGGCGGATTTTTTAAATGAAAAAAGCGGAGAATTAAAGATCAGCTTTCTGCCAAAAAAGAATGATTTGCCTGCCGGTGTTTACGGGATTGTTGAAAAAGCAGATTACCAGCGGGGACAGGTTATTATCCGGGCACAAGCCAGCCGCATTCACGGGGTATTGGGTTCAGGAAGGCCGAGGGACGGAATTTTAAAATTTTTAAGCAGAAAAGACGAGCTGATAAACAAGGACAGGATCAGGCCTGAATATGACGGACAGGTGTTGGTCGGAGGCAGTTTGTTTTTTAAAGATGCTATTTCTTCCTGTATTTCTTCAGGAGTAAGCGGGATTATTACCGGTGGAATAAATGCAGAGGATTTTAGAGGGATGATAGGAGGGAGGTTGGTTTTTCCTCAAAAAATTGAATGTGACGTAGGTATTTCTGTTGTAGTTTGTGAAGGATTCGGATCGGTGGCGACGGGGGATGATATTTTTGAAACCCTCCAGCAATATGAAGGTAAATTTGTATTCCTGGACGGTAATAATGCTTTAGTTAATTTGCCGTCTTTTTCTTCATCAAGTTTAATTAAAGTAAAAAATACTCAACTTCCGGAGTTCCAAAACCTACCGGCAGATAATTTCGAAAGATCAAAAAATTTGACAGAACTTCAACAAGGAATGAAAGTGAGGGTAGTAGGTAATGCATATTTTGGAGAACAGGGAAAGTTGGTGGCTTTGGATAACACACCTACTCTTTTGCCCTCAGGTGTCAAGGCTTCTCTTGCTACAATTGAAACTTCACGGAGAAAACTTCAGGTACCGGTTGCCAACCTAGAAGTAATAGTGTAAAGTTTACCATCATGCGTGACTTCTTTAAAAACTTCAATGCAAAGATTATTTTAATGGTTTTACTGGCGTTTCTTTTAGGCTGGCAGTTGGGCCACCGTGATATACAACTTAAGCTTGCAGGCTACAGACCGACAGTTTCCGTAATTAATAAAGAACCGCCTGAAAATATAAATATAGATTTTAAATTATTTTGGGATACATGGGAGTTGGTTTCCAGGTCGTATTTGGATAAAAGAGCAATTAATCCCAATAAGTTATTCTACGGAGCCATTTCCGGCATGGTTGCAGCACTGGGCGATCCTTATACGGTGTTTTTACCTCCTGAGCAGCAAAAGTTTTCCAAGGAAGAACTTAACGGGTCTTTTGAAGGCGTGGGAATACAGTTAGGTTTTAATAAAGAAAAAAGATTAGTGGTGGTTGCTCCGCTTTCAGGCACGCCTGCGCAAAAGGCCGGTCTTTTGGCCAGTGATCAAATTGTCAAAATTGGAGACAAAGATACTACCAATATCACACTGCCTGAAGCGGTAAGTTTGATCCGTGGAGCAAGAGGAACACAAGTTACACTGACTATTTTCAGGGAAGGAGATACGGATACGAAAGAAGTAACTTTAACAAGGGATACTATTATTGTCAGAAGTGTTGAAGTTGAATACAAAAATACCCAGTCAGGCAAAAAAGTGGCAGTAGTAAAGTTATCACGGTTTGGAGAAAGAACGCAGGATGAGTGGAATGAGGTGGTAAATGAGCTGCTTGCAGCAAATTCTGATGCTGTAGTTTTGGATGTAAGAAATAATCCCGGAGGATTTTTGGAAGGGGCTGTATTTGTGGGTTCGGAATTTTTGGAAGGAGGAGATGTGGTTTTACAGGAAAACAGCGAAGGGGAACAAATTGCTTTTAAGGTAAATAGAATTGGGAAATTGACCAAAATACCAATGAATGTTTTAATTAATAAAGGGTCAGCTTCTGCTTCTGAAATTGTAGCAGGAGCATTACAGGACAGAGGAAGAGCAAAATTGATTGGTGAAAAATCATTTGGCAAGGGTACTATTCAGGAAGCGCAGGATTTGGAAGAGGGAACAGGAATACACATTACTGTGGCAAAGTGGTTAACACCAAACGGAAGATGGGTTAATGAAATACAGGGTTTGGATCCTGATGTAAAAGTAGAAGCAGATAAGGCAAGCTTGCCTTCTGATGAAGGTAGAGAGGATCAGAGTAAGGATCCACAGTTGGAAAAAGCTATAGAATTGTTTAATTAAAGATTTTAATAACAGTAAAAGCCCAAAACAAAAAATGGATTACTCAAAACTACCAAAGCTTAACTTAAAAGCCATGGCTGCAGCTATAGCGCTGGGGATTATAGTGGCTGTAGCGCTTTATCAGGCGCAAATCAGAGGTTTGATTCCTTCAGGTTTAAGTCAAAGACTACCTCAACCAGGTATTTCTGAAACAAGGACTATTGTTTCTGAAGAAAATGCAGTAACTGCCGCTGTTGAAAAAACTTCACCAGGCGTTGTAGCAATAGGAGCCACACAGAGAGTGTTTAACCCTTTTGATCCTTTTTCCCTGCCACGCAGTCAAAGCAGCACTGTGGGAACAGGCTTTGTTGTGTCAAAAAAAGGAGTAATTGTTACTAATAAACACGTAGTATCAGAAACAAATACCCGTTATACAGTGGTGACCAGAGACGGGAAAAAGTTTGAAATCCGTAAAATCTACCGTGATCCTATTTTAGATCTGGCAGTGGTGCAGGTTGATGGTGAAGATATGCAGACTTTGGAGCTGGGGGATTCTTCCAAAATAAAGGTAGGACAAACTGTTATTGCTATTGGAAATGCTTTGGGCAGATTCACCAATACTGTGACTACAGGAGTAGTATCGGGATTGGGTAGAAGGGTGGTGGCAGGAGACCCGTTTACAGGGGCAGAAACTTTAGATGATTTGATTCAAACAGATGCTGCCATCAATCCCGGCAACTCAGGAGGCCCGCTTTTAAACTCTGCAGGACAGGTCATCGGTGTTAATGTAGCTACCACAGAAGGCGCTCAAAATATTGGTTTTGCAGTGCCGATTAATTCTGTTAAAAAAATTGTTGAGGAATTTGTACAAACAGGTTCAGTATCAAGACCATTTTTGGGAATCAGGTACAGGTTTATTTCCAAAGACGTGGCTATTTTAAATGAAGTGCCTCAGGGAGCATTTATTCAGGAAGTGGTTATAGGCTCTTCAGCTGATAAAGCAGGAATAAAAGAAGGAGACATTATTACTAAAATGGATAATCAGGAAGTGGACAGTGAAGGGAAAATTTCTCAAACAATAGCAGGTAAAAGTATGGGAGACAGTTTGAATTTAACTGTCTGGAATGACGGCAAAGAAAGATCAATAAAAGCTACTTTGCAGGAGGCTCCAAGTCAATAACGAATATGAATAAACAAGAACTTGAGAATGCAAGGATGTGTCCATACAAATTGGAACCTCGAGTACGGGTCAGTGATGAATTAAGAGGATCCGCTGCAGGTGAGCCAAATCCTTTTTTACCTCAATCAGAGCCATTGGAAAAAATTTTTGGGTCTCGTTTAGAGCAAGTTTGCCGTGAGTATAATCAATCTCCCCAATAATTAACCTGGGGTGCCAACCTAAGGTCACCCCTAGGGTGGAAACTTGATGGAATAATTTTCTGTAGAGTTTGAAACCATCTTCTCCGCCATCCAAAGCAATATGGGGTTCAAAATCTTTGACAGAGGAGTCAAGATAAGGAATCCGGGCAGTTGGAATATAAGGCAAATTTGTGACTATGATAAGATTGTCATCCTGAGTGATTAGCGAAGGATCCCCCACATATGTGGGTCTGACATTCGTCAGAGATTCTTCACTTCGTTCAGAATGACAAAAAGCTGAGAGCAAATCGCTTTGGGTAAAACGAATTTTATCCTCAACCCCATGCAATTTTGCGTTTTGTCTTGCAATTTTTAAGGCTTTTGAAGAAACATCTGTAGCAATAATTTTTACGTTGTAACCCCCGAGGTTGCAAGCTAAAGATACAGCAATGTTGCCTGCTCCCGTTCCTATATCCAAAATAATATCCTCATCTTTGATATTCTTTAATACCTCATCTACCAGTAATTCTGTTTCTGGTCTGGGAATCAAAACATCAGGGGTAACTTTAAATTTGAGTTTGTAGAATTCGACCCAGCCTTTAGAGTATTGAGACGGCCTTGACGATGTCATCCAAATCTCCCTCCATAATCCTGTCTAAATTGTGCCAGGATTTACCAATTCTGTGATCTGTTACCCTGTTTTGAGGAAAATTATAAGTTCTGATTTTTTCTGATCTTTCACCCGTGCCAACTTGTGCAGATCTTTGGGTATCTATATTACCTGTACTTTTTTGCTGTTCAAGTTCCCATAATTTCGATCTTAACAGGTTCATGGCATTTTCCCTGTTTTGCAGTTGCGACCTTTCTGTCTGACAGGTAACAACAATTCCTGTGGGGGTATGTTTTAACCTTACTGCTGTGGAGACTTTATTTACATTTTGTCCTCCTGCTCCACCTGATCTGAACGCTTCAAACTCTATATCTGCAGGGTTTACAACTACTTGCGTAGCAGTAACTTGTGGTAAAACTGCCACAGTAGCAGTTGAGGTGTGAATTCTGCCGGAAGATTCTGTTGTGGGGACCCTTTGTACTCTGTGAACACCTGATTCGTATTTGAATGCATTGTAAGTTTCTTTACCGGTGATTTTGAGGACAACTTCTTTAATTTGTCCTAATTTCCCTTCAGAACGGTCCAGCTCTTCAATACGCCATTTATTATTTTGGGCAAACCGTGAATACATACGCATCAAGTCTCCTGCAAAAATACCTGCCTCATCTCCTCCTGCAGCAGATCTTATTTCTAAAATAGCTATGTTAGAATTGATGCCTGCTTCATTGCTCACCTCGGGGGAGTCAAAGCCCACCCCCGAGGTGTCTTGCATTGCTGCTTCTAACTCTTTTTTTTGCTGTTCCAGTTCTTTAATTTCCTCTGCAGCCAGTTGAGCCATTTCAGGATCAGAAAGTAATACTTTTACTTCCTCAATTCTTTTGTTTATTTGATCAATTTGTTCTTTTAGATAGTTTGTATTCATAAGAAAATCTTGTGAGCTAATCGCTCTTAGAGTTATTATACCTTGTCATTCTGAGCGAAGCGAAGAATCTGATTTAAATAGATCCTCCGGCCAGTCGCCTCAGGATGACAGTGGGGAGTAAGCTAACTTGGGATTTGTTTGCGGGCTTGCATAAGCAAGTCTTTGAGGCTTGGTCTGTCTTTTTTCTTATTTTCTACTTTGGATTTTCTGGCTTCCAGAATTTTCTTTCTTTCCTCCTGTTTAGTTTTTGAAGTTTCAGTTTTCTTTATGAACCTGTCAACCTGGCCTAAAGTGTCAATAAACTTTTGCTGCCCGGTAAAAAAGGGATGGCATTTGCTGCAGATTTCCACGCGGATTGCCGGCAGAGTAGAGCCGGTTGTAAAAGTATTGCCGCAAGCACAGGTAATTGTTGCTTCAGCGTGCCAGGCAGGTTGAATATTAGCTTTCATAGGTTGATATTATACTCTATGTGCTTTGTGATGTCTATGGTGGGCCTCTTTGGCCAGAGTGCCTAAATATGCACCGATTGCAATCAAAACTCCTCCCAATATAAAAGAATTGGAAAGCCTTTCTCCTAAAATAAATACAGCTAAAGCTGTTGCTACAAAAGGTTCAATGTATTGAAAAAGGTCTGCTACAGCGATTGAGGTTTTGGAAAGTCCCCATTCAAAAAGAAAGTAAGCAGAAATTGAAGATAAAAGAATCATAAATGCAGTACCCAATAAACCTAAAATCGTCACACCGCTGATCCAGTCAGGGTTTTTGATATATTCTACAGAAGCGGGAATAAAAAAAGTTATTGTTCCTATCATGAAAGCAATAGCGGTAACTACCAAAGTAGGGTATTTATTTAGCAGTTTTTTGGAGATTACAGCGCCAAATACCCAAGAAGTTGCTGCCAGGATGATTAAAAGGTTTCCTGTCATTACAGTAGGAGAAAAACCCCCTGTGAATAGACGGGGCAGCCCCACAATAATTAAAGCTCCTGCAAGGCCCAGGGCAATCCCAAAAAGATTGATAATATAAACTTTTTCTTTTAAAAACCACCAGCCCAAAAGTACTGACAACATTGGAATGATTAAAGTTAAAACAGCAGCATCTGCAGCCGCAGTTCTTTTAATTCCTTCAAAGAAAAAAGTAATGTTTAAAGTAATAATCAAAATACCTATAGCAATTAACTTGGGTAAATCTTTTTTGTCAATCTTAACTTTTTTGGTTTGGGCAATAAAAAATGGTGCAAGCAGCAGCGAGGCAAAGGCGAATCTTAAAAAAGCCAGGCTCATGGGAGGGATTTCCTCCAAAGTTACCTTGGCTACTACAAAATTAATACCCCAAATAAGGTGGGCTAAAATAAGGGCAATATAAGGAATTGGTTTTTTAAAAACTTGTGAGGACACAATATAAGAATATAGAATCTACTCTTCTGAATCAAGTTCAGTTAGTGTTTGAATCAGGCGGTCAAGCCCAAAAGAAAAGCCAACTGCCGCGATATCTTTTTTGGCAAAAGAACCAATTAAATTATCATACCTGCCTCCGCCTCCGACAGATAATGAAGCAGGGTCTTTATCAATTTTCAGTTCAAAAATAGCCCCTGTGTAATAATCAAGGCCGCGGGCTAAAGTTGGATCAAATTTAAAATCAGACCCTTCTTTTAAGTTATACTCTGTTTCTAAGATTTTAAAAATTTGCTGCAAGGAATCAGTCGGTTTTAAGCCTTTTATTTTAGCAACTGATTCCTTCGCCTGATTTTCAGACATTCCTCCTGTAATCAGTTCTTCGGTTACTCCCTCCTCACCAATTTTATTTATTTTATCTATGGCTCTGATAACTACAGCAGGTAAATCCTTAAAATTAGTTCTGTCATTTAAAAGCATAAAGGCTTCTGAAAATTCCAGTTTTCGCATACACCGGATAACTACTGCTATGACTTTAGCATCCTCACCCGGATCATTTGACCCAACAGTATCAAGATCAAATTGGGTAAATTCTCTGTACCTGCCTCTTTGCGGATTTTCCCCTCTGAAAACTTGGCCGATTTGGTAACGTCTGAATGGGGCAGGGGGATTATATGTTGCAACATACCTAGCCAAAGGCACCGTTAGGTCGTAACGCAAAGCAAGATTTCTGCCGCCCCTGTCCGTGAATTCATAGATTAATTTTTCTTCTTCACCATATTTACCTTTTAATGTGTCTGCAAATTCAATAGTAGGTGTTTCGATAGGTTCAAAATCATATTCCTCCAGCGTGCCTGCAATAGTATTTATTGCTTCACGTCTTTTTTTGGCAAGTTCAGGTTTAATATCCCTAAACCCTTTTGGTGTCGGCGGTGCTATATTCATACTTTTATAGTAACAACAAAAAAGAGAGCTGTCAATAAGGCTATAGGATATTAAACTAAAAGCCCTGTATTCTGATGTGAAGTCGATTCAATCCCATCCCGAATGCTGTTTGTTCAAAGCTTCTTCCTTCTTTTTGAGTAACCCGCACAACTTTTTTAATTGGCGCACTGGTTACTGCAGCTTCTCTTAAGTTTCCATTAACGGGTTGTCCCTGCAGATCTTCCAGCATTAAATTTTTACTTCTGAATACTATTCTGATAACAGTACCTGCGCGTAGTCCAGTCATTCTGGCTACTTCAGAAACTACCAGATGAGGGAGTTCAAGACCTGCCTTTTGCCAAGGCTCGATAGTTTCTTTAACAGCAGTTGTAACTGCTTCTTGAGGCGTAAACCCGTTTTCTCTAAACATTTTGTTTAGGCAGGCATTTAATTAACTATATCAGTTAAAAGAATTCTGTCAATATTTAAATATACAGGTTTCTTACTACGAAATGGCAAGATTCTCTTACCATTATCTTGCTTCAATTTAATTGGTTTTTAGCACAGTAAGACTATAGTGGGCAGGTAAAGTGAGGAGGTGATAAATTTATGGCACACAGACAATCTCATCGTAATTCAGACATGATGAACAGAGTTGCTTTAGGCACAGGTTTGGCCTTAGCTTCCGGTATGTTAATTACCGCTGCGGTGCTTGCTGTTAACAAAAAAGCCCGCGGTTCTGTCAGAAGAGGCTTCTCAAAAGCTTTAAAAGGAGCAAGATCAGCATTTATTGAAGGGGGGGAAAGATTCCAAACGATCCAGCATAGAATTGGTCTGGGTAAGAGTAAGAGCGGAAAAAAGAGCCATAGAAGCAGGAAAACTGCAAAAGGTATATTTGCAAGCGTAGGACACCGTATTGGTCTTTCTAAAAGAGGCAGGAAAAGCCGTGGTGGCATGAGAGGCAGGGGAAGAAAAAGTATGACAAGAGGTGCGTTTCAAACAGTAGGCCACACCATCAGAATGTCCCAAAGAGGCAGAGGTAGAAGATCCCGTAAATGATGTGATATATTTATTGCATGGTAAATTGTGCAATAATTCTGGCAGGTGGCAAAGGGGAAAGACTTCGTCCTTACACCAACGACCGTCCAAAGGTGATGGTAGAGGTGGCCGGTAAGCCTATTTTGGCCTGGCAGATTAAGTGGCTTAAATCTCACGGCATCACCAAATTTGTCCTGACCGTAAGTTACAAATATGAAGTAATACAGGAATATTTTGGTGATGGTTCTAAGTTTGATATAGAGGTGGATTACTCTATAGAAGAAACTCCGTTGGGGCGGGGCGGGGGAATTAAAAAAGCTTTTCAAAGTAAACTGGTAGAAGACGAGCAGGATGTAGTGGTGTGTAACGGGGATATTATCACCAAACTTAATTTAACTAATATGATTAATAATCATCTGGATCAGAAAGGTCTGGTCAGTCTGCTTTTAGTGCCTTATATTTCCAGGTGGGGTGTGGTGAAAGTTGATGATGATAATCACATCACAGGGTTTGAGGAAAAGCCTAAACTTCCGTATTGGATTAACGGAGGTATTTATCTTTTTAACAGGGAAGTTGAACCAATGCTGCCTGAAGTAGGAGATCATGAGAAAGAAACATTTCCTAAAATTCCCAAAGAAAGATTTTTAGGTTTTAAAGACGAAGGATTTTGGAGAGCAGTTGACGTAGTAAAAGATAAATCAGAAGCAGAGCAGTTTTTGGAAACCGGTAAAAAGGATTTCAGTTAACGCCGGGGTGAGGCAGAAGGCGTAGATATTTTTGCTGAAGGGGTTGCTATCTTCTTAGGCTTTAAGATTCCGTCGTAGGGTATCACATAAACAAACACTGCTTCAAAGATCTCATTTTTATTTTTACTTCCGGTAAGGATTACAAAATCACCTGCTTTTACTTTTGCCTCTTTTGGTAAAGCAGCAGAGATATTCTTATTACTTTTATCCCGGATTGTAGCCAGTTTATCTTCAAACAAGACTACTTGTCCCCACAAATAAGTTTTGAGTTCGTAGTCTATAGTTGGTATCAGGATAATTTTTTTAGCAATCAGCACTCCTGTTTCGTCTATGTCCCCCAAAGCGACTACCTGATCTTCCTGATTAATTGTAAGTTTTTGTTTTGTTTTGATTTGGCTGGCAAAGACTGTGTCCTGATTAAGACTGATAATTTTGGGGCCTGTAATAGCTGCCAGGGTTACAGAATTATCTGATTTGGATTTAACCCTGCCTATATATGCTTTGTTTTGTAGTTTTTTACTGATTAGCTCCTTCAATTGCGCGGCTTTTGAGGCAGCCTCTTTTTTAAATTCTTCAAGTTTGGATTTAATATCAGCAGAAGGGCTGCTTTCAGCAGCATAAAGAGGGTAAAGGGGGAAGCGTAAAGCGTAAAGTAATAAAAAGAAGCCTGTAATTATAAACTTTACCCTTAACGCTTTACCCTTAATGCTTTTCATATTTTTTCCTTTGAATAATATACGGTTCTTTGTTCGGATTTAGAATCTCCTGTGGAATCAAAAGAAACGACAGTAAACTTATTTACACCTTCTTCCAGAGTCCATTTGGCGGCAAATGAACCGTCAGGTTTTGCTTTGATGGCCTCATCATCGGTATCTGTAGAAATTAAAATTGTATTACCGGAGTTTGTTTTTCCTGAAATAACTATGGAAGGGGTAAAATTTAAAATATCTGATTCGGGTTGTTCCAGATCAAGTTTTAAAGATTTGGGGATTGTAGTAACAGGACCTCTGGCAAATAAACTGGAGGGGGGTTGATGCTGAATGTTTAATACATAGTAAAGACCTGCTAAAAATGCCAAACCTGTTATTAAAATTAGAATTTGTGAAAGGATAAAATATTTGGCAGGTAATTTTTTCCCAAGCTTCATGGTGAAAATTCATTTTAGCACACTTGTCCCGATTTGAGGGATTGTTTGGTAATTGGCTTTTTGTTAATATCTTTTGACGATGGACATCTACTGGTACGGACAAGCATGTTTTAAGATAAAAGGTAAAAATGCTACGGTAGTAATTGATCCATACGATCCCGAATATACAGGACTTAAAGCCCCAAAAGATTTACAGGCAGATGTAGTTTTAACTTCCCATGATCACAAAGACCACAATTTTGGCGGGTCGGTTACAACTTCTGCGGGCGTTAAACCAATGATTTTTAGTCAGCCCGGAGAATATGAAATAGGTGGGGCTGTGATTACCGGCATTGATTCTTTTCATGATAATTCTCAAGGGTCAGAAAGAGGGAAGAATACTATTTTTCACCTGTTTTTTGATGGTTTGGACATTGTTCATTTGGGGGATTTAGGACAGAGCAAGCTGACAGAAGAGCAGATTGCCCAAATAGGGGAAACTGATATTTTGCTGATTCCTGTAGGTTCAATTTATACTTTAGACGCAAAAGCTGCTTCTGAAATTGTCTCACAGTTAGAACCTAAAATTATTATCCCCATGCATTACAAGATAGAAGGGTTGAAGTTTGAACTTGAAGGGGTAGAGGGGTTTTTGAAGGAGATGGGGGCCGAACAGGCAGTAGCACAGCAGAAATTGTCTATTACCCGCGAGAAGTTGCCTGAAGAACCACAAGTGGTGGTACTAAATAAAAGCTAACTTAAAATTGTCATTCTGAGCAAAGCGAAGAATCTGTTTACTGGCCGATGGATACTCTTACCGAGATCCTTCACCGGCTTCGCCGGTTCAGGATGACAAAATATGTTAGAAAATTGTACACATTTTGTCAAATAACCAGATATGGCAAACGATCTTACTAAACTGCCGCCACAAAACATAGATGCGGAACAATCCCTTTTGGGCGCTCTCTTAATTGATAAAGATGCCATAGTTCGTATTTCAGAGATACTTCATCCTTCAAACTTCTACAGAACAGACCAGCATGGCTTAATTTATGATGCAATACAAAGTTTATTTGAAAGACGCGAACCAATAGATTTGGTAACTGTTACTGAAGAATTAAAGAGGAAAAGCGTTTATGATAAAGTAGGCGGTTCTGCATATTTGGCTTCTTTAGTTAATACAGTGCCCACTTCTGCTCACGTTGAACAATATGCCAAAATTATCAAAGGTCATGCTGTCAGACGCGCTCTTATTTCTCAGGCAACTTTTTTGGTTCAAAAAGCTTATGATGAGAAAGAAACTGTTGAGGATTTACTGGAAACTGCAGAAGCAGGAATTTTTGCCTTGTCACAGGAACATGTCAGCCGTGACTTTTTACCAATTAAAGATGCTTTAACTGAAAGTTTTGACCGTTTAGATGAGTTGCAAAAATCATCAGGAAAACTAAGAGGTGTGCCTACAGGTTTCAGGGATTTAGACAATAAACTGGCCGGTATGCAGAATTCTAATTTAATAATTTTGGCTTCCCGTCCCGGACAGGGTAAAACTTCTATGGCTTTAAACATTGCCCAATATGTAGCAGTATCAGCAGGGTTGCCTGTAGGGATTTTTTCTCTGGAAATGAGCCAGGAAGAATTGGTGGACAGGTTGTTGGTGGGGCAGGCAGATATTGATGCGTGGAAGTTAAAAACAGGCAAGCTTGACGAAAAAGATTTTGATAAATTATCTTTGGCTATGGGAGAGTTGGCAGAAGCGCCAATTTATATTGATGATACCCCGGGTATTACTATTTCTGAAATGAGAACTAAAGCCAGAAGGCTGCAAACAGAGCATGGACTCAAGTTTTTGATTGTGGATTATCTGCAGCTGGTTCATGGCAGGAATTTGGAAAACAGAGTGCAGGAAGTTTCAGAAATTTCCCAAAGCTTAAAGAATTTAGCAAGGGAACTTAAGGTTCCGGTATTGGCTATCTCTCAATTATCCAGAGCTGTAGAGCAAAGAGGAACCAGGAAACCACAACTGGCAGATTTAAGAGAATCAGGAGCAATAGAGCAGGATGCCGATGTGGTGATGTTTATTTACAGGGAAGATCCTGAACACCCTGAACAGGTGATTTTAGACATTCAAAAACACAGAAACGGGTCTGTAGGGGAGATTCCTTTGATGTTTAAAGCAGACAGAACCAAGTTTTACGGAATGGAGAAAACCAGAACAAAACCTGCAGCAGCTGCATAAAGATTAAAATGTGCCGGAGGAGGGAGTTTTGCTTTGCAAACCATAGTTTCTGAAAGAAACTATGAGCGAACCCTCATGGGTGGCCAGGGAGAGAGTCGAACTCTCATGAGCTGTAAGGCTCAAAGGTTTTTGAGACCTTCGTGTCTGCCATTCCACCACCTGGCCGTTAACCGGTTTATTATATCAGCTTTGCCTTATCCCTCAAAGACTGGACAGGTATGAGGCTTTGGGCTACACTTACGCGTATGAACAAAAGTGTCAGGCTGCCTGCTCATATCAAACCCGAGCGTTATGAAATAATCCTGCGGCCAAACCTGCAGGATTTTACTTTCACAGGGGAGGAAACAATCTTTTTTACAACCGATAAATCCATTAAAGAGATTACCCTGCATAGTGTTGATCTGGAAATTGAGTCGATGGGGGCCAAAATTAAATATGATAAAGCAAGTGAGACAGTAAGTTTAATTTTTCCAAAACCAATTCCAAAAGGCAAAGACAAGATTAAATTAACTTTTAAAGGAATCTTAAACGATAAAATGAGGGGTTTTTACCGAAGCCAATATACGCACGAAGAGGAAGTGAAGCACCTTGCTACAACCCAGTTTGAATCAACTGATGCCAGACGGGCTTTTCCCTGTTTTGATGAACCCGCTCAAAAGTCTATCTTTGATGTAACTTTAATGATCCCGTCTCACATGACTGCTATCTCAAATACTGTTGAATCTGAAGTTTGGGAGCATGAAACAGGAATAAAGGCTGTTAAATTTGAGTCCACTCCCAAAATGTCAGCCTACTTACTGGCTTTTATTGTGGGTGAGTTTGAGAGTGTGGAAAAGAAAAGCGAAAACGGCATACTGGTTCGCGTTTTTACTACCCCCGGGAAAAAAGAGCAGGGTAGATTTGCTTTGGATGTAGCCTGCAAATGTTTAGATTTTTATGAAGATTATTTTGGAATTAAATACCCTTTGCCTGTTTTGGATATGATTGCCATTCCTGATTTTGCTGCAGGAGCTATGGAAAATTGGGGGGCAGTAACTTACAGGGAGTCAAGACTTTTGATCGATGAAAATCTTTCATCTTCTGCCAATAAACAATGGGTAGCGCTCGTAATTGCTCATGAGTTGGCTCACCAGTGGTTTGGGAATTTAGTCACTATGGAGTGGTGGACTCATCTTTGGCTTAACGAAGGTTTTGCCTCTTTTATCGAATACCTTGCGATTGATCACATCTTCCCAAAGTGGGATATTTGGACACAATTTGTAGCCACAGAAATGGGTGATGCATTTGCACTTGATTCTCTGGAAAATACTCATCCTATTGAGGTGGAAGTGGGTCATCCGGCAGAAATTTCAGAGATTTTTGATAAAGTCAGTTATGCCAAAGGTGCTTCTATTTTAAGAATGCTTATGTCTTATTTGGGAGATGAAGATTTTAGAAAGGGCCTGAAATTTTATCTTGAAAAATATGCTTATTCAAATGCCAAAACCGAAGATTTGTGGGCATCGCTTGAGGCAGTTTCAGGTAAACCTGTTGGAAAGATTATGCAAAACTGGACAAGTAAGCCGGGACATCCGGTAGTTAGGGTACAGGGTATAAGCAAGCTTGCCCCGAACGATATCGGGGTAGGGGATAGGGTAGAGTTAACACAGAGCAGATTTTTTTCAAGCGCAGTTTCCAAAAAGCAGGTAAAAGATACTACTGTTTGGTCAATCCCGTTAAATGGCTGTTTAATGGACAAAAATACTATAGGGATTCCTGCAACAGGGGAAAAATTAAACAAAGGCGAAACATCTCTGGTGAGGATTGCTTATCCCAAAGGTTATCTGAAAGATGAGCTGGGTCCATCTGACAGACTGGGAATAATAAGAGATGCTTTTGATCTGGCTCAGGCAGGGGAAACTGAAACAGCAGATGCTTTAGAATTGGCTTCAACTTACACGGCGGAAAAAGATTACACTGTCTGGGCTGAAATCACTTCTCAAATCAGTAAAGTTGATTCATTACTTGCTTATGAAGGTTTTTATTCTGATTTTATGAGTTATGGCCAGAAACTTTATCAGGATATAGCAAAGAGAATGGGATGGGAAAAGAAAGCAGGCGAGAGTCATACAGATTCACTTCTCAGGGGGATGGTTTTGTATAAATTAGGCAGTTTTGGGGACGGGGAAACTATAAAAAAGGCACAGGAATTGTTTGGAAAAAACATAGACCCTGATTTAAGGGGGATTGTTTATAATTTGGTTGCAGAAAACGGGGAAGAGAAAGAATATCAGCAGTTGATCCAGATGTACAAAGATGAATCAAATCAGCAGGAAAAAGACAGGATCGGCAGAAGTTTGGGGTTATTTAAATCAGAAAAGATTTTGGGCAAAGCTTTGCAGTTTTCAATCTCAAAATTTGTCAGATACCAAAACAGTTTGCAAATTATTGCCTCTGTCTGGACTAATCCCAGGGGGAGATATTTGGCATGGGAATTTGTGAAAGCAAACTGGCAGATGCTAAAAGAAAGATATGCCGGCGGGCATTATTTTACTAAAGTGTTTGGTCCTGCGGGGGAGTTTACAAAACTTTCTGATGCCAAAGACATAGAAAAGTTTGTTAAAGCAAATCCTACTCCAGAGGCTAAAAGAACCATAGCTCAGGCTTTAGAACAGATTTACTCAAATGCTGACTGGTTAAAAAGAGACAGGGAAAATATTAAAAAGTTTTTGGAAAAATCTGAGCCTGAAGGGTTTTAAAAATCCTGGGGTGCAGATACACTTTCACCCCTAGGGTGGAAGGATGTATTTTACTTATATTTTTTTTCTCCAGCAGCAATTGCTACCGGCAATATATTTTCCCCGGGAGTTATTGGACAATCCCAATTATCATTGTAAGAGCTATAAGGATTATAAGCGTAGTTAAAATCTATTATTAGCTTGTCTCCTTTTTTAGGAATCTGTAACATTCTGCCATTCTCATAGGTTTCTTTACCTGTAGTCTGATCTCTGAACAATAAATAGTATTGGAATTGTTCTTGTTCAGGATCCTCAAAAACAATGGCTTCAACTTTCTTTCCTCCTACACTGAACTTTACCTCGCCAGCTTTTAGATAGATTTGCTTATCATCTCCGGTAGTTCTAATTATTGCTTTCTCCCCAACGCCAGGAATATTTTTATTGAGTTCCAGCTCAAAACTTAAGCCGGGATTTGGAGGATAGTAATTTAAGCCTTTAAAATTGTTCTTTTGTTTATCAGTCAAAGGGGACTGTTTATCATTTTTCCAGGCATAATTCTTTTGTTTCCTAAATTGTAGTAACTTATTCTCGTCGTACATAGTCAATTTATTTTATTTAACATCAAAAAAAGCATTTTGCAACCATTCCGGCAGGGCTGGGTGGACATAAACAGAATTTGCAACAGCATTAACTGTCCCATTAGCTTTCATAGCCACAATCGCCTCATGGATCAAAATAGTGGCATCAGGACCGATAATATGAACCCCTAAAATATTTCTTTTCTCATCAGATAACACTTTAGCCAAACCATCCTCTTGCAGAGCTCCACCCATACCAGTATCTTTTAAATAGGCTCTGCCAACTTTATACTTAACTCTTTCCTTTTTAAGTTCCTGTTCAGTTTTGCCGACACCGCCGATCTGAGGAGAAGAAAAGATTGCATGGCCAATGGCAAATGGATCAAAAGCAATTTTTTGATCTGTAAAACCATTCCTGATAGCAAAAAGGGCCTGGTCATTGGCTGCATGCCTGAAAGGTAAAATCCCGATTATATCTCCAAAAGCCCAAATACCTTCTACATTAGTTTGAAGATATTCATTAACCTTAATATATCCTTTTTTATCCATCTTAACTCCGGTTTTTTTAACATCTAAAATATCTGTATTAGATACCCTCCCGGTTGCTACCAGTAACTGGTCTGATTCTAGTATTTGGCTACTACCCCTAAGTTTTATGGAAAATTTGTTGTTCCGGTATGATACAGTTTCTGCTTCAGTGTTAAACAGGATCTGATATTTTTTAGAAAATTCGCGGGTAAACCAATCTGCAATTTCATCATCCTCATTATCAAGCATCCTGTCACTGCGGACTAAAATTGTTATCTTAGTTCCCAATGCTCCGTAAAAATGAGCCAGTTCCGCTGCAATATAACCGCCACCGATGATTACTAAATACTTCGGTTGACCAGTTAGCCTTAGGGCTTTGGTGCTATCAAGAAAGGGAGTATCTTCTAAACCCGGAATTGCCGGGATAGCAGGGCGGCTGCCTCCAACTATAAAAACTTTATCTGCTTCAATTTGCTCTGATCCAACTTGCATTTGCCTAGGCCCGATAAATTTACTCCTAATTTTATAAAGAATAGGGTTTAAAGATTTTCTGACAGCCTTTTCAATACCCGCAGAGTCTGTATCCACCACATCCGAAACTCTTTTTACGATTGAGGCAAAATCAATCCCTTCTATTTTGCTTTTTATGCCAAACTTCCCGCTGCTTTTGATTATTTCAGCTACATCTCCCGCATGGATTAACATTTTAGAAGGTATGCAACCTCTGTTCAGGCAAGTTCCGCCGAGTGGCCCTTCCTCAATTAAGGCTGCTGATAAATTATGTTCTGCAGCATATGAGGCGATCTCCAGTCCGGCTCCTGAACCTACTACAATTACATCAAATTTTCTCATTCCTCTAAGGATATCCTGTTAAAGGATTAAATTATGTAAAAATATTGTATCAATTTTGTAAATGATAGGGAAGAAAAAATCTTATACTTTAGCTTCTTGTGTATAAATGTTAAAATTCTAAGATTATATCAGCAGGTCGCCTTGAATAAATTCAATGGCGCTCCTCTGATATAATTTTCGTAGGACTCAAATTATGGCGCTTAATGTTACGGATTTAAGAAACGGTACTTTTTATAAAGAGGGTAAAGAAATTCTGTTGGTTTTAACTTATGAACATGTTAAAACAGGCAGGGGTTCAGGCAATATTAAACTGAAGGTCAGGAATATCCGCACAGGAGCAGTTGTTGAAAAATCTTTTATCACCGGAGCTCGGGTTGATGAAGCTTCTGTAGAGAAGAAAAAAGCCCAGTTTTTATACCGCGACGGTGATATCTTTAATTTTATGGATCCTCAATCTTTTGAACAGTTTTCCATTTCCTCACAAGTAATTGGTGATCAGGCTAAATATTTAAAAGACGGGTTGGAAGTATTGTTGATTGTTTCAGAAGGAGAAGCCTTGGGGTTGGAGTTGCCAATGAGTTTAGTTTATTCTATTTCTGAAACAGGACCCGGAGAAAAAGGTAACTCTGTTTCCAATGTGTTTAAAGAAGCTGTTTTGGATAATGGTTTGGTAGTCAAAGTACCTATGTTTATGAATATTGGAGAGAAAGTAAAAGTTGATACCCGCTCTGGTCAGTATATCGAACGGGTTAAGTAAGTGGTATTATTATTTTTATGGCAAAGATAACTAAAGCATTAATACCTGCTGCTGGATTTGGTACCCGTTTCCTTCCTCAAACCAAGGCCATGCCCAAGGAGATGCTTCCTATTGTGGACAAGCCTGTTATCCAGTATGTAGTAGAAGAAAGTGTAAATTCAGGTATTGAAGATATTGTGATTGTGACAGGTTCTACCAAAAGAGCAATTGAAGATCATTTCGATGCTCCTAATCAGGATTTGGTGCAAAATTTAGTTAACGGTCAAAAAGAAGAGATGCTTGCTAAAGTAAAACGCATTTCGGAGATGGCCAATTTTATTTATATCAGACAAAAAGGTCTTTATGGCAACGGTACTCCTGTGTTATCAGGAGAAGCTGTAATAGGTAACGAGCCTTTTGCAGTGCTTTGGGGTGATGAGTTTATTTATTCTGACCCTCCCAGGCTTTTGCAAATGCTCAAAGTTCATGAAAAATACGGCGGTATTGTAATTTCCGGTGTCAGAATTCCCAGAAAAGAAGACTTAAAAAGATATGGCATTGCAGATTTAGAACCGGTAGAGGGTAATGTTTACAAAATCAAAGCTATTGTAGAGAAACCTGATCCTGATAAGGCTCCTTCCAACATCGCTACACACGGGGCTTATATTTTGCCTCCTGAAATTTTTGCTGCCCTGAAAAAACTAAAAGCCGGTCAGGGTGAAGAAGTCTGGTTGGTTGATGCAATTAATATGCTCAAAGATGAGGGTGTGCCTTTGTATGCTGTAGAAATAGAAAATGGTAAATATTACGATACCGGAAATAAACTTGAATATATGAAGACTGTGGTGGATTTGGCCTGTCAGCATCCTGAAATAGGCGGGGAATTTACCAGCTATTTAAAAGGTCTAGTGGACAAATCTTAAAACCCCTATGATGCTGCCAACTGTGGCAGCCTGCGTAACAATACCCCAGGGCATTTTGGCTCTTCCGTTGGTATGGTGGCCAAAACGGTAAAAGGTAGAAAATGGAAAAAACTTCCAGTTAAATAAAAGATAAGGCATTTGCAGGATATCCCAGGATTCGGAAATAAAAATAGCCATAAATAAATATAAAGTATCAGTGGTTTTACCAAACAGAGCATAAGTAATAACTACTCCCAGTGCTAAATCTGCTGCAGATTGAATCAGGAGCACTGCTTTTTTCTTGCTTTTCCAGCCCAAACCAAAATCCCAGTGGGGGATCATGTCTACTAATGGGTGAGAAGCAGCAGCAAGAGGGATGCCTATGGCAGGGTTGGAAATGGAAGCAGCAATTGCTCCTCCTATAATAGCGTGCGCGGTAGCTGTCATATCGTCGTCTTTTCAGTATACCCTTTCTGTCAATTTGCTTCAAATATAATGTTATGGTACCCTTACCCTTATGTTTCCGGTACTTTTCTCAATAGGGGCGATAAGCGTCTCTTCTTTTGGAGTGTTTTTGGCTTTTGGATTTTTATTGGGACTGTTTTTAGTATGGAGGCTTTGCAGGGCGTGGGATTTAAATGAAGAGAAGGTTTTGGATTTGACACTGCTTACTTTTGTGGGAGGATTAATAGGAGCAAGGGTTTATTTTGCTGTTTCCAACTGGCAGTTTTTTGCATCATCCCCTTTAAGCTTAATTTTAATTAATAAAGTGCCCGGTTTTTCTTTTTGGGGGGGGATTTTGGGAGGGTGGTTAACATTGTTTTATCTGGCCAGACGCTACAAAATGAATTTTTGGCAGCTTGCAGATATAGCAGTAGTTGGGCTTTTAGGAGGATTAGTTTTATCTGATATAGGTTGTTTTTTGGGTGGCTGCAATAGCGGTTCTGTTTCAAAAACTTTTATTGCTGTAAGCCAGGCGGGTTTGATTGGTAAAAGGTGGCCTGTACAAATAATGGAAGCTTTTCTGCTTTGGATGAGTTTGATGAAGGTTTGGTCAAAGGCTTTGCACTTTCACCAGACAGGTAAAATAGCAAGCCTTGGGTTTATATACATAGGGGTAATCAGATTAATTTTGGAGCCCTTAAGACAGGATCATTCAGGGGTATTTTTCTCTGCTGTTTTATTTATTTTAGGTTTAACTATTTACTTTAGGGTTACAAAACAAGATCCAGTCACTTATTTTAAGAGTGTGATAAAGGTAGGGACAGGCGTTTTTACTGATGCAACAGTCAGAACCAGGGTAGTGCAAAATATCCGCCAGAGTTGGTATAATCAAAAAACCGTTGTCAGCTGGAAGGCAAGGAATTTAAAGAAATTATTACGGAGATCAAATGTTAAACTTTCCTAAAAAAACAATTATATTTTTAAAAAAACACTTACTTAAGCAGGAAAAAGAGGTAGAGAAACAATTAAAAGGGGTCAAAGAAGATGATCCTGTGATTAGTCCTGCGCTGGCAGAATCTTCAGAACCGGGGACTGATTCGTATATTGCTGACAGTCACACCAAAACATTAGTGCTGGAGAAACAACTCAAAGATGCAAAAACAGGGATCGGAGTAGCTTTGGCTAAAATCAAAAGCGGAACTTACGGTAAGTGTGAAAATTGTAGCAAGTATATTGAGGTCGGAAGGTTGATGATTATGCCAACAGCCCAATATTGCATCTCCTGCTCCCAAAAGCCCCTCAAAAGGAGATAAATTTTTTAAAAATAAAAATTTGACTTCTTAGGTATTTTATTGCACCATTAGAATCAGGAGGTGAATTCTTAAGTGGATTATTCAAAAGTAAAAAAAGCTATAGAAGCATCCGAGGCAAAGGCAAAAGAGCTTGGTATTGCAGTTTCTACAGCAATAGTAGATGAATACGGAGATCTTTTAGCCTTTTCGAGAATGGAAGGGGCTATCAAAATTAGTCCTAAGTTTGCTTTGGCTAAAGCCTACACTGCAGGTACCATAGGTATGGCTACAGCTGATATGGCGCCATATGCTGCTCCCGGCAAGCCTTACTATGGAATGGATGCATTATTCGGCGGAGAGCTGACAACGATAGCAGGCGGTTTACCTATAAAAGCTGGCGATAAATTAGTTGGCGGAATTGGAGTAGGTGGTTCAGCTGATGTTAGTCAGGATGTGGAATGCGCTAAGGTAGCCCTCGCTGAGCTCGTCTAATCAAGCGGCAGCTATAATTAGCGGTGCGTGTTCTTTTCCGTTAGAATGTTTTCTTAAAGCCTTTGAATAAGGAGGGGTTTTTATAAAAATTTCATCAAAATCTTCGCCGGCTCTCACAACATTACAGCGGCCACCCATCCACTGAAGAGCTTCCTGACAAGTCCAATCAGTTTCCCTGCAAGATAAGAAAGTTCTATAGCCGAATTTCAGGCCCGACCAGGTTTCATCAAATCTTAAGGTTGTTGGGCTTTGAGGATCTTTTGCCGCAAAATCCTGAACTGCTAAAATACCATCCGGTTTAAGCAGGCTTTTGGCTCTTGTTAGAAGTATTACTTGTTCTTCCGGTTTTAGTTGATACAGGATAGTGCTTAGGATTACAACATCAACAATTCTCCTTGGGAGCCAGTCAAATGAAACAAGATCTGCCTGTAAAAATTGCACCCTGCGACTTCCTTCTCGTAATCTTTCTTCAAATCTTACAATTTCCGGTATTTCACGAAGTTCTTCGGGATAACGGCATGCTAAACGCCAGTCCCTAACTTCTCTATCATCAGGATTCTCTTTATCAATACCCAATCCGCGTCTAAGATTTACGCGTTGGGATATAAGCCTTGTTACTATTTGATTGGGCGTTTCATCTGTGATCGCTTTAAAAGATTCTCTTAGTTCCATGCCCCGTAAAGTGTAATTTCCACCACATCCCAGATCTGCTATTGATACAGGTACGCCGTCATATAGATAAGCAATCAGTGCATAAGGTCCTGCAGAACGCTGATATACAGTAGTTGTTGTAGACTTATTTACCAACAAATTTTCCCAAGTTTGTCTCGTAGGTTCATCATAAAGCACCCGTGACAATTCAGCTTCCCAGTGTTCGGGAGTTGTAAATGTGGCAACATTTAACAAATCATGCTCTTTAAGCCTCATGTATTGAATAGTCCTTGGGAGTAAATTAACAAGATGCGTATTTGTTATATCTGGCCTTCTTCTTTTTACACTTCTTAAAGTTTCAGCCATCGGGCCTTCGTTGCTTGCCATATCTAAAACTACGGTGTAAAGACTTCCCAAAACAGGGTCATTTCCGGGAGGGTTTTTAGCCTGATCTGAAAGCGTATCAACGAAATTACGGTCAATCTCTAGGGTGGAAGGAGCGGGCATAGTATTTTTTGCTTATCTTATTTCATTTGTTATGTTTTAAAATGGAGCTCTAAAAATTAAGAAATAGTCAACGAAAGCAACTGCGGGCGTCGCCAATGCCAGACCAAGGTTAACAGCGCGTTTCTGAAGTCTTGTCCGGCCTTCATTAAGATGATGTTGTGCGCCAATGGTCATAAGATAGTAACCGGTGATTGCGGCAGCTGCAGCGGCTTTTCCTATTGCTATTTCCCATGGTTCTAGTGGAAGCAGGCTGTTTGTTGCTGTAACTTGCGACATATCTGCTAAGGCAAATGCAGGCAAAGCGCTTGCAGTTTCTTTTAAACGACTGGTATTAAGAATTTCTTTTAGCATATATAATAATGATATAACTATTTTGCAAACTTTTTACAAGTGTATTATAATACTATGAGTTTGTCAAGATGAATGTGGAGCAGATAAAAATAATAGTTGATGTTCGCCGTTACAGTGACCCAAGAAAACCCTGGGTTATGGATGTAACCATTGGTGATACATCTAAACAGGTTCCTGTATATCATTGCAGAGAAGATAGTCATCAAGAGGAAATAGCAAAAGAATTTGCTAATGGTAAAGCTTGCGTTGCTTTTGGGGTCGGTCTTTATGGTGTAGCAGGAATGGTTGCTGATCCAAGAACCAAAAGAAACTCTGAAGGAGCCGAAATTTTTTTTAGGGCTAAGACAAACCGCGATCCACACGCCAAAGTGCCTATATTTATAACTCCCAGAGATATGCATCAGGTTATAGACTTCGATGCTATGCACCCAAAATTTGCGAAGCTTTTTAGCAATAGGGAATGGAGGGAAAACCTTTGGAGGAATGGTGTATCTTTCCATATTGTTTTTCCTGTGCCAAAAGATGCTCACTATATTCACCCGGTTTTGATCACTACACCCGAGGATTTAAAACATGCCAACAAGCCGGAAGAACAAATGGTTTCGGTCAATACTGTCAGCGCTTTTTGGTGGCATGATCCTGATTGGCAAAGGATTGCTTATAGAGCTGCAAGCTATAATCCTTTTGGTTTTGCCGGAATTTCATCTTTTAATGAACACAAACAAGCGCCGGCTTGGATTTTTAATGACTTATCAACATTTATTCATCAAACAGGAAAATGTCCTTTTGATATGGTGGTAAGAGATGAAATAGGGGAGCCAGTCAGTGTCAGAAGCTCTCATCCTCAATACAGAGTTCCTTTAAAAGGGGAGCAAGCTGAGTGGATTGTGATCCGGCATGGCTCAATTAGCATTGATAGATGGCTAAAAGCAGTTGGATCTCCTTTCCCGGCAAGAAGATTAGCTACTGCAACTGTTGCCGCCAGAGCAACTTCTTCTGAAAAAGATTTAAGCGAACTAGTTTTTACTGTGAGGGATAAAACCATAGAAGATTATTGCCGTCGTCACCCAAAAAGTGCTTATAATAGGTAAGTATGTTTTTTCCTGCCGGTCCGAAAAGAACAGAAACGCTGACTGCTTTATGGAAAATCAGCAAAGTTATTCTCAATACTCTTGATTTTAACCATGTTGTTCAAAATGTGGTTGACAGTTTGCTTTTTGAGCTTAATTATTTAAAACGGGGATATAGAATTATTGTCTTGACTTTAATTGATGAAAAAAGCTGGACTTTAAGAAGAATCTCCCTTTCTCAAACGGAAGAAGCACAGAAAGCACAAGCCGCCTCAGCAGTTCCTTTTCATCAAATTGAAATACCTCTGACAGCCGTAGATAATTTACTAATTAAAGTGATAAATGAAAGGAAGGCGGGTGTAACCAGTTACTGGCCGGATTTATTTAAACCTGTTTTAACAGTTGAACAGGCTTTGGCAAATCAGTCAGCGGCGGGAGTAAAAACCAGTTTGATATATCCTGTTATTACAAGAGAGAAAGTTGTAGGTGCTTTGATTTTTAGTTTAATTAAAGATATAAAGGATGTTACTGAAGAAGAACAGGATCTTCTCGGGGGATTTACCGATCTTGTAGGATTGGCCGTTCAGAATTCTTCACTATATTCTTCGCTACAGGCAACTACAATACAGCTTAAAGAAGCTAATGAAAGACTTAAGGTGATGGATAAATTAAAGGATGATTTTGTTTCAATTGCTTCACATGAGTTGCGTACTCCCATGACAGCGATCAGGTCTTATGCCTGGATGGCTCTGCACCGTAGCGGGACGCCTTTATCGCAAACTTTGGAAAAATA
Organism: Candidatus Daviesbacteria bacterium; assembly: GCA_016176415.1. Taxonomy (GTDB): domain Bacteria; phylum Patescibacteriota; class Microgenomatia; order Daviesbacterales; family UBA10151; genus UBA10151. Next base: position 46,166 of record JACOXH010000002.1, read on the forward strand.
TATCACCAGAATTTTAATTTCCACTGAAAGGCTGATTAATTTAGTAAATGATATGTTAAACGTATCAAGGATTGAATCAGGTAAAGTTGAGATTAACCCTGAATCTGTTGATCTTAAGTTATTGGTAAAAGATATTGTTGATGAGGTGTACTTTTCCAAATCAGAAGAAAAAAGAGTTGAATTTGTGGTTGCAGAAAAGCCTGTTCCCAAAGCTTTTGCTGATCCTGAAAAATTAAGGCAGGTATTTTTGAATTTGGTAGGAAATTCTCTAAAGTTTACCCCTGCAGGGGGCAGGATTACTTTTGATTTTTTCAGTGACGGTCATACTGTGGATATTTCTGTAATAGACACGGGTGTGGGAATTTCAAAAGATGATGCAGGTAAATTATTTAATAAATTTTCCAGATTGGATAGTTCTTATACAGCAGCTGCCACCTCAGGAGGAACAGGTTTGGGGCTTTATATTTCCAAAAATCTTGTTGAATTGATGCACGGTCAAATCAAAGTTTATTCTGAAGGTTTGGGTAAAGGCGCAACTTTTACGGTAACTTTGCCTGTGGCATCTGCAGAGATTTTAGAAAAAGCAGATCAATATAGGGTAAAAGCTCAGGGTGAGGCAAAGGGACTGGAGCCGGTGGCAATATAAGTAGAGTCTAGGAAAATAATCTCTAGACTCTTGACTCTTGACTCTAGTCACTCTAAGATCAAATTATGGACAATCAGGGTAAAAAAATCTTAGTGGTTGAAGATGACCAGTTTTTAAGGGAATTTTATCAGGAGCTGCTGCAGGCAGAGGGGTATTTTATAGATGTAGCTCCGGACGGAGAAGCAGGTTTTACAAAAATTAAAGGTAATGCGTACGATCTCATATTGCTTGATTTAATGCTACCTAAAAAAGACGGTGTGCAGATTTTAAGGGATTTAAAAGCAGGTGGAGGTAAACCAAAAAATACTGCCATTGTAGTTTTGACAAATTTAGGGCAGGATATGGTAATTAAAGAGTGTTTTGATCTGGGAGCAGATGGATACTTAATTAAATCCGCTTTAAATCCTGATCAGGTTTTACAGGAAGTAAAAAGCTATCTGGAAAAGACTTCATGAGGCCTCCTGTTATCTTTGAGGATGATCATATTTTAGTTTTGGATAAACCCCCGTTCTTGGTAGTGGACCCTGCAGAGAGCGTTAAAGAAGAGACTTTGGCTGATATTTTAATAAAAGAGTTTGGAATTGAACTGTCCAGAGGTGGTATTGTGCACAGGTTAGATAAAGATACTTCAGGCGTAATTTTGGTTGCAAAAACTCAGCAGGCTTTGGAAGGCCTGCAAAATCAATTTAAGGAAAGGAAGACAAAAAAAGAGTATCTAACTTTAGTTCATGGATTAGTGCCTGAAAAAATAACAGTAACAGGTAGTATTGGCAGAAACCCGGGCAACAGGGAAAAATTTACTGTATTGGAAGAAGGAAAAGAAGCAGAGACAGAGTTTGAACCAATCAAAAATTTTCAATTTTCAATTTTCAATTTTCAAAAAATCTTTAGTGATTTTAATAAAATTCAGATGAGGAAGTTGGAGAAGCAAAAGTATGGAGAGTTTACATTATTAAAGTGCAGACCAAAGACTGGACGGACACATCAAATTAGGGTACATTTAAAATATATCAATCACCCGGTTGTTTCTGATGAAAAATATGCAGGAAGAAAAATGGTGAGACTTGATAAAAGGTGGTGCCCGAGGATATTCCTGCATGCTGCGAAACTCGGTTTTAAGCACCCTGCAAGCGGGGAGTGGTTAGAGCTTGAAAGCAAATTACCGGAGGATTTAAAAAAAGCATTGGAGCGTTTAAATGGATAATATATTTGTTCAGCTTGGAATTATTTTAGGTATAAGTTCAGTACTGGGGTATGGTGTTGTCAGGTTTAAGCTGCCTCTTATAATTGCTTATCTGATAGGCGGACTGATGATTGCAGCAACCGCAATCTTTGACCCCAGAGCATCAGAAGTTTTGCATTTTCTGCCTGAAGTAGGAATTGCTTTTGTGCTTTTCCTGATCGGTATGGAGTTAGATCTTCGGGAAATCAAGAATTTAGGCAAATCAATACTTTTAGCAGGCACATTGCAGATTTTTATAACAACCATTCTGGGAGCATCTTTGGCTAAGGTTTTAGGTTTTGGCCCTGTTGAATCATGGTATTTGGGAGTAGGTCTTGCGTTCTCATCCACAATTTTGGTTATAAAGCTCTTAATAGATAAAAAAGACGAAGGTTCCCTTTACGGCAAACTGGCGGTGGGAATATTGGTACTGGAAGACCTTTTGGCAGTAATACTGCTGGTAATTTTATCTGTTTCTGATTCAGCTTTAGGTCTTGGTTTTCAGCAGGCTTTCCCGATTATAGCGCTTGCCTTTAAGGCGATACTGTTATTCGGAACTATTTTAATATTAAGCAGATTTGTATTGCCTTCTGTCTTCAGAGCGGTTTCAAAACAAAACGAGCTTTTGTTTATTACTGCTTTGGCCTGGTGTTTTTTGTACATCTCCTTTGCGATTTTTTTAGGTTTTTCTGTAGTGATAGGGGCTTTCCTGGCTGGTATGGCGCTTGCAAACTCTCCGTTTCACTATCAGATCCAGGGAAGGATTAAGCCTTTGAGGGAATTTTTTGTGGCTTTGTTTTTTGTATACCTCGGAACGCAGGTGGATTTTTCTTCAATAGGCAAAATTTATCCTCTGACACTTCTCTTTACAGGCTACACTTTACTTGTTAAGCCTACGATCTTCCTTTTACTTCTGGGAATTTTTGGTTTCAGAAAACATACGATGTTTCAGACAGCCTTAAGCCTGACTCATATCAGTGAATTCTCTTTGATTATTCTTCTTGTAGGGTTTAAATCAGGTGTTATTTCACAATCTGCCCTTACCACGATTGCCTTATCTACCGTAATGTCAATGATTGCAGCATCAGTAATGATTACCCATTCCGGAAAATTGTATAAAAAGCTAAAAGGTTTTTTAAGTTTTTTTGAAAGAAAAAATTACAAACATGCTTTGGAGAGGTGGGATCATATTCAGGATATGGAAGGGTTTGTAATAGTTATTGGAGCACGTAAAGTGGGAGGAGAAATAGTGAAACTATTAAAGAAGGAAAAAATCCCTCAAATAGTGCTTGATTTTAATCCTCATCAGGTTGACATCCTTCTTAAAGAAAAAATACCTGTGCTTTACGGAGATATGGGAGATCCGGAAGTGCTGGACGGGTTAAATCTCGGCAATGCCCGCATGATTATTTCAACATCTGCAAGTGAGGAAGATAATAAACTGCTGTTGGAGGACCTGCGCTCAAGGCGCATAGAGATTCCTGTGATTGTAAGAGCAGAAACGGCAGATGAAGCGCAAAATCTTTACAAAGCAGGAGCTGATTTTGTAATTATTCCGGAAATTTTAGCAGGCGACTTTCTCGTTGAGAAATTACGGGATCATTTACCTGATGGAACTTTTTTCAAAAACAGGGCAGAGATAGAACTGGAAAAGCTGTCCCGCAAAACTTTAGCCTGGGGGGAGCATTAAAATGGGAGAACTTTTCCATAAAATTGCGGCAAGAATTTCTGCTGTTGCAGGATCGCCCGTTGCCTTCATCGGGGCGATTGTTATTATTTCTGTGTGGTTTTTGACAGGGCCTACATTCAATTTTTCCGATACCTGGCAGCTGATTATAAATACAGGCACAACTATTGTGACTTTCCTGATGGTATTTTTGATTCAGAATACCCAAAACAGAGATGCCAAAGCCATGCATATTAAACTGGATGAGCTTCTAAGGGGGGTTAAGGGAGCAAGGACTGGATTGGTAGATATTGAAGAAATGTCTGATCAGGATCTGGAAAAATTGCATAAAGAATTTAAGGATCTCCACGAGCATTATTCAAAAGAATTAATCAGAAGAGGAAAAGTGTTACAGATAACAGAAGAAAAGCAAACAGAAGCAGTAAAGTAATCAGACATTGACAAATTTGTAACCATTGTGTATACTTTGGTTACAATGCAGACAGTAATCCATATTAAGGCTGATAAAGAAGTTAAGAAAAATGCTCAAAAAGCCGCCAAGGATTTGGGGTTAACTTTGAGCGATGTTATCAATGCAGCTCTGCGCAATTTCATCAGAACCAGAGAGGTAATTTTCTCTGATATCCCTCAAATGACACCGGAACTTGAAAAAATTGTGGAACGTGCAGAGGAGGATATTAAGCAGAACCGCAGCATATCCCGTTATAAAAGCGCTAAAGAGTTTATTAAAGCTCTTAATTCTCCATGATTATCTCCAAAACTTCAGCTTTCAAAAAGAAATTTCAAAAACTGTCTCAAAAAATAAAAGAAAAATTTGCTGAGAGAATTTTGCTTTTTGAAAAAGATCAGTTTGATTCCACTTTAAACAATCATGCTTTAAAAGGAAGTTATTCCGGGTACAGAAGCATTAATATCACGGGAGACATAAGAGCCATTTACAAAAAAACAAATGACGAGGCTATATTTATAGCAATTGATTCCCACAGCAATCTTTACGGCTAAGCTTTGCTTTTATATAAACTCCCAAGCCCGATCAGCGCAACTGCCAGCATCACTAGATTTAAGCTGTCTGTTGATGGGGAGGTCCAGCCGGAAGCCAGCCAGAATATAATATTAAGGAAAGCGCCTCCTATAAGCCCTAATCCTAAAACTGCCTTAATAGGCAGTGTTGGTTTTTTAAAGAGCAGGTAAAGACTGGCAAGAGTGATTGAAGTTGCTACTAAGACCTCTCCCCACATTACCAAATTTCCAAATACCTGCGAGTTGGGAATGGCAATTTTAACCAAAAAAGTTTTATACCATGGGTAAGGGTTTTTGCTTGCAAATTTTTGTAAAGTTTCTCCCAAAGCGGCAGGAAAGGCGTCCGATGAAAGTTTCCCAAAACCGCTTCTTAGCCAGATAAAGCCGATTGTGAGAAAAATCAGTAAAAGGCTTTTTGGCAGTCTATTCATTTATTCTAATTTTTACACCTCTCCACCATGTTTGTAAAGCCACTGCAGGCGTTAGAATTGACAGCATGTACTTTAGGGAGATGCACATTTTGATAAACCATGCTAATAAGCCGTAAATGTTAAGATTGAAAATATTGCTTAAGGCATAATGCGGCCCTATCGGCACAACAAATCCGTAAGAATTAGGAGTGCGGTAGTTTTCAGGCGGTAGATTCATGCTTTTATTGATTATGTTTTTTGCCACAGCTTTGCCTTGAGCCAAAGCAGCCCGGGCTGTTTGAGGAATGGGTGAGCCGTTTTTGTCTTTTAAATCTGCCATATCGCCTACAACCCATACTCCGTCATGCCCTTCAGCAGATAAATCACTTTTTACCCTGATTTGACCTCTCCCGTTAATAACAGCTCCTTTTATTCCGTCCGTCGGCACAGCCCCTTTTACACCGGCGGTCCATATTAAATAATCGCAGCTGATTTTTTCACCGCTGATACAATAGATATTTTCCCGGTCAACCCTGGTTATTTGGCAGCCTAAATTAAGCTTTACACCTAATTTTGTTAACCTGCTTTCAGCTAAAGATCCTGCCCACTTTGGCATATTATTGAACAGATGACTGGAGGCTTCAATAAGCGTAAGTTTACCCCTTTCCTTCAGGAATTTCGCCAGCAGACCTGCCAATTCTACTCCTGTAAAGCCGCCTCCGGCTATCACAACATGACTGCCGTTTTTTATTTCACACAAGTCATTGCGGGTATTTAGTGCATCTTCAGTATTCTTAAACGGATGCGAGTACTCTTTTGCTCCTTCAATTCCCAAATAGTTTGTAGTTGAGCCGAGTGCAATTACAAGATAGTCAAATTTCAAATTTGACTGCCCCAAAATAACCTCTTTTTTATTTAAGTTTATGCCTTTTACCTGATCAACAAAGATTTCTACTTTTTTGTGTTTGAATATTTGATTCAAAGGGATATTAACTGTCCCCATAAGATTTTTAAATGTAAGCTTATCATTATGTAAAACTTCAGTTGTTGCCAGTTCATAAAGATCAGGGTGAAAGGAGTGATAAGGAGAATCGTTAACCAGAGTAATTTTGAAACCGCATTTTTTTGCCGGAAGATCCAAAGCTACTTTTATTCCGCCAAAGCCTCCTCCTAAAATGACTATATGTTTCATAATATTACTGTAACAGAATAATCATTTTTTGTGTAAAATATTCAAATGAAAAATTTTAGGATTGTTGCAAAAGATGGAAAAGCACGTGTCGGATTACTTACTACTTCTCATGGAGTGATTGAGACTCCGAATTTTAATCCTGTTGGGACGCAGGCTACAGTGAAGGCGCTTTCCCCAAAAGATCTTAATGAAATCGGCGTGCAGATGGTTTTGGCCAACACTTATCATTTGATGCTCCGTCCAGGAGCTGATTTAATTGAAAAATTTGGGGGACTGCATAAATTTATGAATTGGGATAAGCCAATTATGACAGATTCAGGAGGATTTCAGGTTTTTTCTCTGGGTGCGGCTTTAGAACATGGCGGAAGTAAAGTTCTACGAAAAAATACCACCCCTGGGGTGGAATTGAAGCTGCACCCCAGGGGTGTAAATTCAAAACCAAGATTAAACAAAATTATAGAAGAAGGGGTAACCTTTCAATCTCATATCGACGGTTCAAAGCATATTTTAACTCCTGAAAAATCAATTAAAATCCAACAGCAATTGGGTGCAGATTTGATTGTGGCTTTTGATGATCACGAGTCTGCAAAGCATAATTATGGTGAGATGCAAAAGTCTTTAGAACTGACAGAAAGATGGGGTTTGAGAAGTCTGAAGGAGCACAAAAGAACAGGTGTCAAGCTAATCCACCCTCCAGGTGGGAAGCTGGAGCAGTTGATGTATGGAGTGGTGCATGGAGGTACGCATAAAGATTTAAGGGTTAGGTCTGCTAAATTTACCGATGAACATTTTGATGCCGTTGCCATAGGTGGAATTTATGGCGATAAACAAACGCTTTGCAGTATTGTTGAATGGGTCACAAGTGCAGTTTCAGAGGAAAAACCAAGACATTTGCTGGGTATTGGAGAGGTGGAAGATTTATTTAATGGAATAGAAAGAGGAGTGGATTTTTTCGACTGTGTAGCGCCCACCAGACGGGCCAGAAACGGCTCTTTATATATTTGCCCTAAAAGTGGTGGTAAAAAATCAAACAGCTATACTTTAAACATCAGGCAAAGTAAATTTTTTTCAGATAAAAAACCAATTGACCCTCGTTGTAATTGTTATACCTGCACTAATTTTTCCAGAAGTTATTTGCGTCACTTATATATGGCAGATGAGATTTTGTATCACGAGCTGTCCACTTACCACAATATCTTTTTTATCATTGATTTGGTTAAAAGGATTAGAGAAACAATTAAGGATGGGGAATTTAAGAAATTTAAAAGAGGGTATATAGACAGGTAAGTGGCAGAGTAAGTGAGAGTTTATAGACTGCAACACTTACTCCAACCACTTAATTTAACTTCTAAGCTGCAGGTGTATCTCCTGCCGGATTTTGTTCTTCACCAACTCCCTGATCAGGAGCAGACGGTTGAGGAACGCCCTGGTCTGCCGGTACTTCCGGTTGCTGTGGAGCAGGTTCAGGAGCAGGTGACGCTGGTACTTCTTGTCCGGCGTTCGGATCAGATACAGGTGTTTGCGGTTGATCGCCCATGCCTCCTTGATTTGGGTCAACAGGAGGCATGCCACCGTTATTGTTATTAGGATCCATAAATAAAACTCACCCCCTCTCTTAATTACTTTAACTTTAAACCAGTTGCCAGGTCAAGCACTTTTTGGTTACTATTAAGGTATGCCTTCTAAATCTGCCCGTAAGAATGGCTGGAAAGCTGTCCAGTCCAAAAATAAAATAAAAAAACAAAGCAGGCTGGCTTTGGGCATTTTGTTTCTAATAGGCTTAATACTGTTAATATCGTGGACCGTACGTTTTGCCAAAAATTTATCCAGCCCTTTAAAAAACAGCTCAAAAATAATCAGAAATTATGCCTGGGATAAGGAATTTAACATTAATCTGGTGATCCGTACAGATAAAGTAGCCCTGTTTTCCTATAATCCAAAAGAAGAAAAAATTGTAATTGTAAATATTCCTGATGAAGCCTTTTTGGAGATTCCGTATGGTTTTGGCAGCTGGCAATTAAGGGCAGTCTATAAATTGGGAGAGTCTCAAAAGAATATGGGAGGTGATAAATTACTGGTTGAAACTCTGATTAATTTATTAGGTGTGCCCATTGACGGCTTTTTGGATTTTGAAGGTTTGACCGTTCAGGAAGATACTGGAAAAATGATTGAAGAAGCCCGTAAGAATCCTTTTTGGGGGTTGGATTTGTTATCAAAGATAAAAACCAATTTGACATTGTGGGAACTTGTTAAATTAAAAGCTGCCATTGCTTCTGTCAGGTTTGATAAGATTAAACAGATTGATTTGGAGAAAGTTTTAGATGCAAGTCATCTGGCTGACGGAACTTCTGTTTTAACTACAGATATTGTTAAAACAGACAGTGTTTTGACTGATTTACAGGATCCCACTATCTTTGCAGAACATAAAAGCATTGCAGTTTATAATGCTACTAATCACCCTCAACTGGCGCAAAAGTGGGTAAGAGTGATAACTAATTTAGGAGGCAACGTGGTAATCACTGCTAATGCTAAATCCCGCCTTCAGAATACTGTAGTTTTAGGCGAAGACTCTTTGACGCAAAAAAGACTGAAGCAGATTTTTGTTTTAGGCTGCCCAAACAATCCAAAATGTGATACTATTGAGCCGGATAAGGAGGATTTAGTCTCTTCCCGGGCTCAAATAAATATCTTTTTGGGAGAAGACTATTTTAATAAATGATCCTGTGGATTATATTATTTCTGCTGATTGTAGCAATTTCTTTTGTTTTAGCTTACCGTTCGATGAGGGATTATCAGGAAATTCCGCATCAGTCAAAAACAGAATATGGTTTGTATTTAGTCCGCAACCCTGAAAACTTTAATAAAGATTTTTTAGACCGCTTTAATAAGCTGCTGGTAAAAGAAGGTTTGATAGTTAGTTTTGAAAGGTTATTCAAAGGGAGTCAGGCAGCTTTAACAATATATGGCCCCAAAAAAGTGCTGGAAGAATTTATTGGAGAGTTAAACCTTTTGGAGCTTGAAGATTATACTTTCAACCTGGACCATAACCACTTATCTATTTGGGAAGTTGGTGTTACTGAAAATACCAAACACAAAGAATTAAATATTGAAAATATTTTTGCAGATCTTGCCCGTTTAGGAAATGAAGACCAGTTTTTCTGGCAGGTGGTGTTGGGACCAAAACAAAAAGGGCAATTATTTGCCAGTCAAATCAGGGCTGTAGTGTATTCAAAAGATCCTCAAAAAAGACAGGAATTGGTGCCAATACTGCAAAACATAGCCTCAAGCGAATTACTTAAAGTGCCTAACCCTTTTACACAGCAGCAAATGGTAAGTTTTTTTAAATCCCGCAGTTTAGCCAAAGATAGCAGGGGACCGCTTTTGGAGGCTGATCAGGTTCACCGTTTGCTTAAAGTATGAGTTAAATTTCCGGTTCTTCTTCTGACTCTTCGCTTTCTTCGTCACTGTTATCCAGTGAGGGTAGAATTGTGGTGCTGATATTAGATTGAGAATATTCTAAAAATGAGGGCTGGTTTTTAAACTTTTTACTGCGGAATGTTTCCTTAATTAGAACCTGAAGACTGTTGACTCTGATAGATTTAATGAACAGTTCATACTTGTTGCCGCCCTTAAAGAGTCTTAACAGGTGGTGGCTGATGTCGTCAGGTAAGACTCCCAGGTAATTGCCGTTTAAATCAACAATGGTTATTTTGCGGTTTTTTACAGCCATTTCTACGGGCATTCCGCAGTAAGCTTGTGATAATTTTTGTGGTTCGGCCACTTTTAATAAATTAACTATTTTGGTTTTACCCGGTTCCTGTAAAAACAAAGAAGGAGAGAGTTTGCCGTGGTTATTTGGTAAACATTGTCCGTTTGATTTAAAGGACTTCATAATTTTTAAATTTTTCAAAGCAATTGGATTATAAGGATCAATTGTCAGGACTTCAGAATAGTATTTTTTTGCCAAATTTCCTTTGCCAAGTTCCATATGAGCTTTGGCCTGACGGTTTAGAGCATCTATGTTTTTAGGATCCAGCTTGATAATTTTTTTATTGATTTTGACAGCTTCTTCCCATTGGGAATTAAGCGCAGCATCAATTGCCTGCTCGTAGAGACTGGAAGAATCAGAGGAAGTGTCCATCTAAATGAAGAAGTATAGAGAGAGTGAGAATTCTTGTCAATGTTTCGTCTTTTGTAAGGATTTCACCCTAGGGGTGGCGTTATATTGACACCCCAGGTATTTTGGATTACATTAAATATTAATATGCCGCAAAGACCTGTGGTTTTAGCTAATAATGAAATTTATCATGTATTCAACCGTACCATTGGCGGACAGCAGATTTTTGCCCAGAATCAAAAGTTCAATTTAAGCAAAGCTTTGGAGATAGTAAATTATTATCGTTTTACCCAAAAGATTAGGCTCTCAAGATTTAAACAGCTCCCTGCTGAACTGAAAAAACAATATTTGGATGCACTAGCAAGTACTGACCCTCTTGTTGAAATATATGCTTTTGCATTTATGCCAAACCATTTTCACTTTTTGCTTAAACAGATAAGGGATAACGGCGTTGCTGCTTTTATTTCAAACTTTCAAAACAGTTTTGCTAAGGTTTTTAATTTAAAGAATAATAGGAATGGGGCTTTATTCCAAAATGCTTTTAAAGCAAAAAGGATTGTATCTGATGAACAATTTGTACATATATCCCGTTACATTCATTTAAATCCCGTAACAGCTTATATTATTGAGTTTGATAAATTAGCAAATTTTAAATGGACATCTTTTTCAGCTTATGTAACACAGGAACAAATACCACTTATAAACTCAGACTTTTTAGTACAGATGTTTGGAAGTAAGGAAAAATATGTTAACTTTGTTGCTGATCAGATAGATTACCAAAGGGATTTAGCTCAAATAAAGGATTTATTGATTGAGGAATAAATTTTAACTTAAAATCCTGGTGTGTAAATATGATTTCACCCCTAGGGTGCAAAGCAAATGGTTTGTAGTAAAAGCTTTTTTGGAATACAATTACCCCCATGAAAATTGAACAAAGGTATTACACAGGAGTATTAAATATGCGTTACCCTGAAGAGGATTTGTTCGGGTATCCTGATACTTTGGCGAGAAGTCGTCTTGGTGCAGCTTATCTAAATGCCTGCTCCATTCTTAGGACTTCTAATCCGCAGTCAGCTTTAGATATCGGTTCCTATCATGGTCATGGAGTTAAAACTATTGCCGAAGAATTAGAATCGAATTTAGTGGTCAGTTCAGACGAATTAATTCATTTTCTGGAGCCTCAACAAAGAGTGCTGAACAGAAAGAACGGACATTTACCTTATAAGCAAGAAAACCCCACTTTCTTAAAGTGGGGTTCCACTGACAATAGCTTTCAAACTTTCGTACTCTAAGATATACAATTTAGAGAATGGGTTTTCTTAAAAGCTTGAAAACTTGGAAAAACACCGCGGCTTTTCAAGCCGCGGAAGTTTATCAGTTTGTCGGGCTGCGGGCTCCGGCGCTGCCGTTTCAGGATCAATCTTTTGACGCAGTTTTCCTGATGCATGTGATTGAACATGTCAAAAACCCATATGAGCTTTTGGCAGAGATGATGCAGGATTTCAAACAGAACTTTATTATCTTATACCCAAAAAGCATGCGCAGAAAGTGCATGAAAGAAAAAAATGGTTAGCAAAACACCTGCCTTTTACCGGTAAATTAAGAACATATGTACCATGGAAGATATGGGATAGAATCATATTGAGAGGGGATCTTACATCTGCAGATTTTTTTCCATCGACTTACAATAACAATAATGCAATTGATTTATTAGCAGTAGGAAGTTAATATCTATTCACTAATATGTCAGGACACAGTAAATGGTCAACTATTAAAAGAGCCAAAGGCGCAGCTGATATCAAACGCGGTTTAACTTTTACTAAAGTTGCCAACGCTATTACCATTGCTACCAAAATGGGTGGTTCAGGCGACCCTGATTCTAATCCGCGGCTCCGTATGGCTGTGGATGAAGCCAGAGGGGTTAATATGCCTAAAGACAATATCCAGAGGGCAATTGACAGAGGTTTGGGGAAATTGCCAGGACAAACTTTAGAGGAAGTTCTCTATGAGGGTTTTGGTCCTGGTAAGACTGCTTTTTTAGTGGAAGGCGTGACAGATAATAAGATGAGAACTTTACAGGAAGTTAAGAATCTTTTTGACAAAAATGGCGGAAGCTTGGGAGGACAAGGTAGTGTAGCTTATATGTTTGATCGGGTAGGGGAAATAAGAGTCAAGAGTCAAGAGTCAAGAGTCAAGGAAGATGAGATGTTAGAACTGATAGACTTGGGAGCGGAAGACGTAGTAGATTATTTAGAAGATAACATGCAAGGGTATTTAGTATATGTGGGAAGCTCAGAAGTAAATACTATGGGTAATAAAATTACCCGGGCAGGATACAAGGTAGAGTCACAGGAATTAGTCTATAAACCTAATGTTTTAATACAAATAAACGATGCAGAATCAGCTAAAAAAGTGCTGGATTTTGCAGGGAAGTTAGAAGAGTTGGATGATGTGCAAAAGGTATATGCTAATTTTGATATCAATGAAGGGTTGGTTTAACTGTCATCCTGAGTGAAACGAAGGATCTTTAGATACCTTGAATACTTGCATTCGCAAGAGATTCTTCGCTAGTCGCTCAGAATGACAAAGGTATTTTATGATAATTTTGGGTATTGATCCCGGTACTGCCACAACAGGGTATGGTGTGATTAAAATTCCTGATGATATTTTAGGCAGGGAATTTAATTATGATATTGAGCTGGTAACTTACGGCAACATCAGCACACCTAAAGATAAACTCATGCAGGACAGACTGGACATGATTTACCGTCAGCTTAACAGCGTGATTGAAAAATACAAACCTGATCAGATGGTTTGTGAAATGCTTTTTTTTGGTTCAAATACCAAAACTGCTATTATGGTGGGGCAGGCAAGAGGGGTAATTATGCTGGCTGCTTCTCAACACAGAGTTCCTTTTACCGATTACACAGGGCCTCAAATAAAACTAATGGTAGCAGGATCAGGAAGGGCAGATAAGAATCAGGTGCATGATGGTGTGAGAAGGTTTTTAGGCACACCGGGTAGAAGAAGAAGTAAATTGAAAGTAAATTGGAAGGGTGGGCATCTGGATGACGCTACCGATGCTTTGGCTATAGCTATTTGTCATGTGTTAAAGCTGGCAGCAAAATAAGGAATATGAACCTGGTTATTAACAAAAGACAGAAAATAGTGCTCACAGCAGTCTTATTAACTATAGGACTTCTTTCCACCCAACTGGTTGATTTTAATTTAAGATTCCGTTTTATAGGAGGTTTAGCAGCGCTGGCTTATGTCTTCTCTCTTTGGTCCTTATGGCAGGGTATAAATACTACCAAAGCTGTGACGCTGATGATTTTACCAACACTGTTTACCATAGCTGTAGCCAGTTTTTATTTTGTATTGCCTATCAGATGGCTGACCAGATTGCCTGTAGCTTTGTTATTTGGTCTGACTTTTTATCTCTTACTTTTAGCCCAAAACGTTTATAACGTAGCAAGCCTCCGCACGATTCCCTTATACAGAGCTGCTTCCACAGCCAGCTTTTTGTTTACACTGCTTTCAGCTTTCTTTTTGTATCATGTAGTTTTTGCTTTTAACTTATTGTTTGTCTGGAATGGGGTAGTGGTATTTTTGATAAGCCTTCCATTAATATTACAAGTGCTTTGGTCAATACAAATGGAAGATAAAATTCCAATCCATGTTTTAGTTCAGAGTTTTATACTGGCATTGGTATTAGGGGAACTTGCTTTCAGTTTTTCATTTTGGCCTTTTTCCAAAAATTCAGTTATGTGGGCGTTATCGCTTTCATCTGCTATGTATGTTTTATTGGGTTTAACTACACAAAGATTGCGCGGTAAGCTCAATAAAAGGGTAGTGTGGGAGTATTTGGCAATAGGGGTGGTGGTGTTAGTTGTGAGTTTTCTCACAACTTTATGGACCGGATAGGCAGGATTTGAAGCTAAAAGTTAGAGAAAATATTGATATAACGGTCTAAACTAACAAAGAGTAGAGGAGTACCCCAAGAGTACTTGCCACTTCGTGGTGGCGTGTGAAAAATTTACTCAAATTCCGTGAAAAGAATAATTGATATGGTTTGATATAGTTGCTAGGCACGAAGATTAAAAATTATAGGGTATATATTGTCCGGCGGGCAGAATGCTTGTCTCTGCGCTATTGAGGCTGTAGCACGCTTTTCTTTATTTACCAGCCTCCTTCCTTACAATACTCTTTTAGCAATGGCTGGCATAAATTGTGGATAAGTGCTAACGGTACCCAGGGTACGGGGAGGAGGTCCCTTTAGTTAAGATAAGAGTAACTAGGAAATGAGTGATGAGTCGTTTATTACTCTTACCGCGAAGTAGCAAGCTTGTTTATCCTCTTTTTCTAATAAGTTCATTCTTCCCTGCAATTTGATGTCGCACAATATGCGATAGGATAAGAAAACGGAGAAGTGGCTTTGGGCCTTTATTAGGGGTAATTAAATAAGTAGTATACAGGTAACTTAGAGGATTATTAATACAAATTTAAACAGCATAATTCCCGTCTAAAAAATTGTTAAAATTTTTCTTCTGTTATTTTTTGCCTGATTAATGCTTTAGGGCTTTCTGACAATATAAACTTAAGGTAAGGTATCCTACCTCTTGTCCCCTCAAAAGCCGTTTTAGGGCCCTTTACGGGCTTCGTGCCTGTCAGGCTCAGATAAGATGCAGGCCATCAAAATTCAAACTTGGGAACTTAAATTAGGTTATGGGAGCGCTATTGCATAACTCTAACACCACTTTCTTTTTAGTATTATTTTTTCTGTACCATAAAACTGATATCAAGTTTAATTTTGAGTCTGTAATTGTTGTTTGCCGTATATTTTTCCTGCTTGACAAGGTTTGTTTAGCCTTGTTATTATTCTTGTAATCAGCATTACACGAAGTATCAATATGGCTAACTCTGTTGGACAAAATTTAAATAAGATTGAAACTACTCTTCTTTTTTCCAACATGGATTTGATAGAAGACTTCTTTCTTTTTCTCCAAACCAACAACTATTCCCCTATGACCATATATCATTATAAAAATGACATTGCTATATTTGATAATTTTCTAAAATCCAGAAATTTAAAAATTAAGGATTTGGATAAGCGTCAGATATTTGAATTTAAGGCTTATCTTTCATCTGATGAGAGGCAAAGTGCCACCACCCATCAGGAAGGGGCAAAAAGACTCTCATCAGCAAGCATAAACAGGTGCTTATCAGCAGTCAGAGCTTATATAAGATTTTTAATTGAACAGGACTATGATACTCCTGTAGTTCCGGATCAGTTCAAAATGGTCAAACGTGAGCGTTTCCATCCTAATGTGGCAGAATTTAATGAATTGGTAGCACTCATTGAGTCACCATCAAAAATAGAACAGGATCCTGTCATAGCAGCTCGCAACAGAGCCATACTTGAAGTGTTGTTTGCGACAGGAATGCGTATTTCAGAGTTAGTTAATCTAAACAGAAGGGATTTAAACGATGAAGGAAAAATATTCATTACCGGTAAAGGGCGAAAACAGAGATTTGTTTATTTAACTCAGCGGTCACAAATCTATCTGGATCAATATTTAGCCTTAAGAAACGATAGTCAGCAGGCATTATTTATACCTACAAAGACCCGAAGTAAAGATAAACTTTCTTCAAGGTTAACTCCCAGATATATTCAGGAAAGGCTTAAGACTTACAGAGAAAAGTTAAGGATCAACTTGCCGACTACGCCGCATTCTTTCAGGCATGGTTTTGCAACATATTTAGCAGAAGAAGGAGCATCTCCTGCAGCAATTCAGATTTTACTGGGTCATGAATCATTAAACACTACTACCCGTTATGTTAATGCCAGTGATCGTTTTGCCCAGGAGACTCACAGGAAATATCATCCTTTGGCTAAAAATGACAAATGAAGATTTTGTAAAGATTTTTTACAGTTACCATTACAGTCCCAGTATTGATTGGGATAGCATTGAAGAAATAGCTTGGATGCATAAAGAAGGGTTGTTTAAGTTTTCTACAGAAATTATTGCTTCGGAAGAACAGTTTAATAAAAGAATAGATACAGTTATCAAGGGTAAAAGTAAGCTGATAAGAAACGGTGAAAGCGATGGTCATTTAGCCCTGAAATCATTTGCCAGAGATTATCTTGTTAATTGTTGTGGAGTTTCAATAAACGATATCAGGTATGAATATCCACTAATTGGTTTTGAGGTAGACGTGATCGATAAAGATTTGTATTTCCCGGCTGAATGCGGCAGTACAAATGCTCTGAAGCTTGAAAAATATCTTGCTATTCCTACTACTAAAAAGATGCTGCTTTTTCCTTATCCCCGTTTAGAAGTTAAAGTGTTCATTTTTGAAGCAAAACTATCTTTTTTAAAATATATTCAATTTAAACAAAAATTTTTAAACAAAAAAAGATCTCAATTTAGATAAGGAAACCTTGCGATCCTCCGGATCTAAATCTTAGTCGCACAATATTAGGGTCCACCCTTGACAAAGGTTGCTGCTATAGTTCAGTATGAATATAAGCTCTAAATTTCATGGGAGAATTCTTGGATTATTTTAAAAATAAAAAAAACCTCGCTAACCTACTCCTTTTGGGGATTTTAGTAATGGCCCTGCCTATTGCTGTGCAAACCATGCGCCAGTCTCAGATTATAAAATCAAGGGCTGCTGCAGGAGACATTGTATTTACAGGTAATAATTTGGTTACTTTGCCGGGGAATAAGTTAGGTTTTAAGTTAGATCCTGCAGGAAAGCCGGTAGTGGGACTAGAAATCTCCTCCCCCATTGAATCAGCTACCCAAACAGCCTGGGGAGGTTTGATGGGAATAGTATATGCAGGGCATACCTGTCCAACAACCAATGATTATTGTGATGGAACGAGATTATGCCATGATACATGCGACGCAGAAGGAAATGAAGGTCATACGTGCGAGGGTGAAAATACTTGTCCAGGATCTCAGCCTCCTCCACCTAATGCAACTTGTAGTAATGGAACAAAAAAAGTTGGAGATAAGTGGCCTGAGTGCCGCGGGTGCGATGAGGGCGTGGTTGAGTGTGTAGGGCAAGATCTATATGACTTTAAATCTGTAAAAAATCCTTCAGGTAATTGTGGACCACAATGTGCTACTAATGAATGTAAATGGAGGGGTGATTCTGCTGATAAATATAACCAATGTTGCGGAGACTTTAAAAGTCAACAGATAACCAGAAAGAAAGATGCAAGTGGTAATATTTGTGGTTACGACAAAGGAGAATGTAATCAAACTGATCCGGCTTGCGGTGGAACTACCTGTCCTACTGGTCAGGATAAGGTTTCGGCAGCTATAGCAGCACAGATGAAAGCCGGTAATTACAGAGTTAGCGACGCTATAGTTGGTGAAGATATGCAGGAATATAAAGGAACTGGTTTATGTGGTTATAAATACTATGTGTGGCAGGGCAATTTGAGTACTGGTGAGGCTTGTGCTACGTATAGCTTTGGTAAATGGGCAGATCAGAATGCCTGTCCTAAAGGGCAGTGTACTGTTGAGTGGACTATTTCGGATAAAGTACCTGCTGCAAACAAAACTGTTTCAGTAAATATCAAAGGAGTAAAGGATTCAGGAGGTTGGCAGAATGTTGATTTACTTCTTGATGGAAGCAAAACAGGGGTAACAGCTGCCGGGATGGATGGCGGTTCCACCCCCCTATTTAAATACAATGTAAACTCCGGTAGTGCAGGTAAGCATACTTTGAGTTTTACCACCAACAGCGGCAAAGCTACCTGTACACCTGTTGGAGAGTTTACTACCGGTGGTGTTACGGATAAGTGTCCTGCTGACAGTGCTTTGACGGTGACTCCTTCTACTGCCAAAGTTGGAGACGAGATGGTCTTTTTCTACCCTGCTGATGGCAAGCATGAGTTAAATCTTGGTACTGACACATGGAGCGAAGGGATTGACGCAGGCAGCTGTAAATTTGATCTTGGAGCTCACAAATATACCTGTAAAGCTCAAAGCGCTACTGATAATGGTTATTGGAACCATAAATGGGACAGCGGTAAACAGTGCGGTTCAGCTGCTTATAAAATTACCGGTACCACAGTTGTAACCACCACTCACTACAGAGTTGCTGAAAGCCCGACTGATTTTTCTGAAACAGGAAAATATGGTTGGCAGGAGTATACTTCTACTCCGGTGAAGACTTCTTATGAATTTAATGATAAAACTCCGGGGTTAAAAAATATCTTTGTAGAGTTTAAAGGCTCAGACGGAAAAGTATTTGGCAGAAAACCTGCTCAAATTAAACTGTTAAGCGCTGACCCAACTATCACCAGCTGTTCATTGAGTTTTGAGGCCAATAATACTACTGTATTAAACCTGACCGGAACAGATTTTGGAAAAGATAAAGGTGCTGTTAAAAGCGGTGATAATACCCTAACTATTAAAGAATGGAAAGATAAAAGCATTAAAGCAGTTTTCCCCAGCGCTCCTGAAGGAGAAAAGCTGCCTGTAGCAGTTTCAAATATAGACGGCCAATTAGTAGAAGGTCAATGCAGTGCCATTACATCGTTAGCGTTGGGAGCAAAAGTTTTCTGCAGGACAGCCTCCTCGCAAGATACTGATAATGTAGACCTTGCCTTAACCGGTGACTTCCCCGGCGGTACTAAATCCAAACAAAAAGTCAAAATTGATAAAGAAGGCAATATTGCAGGTTTAAATCAAAAGATGGAAGAAGGTAAAAATTATAAATTAACCCTGAAAGCTCCAAAATCAGTCCGTAAAACTGTCAGTTTTACAGCAGTAGCGGGCGGCGCCATCAATATCCCCAACTTTGTCTTGCCCATAGGAGATATTATGCCTGTTCCGGGTGGAGACGGCACAATTAATTCTTTGGATAAAGGTGAGTTAAATAGACAATGGATTATTGCTCAATCAGCTACCGGCCGTTCAGGAGACTTCAATAATGACGGCAGAGTTAATTCAATAGATTGGGCCTGCATGAGGCATGATTTTGGAGCTTCAGATGATCCTGAACCTCAAGCACCTTTAGCTACTCCCATTCCTGCCGGTATAGGCACAACAGCTCCTGCAGGAATAGGTGTAACCGTTTCAACACAAAATTTAAATGTTGGAACAACAGCTGCACCCTGAAATATTGTAAAAGTATATTAAATATAGTACAAAAGAATTATGGATGTTTTTATAAATTCTAACTTACCTGAGCAGTCTCAGAAATTAAAAAAGTTTTTGAATCCCAAAGTTATTTTTATAATTTTGGGAATAGTAGTATTGGTAGAGATTGTTTATGCTGTGAAGGTTTTAACCTCTCCTGTTGCTCCCCCACCCTCCAGGGCTACCCAGGCAGTTTCTGCCTCATCAGGCGGAGCGATTACTTTAAATTCTGCAAAAACTACATATAAGGTAAAAGAACCTGTTTCTGTTTCCGTAGATATTAGTACCGGTGGAAAAAGAATAGGAGGAGGAGACGTGATTATCCGTTTTGACCCCAAGGTTTTGGAGGCTACTCCGGCAGGACTGGTGACAGGACAAGTTTTTGGAGAATATCCGCTTAAGTCTGTAGACCCTAAAGCAGGCGTGATTGCCATATCAGGGATTTCTTCTTCTGAAGAAGGTTTTTCAGGTTCAGGTCAGTTTGCCATAGTAAATTTTAGAGCCAAAGCTGCAGGTACTACTCCGTTGACAATAGAATATCAAAAAGACTCAACAACAGACTCTAATTTAGTGGAGATTTCAACTTCCCAAGACATTCTGGAGAATATCCGCAATTTACAGCTGACAATACAATGATAAAGTCAATTGCCCTGCTTTTTGTTTTATCTTTTTGGCTTTTAGCGCTGCCTGCTGAGGCTTTAGCAGCAACTTTATCACTCTCCCCTTCTTCGGGTACATTAAACAGAGGGTGTCCTGTCTCCCTGGATGTAATAGTGGATACTCAAGGCGCCCAAACAGACGGTACAGATGCCATATTGGTATACGATGCTACCAGATTTACTGCCAGCAGTATCACACCAGGTACTATTTATCCTGATTTTCCGGGTAATAACATTAATGAGACCAGCGGCAAAATTACTATTTCCGGACTGGCTTCAGTGTCAACCCCTTTTACAGGTAAAGGCGCGCTGGCCAAAATTAACTTAACTGTGAAAGATGAGGCTCCGACAGGTTCTACCAAAATACAATTTGATTTTGATCCCAATGATAAAGGCAAAACTACGGATTCCAATATAGTTGAAAGAACAACGGTGGCTGATGTTTTGAATGCTGTGACAGACGGTAATTACATCATTGGTACAGGAGCCTGTGGTTCTCAGCCTGTAGCAACTACAGCTCCAAAACCCATTGGAGGTGAAGGCACTCCTTCAGGCCAGCCAAAAACCATTGATGATTTAGTTGATAAAGACGGAAAAGGTCCCGGTACGCCCCAACTGACTTACACAATAGCAATTATAGGATCAGTTTTGACAGTTTTAGGTATTTTAGGTTTGGCTCTGCTATGACCCTTTCTGCGCGAATCACAGACTTTTTAGAGTATCTGGAGCTTGAGCGTAATGTCTCACAGCTGACTATCAGAAATTACGATCATTATTTAAAGAGGTTTTTGGAATTTTCCGGTGACATTGATCCTAAAGAGATAAATTTAAATTTAGTGCGTAAATTCAGGCTTTATCTGTCGCGCTGGAGCGATCCCAAAACAGGAAAACCTCTTAAAAGGATCACTCAAAATTACTTTATGATAGCTTTAAGAGCTTTTTTGCGGTATTTGGCAAGAGTAGATATTGTAACTTTATCTGCTGAAAAAGTGGAGCTGGGAGATCCGGAACCCAGACCTTTGAAAGTTTTGGATGAAACTCAACTTAAATCTTTACTGGAAGCGCCCAATGTAACAGAAGTGGCGGGAATAAGGGATAGGGCTATTTTGGAAACACTTTTCTCCACAGGTTTAAGGGTTTCTGAACTGGCTTCTTTAAATACAGACACTATTAATTTACAAAGGAAAGAGTTTGGAATTGTTGGTAAAGGGGGTAAAGAGCGGGTGGTGTTCGTTTCTGATTCTGCTGCCCTTTGGCTTGAAAAATATCTTTCTGCAAGACATGATACGTATAAACCTTTGTTTATCAGGTTTCAGGGTAAAGAAAATCCGGCAGATAATGGTGAGGCAATGAGGCTGACTCCCCGATCAATAGAGAGGATTGTGGAAAAATATGTCAAACAATTAGGCTTTTCTGTAAAAGCCACCCCTCATACTTTAAGGCATTCTTTTGCCACAGATTTACTGATCAATGGGGCTGACATACGCTCTGTACAGGAAATGTTGGGTCATTCCAATATTTCCACCACCCAAATCTACACCCACGTTACCAATACGCATCTTAAAGATGTGCATAAGGCGTTTCATTCAGGCAATAAGGACTAAAGACCTTGTTTCGTCTGAAGGAGTAAAAACGCCTTGCGGGCTAATCGCCCTAAAGACTTTTCATTCTGGAAATAATAAGGAATAAAAGTCTTGCGAGCTAATCGCTCTTAAATCATTCCATTCAGGAAACAAGGAATAGTTTATTTTCCTATTTTACCTAAATCTTTGTAGATGCTGTTTAGGATACTGGCAACAAAGGCTAAAACTATTGCTCCGATTATCGCTGGTACCCAGCCTTCAAGAGTAAAACCAGGCACCACCGAGGCTACTATAAATAAGACTATTGCATTTATCACAAATGCAAACAGTCCCAAAGTGACTATGGTAAACGGCGCGCTGATAAAACTTAAGATAGGTTTTATAAAGGTATTAACAACTCCCAACACTATGGCAGCCAAAACTGCTGTGGTGAAAGTGTCTACTTTAAATCCCGGTACAATGTAAGCTGTTCCCAGAAGGGCCAGAGCGTTAACAATTAATGCTATAAGAATATGCAAATTTATCACCCCCTCAATTTATTATTGGATTAATTCTAATCCTTTGTCAATCTGATAAAATGGAATGATGGATCCAAAAGTAAAAAAGGTAATTTTTAAAACAGTACTTTTTATTTTGAGCTTAAGCATGGCATGGTATTTGTTTAAGGGCGGTTTTTTACAAAGTTTAGCAAATGAGATTTTACCTTTTAAATTTATTGCCGAATTTTTAGCAGGTATGCTATATACTTCTTTCTTAACTTCTCCAGTTTCTGTAGCCATGATTGCAGCGCTGGCAAAAACAAGTAATCCCGTTACTTTGGCTCTTTTGGCAGGTTTGGGGGCAGCTTTTTCGGATCTTTTGATTGTACGCTTCTTCAGAGGCGTTTCAAAAGATATTAATTTAATTTCTGAACAGTTAAGACTTAATCAGATAACTGCTTTGTTGAAAAAGTGGAAAATTGAATTCCTGGTTCCTTTGATTGGTATATTTATTGTGGCTTCTCCCCTGCCTGATGAGGTGGGACTCATGATGTTGGGTGCTTCTAAGTTAAAATATTTTCAGCTGGCTATTTTAACATATGTTTTAAATACAGCAGGAATTTTATTGATTGTTATACCCTTTAATTTATTATGAAACAAGGTTTAACCGCCTATCAGGCTAAAGAAGCTTTAAATAAATATGGCTTAAATCAGCTTCCTGAAAAGAAGACAACTTCTGCTCTGGAGGTATTATTGCGTCAGGTAAAAAACCCCCTCTCATTCCTGTTGCTGGGAGCAACTATCCTGTCTTTGAGTATTGGTGAAAAGCTGGACAGCTTCTTAATCGGAGGCATTTTAGTTTTAAATACTTTACTGGGCTTTTGGCAGGAGTACAAAGCTTCCAGAGAGCTGGAAGCTTTGCGTAAGCTGGAGGTGGAGTATGCCAGAGTTTTAAGAGACGGTCAGGAAGTAGAAATTCCTTCAATTCACCTGGTGCCAGGTGATGTGGTAATAGTTGAATCAGGTGACCGGATTCCCGCTGACGGTGAGATTTTAGAATCACACCTTTTGCAAATAAATGAATCAGTTTTGACCGGTGAATCTTTGCCTGTACAAAAGTCAGATAGAAAAGAGGAGAATTTGGTCTTTTTTGCAACTACTGTTACTTCAGGGCGGGGTAAATTTATAGTTTTACAAACCGGTATTAACACTAAATTCGGTTCGCTGGCCCAAAAGCTCGGTGAGGTGGAAGATGAGCAGACTCCTTTTTCAAAAGCTTTGGCTGTTTTGAGTAAGGTGTTAGGGATAGCTGCAGTAGTCGTGGCAGCTGCTGTTTTCCTGCTGCGTGTTTTACAAGGTTATGATTTTTCCTCCATGCTTTTATCAAGTATTGCTTTGATGGTGGCTGTTGTGCCTGAAGGGTTGCCTGCATTTGTGACCATTATTCTGGCCATGGGTATGAGAAGGATGTACCGCCAAAAAGCATTGGTCAGAAAAATGATTGCAGTTGAATCATTGGGTACAGCCACAGTGATTTGTACAGATAAAACAGGGACTTTGACCAAAAATGAAATGAGAGTTAAAGAAGTCAGCGTCAAAGACGGGAAAAAAGAAGATTTGTTCAAATGCGCGGTATTTTGCAACAGCGCAAATTTGGTGCTAAAAGAAGGAGGGTTTGATATTTTGGGCGATACAACTGAAGGCGCTTTGCTTCTTTGGGCCAAAGATCAGGGTTTGGATATAGATTTGATGAAAGCTGAAAACAAACTGGTTGAAGAAATACCCTTTAATCTGGAAACAAGGAAAATGACAACCTTTTGGCAGGAAGATAAGAAGAAAACCCAATATTCAAAAGGTGCTCCGGAAGTTTTACTTTTGGAATCAGGTTTGTCTAAAGCAGGGCAGGAAAAATGGGAAGCAGAGTATCAAAAGATGGCCAAAAAGGGTTTGAGGGTTTTGGCTTTTTCCAAAGATAATGAGTTTTTAGGCTTAGTAGGAATTGCAGATGAAATCAGACCGGAAGTCAAAGAAGCAATAGCCCAAACTAAAAAAGCCGGAATTAAAGTGGTAATGATTACCGGTGACAATGAGTTAACAGCTAAAGCAGTTGCTGAAGAAGTGGGTTTGCTGTCTTTGGGAGATGAAATTATGACCGGTAGTCAACTGGATAGCTTAAACGATGAGGAGTTGCAGCAGATGATTGGAAAAGTAAGGGTTTTTGCCAGAATTACGCCTGCAGAAAAGTTTAAGATTGTTAAAACTTATCAAAAATTAGGAGAAGTGGTGGCGGTAACAGGAGACGGGGTCAATGATGCTTTAGCATTAAAACAGGCAGAGGTTGGCGTATCCATGGGAAAAACCGGCACTGATGTTTCAAAGGAGGCTTCTGATATTATTTTGCTTGATGACAACTTTGCCACTTTAGTTACTGCAGTGGAACAGGGGCGGTTAATATACAGCAATATTTTAAAAGTTATTAAATTTTTACTGGCAGGTAATTTATCAGAAGTGGTTTTAATAGGAGCGGGAGCTGTTTTAGGCCTGCCTCCGTCGCTTTTGCCTATTCAGATTCTGTGGATTAATTTTGTAGGTGACGGGCCTCCTGCTTTGGCTTTAGGTTTTGATAATGCTTCTCCTCATCTTATGCAAACCCCGCCCAGAAGAAAGCTTTCGCTTTTATCAAAAGAAACATTAAGTTTTATTGTTTTTGGAGGAGTAATAATAGGGGTTATTTGTCTTCTTATTTTTTATTTAACATACAAAAGTTTTGGCCTTGAGATATCAAGAGCTGTAACTTTTACTCTAATGGTTGTTTTACAAATGGTTTTGCCTTTTGTAATGAGAAGACATCATGGAGTTTTATCTAATAAAAAGCTGTTTTTATCAGTTGTTGCGGTATTGGTAGTACAAGTTTTAATGTTTATTTATCCACCACTAAGGTCGTTGTTTTTTGAGAGGTGATTTAGTACTATTACAAAGTCCTGCTCCCCGTTTATGTCTGAAATAGTGTTTAATCCACAAGGTGATCAGCAGTCTCCTGAAGATCTGAAGTCACAAATTGAAAACCTGCAAACAACTCTGGCTTCTTTGAATCAGCAGGTAATTATTTTACAGGAAGCTTTACAGGAAAGAGATCAGCAGATTGCAAAACTGAAAGAAAACACCTCCGAGGTGGGCTTTGACTCCTCGGAGGTGAAGAGAGACGAAACAGTCACAATTGTAGGAGCTTTGATTAATCTATATAATTATATTTTCCTGCCCGGAAAGGCTGCATGAATTGGTTGGTAGTTTTAATACTTACAGTACTTAATGAGGCAATTATTGAATATCTTTTGGGCAGTGTAAAGGTTTTAAAGCCTTATATTCCCCTGCTTTCTTTGGCTACAGCTATACTTTTAACTTTTGGATTTGGGGTAAGTTTGTTTAGTTTATTTTTAGGAGAAATCAGAAGTCCTTTTTGGGAGTTTTTATTATCAGCCTTTATTATTGCCCGTTTGTCAAATTACTTAAACGATTTGGTGCAAAAATTCCTGGGGAGTAAATAATTAGATGGGTTTACCCGCCAAACCATAAATCATTAAATCATTGGTAAAGCCTATTGCCTGAAAAGGCCAGGTAAAAACTACTGAAAAAAAGTTTGGTGACAAAAAAGACAAAGGTGGCCATTTATAATAGACAGCAAATCCTACAGCAAATACAAATCCAAGCATGAAATAAATGATTCCTAATGTAGATAAAAGCTTCTCTTTAGACATTATTCTGTTTTATCTTTTGAACAAACAACTGTAGCAGCAGCTACTCTCTCTCCTGCCCTTACTCTCATCAGTATGACACCTTGAGTCTGTCTTTGTAAAACAGGAACTTCTGCAAGACCCATCTTGATTAATTGTCCTTTAGTGGAAGTAAGCACCAAAGTATCCATATCGCCGTCAATAGCAGCCGCTGTAACAATAGTGCCGGTTTTAGCAGTAATTTGCGCAGCTTTGACTCCCTGTCCGCCTCTGCCCTGTTTGCTCCATGCAGAAAATGGAGTTTTCTTCCCCAACCCATTTTCCATAATCACCAAAAGTTTATCTTCATTGCTTTGTACCACGTTCATAGAAACCACCTCATCTTCTTTACCCAGCTTTATGCCTCTGACACCTGAAGTATCCCTGTGAGTGGGTTTAACTTGTGCTTCAGAAAATCTGATTGACTGGCCTTTTTTGGAAACAATAATCAAATCATCTTTGCCTGAAGTTGGAGAAACCCATCCCAGCTCATCACCGCTATCAAGCTTTATTGCCACCAGGCCATTTTTGCGGATATTGGCGTATTCCTCTAAAGAGGTTTTTTTAACAGTGCCTTTTTGGGTACACATAAAGAAGTATTTGGCGCTTTCCCCTTTTTGTCTGGTGGTCAGCACTGCAGTCACTTTTTCGCCCTGCTCAACGTTAATTAAGTTAACAATGGCCTGTCCTTTGGCAGCGCGTTGTGTTTCAGGGATTTCCCAGACTTTGACCTGAAAAACTCTTCCTTTATCAGTAAAGAATAAAATATTGTCATGTGTTTGAGTATAGAAAATGTGTGAGACAGCGTCTGTTTCTTTGGTAGAAATTCCCATTACCCCTTTACCTCCTCTTTGTTGGGTTCTGAAAGACATCGGTGATTGTCTCTTGATGTAGCCGCCTTCAGTAATTGTGGCAATGGTTACTTCATTGGGTACCAGATCTTCTTCTGAAAACTCCCCCACTTTTTGTTTATAAACTCTCGTTCTTCTGTCATCGCCATATTTCTCTTTAATTTTTAAAAGTTCATCTTTAATAACTTTTAAGATCTTTTCAGGGTGAGCCAGCAGATCTTCAAGGTAAGCAATTGTTTCGCGGACCATTTTAAGTTCGTCTTCAATTTTCTGTCTTTCCAAAGCTGCCAAACGTCGGAGCTGCATATCCAAAATAGCAATGGCCTGGATTTCTGAAAGTTTAAATTTAACCATTAAATTCTGCTTTGCAGAATCTGAATCCTTAGACTTTTTAATTGTTTCAATAACAGCATCAATATTATCAACAGCAATTTTAAGCCCTTCCAAAATATGCTCGCGGGCCTTGGCTTCTGCCAGTTCAAATTCAGACCTGCGTCTCACTATAGTTTGTCTGTGGTGAATAAATTCTTCTAAAATGCGGTTTAAAGTTAAAAGATGAGGTACGCCGTCTGATAAAGCAACAAGATTAACATTAAAAACCGACTGCATGGCTGTATATTTGTAAAGATTGTTTAAAATTGACTGTGGTTTGCCGTCGCGTTTTAGGTCAAAGACAATTCTGACCATTTGTTTGCGGTCTGATTCATCCCTTAAATCTGCAATCCCTTCCAGTTTTTTATCTTTGACCAAATCTGCAATTCTGGCAATTAAAGTGGCTTTGTTAACCTGATATGGCAGTTCAGAAACAATGATTTGCATCTTGCCGGAGGCAGTTTCGTCAATTTCTGCTTTTGCTCTCATGACAATTCTTCCCTTACCTGTAGCATATGCTGCTGTGATTTCGGTTTGGTCATAGATAGAAGCGCCTGTAGGAAAGTCTGGGCCTTTTACAAACTCTATCAGGTCTTCGACAGTAGCAGAAGATTTAAAAGAGTCATCGTTCGTTTTTAGCTCACTAGAGTCATGAGGAGTCACAGAATCACTTTGACTCATTGACTCATTGACTCTCTGACTCTCTTTTTTTGCCGGGTGGTCGATCATGTAAATTAATGCGTCACAAACTTCTCCTAAATTATGAGGAGGGATTTGAGTAGCCATGCCCACAGCAATACCAGAGGCACCATTAAGTAATAGGTTTGGGATTACAGATGGTAACAAAACAGGCTCCTGAGTAGTGCCTGAATAATTATCTATAAACTCAACTGTGTCTTTGTTGATATCACGGAGCAGTTCATCAGCAATTGCTGAAAGCCTGGCTTCTGTGTACCTCATGGCAGCAGGAGAATCCCCGTCTATTGAACCAAAGTTTCCCTGACCGTCTACTAACATATATCTCATGGAAAAGTTTTGAGCCATTCTGACCATGGCTTCATAAACAGGAGCGTCACCGTGAGGGTGAAAGTTTTTCAATACTTCTCCGACCACAGCTGCTGATTTTTGATAACGCGAAGTATGGTGCAGGCCTTGTTGAGACATGGCATAAATAATTCTTCGCTGGACAGGCTTTAAGCCGTCTCTGACGTCAGGTAAAGCGCGGGAGACAATAACAGACATGGCATAGTCCAGATAGGACTTTTGCATTTCTTCAATAATCGGGGCTGGTTGAACTTTGCCAATGTTACTCATAGATTTAGCAGTGAAAGAACTAAAAAAGAGCTTTAAGCTCTTCGTAAATTATACCTTTTTTAGGTTACCTATAGCAAGGGGCAGAGGGGCTTTTTTAGGCCAGTTGCGCCAGGCTTCTTTGTTTCTATACAGAGGAAATTCTTTCTCTTCAACAATATGCAGATGGTCTGGATTTGTGATGTGGGAAATAAAAACTTTGCCGTTTAAATGATCAATTTCATGCTGAAAAATCCTTGCTGTATACCCTGTCCATCTCTCTACTTTAGGTTTCCACCCTTGGGGTGTCATCGTAAATGCTTGTAGTCTTATAGAAACTGGGCGGGAGACGATGCCGCAGATTTTGCCTGTGGAATAGCAGCCCTCATACCACTCCCCTTTTCTTTTTGATTGCCATGTAATTTCTGGATTGATGTAAATTCTGGGATCACCAACTTTACCCTTACCATCAGCTTTTACATCCACCAAAATTATTCTTTTGGAAATTCCAATTTGCGGAGTTGCCAGCCCAACCATAATAGGTTTTTTCTTCCCCTTTTGCTCTCCATGAGCAATTTTGAGCATAGCTTTAATAATTTTTTGAGTGTCTTCAGAATTGGGGTCTGCTTTTTGGGCAATTTCTCTAAGTCTGGGATCGTTTGGTTTTAAGAATTGCATTACACTCTTCTGAATTTTTTTCTGAGCATTTCTACAGTAAAATTAAATAAATAACGTGGATAATTTATTATTAAATCCTGGGCATGAAGATATTCAAAATCTTCTCCTCCGAATCCTCTTTTAAAAAGTGACAGTCCTGAAAACCTGTGGTCTTTGTCATTTTCAGGAGCTACTCCCCAAAAGTTGTATCTTTTAAAGCCTCTTTTCTTTGCTTCTTTGATGGCTTCCCACTGAATTAAATATGCCCCGGGGTATTTTCTTCCCTCCTCTGTACTGGCACCATAATGATAAGCTGCCTCTGTACCATAAAAAATAATAAAAGCTTGTGCCAGTAATTTATTACCTAACTTAGCGCTATATAAAATGGCCATATTTTTTTCCAAAAATACTTTAAATTGTTCAGATAAAAATTTATAAGGGAAGGGTACAAACTTTTGCCTTTTGGCAGTTTCAATCTGCAAGTTATAAAAATCTTTGATAGTTTTTTCATCACTGTTTGTTTCAAGTTTAATTTCAGAAGAAATTCCCTTTTTAATTTCATAACGGGTTGCTTTTCTCATATTGGCAAGCAGTTGTTCTTCAGGTAACGTAATATCCAGTTGAGAAGTGAGCTCTGCATGCAGGTGCATGGGGGCGTTTTTAAAACCTAATTTTTTAAATAAATTTTTTGAAAAATCATCAGACTTTAGTTGAGGCCTGACTCTTACAAAAGCGCAGCTTTCTTTTTTTGCTATTTCTTTTATTGTTGTAACAAATAAATTAACTATATTTTTATCATGCCAGTCCAGTATTGGTCCTCCGGGAACAGTTAAATATTTTCCCCTTTTGGCATTTTCCAAAACTGTAAGGCAAACACCTGCCAAATTGTCTTCTTTAAAGAATCCATTCCTTTGGATTTTGTGTCCTAAAGATTTATGAAACTCTCCCCAGTACCATGACTGCAAAAAATTTGCCTCTTCTTGTTTGGAGAGAAAATCCTCCCAAACTTTTTCATTTGTAATTTCTTTTACTGTTTGAGCCATTGGTTGATAAAATATGAAATTCGCAATGCATCTTCTTCACTGGTATTTTTGTGTGTTGGAAGATTTAAAATCTTTTCTGAAATTTCTTCTGCCTTAGGACATTCACCATTATAGTTTGTTTTTGACATATATTTTTTTGGGGATATAGGAGCATCATACCAAATGTCTGATACAAAAATGCCTTTATTTTTTAAGAATCTGGTAAGACCTAAACGATCATTTATGAATATAGGAAAGCGTAAATTGGTGGAGTTTGAAATTTCCTGCACCAGATGGGAAGACAAAACTTCTCTACTGATGTTGTCTGCATAAATTTTGGCAATTTTTTTGCGGTGGTTTAAATTTCCTTCTAAATTATCCAGCTGTTCTTTAGCCAGCTTGCAATACCATGGAGCTATTCCGATAAAACTGGAAGAATCATTCATAGGTTGAGAGAGTAAGTTAAATGATTTTAAAATAGTATGAAACATTTTTCCAAAAAAATAAGGATATGTTTTCCTGATAATGAATGTAAAAAGCGGATAGAATCGATCAACTTGTTTAGAGAAGGGGTGCCAATGTATTCCACCCTCCGGGTGGATCAGCTTGACACCCTTTCTTATTAATGCTCCTCCAGATACAGCATCTATCAGTTTGTCTTGGCTAAAAGATAAAACAACAAAATCACCCAGACTACCTGCTCTTAAACCGTTCCCATAATGAGCGCCAACGCTATGTGCCAGATCTTCTATTAAAACAATGCCGTTCTTTTTACAAATTTCTGCAATCTTTTCAACTTTTGCAGAGAAA
Organism: Candidatus Daviesbacteria bacterium; assembly: GCA_016176415.1. Classification (GTDB taxonomy): domain Bacteria; phylum Patescibacteriota; class Microgenomatia; order Daviesbacterales; family UBA10151; genus UBA10151. The sequence continues at coordinate 77,114 of JACOXH010000002.1, forward strand.
CCCAAAGTATTTTGGATGATTACCACTTTGATGTTAGGATTTTTTGAAATTGCTTTTTCTAACTCAAGGGGGGAAAAATTTAAATCTCCTTCATCAATATCAAGGTATAGAGGTTTTAATCCTGCATCTGCTATTGCTTTATAAACTGCGAAACATGTAAAACCATTAATTGCCACCAGTGAGTCTTTTGGCAGATTTAAAATTTTTAAAGCCAACTCAATTGCCTGTCTGCCTTTGTAGGTAAGCATGGTTTGCCCGTTAAATTTTTCTGATAAATACTTTTCCAGATCTTTTTTGTATCTCTGATTATTGTCTAAAAAAAGAGTTTTTATAACAAAATTTAAATCATAATTGGAACCTAAAGAGTTAAAGATGTTCATGTTATTTCCTTTAGTATGGTTTTTACAACTTCATCAACATGAGTAAATTGAGGAGAGTGTCTGGCTGTTTCAATAATATGCATTTTGGAATCAGGAATAAGTTGATGCATCAATTTCCCGTCAGAAAGAGGAGTTGCTTTATCGTTTTTACCCCAAATAATTAAAGTTGGAACTTTAATTTGATTTAAAGAATTTCTTAAATCAAAACTTATTAAATTAACCATGGTTTGTTTAACAACTGGTGAGGCATTTTCATAATCACTTTCCCGGGAGAGTTTATATAGCAGTTTTCTCAAACTTTGAGAAGCAGTAATTTTTCTTCCAAGTTTAGCAATAGTTTTAAAAACAAATCTTTTTACTCTTACAGGTAAATCATTGTGATAAATTCCTGCGCTGTCAATCAGAATTAAATTTTTAACTTTTTCAGGGTATTTTAAAGTATAAGCCAAAGCCATCCTTCCTCCGTTTGAATGCCCCAGTAAAATTACTTTTTCTTTGCCTATTTCTTGATCCAGCCAGTCAACGTAGTTGTTTATATCCCAGACAGTTTCTAACTTTTCAGTAAGCCCCGGGATTTTAAGAAGCTTTATTTCAAATCCTTTTTCTCTCAAGGTATTCATAAACGGTTGCCATAAATCTGTTGAATATGTCCAACCGTGCAGAATTACAACCCCCATTGTTTTCTCCTCATTTCCCATACTTTTTCCCTCCTGCAGAGTTTATTTGAATCTTGCTTGTTTTTTAACAAATGTTCAATGACCCCTTCTAAAAATCTGGCTCCTTTAAAAAACAACGTTTCTCCACCTTTGAGATTTTTTTGTAAATAATTTAAGACTTCTTTTGGCGTTAAAAAACTTATGACAGATAGCCCCTGAAGCTCTGGTAGAGTATATTTTAATGTTCTTGGTCCCATCAAAATTACTTTATCCAAATTGCAATCGGCAATCAATTTGGCAAGTTTTTTATGTTCCACCTCTTCTTCTTTTCCCAGCTCTACCATATCAGAAATAATGGCCCATTTCTTCTTGGCAGGGTAATTTTTGTACATATTTAAAGAAGCCTGCATTGAAGCAGGGGTGGCATTATAAGTACTATCTATAATTACAGTATTTTTAATGCCTTCAAATACAGAACTTCTTCCGGGAGGTAAAACAAAGTTATCAAAACTGGTAACACTTTCAAATCCTAAATAGTTTAATAATAAATTTGTGGTCTCTATAGAATAAAAGGATTCTTCAGGAAGCAAAAATTTAAAGACATACTCATTATTTGCAGTTTTAAACTTTGTACCATTTTCTAATACTTCATATTTTTTAAGTGCCTTTTTGTGGATAATAGCTACTTCTGCTTTAGTACGCGTTTGCTGTTTTGTTATTAAGTTATTATTACCATTGATAACGGCATATTTTTGACAATACTCTAAAAAGTATCCAAACTCAAAAGCAATACTTTCAAGCGAGGAAAAATTTATGCTGTGAGTTTTGGAAACTGACAGCCAGATTGTAACTTCAGGTTTTAAAAGCGACCCTAAAAATTTTCCCTCAAAGGGGCGGTCACAGTCAGCTTCCACAATATAAATTTTCTGTTTTGGAGGAGCTTTAAAAGCCTGTAAAGGCGCAAGTAAAAAAAGAAATGGCCATTCAAAAAAAGTTAAAGTTTTCCTCTTAAGTCCTAAAATATCAAAAGGAATGCCATAAGTGCTGTTGGCAAAGTGAGAATATTTTGCCTTTTCTCCCAGTTGTGATTCTATTAAGTGTAGCAGTGTGGTTTTGCCTGTTGAACCTGTTAAAACTATAATTTTTGGTTTCCAGATCATAAGCTGTATTTGGGCAAAAAGCCTGAAATAGTAAGCAATAGGAAAGTAAAATGATTTTTTAAGTTTATTAAACATTTTTGATACCATGTAACTGTTTGATAAAAAAATCCACACTGTCTGTTTCTATTTTTATATATGCTAAGTTGGAAATAGATCCTGAATAATAAGTTTCTTCTGATAGACGGTTTAACAGCGCTCTCATAATTCCGCCATGAGTGACTACTAAAACTGTTTTGCCGCTGTGGCCTACAGCAACTTCTCTTAAAAATGTGATAAATCTGGTAGTCAGTTCTCCGTCTGTTTCAAATTCTTTAAGAGGTCTGTATTTTTCCTTTTCTTTTTTATTCAGCTTTTTCCAGGTTTCATAAAGGTTATCCAGAATTTTCTCGTTTCTGCCTTCTTGTTCTCCGTAAAGGCGTTCCCGAAGTAATTTTGTGGTTTGGACTGCTAAGTTCTTTTCCAGAGTGATAATTTCAGCAGTTCTTTTGGCCCTGATCAAATCAGAAGAAAACACAGCATCAAAGTGAATGCTTTTTAATTTTTCTGCCATCTCACTAGCCTGCTTTATGCCTGTTTCATTTAAAGGGATATCAGTCTGGCCTTGAGTAAGACCATTTAAGTTCCAGTCTGTTTGTCCATGCCGGACTATGTAAAGCGTGCAGTAATTATTCATTATTAAATACTTTCTCTACAGCTCCATTAAATTTTCTGCCTCTGTCAAATTCATTTTGAAATAAATTAAAAGAGGTAGCCCCCGGAGAAAAAAGGATGGTATCTCCGGACTTTGCTTCTTTTTTAACATCTCCCAGCAAACTTTCCAAATCATCATAAGTGCCTGCAATTATGGATTTGTTCCTGATCAGTTTTTTAATTTCTTCAGAGGAATCTCCTGTTAATAAAAAAACTCTTCTGGTACTTTTATCAGCTGACATTGCCATTTCAGTATAATCCATACCTTTGTTCATTCCTCCGCTGATTAAAATAAGGTTTGGTCCTCCAAGAGCTTGTAATGCAGCCACTGTGGCAACAGGATTAGTAGCGGTTGAATCGTTTATGATTTTAATTCCGTTAAACTCTCCAGTCGTTTGCATTCTGAATTCTCCTCCTTTAAACCCTTCAAAAGCTTTAACAGCTATTTTATCCTCTATGCCTAAAGTTTCAGTAACCGCAATTGCAGCAGCATAATTTTGCAAATTAGCGACTCCTTTTAAAGGTAGTTCAATTTCAGAAAACTTTTCTTTGATATCTTCAAAGCAAAATTCTTTAATTTGAGATTTTATCCCTTGTAAAAATTGTTCACTAACAAAATCTTCCCCGCAGGGAATAAATAAGAAATCGTTTGTTGTCTGATCCAGAGCAATTCTTTTTTTAGCTTGCACATATTCTTCCATGGAAGAGTGCCAGTTGAGGTGATCAGGATAGATGTTTGTAATTACAGCTATATTGGGAGAAAAAGGCGTAGTGTTTAAAGACTGCAGTTGAAAAGAGGAAATTTCCACCACTATCCAGGGCTTTTCAGATAAAGCAGGTATAGTATCCAAAATACTTTTGCCGATATTGCCTGCAAACACTACTTTTTGACCTGAGGCTTTAATTGCTTCATAAATTAAAGAAGAGGTAGTGGATTTACCTTTTGTTCCTGTTACAGCAATCAGCTTTTTTTGATCTGCATACTCTAAAAAAACAGAAAAATCAGTCTCTACCCTTTTACCTTTTTTAAAAGCATATTTTAAATAAGGATTACTGTCTTTGACCCCGGGGTTTCTGATAATAATATCTGCCCAGTTTAAATCTTCATATTTGTGTTCACCCAGCGAATAGGTAATGTTTTTAAATTCTTTTAACTGCTCAAGTGATGGTTTTAAAATTTCTTCACTTTTTAAATCAGTAACTTTAACTTCTGCGCCCTCTTTGGCAAAAAATATGGCAGAACCCACACCCCCCTGATTTAATCCAAGGCCAAAAATTAAAACTTTCTTTCCTTTAAATTTATCCCCCATGATATGGTATTATACTGTTTTGATCGTAAGAATGCGAAATATGAAAAACAACCCAATAGGTATTTTTGATTCAGGAATAGGCGGACTGACTATTGTAAAAGAGATAATAAAAGCTCTGCCTTTTGAGAGTATTATTTATCTGGGAGATACAGCCAGAGTGCCTTACGGGCCCAGATCAAAGGAAGTTATTGCCAAATTTGCCAAAGAACTTGCCCAATTCCTGCTGAAGCGTGACGTTAAGTGTTTAGTAGTAGCTTGTAACACCATTTCTGCTACATCTTTGGAAGAGATTGTAAAAATTTCTCCTGTTCCGGTTATAGGGGTAGTTGAACCTACAATTGAGGCAGCAGTCAAAACTATCAGAGGAAAAAAGATTGGGGTGATTGGTACAGCAGGCACTATAAACAGCGGTGTTTATGAGGATAAAATTGGTAAGTTGAATAAAAGTATTAAAGTGTCAGTTGGCGCCTGTCCCCTTTTTGTGCCTTTAGCTGAAGAAGGATTAGGCAATCATAAGGCTACAAAAATTATAGCTGAAGGTTATTTAAGAGGATTAAAAAAGAAAAAAATTGATACGCTTATTTTAGGTTGTACCCACTATCCGGTTTTGGCAGCAACAATACAGCAGATTATGGGTAAACAGGTTAAATTGGTAGATTCTGCCAAACCAACAGCTCAAAAATTAAAGCAGCTTTTAACAGAAAAAGAATTGGTGACAGAAAACAGAAGTCCTGAATACAGATTTTTTGTCACTGATGCGCCTGAAAAAGTAATTGAAGTGGCAGGCAGGTTTTTTGGTAAAGGCCTTGACGGAAATCTTGCTAAAATTAACCTACCAACTCTTTAGCTAATTTATCTGTATCTCCTGCGCTCATGAAAAAGAGAATATCCCCTTCTTTTATTTCTGGTTTGATTTTTTCCAAGACTTCACTTGCTGATCCTGCGTGAATCACCTCTTCTTTGTCTATTGCTGATACCAATTCTTTGCTGCTTGTTTGTCCTGTGTCAATTTCCCTTGAAGGGTAAATATCGATGATAAAAGTTTTGTCAGCAGGGATATTTTTGAAAACTTTGACAAAATCTTCAAATAAAGCTTTGGTTCTGGAAAACATGTGGGGTTGGTAAATTAAAAGCACTCTTTCTTTGGGAAACTTTTCCCTCACTGCTTCCATGGTTTTTTCTATTTCTGTAGGGTGATGCCCAAAATCAGAATAAACCTTAGCCTCATTATATTCCCCAATGTATTCAAATCTTCTGCCTGCTCCGGTAAAAGATTCAAGGCTATCTTTAATAACCTGTGGTTCAATACCTAACATTAGTCCAACTTTAAAAGCTGCTGAAGCATTTAGCTGGTTAAAGTGGCCGGGGATTTTCAAATTAAATCTTTGCTCATTATTTGAGTAATCAAAACAAGTAATTTTACTTTCTTTCATTACTACTTTGATAATTTCTGCAACTGTAGTATCTGAAAGATTGGCAAAAATAGTATTTTTAGTTTGCAGCAAAAACTTTTTAAAGCTTGTCTTTACTGCTTCAAAATCCTTAAAGTATTCAGGGTGATCCATCTCAATATTAGTAACAACAGTGATGTCTGGTTTAAATGAAAGGAAATTGTCGTTAAACTCATCTGCCTCGATGACAATAAACCCACGGTCGTGAGGTTTTTGTATAGGGATCCGGTAGTTTGTGCCCCATTTTGGAATGATGGCTCCCAGCTCTACTGTTGGATCTAAGTTTGCATCCTCCAGTATTTTGGCAATCATGGCAGTGGTTGTAGTTTTGCCGTGAGTTCCGGCAACAGCAATCACAAATTGATTTTTAGTAAGATGTTGTCCTAAGAATTGCTGCCAGGTCATAATCCCGATTTCTCGTTTTCTCGCTTCTCGTAACTCGTCGTTATCAGGATCTAAGGAATAAATAGCAGGAGTAACAGCAAGAATGTCAATTAAATTGTCATTCTGAGGAGTCATCGACGAAGAATCTCTCCTCTGCAAAGCAGTTGTTTCACAACACTTGTTTGAGACCCACATTCGTGGGAGATCCTTCGCTAATCGCTCAGGATGACAATAAAGATGTTGTGGTGAATGGCCTTTTAAAAGCTGATGAGGTTTAAAGACAGAGGTAAATTCGTTATCTGGTTCCAAATCACATCCAGTTACTTCAAAACCCTGGGCCTCTGCAATCTTTGCCGCCGCCGACGCCCCGCTTCCCCCTATTCCTAAAAAATGTACTCTCATATGGAGATTATATATCTAAAGTGGCCAGTTTGGCATGGGTTTGGATGAAGCGTTTGCGGGGAGGGACTTCATCACCCATCAACATGGTGAATACTTCATCTGCTGCAGAAGCGTCCTCAACAGTTACTTGTTTTAAGACCCTGTTTTCAGGATTCATAGTAGTTTCCCAAAGCTGGTCCGGATTCATTTCTCCCAAACCTTTGTAGCGGGAAGTAATGACAGAATCTGTCTTAATTGTTTTTAAGATCTCTGCTTTTTCATCATCCGAATAGGCATAATGGATTTCTTTGCCCTTTTGCAGTTTATATAAAGGAGGTTGGGCTATATACATATAGCCCCGCGTGATGAGTTCCGGCAGGTATCTGAAAAAGAATGTTAAAAGCAGGGTTCTGATGTGTTCTCCGTCAACATCTGCATCAGTCATAATAATAACTCTGTGGTATCTGGTTCTATTGTAATCCACCGTATCCCCTATTCCTGTGCCCAGTGCGATTACCAAAGCTTTAATTTCTTCAAACTCTAAAATTTTATCCAGTCTTGCCCTTTCTGTATTTAAAATCTTGCCTCTCAAAGGCAAAATAGCCTGAAATTTTCTGTCTCTCCCCTGCTTGGCACTGCCTCCTGCACTGTCTCCTTCAACAATGTAAAGTTCTGATTCTGCGGCATCCCTGTTTTGACAATCTGCCAATTTTCCCGGTAAAGTCATCCCTTCCAAAGCGCCTTTTCTGATAACTGCATCTTTGGCTGCTCTGGCTGCTGCTCTGGCTCTTGCTGCCAGCATCACTTTTTCCAAAATTGCCCGTCCATCTGAAGGATTTTCTTCAAAAAACATATCCAGCCCGTCTTTGACTACTTGAGAAACAATAGGTTGTACTTCAGCATTACCTAATTTTTCTTTGGTTTGTGATTCAAACTGAATCTGATCAGAATCCATCTTTATGGAAACTACAGCAGTTAATCCTTCTTTCATGTCCTCTCCTGTTAAGTTTTCATCTTTTTCTTTCAAGGCTTCTATTTTGCGGGCGTAATCATTAATAGCGCGGGTCATGGCAATTCTGAAACCTGTCAGATGTGTGCCTCCTTCAGTAGTAGGTACAACGTTGGCAAAACTTTCTACATTTTCATTAAAGCCGTCGTTGTATTGAATAGCCACTTCGACATCAATCCCTTCAATATTTTTGTGAATTAAAATAGGTTCAGGGTGAATTAAAGCCTTGTTCCTGTTTAAGTGTTTGATTAAAGTGGCAAGGCCGGATTGGAAATAATAATGTCTTTCCTCACCTGTTCTTTCATCGTAAAGGTGAAAAAAGATTCCTGCTACCAGATAAGCTACCTGTTTGAGTTGTTTTTCCAGTCTTTCAAAATCAGGGGTGATGGTGGAAAAAATAGTTTTGTCTGCCAAAAATGTAATTTTAGTGCCATTTTTAGCGGTCCATTTAAAATTGGTTTTATAGGGTAATGCAGTATCTTTGGTGGTTTGGGTGACTTTGCTTTTGGCCTTGCCTTGAGAATATTCCTGAAAATATTCTTTGCCCTCACGCCTGACTTCTGCCCTGACATAATCTGATAAAGCATTTACAGCTGAAACTCCTACACCGTGCAGACCTGTGGAGACTTTATAGCCTCCGTCACCAAATTTTCCTCCTGCATGAAGCGTGGTCATAATAACTTCAAGTGCAGAAACTCCCACTTTGGGGTGAATTTCCACAGGGATACCTCTTCCGTCATCAGCCACGGTAACATAATTATCTTCATGTAAAGTCACCCAGATATTTTTGGCATGACCTGCCAAAGCTTCATCAATAGAGTTGTCTACAACTTCTTTAACAAGATGGTGAAGGCCGCGTAAATCAGTGGAGCCGATATACATTCCCGGCCTTTTTCTGACCGGTTCAAGACCTTCTAAAACCTGAATTTGTTCTGCTGAGTACTTGCTGGATGGTGACATAAAAGAATTGTCATTCTGAGCGTAGCGAAGAATATAATTTACTTATATCCTTCACTTCGTTCAGGATGACACTGTCGCTATTGTATCATTTTAAAGTGGGCATTTCCAGCATCAGATATTCTAAAATAGCCCTGATATTTACATTTTGTTTAACCCATTTTTCTGCCTCCAAAAGCTTGTTTGCAAAGTCCGGATAATCTGTAATGTGGTTACGAAAATAAGCAATTAAATTTTGTAAAAGTTCTTCCCTGTTTTTGGTTTTCTCCACCACTTCAAACCTTTGTTCGGGCGTTGCCTTAAGTAGTTTTTCTATGTCTTTTGAATTATTCATGACTCTTGACTCTAGACCCTTGACTCTAACTATCTCGCACCTTGAAAGTATAGTTGGTAATATTGTTGTATCTGAATTGGCTCTCATCAAAAATTGGCCATTAGCAGGCAGCTCTTCTATGGTTTTTAACAGCGCATTTTGGGCTTCTAAAGTCATGACTGAAATATCCTCAATAATCACACTCCTTCCTTTAGCAGAGTATGGTTTTAGGGAAAAATGCTCTTTTATTTTTCTGGCCTCTGCTATTCCCAGTTTTTCCCCCGCTTTAAAATACAGAGTATCCGGGTGATTCACGTTCCCACTTTCCATGTGGGAAGCCAGGGTTTGAGGACTGGGAGAAATCAGAAGCCTTGCAATCATAGGCAGATTTTAACATAATTAAAGTATGCCCAATTTTGCTGCCCAGAATTACACCATTGAAGACATTCTTTTTAAGCAGGGATTAATCAGCGCTGATCAGCTTTCCCAGGTTAAATTAGAAAGTATTAACTCCGGACAGCCTGTTGAAAGCATCTTAATCACCCATAAAGTGGTGCCGGCTGACAAAATTATTCAGGCTAAAGCCCAAATTTTGGGAGTTCCCTATATTAAACTTGAAGATAAAGCAATCTCTGCAGATATTTTAAATCTGATTCCTGAACCTGCTGCCCGCCGCTATTCCATTATTCCTTTTGAAAAAAGAGAAGACGAGCTGTCTGTGGCAATGGCAGACCCTTTAGATATCCAGATTACTCAATTTATAGAAAAGAAAACCGGTTTGCGGGTTAAGCCGTTTTTGGCACAACAGGAAGATATTATAAAAGCAATTTCCGATCAGTATTCTCAAAATTTAACTTCAGAAGTAACTTCTGCTTTGCAGGAAGTGGAAGCTGTTACGCCTGATGAGGAGACGGCAGCAGGACCGGAAATCTTACGCGAAGCTCCTGTTTCCAACATTATTGATCATTTGCTGCAATATGCCATCAAAAGCCGCGCCTCTGATATTCACGTTGAGCCGCAGGAAGACCGGACCCGCGTACGCTACAGAATAGACGGTATTTTGCAGGAAAAAGTTTTACTTCCAAAGGGTGTACACGATGCTTTAGTTTCCAGGGTGAAGATCTTATCAGTCCTAAAAATTGACGAGAAAAGACTGCCTCAGGACGGCAGGTTTACATTTACCTATGGGAAGGACGTAATAGATCTGCGTGTTTCCACTATCCCTACAGTTTTTGGTGAAAAGGTAGTGATGAGGCTTTTGCCCAAGTCAATGGGGGCGCCCACGCTTTTGGAACTTGGTTTAAGAGGGGTATCTTTTAAGGCTTTGGAAGGTCAGATGCTCCGTACACACGGTATTATTTTAATCTGCGGGCCTACAGGTTCAGGTAAAACTACTACTCTTTATTCAGTATTGAGTAAAATTTCTACAACCAAAGTTAACGTGGTAACCATTGAAGATCCGGTAGAGTATCAAATTGCCGGCGTAAATCAGGTTCAGGCAAATCCCCAGGTTGGTTTAACTTTTGCTTCCGCTTTGCGGAGTTTCCTGCGTCAGGATCCCAATATTATTATGGTGGGAGAAATCCGTGATACGGAAACTGCAGATTTGGCAATTCAGGCTGCTTTAACCGGACATCAGGTTTTTTCCACTATTCACACCAACTCTGCTGCCGGCGCCCCTCCCAGGCTTTTGGATATGGGCGTTGAGCCCTTTTTACTGATTTCTGCTCTGAATGCAGTAGTAGGACAAAGAGTTGTCAGAAAAATTTGTTCTCACTGCAAAGCCGAATTTAATGCCCCGCCTGAAGTGGCAGAAACAATTAAACATATTTTAGGCAGACTGCTTCCTCCCTCTACAGGAATTTTAAAACTGTACAAAGGGAGGGGTTGTAATTTTTGCGCCAATACCGGTTATTTAGGCAGAGTGGGAATATTTGAAGTTTTAGTAATTACGGATCAAATTGCTAAGTTGGTTTTGGAGCATGTTTCATCTCATTCTATCGAAGAGGCTGCTGTTTCTGCAGGCATGATTACTATGAAACAGGATGGGTATTTGAAAGTTCTGGAAGGCGTGACTACCATGGAGGAGGTGTTAAGAGTCGCACAAGATTGATATAAATTCTAAGCACTAAATCCTAAATACTAAACAAATCCAAATGTACAAAATACAAAATTCAAAACTTTTGAACATTTGATATTTGGATTTTGATATTGTTTAGAGTTTAGATATTAGAATTTAGAGTTTAATAAAATTATGAACATACAACAGCTTTTAGATATAACGGTTCAGAGAAATGCTTCGGATTTACACTTGTCCGTAGGGTTTCCGCCCATTGTAAGGGTTCACGGAGAACTTTTGCCGGTTCCCGGCGAAGAAGCGATTTCACCCCAACAGATGGACAGTTTAATTTTGCCCCTTATTTCCGATATACAAAAAAATATTTTCTCACAAACTTTCGAGTTGGATTTTTCCTTTGAACATCAGGGAAAAGCAAGATTCAGGGTTAACCTTTACAGGCAAAAAGGCCACCCTGCAGTATCACTCCGGCTGATCCCCTACACTATCCCCCAGGTTGCACAATTAGGATTTCCGCAGGTAATCAGCAGAATGCTGGAACTCAAACAGGGGTTTATTTTGGTAACCGGTCCTACAGGTCATGGCAAATCAACTACTTTGGCCTCGTTTATCAATCAAATTAACCAAAGCCGCGCTGCTCACATTATTACCATTGAAGATCCCATTGAATATGTTTATCCTGCCGGTAAGTCATTAATAGAACAAAGAGAGATGTATTCTGATACAAGGTCGTGGGACAATGCCCTGCGTGCTTCTTTGCGTGAAGATCCGGATGTGGTGTTAATCGGTGAAATGAGAGATCTGGAGACGATTGCATCAGCTATGACTATTGCTGAAACAGGACATTTGGTTTTTGCCACGCTGCATACTAACTCTGCTGCTCAGTCAGTTGACCGTATTATTGACGTTTTCCCTGAAGTTCAACAGCCGCAAATCAGGCTTCAGTTGGCAGCAACACTGGAAGCTATCCTGTCGCTCCGTCTTGTGCCTACTGTTAGCCCGGGCAGAGTTTTAGCTTCAGAGTTGTTGTTTGCTACACCGGCGGTGCGCAATGTAATCAGAGAAGGAAAATCATACCTGATTGATAATATTATTGAAACATCAGCAGAATCAGGCATGCAGACTCTGGAAAAATCACTGGCTGATTTAGTTAAAAAAGGAAGAATTTCGCAGGAAGTAGCCGGCCGTTACTCGCTCCGTCCTGAATTACTGTATAAGCTTATTAAATAACTCAGACTATGGAATTTTTATACAAAGCCAAAGATCTGCAGGGTGAGGATCATACCGGTAGCGTTCAGTCTCCTGATGCTCATTCTGCTGCAGCAATTATAAGAAAAAAAGGGCTGATTATTATTTCTATTAATCTCAAGAATGCTCCTGCAAATAGGTTTTTGGACCGTTTTTTAAACAGGGTCAGTTTAACGGAACTGGTGATTATTACCCGGCAGCTGGCCACTATGGTATCCAGCGGTTTAGTTTTGTCTGAGGCAATAGATATTTTGGAAGAACAGCAGATTAATAAGACCTTAAAAAAGGCCTTGTCAGAAATTTCCCAGGATATCAAAGGAGGGCTTACTCTGGCTCAGGCTTTGAGCAAATATCCTGATATTTTTCCTCATCTTTACGTAAATTTGGTTAAAAGCGGAGAGGCTTCGGGAAAACTGGATACAGTTTTGCTGCAAATGGCGGACGGGCTGGAAAAAGACAGGGAATTTCAGTCCCGGATCCGCGGTGCCCTGATTTATCCTGTGGTTGTAATGACAATGATGGTAGTAGTGATGATTATTATGATGGTTTTTGTTATTCCAAAATTATTGTCTCTTTATTCCCAATCAACTATAGAATTACCTCTTCCTACAAAAATCCTGATTACAACTTCCAACATTTTTGTAAATTTTTGGTGGGCGGGCCTGGCAGTTTTGGTTCTGGCGGTGACGGGTCTAACCCGCTGGAAACGGACGCCGCAAGGCAGTTTATTTTTAGGCAGGCTGATTTTGAGGACCCCTATTATCGGGAAAATTGCCTCAAACGTGGTTTTGACTAATTTTACCCGTACATTCGGATTGCTTACTGCTGCCGGTATCCCTTTGCTTGAATCGATCGGCATAGTGTCTGATTTAACAGATAACCCTGTCTATAAAAATGCCCTTAAGGATGCATACAACGGTGTTGAGAAAGGTCTGCCTTTTTCTTCACTTTTGGTTTCTTCTGTTTTCCCTAAAATTGTCAGTCAGATGATTAAGGTCGGTGAAGAAACGGGAAAGTTAGATGCAATCTTTTTAAAACTTTCAGAGTATTTTGAATCTGAATCAGATCATTTGGTCAAAAACTTAACAGTGGCAATAGAACCGGTTGTCCTGATTATTTTAGGGATAGGTGTGGCATTTTTGGTGATCTCCATAATCCTACCTATTTATAAGTTGACAACATCATTTTAGTGTCTAGATTTTAGCGACTAGACTCTAATTGACACTTGACGACTCGTCATAAATTGTGTCTACAATGAAATACAAGAGGGGGTGAGAAATTTTGAAAAAATCTGCTCAAGTTCACAAAGGTTTTACCCTTGTTGAACTTTTAATTGTTATGGCAATCATGGGTATTCTAGCCCTGGTTGTTTTAGTGATTATTAACCCTTTGGAGGTAACCCGCCGGGGACGCGATTCAGCCCGTTTGGCTGATTTAGCCAGTTTGCAGCAGGCAATTAACGTAGCTGTACAAGAAGCAACTACTTCTTCAGCTGAAATCCTTTGTAGTGGGACCACTGCTCCGTGTAGTGGCTCTAGTCACACAGGCAGCAGAAGCGCTAACGGTACAGGTTGGATAAAAGTCGACTTGTCTTCAAATTCGACCATGTCAGTTGCAGCTTTACCAATTGATCAGACCAACAGCAGTCAATACCATTATACTTATTGTTCTGATGGTAACGCCTGGGAAATTAATGCAACATTGGAGTCTCAACAGCAGTCAGGTAAGCCAGGAAACGATGGGGGTAATGACCCCGCGCTTTACGAGGTTGGATCTAATTTAGGACTTATTGCCACGTCAGGGGGAAGTTGTTCTTATTAAATAAATGTGGGAGTCAGCAGGCTTTATAACCGGTATTATTTTAGGTAGTTTTGCTAAGGCGCTGGCTGACAGGAGTTTAGGCAAAAACTCATTTTGGGGAAGGTCGTACTGTCCATCCTGCAAAGCAGGATTAAGGTGGTACGACCTCTTTCCCGTTTTCTCATATCTGCTTCTTAAAGGCCGGTGCAGATACTGTCATAGGAAGATTGGTATTGAATATTTAGTGGTTGAGGTAGTGATGGGAGTATTAATAGCGTTTCTTTTTACCCAGACATTTGTTAATTTTAAATTTGAAATTTTTAATTTTTATTCAATTTTAAATTTTAAATTTTTAATTTTTATTTTCGAACTGATACTTAAAATTTTCTTTATTACTGTTTTGACAGCTTTATTCATAACTGATATTAAAAAAATGCTGATTCCTGACAGAATTGTTATACCTGCTATTTGGATCGGACTCACTTCCCTCTTTGCGTTGACTGCTTATAAAATCGGGTATCTTTACTATTATCTTTCAAGTAATCTGTTGGGAAGGTACCTTCTGCCTCCCAATGAATATTTCGGGAGACATGCTTTAATAATCTCTCAACCTCTTTTGTACGGGATTGGGACAGGTTTTGGTATAGCTGCTTTTTTCTACATTATTATATTGCTAACCCGGGGTAAAGGCATGGGCGGAGGTGACGTAAAATTGGGCGCATTTATGGGGTTGATGTTGGGATTTCCCAATGGTATTTTGGCTTTAATTTTGTCATTCTTAACAGGCGCTGTTTTTTCCGTTATGCTGATTATTGCCGGTAAAAAACATTTCGGACAGGTTATTCCGTTTGGACCCTTTCTTGTGGCCGGCAGTTTAATTGCTCTTTTTTGGGGAAACAGAATTATTGATTGGTATTTACAGATTGGTCGGTAATATAAAGCTAAATTGCTGTAACCATTCAGGATTTGACAAAAGTCTGTCATCCTGAGCGTAGCGAAGGATATAATTGAAGTTATATTCTTCGGCTTTCAGCCTCAGAATGACAATTTCTTTGGAAACTCCTGAACTATTACAAATTGCTATATTGACAAGTTTTTAAAGGTGTGTGAATAATAATTACAGTAACAAAATATGAAAAAGTTTCTGCCCAAAACTGTCAATAATCCTAAAGGCTTTACATTAGTCGAACTTCTGGTTGTTATCTCTGTTATTGCTGTTTTATCTGTCATTGGTATAACCATCTTCTCCGGTACTCAAAAAACAGCCAGGGATTCAAGAAGACGGGCAGATGTGGATGCTTTAAGTAAAGCAGTAGAAGCTCATTATAATAGTAGTAAAGACCAATATTGCACGGCTAATGCCGGTACTTATTGTGCGCCTGTTGCAGCATGGTTTGCCAGCGGTAGTTTGCCGAAGGATCCGCAAACGAGTGCAGACTATACCGGAGTTCCGGCAAATGGAGCTACTACCTACAATGTCTGCGCTACTTTAGAAGGTGGCGGAACATATTGTAAAACCCAACAGCAGTAATTCTTTCGATGCCAAAATCTTCCCGCGGTTTCACTCTGGTTGAGCTGCTTATCACTGTTTCTATTATTGCGATACTTTCCGCAATTGGTCTGATTGTTTATTCTGCTGTAATAAAACAGGGCCGGGATTCAAAAAGGCAGTCTGATTTAAGATCTATTCAGTCTGCTTTAGAACAATATTATTCGGATCAATTCTATTATCCTTCATCAATTACAATTAATAGCCCGCTTAACTTTGGGGGAAAAACCTATCTCAATAATATTCCCGGCGATCCTTTGGGTAATCCTCAATATAGTTATATTGCTTCCCCTTCAGGATGCAATAATACTTCAGTAAAGTGCAACTATTACTGTCTTTATGCTAAGCTGGAGAACACCTCTTCTCCTGCGCCTTCAGGTTGTACTTACCCTGGTGGTTATAATTTTGCAGTCAGTCCTCCTTAATGTACAATAGAAAGAGATGAAACTTTCTGCCGCAGGTTTTACCCTTATTGAACTTTTGGTTGTAATGGCTATTATGGGTATAATTGGGGTCTATTCTCTTGCAAACTACAGGTCATTTGGAGAGGACCAGAACTTAAGAAATGCTGTTTTGGATATTATTACTCTACTCCGGCAGGCTCAAACCAATGCTACAGCAGGTACCATATGCACAAATGCAGGAGGAGCTATGTGGCGTGTTAATTTTAAAACAACTAATACCCTTGAACTGCAATGTAAACAGCCCTCTCAGACCTCTTTTACCACAAAAAAGATACTGGTACTTGACCGTAATATAACCATTGCAAGCGGAATAATAAGCGAGGGTTGTGGAGGCCAGTCTATTTCTCTGCCGTTCCCTGTTTATTTTGCTCCTGTTACCGGAAAGATAATATTGGCAGACACAGCTTGCTCATTATTTAATATTCCTGTAACCAACAATAAAACCACAAAGTTTTTTACAATAGAAACAGGAGGAAGAATTTATGCGCAATAAAGGTGGAAGCTTAATTGAGGTAACAATAGCAACCACAGTAGGTATATTGGTGGTTAGTGCTTTAACATTTGCCACTATTTTTTCTTTGAGGAATGCCAATTTTGCCAAAAGTTCTGCACAGGCCACAAAGTTGGCGCAGGATGGAATAGAGAGAGTGAGAACGCTGCGGGACAGAAACGGAGCGGTAAACTATACAGGCAGTCCGGGGGCCAGCGAGTTTGATGCTCTTTGGTCAGTTTCCTTCAGTTGTCCTTCAAATTGTTACTTTTACTTTGATGCGTTGGGAAAACTTTCAGGCGGAACAGCAAGCAATTTTGAGGTGATTGCGCCCGATTTTAAAAGGCAGTTTAAGATAGAAGATTCCGGCAGCGAACAGAAAAAAATTACTGTGATTGTCAGATGGACTGATCAAACAGGAGACCATGATTCAAAACTGACTACCATATTAAGAAAATTATGAAAAGAAATGGCTTTACTATAGCTGAAATATTAGTTGTTATTGCGGTGATGGCAGTAGTGGGGACTTTTTTAGTGGCAATTTTTTCCTCTACCCTGCGCGGTAACAATAAGTCTCAAATATTGTCTGCTATTAAACAAAACGGTCAGGCAGTTTTAGATAGGATTGATAAGGAGATAAGGGGGGCAGACGATATAACCTGCAGAAGCAGTGACGGATATACGCTGGTAATACTTAAATCCAAAATTTACACCAGGTTCAGGTTTATACCTCCTGCTTCGACTTCCAACGGTATAATCGCAATGGATAATCCCGTACAATCAACAGAAGATCAACAGTTATTTTTAAATAATGTCTGTACGGATCCGTTAGTAAATCCGGTAGCGTTAACAGACAGCAATCTCCGCTCAGGCGTATCAGTGGAAAATGGGAGCTTTATAAGGGATAAGCCGGCAGGACTCAAAGATCAGATAACTATAAAGTTTGATTTAAAAGCTGCAAAAGAGGTGCCTCCGGTTATTGCCGACGATGTTGGTGCTGTGACTTTTCAAACAACCGTATCATGCAGAAACTGTCCTTAAGGGATGATTTTATTGTAATATAAAAATATGCGCCAAAAAGGTCAGGTTATTTTAATACTGGTTTTGATTATGACTGTAGCTTTGGCAGTCGGGATTTCCGTTGTTCAGCGTTCTCTTTCCGATGTATCAACTGCTACTAAAATTGAGCAATCTTCAAGAGCTTTTTCAGCGGCGGAAGCAGGAATAGAAAAAGCATTAAAAAATGATGCTTCGGGGGTAGATTTCACAGTGGATAATAATTCCAGCGCTACTGTGAGCACTAACAATTTAGTGCCGGGACTGCCGACCGGATACGGACGTCAGGACCCGATAGAATGTCCTCCCGGTGATTCAAGTTTACCCAAAGAAGGCATGGCACAGGTTTGGTTGGCCAACCCCCAATCTACAACCAATCCACCGGAAGAACGTTACAAAGCAAACGAGCTGGATGTTTACTGGGGTAATTCTTCTGGTGATAAAGCGGCATTGGCAATAACAGTGGTTTATTATCAGGGTGGTGAATACAAAACCAACAAATATTATTTTGATCACAATAACAGGGTTCCCCCTCTTCCTGCGGGTGACGGATTTACGACGGTAGATTGCCCCGGTAACATTAAGCCCGCTTATTCTGACGGAACTACAGGAAGTACTTATCAGTGTTCAACAAGGATCAAGCCGTTACCTGCCGGCACATTGATTCTTTTGCGGGCCAGGCTTCTGCTGAATGAAACAGAACAGCCTTTTGCTGTGCAGGCAGTCGGGACCTGCGGCAGAGATTGTTCTATTCCCCCGCAGGCAAAACTAATAGAATCAACAGGCACCTCAGGGGACGTTGCGCGAAAGATTAAATTCTGTCAGACGGAAAAAGTAGTTCCTGCTTATTTTGACTATGCCATCTTTTCTATGGGAGAGATTAACAAATAACATTTGACAATGGACAATGGACAAATAAATCTCAAATGTCAAATGTCAAATGAAAGAGGGTTTTCCCTTGTAGAGTCCATGATTGTTATAGCGATAATAGGTTCGATAGTCTTTTTGATTGCCAGTATTCCCAACTCTTTAATGCTTATTACCAAAAGCAGAAATATAAGTTTAGCCAGAGAAATAGCTGTTAAACAAATTGAAGATAAAAGACAAATAAGTTATGAAAATTTAGTAAATGACAACTCCCCTATTACTGATACACGATTGAGCTTGTTGCCTCAGGGAAGCGGAAATTTGATTATTGAAGATTGTGATAGTGCAGTCTGCACAAACGGAGAGCCTGTAAAACGGGTTAAAACAACAGTCAGCTGGGTTGTTGAAGGAAAGACGCAAAAAGTTACTTTGGAAACAATGATTGGAGAAGGAGGGATTAACCAGTGAAATGTCAAATGTCAAATGTCAAATGTCAAATCTGCAATAAAGGCTTGACTTTGGTGGAGGTGTTGGTGGCCATGGGAATTGTTACTGTAACAGGAGTGCTGTTAGTTGCTGTTATAGTTAACAGTACCGGAGTTTTTTCTAAGCAGTCTTCAAAAATACAAACAGGTGTAAGTATTAACGATTCTTTGATGCAGATAAGGGGCGCCATTAAACAGGCAAGTGGTATAGCTGAAACTTTAACACAGGGTTCTGCAACCTATACTACAGGCAGTGATCAGTTGATTTTAAAAGTAATTAGCATTGATTCCTCGAATAATATTATTGAGGAGACTTTTGATTATTTTGTTATTTTTCAGGATCAAAATATACTCCGCTTTAAAATATTTCCCGATGCGCAAAGTTCCCGCAGCAGTGCAGATAAAATCCTTTCAGTGTCTTTAGACGGTATACTTTTTCAGTATTTTAATTCCGGCATTCCCCCTTCCGAAGTTACTCCTGCAGAAGCTACCAAAATCCGTGTCAGTTTAAAGTTAAAGCAAAAAGCCGGCAGCAGTTTTGAGATAAATACTGCAACTTCAGAGGCGAATCTAAGGAATAACTTATGAAGGCTAATCAGAAAGGACAAATTTTAATTTTGGTTTTTATAGCTTTAGGTATAGTGTTGTTTACGGTGCTTTTTATTATTTCCGGCGCGCAGATTTATTTTCAAAATGCTTCATATGCAACAGATGCAGAAAAAGCAACAGCTTTGGCTGAGGCAGGTATTGATAAGGCGCTGGCTTCTTTAAACAGTACAGGAGGAAGCTATAGCGGTGAATCTGAAACCGCACTGGAAGAAGGCGTGTTTTCTGTTTCTATTACTTCTCAGGATGCCGGAACTAAATTGATTCAGTCTACGGGTTATGTACCGGATAAGTCTAAACCGAAGGCAAAAAGAACAATTAAGATTTCTTCTTCAAGGGGGGTTGGGGTATCCTTTGTTTACGGAATACAAGTCGGTGAAGGTGGATTGCTTTTGGGGAATAGTAATGTAGTAAAGGGATCAATCTATTCAAACGGCAGTATTTCAGCAGGAAACAATAACAGTGTAACCGGTGACATCTGGGTAGCCGGCGGTCCGCAAGGTTCTTCTGATCAGGAGGCTGATTGTACAGATAGTAATTGTCAGGATTTTATTTTTGGAAGAGTATGGGAAGGAAATTCCCGGTTTGATGCAGCCCAAAGTTTTCAGCCTTCTTCCTCCGGAGCGTTAAATAAAGTTTCTCTGAAGCTTTACAAGGTGGGAAATCCGTCTGATGTAACTGTACGCATTATGGGTGATAGCAACGGTAAGCCTGATAAGAACAATGTGCTGGCTACAGGGACACTTTACAGCAGCTTGGTAACGGTAAATCCGCCGGGGTTTGGTTTTATAGATGTAACCTTTAATACTATGCCCCTTCTTACCGCAAATACCACTTACTGGATAATGATTGATACTTCAGGTGATTCAAGTAATTATTGGGTCTGGCAAAAAGATTTGGCGCAGGGGTACACGAGGGGCGGACCGGCATGGTCCGGTAATTGGAGTACAGGCAACCCTGCGTGGAATTTATTTAATGAAGATTTAAGCTTTAAAACGGTAATGGGCGGCGGGATAACTTCAGTTACAGGAGGCAGTGATTTTTCAGTCCGAGGGAATGTTCACGCAAATACAATAACGGGACTTACTATTGCCAGAGATGCTTATTATCAGACAATTTCGAATTCTACCGTAGGCGGTCAGTCTTACCCCGGTTCCAGTGATCCTGCTCCTAAAGTCTTCCCGATTTCGGATGCAAATGTAACGGATTGGAAAAATCAGGTTGATAAGCCGGAAACTACGACTTACGGAGATATTACCAGTTGTGTTTCAACGCTGGGCCCGAGAAAAATTGTGGGGAATGTTAACATCAACAGCAATTGCGTGATAACTATTAAAAGCCCGATATGGATAACGGGTAATTTAACGCTAAACAGTAATAATAATTTGAAACTAGATCCAACTTATGGCAGCACCTCAGGAGTAATGGTGGTGGATGGGACAGTAAATTTGGGTTCAAATAACAAGCTGGAAGGAACAGGTGTCGGAAGCAGTTTACTGATGGTGCTTTCTACTTACGATTCAGTGGCAAACGGCGGAGCTTCAGCCATAGTTGTCAGTAATACCGGAAACAGCGGAGTGTATTATGCTTCCAAAGGCATTATTGAGCCGGGAAACCATAATAATTATAAAGAGCTTACAGCCTGGGGTATTAAGTTGGTTCACAACAGCACTATAGATTATGAAACCGGATTATCGAGTACTTTGTTTTCTTCCGGTCCGTCAGGGTCTTATTCATTGGTTAAAGGAACTTACCAGGTCAAGTAGAATCTAGAATCTAGAATCCAGTTGTTGTACACTGTTATTACTGCTCATATGGCAAAGATTTCTGTTGGTTTAGATATTGGTTTTTCTTCCATTAAAATTGTATCTTTAAGTAAAGATAAGGAACAATCTAAACTGGTTGCGTTGGGTACAATAGCTGCAGCTCAACCCGGAATTATATCTGATACAGACGATGACCTTGAAGCATTAGCTGTCTCTGTTAAGAAGCTTTATGCGGCAACTAAAATAGAATCCAGAGAGGTAACAGTGGCTCTTCCCGAATCAAGGATTTTTACCAGAGTTATTGATGATTTGCCTTATATGACTGATACGGAGCTTACTTCCGCCATCCGTTATGCTGCAGAAGAATTTATTCCAATGGCTTTGTCAGATGTTAATTTAAACTGGCAGGTGTTATTCAGGTCTTCTAATAGAGAAAAAGGCGCAAAAACAGTAGTGCTGGTAATTGCCACTCCCAAAAACCTTGTTGCAAAATATCTTAAAGTTTTAGCCATGGCAGGGTTGCACCCGAAAGCTATGGAAACAGAAGTAATAGCCATAACCCGTTCTTTGGTAGGCAGTAATCCTTTTTCACCCAGCACTCTGGTAATGCAATTGGGAGCAAATACTACGGATTTTGCAGCCATCTCAAAGGGGTTGATTTGGTTTACCCGTTCAATTTCCACAGGAGGGATGGCTTTAACCAGGTCTCTGGCGCAGCACTTTAATTTTGATACTAATCAGGCAGAACAATATAAAAAAATTTATGGCTTGATGGAAGATCAACTTGAAGGGAAAGTATATGAGGCTTTAAAACCGATTGTGGATATTATTGCCGGTGAAGGCAAACGGGTGATTCAGGCTTTTGAGACAAAATATTCCTCAAGCCCGATTAAAAGAGTGGTTTTGTCAGGAGGTGGGGCTAAGATGCCGGGTTTGGTGGTATATCTTGCCAATATTTGGGGTTTGGAGGTTCAGGAAGCTGACCCCTGGTTTTCTATCTCAAAAGATCAGGGTTCAGTTTTAAAACTTTCTCAGGATGCGCCTTCCTACTCTGTTGCGGTAGGATTGGCGTTGCGGGAGGATTAATATGAAAATCTCTATCAATTTACTGCCTCCGGAACTTACTGCGCAAAAGAAGAAATCCGTTAAATTTATAAAGATTCAATTTATCGGAATATCCATCGTTTTGGTAATGATTTTTTTGTCTTCTTTAACTTTGGCTTTGCGTATTTTACAAAACCGCAACATTTCTTTATATCAGGCCAGAGTTGCAGGAGCTGAACAAAGGGTTTCTGATTTAAAAAATACACAGGCATCTTTAACGCTGCTTAAAAACAGATTGCAGGTAATCGATCAGTATCTGGGAGTGGCATCAAAGCAAACCTCTATTTATCAATTAGTTGATAAATTATTACCGCAATCAGCGGTAGTCAGTTCTATATCAGTAGATCAGACAGGCGGAGTTACTTTTGTGGCAGTACTTCCTGACAATAGCGCGCTTGAAAGTCTGGTTACTAATTTAACAGACACAGAAGAGAATAAAGAGAAATTCAGTCAGGTTACTATTGAGAGCTTAAACCGCGACAAACAGGGTTTATACAGAACCAGTTTGAGAATTAAGGCAATTTAAATGAAAAAAGAAATAATAAAATTCTATTTGGAGTATAAATTATACATATTTCCGGCAGTTGTTGCGTTATCGAGCCTTTTTTTAATCATTTTTGCCATCTACCCGCAGACTGCAAAATTGATTGACGGTCAAAAATCTGCGTCTCAACTGGCCGGTAAGTCTGAATTTTTGGAAACAAAAGTACAGGCTCTGGAGAGTGTAGACGGGGAAGATCTTGCAAGGAAAGTGCGGTTTGTATTAAATGCCTTGCCCGCTGAAAAGGATTTTGCCAATGTTTTAGCGTTGCTTCAGCAGTTGACTGCAGAGTCGGGGTTCAGCGTTTCATCAATTGCTTTGGGAAATAGCGGAACAAAAATGGGTAATTCGGACAGTTTTGACGTAAGAATGGAAATCAGAGGCTCTAAGGTTTTTCTTCAGGGGTTACTGAGCAATTTAGAAAATTCTCCCCGTTTAATAAGAGTAAAAGTTATTGATATTTCATCTGCGAATCAGCAGGGTGCTGATATAGCGCTGTCTTTGGGAGTTTTATATTCCGGTTTACCAAAAGACTTTGGAGCAGCAGATTCTCCTTTGCCTGAACTGACATCTGCAGATGAGGGTTTAATTGCAGCCCTGGAAAAAATTAACACTACTACTCCCACATCTTTTGCTCAGTCCCCCAGAGGCAAAGCTAATCCTTTTGAATAATGAGGTCGGGCCTTATTCTTTTTGTCTTTTCAAGAGCTTTTTGCCCGCGCCATTTTTTAATTTCACCGTGATTTCCGGATAATAAAACATCAGGCACTTTTTCCCCTTCAAATTGTTCAGGCCTGGTATAGTGAGGATATTCAAGCAGTCCATACGAAAAAGACTCTTCTTCGATAGCTTCCGGTTTTTCTAAAACACCTGAAATAAGTCTGGTAACAGAATCCACAATAGTCATTGCCGGTATTTCCCCGCCGGTTAGAACATAATCCCCAATGGAAATTTCCTCATCTACATACTTATCAATAAATCTTTGATCCACTCCTTCGTAGTGGCCACAAATAATAATTAAATGATCCAGTTTAGAAAAGTCTCTTGCCTTTTTTTGTTTGTAAGATTTACCCGAAGCCGAAGTTAGAATTACTTTTGACTTTTGACTTTTGACTTTTGACTTTTTCAATGCAAGGGATAATACATCGGGTTTTAGTATCATACCTGCTCCTCCTCCATATGGCCGGTCATCAACTACCTGGTGCCTGCCTTCCCCAAAATCTCTTAAATTAATCAGCTCAAATTCAACAAGGCCCTTTTTTTGAGCGCGTTTAAGTATAGAAGAGTTTAAAATGGGATCAAAAACTTCAGGAAAAAGAGTGATGATGGAAAACTTCATAATCTTAATTCTGTCATTCTGAGCGGAGCGAAGAATCTCAATATTAAATAGATCCTTCACTAATCGTTCAGGATGACACCTCAGTGGTTGTCGGGGGTTCGGACAGCTGAAGGTTTACCCTGACGTTTTCAGCAATTGCCCTGACTGTTAAGAGTTTTCTGATTGCTCTGATGGTTTGACCACTCTTACCGATAATAATCCCCATATCAGAAGGGTCAACAGTTAAAAATAAATTAACATTACCATTATCTATTTGTTCGTCAATGGAAACAGCATCAGGTTTGGTAACCAAAGAAGTAGCAATAAAGTTTAAAAGGTCTTTCATTCTTTCTTTTCTCCTTCTTCAGCGGCTGGTTGTTCTTCCTGTTTGGGTTCTTCTGTAGTCTGTGCATTTTCTGCTACAGGTGTTTCAGTGCTTGTTTGTTCTTTCTCTATGTTTTCTTCTTTGGCCTTTGACTCATTTGACTCTTTTTGACTCTCTGACTCTTGCTTTTCCTTCTTGGGTTTTCTTGGAGGCCTTTGTGGGGCTTTGCCGATTATCCTCAAATAACCTGTAGAAGGTTGAGCTCCCTGTTTAATCCAGTGGTCAATTCTATCTTGTTTTAGTTTTATATCTTTGGGTTCTGTTAAAGGATTATAAGTTCCTAAAAGTTCCAGGTAGCCGCCTGTTCTTTTCGAGCGCTCATCAACTACGACCACCCTGTAAAAGGGAATCTTTTTTGCGCCTATTCTCATTAACCGGATTTTTAACATGGTGTTAAGTATATAGATTGAAGGAATTTAAGTCAATGCTTGTAAAGCTATCCTTGCAGCCTGCTCTTCTGCAACCTGTTTACTGTTTCCTGTACCTTTGCCCATCTCTCTGCCGCCTATATAAACTGCTACTGTAAATTGTTTGGCATGATCAGGACCGTGAGTTTCCAGAATTTTATAATGAGGAGACTGCTTGAACTTTTGCTGAACTGCCTCTTGTAACGAAGATTTGGCGTCTTTTGGGGGGCCCATTTTTAGTTCTTTTTCAAATAAAACCAGGAGAGTGTTGTAAATTATTTCCCTTGTTTTTTCCAACCCCTGATCCAAAAAAATACTTCCCAGCAAAGCTTCGTAAGTATTGGCTAAAAGTTGGGGGTTTTCTCTTCCTCCTGAAAGTTCTTCTCCTTTTGAAAGACTTAAATAATTCCCAAGTTTAAGTTTTCTTGCAGCCTCTGCCAGTGATTTGGTCTTTACAATATGAGCTCTTAAATTAGTTAACTCGCCTTCAGTATCCTGCGGCCTTAAGTTGTACAGGTGATTTGAGATCACCAGAGATAATACAGAATCCCCTAAAAATTCTAAACGCTCATTTGAAAGCATTTGTGTTTTTACTTCATTCAGATATGAGCGGTGCAGAAAAGCCTGCTTTAAAAGTCCCGGATTTTTGAATTTTAAATTTAGTAAGTTCAGTAGATCCTCAAAACCATTATTTAACATCACTCTAATAAATTATCCTCAACTAAAACTATCAGGTCATCAACTTTTCTTAAATTTTCAGTTTCTGTTTCGTCAAAAGTAATACCAAATCTTTGGGATAAATCAGCCAGCAGGTCGTTTAATTCAACTGGTCCCAGCCCCAGTTCTTCTTGTAAAAGCGCATGGCGGTCCAGATCTTCCGGTGGAAGACCCAAATGTTCTGCAATAGCCTGTATAATCCGTTTTTCTTCGCTCATATTTTTTTGGACAGATTAAGTTTTGATTCTCTTCAAGCTCACCAGTTTACCTAAAGCGCCGTTAATAAAAGATGCAGATGAGTCAGAGCCGTATTCTTTGGCTAACTCTACTGCTTCATCAATGGCAACTTTTGGAGGCGCCCCTTTATCTATTATCATCTCAAAAACCGCCAGACGCAAGATAGCTAAATCAATCCGGTTGATTTCTCCGATCGGCCGGTCAGGGGCAGACAGGGCAATCAGTTTATCGATTTTAGGTAACTCTCTGGTGATGGGTAAAATACCGGCTGAGGGTTTTGTCTCCGGTCTAAACTGCCATGTAAACAAATCCTGCATGAGCTGCACTCTTTTTAAGTGCCTTGGGTCGGTTCTTCTTTTCATGCCCGGGTTACTTGCACTTTTTCTTTGGTTATTGACTTACCTCCATAAAAACCGCAGTTTTTACAAACTGTATGAGGTATTGTTAGTTTACCGCAATTTTTGCAGTCCACTAAATTTACAGCTAAATTAATAGCTGCTCTTCTTGTTCTTTTGCGTGCCTTAGAATGTCGTCTTTTTGGCTCACCTGCCATATATATTTTTCTCAGTCAGGCATTACTTCTTTTGCCAGATCTTGTAATTTTGCCTTGAGGAGCGGGTATTTGTCAAGGGCAGGATCCTGGGCGAGTAATTTTTGAGACTCTGCTTTTGTCTTTTCCAAAAGCTCAATATCAGAAAAAGAAGCAATTTTAAATTCAAATCTGCCTGATTGGGCAGTACCAAAGATTTGGCCGCTGCCTCTGATTTTTAAATCCAGTTCTGCCAGCTTAAGTCCGTCAAAGGTAGTTTCCAAAGATTTTAATCTGCCTTCTTCCTCACGGTTGGAGTTTGAAGTATACAGAAAACAAAAGGATTCCTTTGAACCTCTGCCTACCCTGCCTCTTAGCTGATGCAGTTGCGCCAGACCAAACCTTTCTGCTCCCTCTATTACAATAATGGTGGCATTAGGATTGTCCATACCAACTTCTACTACAGAAGTAGAGACAAGTATTTGAGTTTTGCCTTTTCTGAAATCTTCAATGATTTGCTCTTTTTCTGCTCCTTTCATTCTGCCGTGCAGGAGGTTCAGAGTAAAGTCAGGAAAAACTTTTTTAAGGTGTTCAAATTCTACTTTGGCAGCCCTCACTGTTGTCAGGGTTTCAGACGCTTCAATTAAAGGGGTAACAATATAGACTTGATCTCCTGCAGTTACTTTTTTGGCAATAAATTTATAAGAGTCAGCTCTTCTTTTCTCAGGAACGAGATATGTTTTTACCTGTTGTCTGCCGGCAGGCATTTGGTCAATTACAGACATGTCTAAATCTCCATACAAAGTCAGAGCTACGGTTCTGGGGATGGGGGTGGCTGTCATAGTTAAAAAGTGTGGTACTTTGGCTTTATTGCGTAGTACAGTCCTTTGCTCAACTCCAAAGCGCTGTTGTTCATCCACTATGATCAGGCCAACATTATCTGTGAGTAATTTATCAGATAAGAGGGCGTGTGTACCCACTACAATATCAGAGTTATATATGTCTTTTTTGCTGCCTGTATAAATTCCAACTTTTATTCCGTGTGGTTCCAAAAGTTTTTTTAAAGTATCAAAATGCTGAAAGGCCAGGATTTCCGTGGGGGCCATAAATAAAGTGCGGAGGCTATTTTTAAAAATTATAAAAGCAACTGCTGTAGCCACCACAGTTTTACCAGAACCTACCTCTCCCTGTATCAGTCTGTTCATAGGCTCGTTTTTTTGTAGGTCATCCAGTATATGGTCCAATACTTTTTGCTGGGCAGAAGTTAAAGTAAAGGGTAAGCTTTTAATAAATTGGTCAAGATCTTTTGGTTTAATTTTTAAAGGTTCTATAAGAGGTTTTTTCTTCCACTCCAAACGGGCTTTTTGAGTAGCTAAAGAAACATAAAATAACTCATCAAAGCCCAGTCTTTTTCTGGCTTTTTCTGCTTCCTGCCAGTCGTTAGGAAAATGAATCTGCCTGATTGCCTGGGTCAGCGGAAGCATCTGGTTCCTGGTTGAGTCAGGTAAGGGATCCTGGATTTGGTTTATTACTAATGGCAGTAATTTATCTATTTTACTTCTCAACCATTTAGAAGAAATTCCTTCTGTTTCAGGATAAACAGGAACAAGTCTTCCGGTATGGACACCTCGGGGGTGGGCTTTGACTCCCCCGAGGTGAGCAGTTCTCTCCCACGTGGGCATCATCATAGAAAGCTTGTTTTTGTATTTGGCTATTTTTCCTGAAATTTGTAACCTGTCACCAGTTTTAATTTGTTTTGTCAGCCATGAGCAGTTAAACCATGTGAGTTCTATTGGAGAAGTGCCGTCATTAAAAACAGCTTTGGTGATAATTTTTCTTGATCTGGTGTAAATATTTGCAATAGACCAAATTTCTCCCTGCAAAGTAAGAGTCTCCCCTACTTTGGCATCTAAAGCAGAAGTAGTATTGGAGAAATCATCATAACGATAAGGAAAATGATAAATTAAATCTTTTACTGAATTTAAATTAAGCCTTTTTAATCTATAAACTATCCCCGGCCCAATGCCGGCAAGCGTTGAAAGCGGCGTCTCTAAATTCATGAGCCTATTATACTTTAAATTTAAAAAGCGCTAAAAAGCGGAAAAAGAGAAAAAAGCAGAATTGCGAGTCCTGCAATAACAGACAGAATTACCCAGAATATTTTGAACTTCGGCGAGTACATCATAGTAATTTTATATCTTAGCGGTCAATCTTTCAATTTCTTCTAAAGCAGCTTTTCGGAGTGGGTCTTCAAAATATTTTCTTGCAGGTTCTAATTTTTGTATTAACCATTCTGCCACAGTATTTTTCAAATCCATAGGATGCAGTTTTTTTTCAGCATAATCTTTTTCCAGCTCTTCATAGGAAGAGTAAGTTATATCTCCTCCAAACTTTTCCGGTCTGGTTACTGTCAGAGAGGAAGGGTTATAGAAAATTAAGTTTTTAGTCCAGTCCAGTATAGGGTTAAATTCAACGATTCCTTCAGGACAATAAGCATTGTTTACTTTTCTTTTAATCTCATCTGGTGAATCAGTGATGAAAACAGCGCTGTCTGGTTTGG
>JACOXH010000008.1 GCA_016176415.1 Candidatus Daviesbacteria bacterium
CCGTTAGGTAATCCGCACGAGGACATCCTTGTGTTTGCCACCACCCAATATGAGCTTTTAAGCCGGGATTTACATCCTGCCGAGTAGGCGCCTCTATTGTTCTTGTTTGCATTATTAATTAAGTTTAGACAGTTGGGATCGGGGCGGGTTTGGACATGGCGGTGTTGAAGTCGCGTTTTATTATCCTTAGGCATTTTGTGCAATAGGACTTGCCCTTGAATGTGTGAAGGTTTGGTTTTTGGATCCTGGAGCTGATTTGGGCTTTTAAATTCCACTCACCGCCGTGGCCCGAGGAACCTTTTTTGTGCCTTGACCAGGATATTTTATGTGCTCCTTTTAAACAATTAATGCAAACTGCCATGTGCTAGAATATACCATAATGAACCCGGAATTGCTAGCCTTATCCATTATAGTTTTACTTTTTTCCGTCATAGTGCATGAAGTGATGCATGGTCTTACTGCATTAAAATTCGGGGATCATACCGCAGAGAGGGCAGGCAGATTGACTTTAAACCCTCTTCCGCATATTGATCCTGTGGGTACAATTTTACTCCCTATTCTGCTTTTTGTAACCAACTCTCCCATAATGTTCGGCTGGGCCAAACCCGTTCCGGTAAACCCTTTAAATTTCACCGACCTTAGAAAAGGGGAGTTTTTGGTCTCAATTGCAGGGATCTTATCCAATTTGGCTCTGGCGCTGATTGCCGCTGTCATATACCACATTTTGAGAAATTTCGGCGCTCCTTTTTTGGTTATGGAAACCCTTTTCTTTATGGTACAAATTAACATTCTGCTGGCAATTTTCAACTTTATCCCGATTCCTCCCCTGGACGGATCAAAGGTTTTAATGTCCCAGCTTCCATATAAATTGGCCAAAGAATATCAAAAATTCGAAGCGTATGGCTTTATTGTGCTTCTAATGCTCTGGTTTATCCCTGTTGGGGGGACTTCCCTTTTAGGGTTTATTTTGAGGGCGGGGACTTCTTTTTTCATGCGGGTTTTTGGATTTTAACTCACTTACTTTTTAGCCTCGCAAGTTTAAGTTTTTCCCCACACAAAGGGCTTTGCAGGGTTTGACAACTTGGGGCTCACTTTGATAAAGTTTTATAGTCAGAAGATTTCAAAGTTTTCCGACACCTGCCTACTCGGCACGTTGAAATTGAGGATATTTTTCCTCCTCAAATTTTTAACCGATACGGGTAGACCCAAAGGTGGATGCACCATACGGTACGTCCCAGGGTTCCCACCTGAATATTCGGGGGGAAAACCTCAACCACGGTCAGAGTAGGCTGAAATTATTTTTTAAAACCAAATATTTCAAAACTAGTTGTCTTTTGGGCGGCTAGTTATTTTTTTAGAAGGGTAAGGGATGGAGCCGACTACTGGATTCGAACCTGTGACCTGCTGTTTACAAAACAGCTGCTCTAACCACTGAGCTAAGTCGGCAAGGAAGTGTTCATATTTTAGCAGGAAATTTATAAAAACCCAACTATGTCTGATAGAGAAAAGACTGAAGGATTAATAACAGATTTGGTCAATAGTGATGCAATTCAGACTGTACCTCCTGAATTAATTAAAAATCCAAAAGTGACTTCCATTGAAGCTTTTAGAAAGAAGAAAAAAGATAAGCCTCCAAAAGTTTAGTTTACAGATCCGAAGCTACTCTGATACAATTTCTAAGTTCTTTGCGCCGACTTGGCTCAGTGGCAGAGCAGCTCCATGGTAAGGAGCAGGTCGTGGGTTCGATTCCCACAGTCGGCTCCCAGTCCTTATCCGGCTCCCACCTCTTGCAGTTTTACCTTACTCTCATATATAATCTCCCGATATGGCCAAAAAGGGAAACAGAAATATATTTTTATTCCAGTGTTCTGTTTGTAAAAATAAAAATTACACAGGAACTAAAAACACAGTAAATATAAAAGAAAAACTTGCTTTGAACAAATTTTGTTCTCATGACAGAAAAACTACTCCTCACAACGAGGTAAAAATTTAGTAATCATTCTCTTCTTGACATTCGGGTTTAATTCGCATAATAATTAATTAATGTCCTATCCAATCGAGTTTCAAAACAAAGCTATCTCTTTGCGCAAAAAAGGATACTCTATTAAAGAAATAGCAATTTTACTTAATATTGCAAAAAGCACCTCTTCACTATGGTTGCGCAATATTCTACTGCCTCTCCGTGCACAGGAAAGACTAAAACAACGCAAAATCTTAGGGCAATATAAGAGCATAGAAATCGCACGGAAGAAGAGAATCCAACAACAACTTTATTTTACTAGTATTGCTAAAGGGTTCTTAAGAAGAATTTCTCTGACACCCGACTTATGTAAATTATGCTGTGCCCTGATATTCTGGTGTGAAGGATCAAAAAACAATACACAAGTTAAATTTACTAACTCGGATCCCTCTTTAATTAAAGTATTTCTTGATTTATTAAGACATGGTTTTAAGATCAACGAGTCCAAATTTAGAGTTTTAATGCACCTGCATGAATATCACAAAGAGGAAAGACAAAAGGTTTTTTGGAATAAAATTACTAAAATACCTCTTAATCAATTCCATAAATCATATTTAAAACCTCATACTTCCAAAAGAAAACATTTACACTACCCTGGCTGTATTACTGTAACTTACTACGATGCCAGAGTTGCAAAAGAATTAACCACAATCTACAATACTTTTGCACAAAGGGGCGTCCGTTAACTGGCAAACGGTCTCTCTCCAAAAGAGATCCTGCAGGTTCGAGTCCTGCCGCCCCTGCATATAAGTTTTAAATGTTATAATTTTGGTTAGTGAAAATATTAAGAACTCCCAAAATCACAAAGCCAGAATTTCTTTCAGAAGTGATTGTTAAAATCAGACCGGAAATAAAAGTTGTAAGTTTATCCGGTAAAGGTGAACCTCTTGAGGCATTTAACCACAAAATTAGTAAGGTTTTTACTTACTTGGCAGATAAAAGAGTGAAGACAGGTCATGTTTTAGGAATTTTCTATCAAGACAGGAGAAAAGTTGGTGTGGAAAATGAAACTTGGGATGCTTGTGTATCTGTTGATAAAGAAATTATTACTAATGATGAGTTTAAATATTTAAACCTACCAGAAGTTAAAGTTGCAAGCGTCATTTTAACTGGAAGTTATGCTTTAATAGGTCAGGCGCTGAGTTATTTAGAATCGGTTACACAGGTAAACGGAATCAAGACTTCCTGGCCGCTTACTGAAATATATTTAGAAGAAGGGAAAGAACCTGTTACCGAGTTGCAGTATTTTGTAAAAGAATGAGGAGATTATCGGTAAAGCTTACTAATCCCTGCACTTAAAAGTTCACCTTAATTCTGGCTGTATCCAAAAAGCCCTGTGTGGCATCTGAAGTTTTAGCCTGCAAGACATATGTTTGATTTCCTGAACCTAAAGTAAAGGTTGAAGAAGTGACTATGGAAGAATTGGTTGATGTGGTACTAATTGCAGAAGACACTGTTGAGCCCGAACTATTGTTAACCAACTGGGCATACAAAGTCCCTCCCGGCTGGTTTAACCTCATATTCACTTCAAGCTGCATAGAAGTATATCCCTTATACTGATCAGGATCTAAACTGATCTGGAAAGTACTTAAATTTGTCCAGCTGTTTGTGGCTACTGTCCCCCCTGAGCCTAAAGGGATATAAAGAGGGTACTTTGAGCCTGAAGCAGCAACAGGAGCAGGAGTGGCTTTTTCCAAAGCTGCCACCCTGACCTTCAAGTCTGTAATTACTGCCTCTATTTCAGCTATTTTTGAATCATTGGAAGAGCTGCTTTGAGAACCACCTGATTTTAAAGCATTAACTTGTGGCACCAACTTGGTTAAAGTATCCTCTAAACTCTGTACTCTCTCTTCTGTGGTAGCTCCGGGCACAGTTTTCGGCACTTCTACAGATACCTCTTCCTCTTTTTCTTGAGTAATTAAAGAAGTAACAGGGTTGGATTTACCGGCTGAGAAACGGAAGTACCACAAGCCTCCTAAAATAAGTATTGGAATCAGTATAAAGGGCAGTAATCTGATCACAAATTAATCATATCACAACCCCTCTAAACTTGACTTACTATCCTATAATATGATAAAATGCGCTACTTATGTCAAAGTATACGCGCTACGCACAACTTTTGACCATCTTTCCCCTAAGCTTTGGTTCTTTACTGGGGTTTTCTTCTGACACCAATTTTGCCACCCCATACCCTGCCAATGTGCTGGCCTCACATGAGATATCTTTGGAAAACCGTCAACCTGACAAGTATGTAAACAAAGTATTTAAAAATAACATCCTTTTAAATATTGCCTACATGTCAGGTAAGGTGACCAAAGCTTCTGATATTAACTGGGAAGAGATAAACAAACCCTTTGAGTACGAGTTTAAACTCAAGCCTTATGAAACTTTTGCCTATCATGAAGATGTAAAAGAAAAGTATAAAAACTCTCTGGTTAAAACTACTATAGCTCACTTTAATGCAGAAGATGGGTTTTTAACAGACGGTTATTTATACGGGGACGGCGTATGCCACCTTGCTTCTTTAATTTACTGGGTGGCTTTGGATGCAGGCCTTTTGACAGAAGCCCCGACCAATCATGACTTTGCTGCAATCCCTGATATTGCCAAAAAGTACGGGGTTTCTATCTATTACAACCCAGGCTCACTTTCAGCCAATGCCCGTCAAAATTTGTATATTACCAACAACAGGGCAAAAACTGTCTCATTTAAATTTGAATACCGAAATAATACCTTAAAAGTATCGGCAATTGAGCTAAATTGACAAACTGAATACAATCTTCAATTCAGTTTGTCATCCTGAGGAGTCTTCGACGAAGAATCTCTTTCATGCTAAGATAGAGATATGTCCCAACATCAGCCTTTACCAAAACACGAGCACGCCACTTTAAAATTTCCTGAAGGTTTTTTATGGGGAGCAGCTACCTCTGCCCATCAGGTAGAAGGAAATAATACTCACAGTGACTGGTGGCAGTGGGAACAGGACAAGCCCTTCGACTTACGCTCAGGGCGAGCATGCGACCAGTATAACCGCTTTGAGCAAGACTTTGATTTAATAAAACAGCTAAACCACAACGCCCACAGATTATCTATAGAGTGGTCAAGAATAGAACCAAAAGAAGGAGAGTTTAACCAGACAGAAATAGACCACTACAAAAAAGTTTTGAAAGCTTTAAAAGACCGCAAAATTACAGTGATGCTGACTCTCTGGCACTGGACATTACCTGTGTGGGTAGCAGATAAAGGAGGATGGGAAAATGGGGCCACAGTTTCTTATTTTGAAAGATTTGTCCGTAAAATTGTGCCTGAAATCTCTGACTATGTAGACTTATGGATTACTTTAAATGAACCGGGGGTATATATTTATGAAACTTATATTGAAAGGGCTTGGCCTCATTCCAAAAAAAGCACATGGGGACAGGTTAAAACTTTTCTAAATCTCACTTCTGCCCATAAAAAGGTTTACAAATACCTACACTCAAAGTTCCCTGCAGGTAAACCTGTAGGTATTGCCAATAACATCCTCTCTTTTGAATCAAATCACAAGCACTCTTTTAAAGAACAACTGTCTGTGGTGTTAAATGATTTATTTGCCAACCACCTGTTTTACTTTTTTACCAGAGGCGCACATGATTTTTTAGGAATCAACTACTACTTTCATATCAGATTTAAAGATAAGTATTTAACTCCCAACAAAAAAGATTTGGCACAACAAACTCATGATGTGTCTGATTTAGGCTGGGAAATTTACCCTGAAGGCATTTTTGAAGTATTAACAGATTTAGCTGATGACATACCTATATATATAACAGAGTGTGGTATTGCCTCCACTAATGATGACAGAAGAAACCGTTTTTTAATTTCATATTTACAGGAAGTAGCCAGAGCAATTAAGGCAGGAGTTAATGTCCGGGGCTTTTTCTACTGGTCGCTTTTAGATAATTTTGAGTGGCATTTAGGGTTTGAACCCAGATTCGGACTGGTTGAAATGGACTACAGCACTATGGAAAGACATATCAGGCCTTCAGCTTTAGTTTATACAGACATAATTCAGCACAACGGCATTCCCCACTCGCTTCTTCGTTTCATTGGCCACACAGTCAACGCTGAAGAGGTTTTGGAAAAAAGACAGAAAGAAATCAGGAAGGAGATTGAATCAGGGTGAAGTAATTTCTTTACCCTTTACGCTTTCCCCTTTACCCTAAAGTTATGTCTCATCTTCCTTTTACCATTTCAGCGTATTTTTTCAATGCTTTGGCAGTTTTGGCCAATAAACACCTCCTAAACAGGGCTATTCCTGATCCTTTAGTCTATATTTTTTACATCAGCCTGGTGTCTTTACCCGCTATCTTTGCCCTGCCTTTTGTAAAAATACCTGACTTTGAAACTTTTATCCTGGCTTCTTTATCAACTATTACCTGGACTATGGGCGCTTATTTCATGTTTAAAGCCTTAAAGTTAGGGCAAGTATCCCGGGTCATACCTGTCATTGGAACCCTTATCCCTTTAATTCTATTAATGCTTGCAGTCAGATCCGAGGCCCTCTCTATAACTCAAATAGAAGCTGTAATCATACTTACTTTTGGTTTAGTTTTTTTAACTGCAACTGATTGGAAAGGAAAACTGAACAAAGAGGAAATTATTTGTGAAGTTTTATCTGCTTCTTTGTTTGCCATTTCTTATGTCATCTTAAGATCTGCTTATTTAAAGCTTGATTTTCTGTCAGTTTTAGTCTGGTCAAGAATGGTGCTTTTGCCTCTGCTTTTAATCATGGTGGCTATCCCTTTTTTGAGGATAAAAGTCATCAGCTCAAAAGGACTAAAGATTAATTTCTTATCCAAAGAAGGCTTCATTTTTTTGGGAGGCCAATTAAGCGGCGCTTTATCAGAAGTATTGATACTTTTTTCCATATCTTTGGCTAATCCTGCTTTAGTCAACTCTTTACAAGGCAGTCAGTATGTATTTTTGCTCATTTTTGACAGAAAAAAATATCCTTTTTTAATTCTGTTATCAAAAGTTGCAGGCATTATTTTTATAGCAGCAGGTTTGTATCTATTGGCATTTTCCTAATAATATTGCCTCTTGTACAGCATAAAAGAATCTTTTAGAATGCGGCTAAATATAGTAAACTTTCTGTCCCGAGAAACAGTATGCCCAGAGGACTAAGGAAAAAGGCCAGCTTTAAACCATCTCCCACAAGCCTAGCTGTTTCTTTGGTTAAATTTATCTTAAGCTTTGTAGGCAGCATACCAATCAATCTGTTTAAAATAATAGTTTTAAACTTCCAAGCACTGCTCAAATCACTAAAAATACCTAAGGGAGGGTTAATCGAAAGAAAAAGAGGCCGTCCCAAAAAATTCCATCTGTCACGGCGCTCCAAAATTATATTTATAACGTCTGCCTCTTTGGTTTTTATTGCCTCTTATACTGCTTTTATTTTAACTGCAGCTTACCAACTGCCAACTCCCACCAGACTGACTTATTCAGGAGAGCCTTTGACTACTGAATTTTACGACAGAAACGGCAACTTACTTTACAGATTATATGAAGGAAAAAACAGAACTCTTATAAAGCTGACTGAAGTTCCAAAAGAGTTGATACAAGCAACCATCGCCACTGAAGATAAAAACTTTTACCAGCATATAGGCATAGATATTAAAGCAATATTGCGCGCCCTTTACGCCAATTACAAAACAGGCAGCATGGAAGGAGCCTCAACCCTAACCCAACAGCTGATTAAAAATTCTCTTTTAACTCCGGAAAAAAGCTATGTCAGAAAAGCGCGTGAAGCAATTTTAGCTCTCTGGACAGAACGGATTTATACTAAAGACCAAATTTTACAAATGTATTTAAATGAAGCGCCTTATGGAGGTACTGTCACAGGCATTGCTGCTGCCGCCCAAACCTATTTTGGTCAATCTCCTTCTCAGCTGAACTTAGCCCAAAGCGCCTACCTGGCAGGACTGCCGGCTTCACCTACCCAGTTTTCCCCTTACGGAACTACCTCGTATTTGGCAAAACAGCGCCAAAAAGATACTCTGGAAAAAATGGTCAAAGAAGGCTATATTACCCAAGCACAGGCTGATGAAGCATACGCTCAGGATCTTAAGTTAAAACCTCCTGTTAACAATATCCTCGCCCCCCACTTTGTTTTCTACATTAAAGATTTACTGGCTGAAAAGTACGGACCCAGGGTAGTATCCCAGGGAGGATTGAAAATTTATACTACTTTGGATTTACAAGTTCAGTCTGATGTTGAAGGTATAGTAAGTGATGAAATAAACAAACTGAATAATTTAAATGTGCAAAACGGAGCAGCTATGGTAACTGATGCCAAAACCGGACAGATTTTAGCTATGACCGGTAGCCGTGACTATCGCTACCCTGGTTTTGGCAATTACAATGTAACTCTGTCTTTGCGTCAGCCAGGCTCTTCTGTTAAACCCATAACATACGCCACAGCTTTCAAAAATGGTTTTGGCCCTGCCAGCATGATTTTGGATATACCGGTCACATTCAGAGATGAATGGGGCAACGCTTACTCGCCTGTTAATTACGACGGCACTTTTCGCGGACCGGTGACTTTACGTCAGGCTCTGGGCAGCTCATTAAATATTCCGGCAGTAAAACTGCTTGCTACTTTAGGGATTGACCCGGTAGTTGAGACTGCCCGTGATTTAGGTATTACTACTTTTGATAATCCAAAGCGTTTTGGTCTGGCTTTAACTTTAGGAGCAGCAGATGTGAAGATGATTGAAATGATGGGAGTATACGGAGCTTTTTCTCAAATGGGTGAGTTTCAACCTCCTACCGGCATATTAAAAGTAACTGATTCTGCCGGGAATGTTTTGGAACAGTACCAAAATAGCCCCAAACAGGCTCTTTCTCCGGGAG
The DNA here is from genome assembly GCA_016176415.1 of Candidatus Daviesbacteria bacterium. GTDB lineage: Bacteria > Patescibacteriota > Microgenomatia > Daviesbacterales > UBA10151 > UBA10151. The sequence continues at coordinate 8,915 of JACOXH010000008.1, forward strand.
TAGCTTACCTAATTACCAATATTTTATCTGATGACAATGCCAGAAAAATGGCTTTTGGAGCAAACTCCTTACTTAATATTCCGGGATTTCAGGTCGCAGTTAAAACCGGCACTTCTGATTTAAAAAAGGATAACTGGACCTTCGGCTATACCCCAAAATTTGTAGTAGGAGTTTGGGTAGGCAATCCTGATAATTCTCCTATGAATCCGGCCTTAACTTCCGGAATCACCGGAGCTGCGCCGATTTGGAATAAAATTATCCACTCATTGATTGACAAAACTACACCGTTAGCCTTTGAGCAACCTGCCGGCATTACAGAAGTAAAAGTGGGAGGCAAAAAAGATATTGGTATCACTGAGGCAGTACCTAAAGCCTTAGTCAGAGTTACTAAAAAAGAAGACAAGCTCTTCTTTACAGACTCATTTTCCACTTATGCTACCTCTTCAGCACAGGCTAACCCAACACAACCCAATTTATAATAGTCTTTAACCTACTACCACAGCATCTTCTAAAGATTGGTATCTTTCAAAATAAGATATATCTCCTCCTAAAGAATCGCTGTATTCATACCCGTTGGCACTTTGGGGAATAAAAACCTCTACTGACTTTAGAGCATAAGGCAAATTCTCTTTTTGCGCCTGCCGCTCCAAAAGAGGAATCGTTTTTGTATGATCCGCTCCTGTAACAACCGGCATTTCCCTAGCAACAAGTAAAACTGCCCCCACAGAACGGGCTTTTCTTATTGCCATCTGCACTATTCCCTGATAAATATGCGGCAACTCCGAATTTGCATAAACAGGTTCAAGTAAGATAGCTGTTCTTTTTTCGCCTCTTTCTGAGAATGATCAACAAAAGATTGGATCACCTGCTCGTGTAGCTGATGCCCATCAGGAGAAATTATATCTGTGGCTTTTAATCCGAGCGGAGCAAAAAGTTGATCTACTTCAGTACGGGGTATGAGTTTAGAATCAGAATTTAATTCCTGATAACGCTTTACCCAATGCTGAAAGCGGGCAAAATTTCCCTCCGGTTGAGTAACCATCTCAGCTGAGGAGGGTTGCTGCTGAATTCCTATTACGCCTGAGGCTTCCAGTTCCATACTGTATTACTTACTTATTTCAATATAACAGAAATAAATGGTGATTTACATTTATTGCAACACAACCCAACCTCTGAAAAAAGGATTCCCCTTAAAGCAGATCTTTTGCAGTTTTAAAACCCTTATCTTTGAAAAAACCATCGAAGCTTAAGACAACTTCTGCTTTATTATTCCGGGCTAAAGCTAAAATCATAGCGTCAAAAGGTGTATTCTGCTTCGATCTATCTTTGTCAAAACAATTTATACATTCCAGATAATTTTTTTTATCCACACCTATTACCAGTAAATCAGGTTTTTTGTAATACATAAGCAGATCACTGGCAAGATTAGGCAGATTATACCTTCTAAGAAGAGCTGTAGCCGCCTCCAAAATTGCGGTAACCGGAAAGTACACCTTAGCTTCTTCATTAACCAGCCTGCGAGCAATTGCTAAAACATTTTTATGATTAATGTCGTCTTCCTTGATTAAAGAAATCAAAAAATCCGCGTCAGTAATGCAGGTATATTTGACTTTCATGTATCCCACTGCTCCCACATTTTTTCTATTTCTTCAACTGCGTTGGTAACTTTGCCGCGGCCGGGATATTTTTGACCTAATTTAACCAAATCCAGCAGAGCTTGAGCAGATTTTTTTTCTTTCTTCTCATCTTTTAAAATCTTGAGCTCTTCATATTCTTCCAGGCTGACAATTACTGCCTGCGGCTTTTTTCTGGAAAGCACAAGCGTTGGTTGTTGCTCTTTTTTAACCTGATTTATGACCTTTTTTGGATTACGGGAAATATCTCTTATATTAACTGTAAACATAATTAAATTATACCATATTTGTCAATAGTATTGACAGACAAAAATGTCAACCCAACACAACCCAACCCCTGAGGTCCTTTTTGGGAATCTTTATAGGAGACGTGATAAATTTGGCTGAATCACCAATAAAAATTAAAGTTCCGAAACGCGCATTTTTGTGTTTTTCCCAGTAATCTTTATCTGCCGCTAGTTGCTCTCCGTATAAGTTTCTTAAGGCGCTTAAGTCACTTAAGTCTAAGTTATCATAAAAGAATACTTTTTTTACTCTGAATTGGCCGATTACCTCTTCCCCTGAAGGCTTTATATAAACCAAATCTCCCCCTGAAATCTCCCCAAAAGGAGGATTTTTTACCCTGGAAAAACGGGATTCTATGGTTTTTTTCCCTGTTAATATCTGCTCCCCTGCTTTTCCGGTAAAAATGGCAAGATGTTTTCGCATATTGCAATTATACTATGTTCTTTGTTATACTTGACAAAACGCCTCCAAGAATGGAGGCTTTTTCGTGAACGAATGCATTTACTATGGTAATAGCAAACTTGTTTAGTTTTCTAAAGGAGGTAAAGGAAGAGTTAGCAAAAGTTGCCTGGCCCAGCAGAGAACAAACTATTCGCTATACAATTTTGGTTATTATTGTAGCTGGCGCTGTAGGTTTGTTTTTAGGCGGTCTGGATTATATCTTAACTGCGTTAACAGCCTTTTTCGTAAACAAATAAGCAAAGCTTGCGATCCTTCGGATCTAAAGCAAAGCTTGCGATCCTTCGGATCTAAAGCAAAGCTTGCGATCCTTCGGATCTAAAGCAAAGCTTGCGAGCTAATAGCTCTAAAATATGGATGACACACAAAAAATAATAACAGAAGAAAAAACTTCAGAAGTATCAAACACTTCTGAGGAACAGACACAGGCTGACCAGCCGGCCAAAGAAACACCGGCCGAAGAACCTGCTGACGCAGCTAAATCAGACAACCCGAATGCTAAGTGGTATGTTGTCCATACCTATTCAGGTCATGAAAACAAAGTAGCTTTAACTTTAAAACAAAGAGTGGAATCAGAGCATCTGGAGGATAAAATTTTGGACGTTTTGGTCCCCATGCAGGAAAAAATTGAAATAAAGAGCGGTAAAAAGGTCAATGTTAAAGAAAAGATCTTTCCGGGCTACATTTTAGTAAAAATGGTGCTTGATGATATTTCATGGCTGGCTGTCAGAACCACCCAAGGGGTAACAAGTTTTGTGGGTATGGGCAATAAACCAACTCCTATTTCTGAATCTGAAGTTCAGACTATTGTTAAATTCACTCAATCTGAAGCCCCAATGTACAAGCAGGTGTTTACTGTAAATGACACAGTTAAAATTGTGGATGGTCCTTTTGCTGACTTTATCGGTAAAATTGATTCTGTTGATGAGGAAAAAGGCAAAGTCAGGGTCCTGGTGTCCATATTCGGACGCGAAACGCCGGTGGAACTGGACTTTTTGCAAATTAAAAAGATATGATCATTGTCATCCTGCGTCTGACGAAGTCAGACAAAGGATCTCTTGTGAATACAAGATTCTTTAACAAGTAAAGAGATTCTTCGTTTCACTCAGAATGACAGAAAGAAAATATGGCTAAGAAGATAAGCAAAGCTTGCCTTTTTGGCCAGGAAAGAAAAAAATAAAATGGCCAAAAAGGTAAAAACATTAATTAAACTAAATATTCCTGCAGGCACCGCTACACCTGCTCCTCCTGTTGGCCCTGCTTTGGGACAACATGGTTTACCTATTATGGAGTTTGTTAAAGCTTTTAATGATAAAACCCAGGACAAAAAAGGCAATATTTTGCCGGTAGTAATTACAGTTTACGAGGACCGGACATTTTCATTTATCACCAAAGAACCTCCTGTTGCTGAAATGATCAAAAAAACCTTAAGTTTGGAAAAAGGTTCAGGCACTGCTTTAAAACAACCTGTAGGAACCTTAACACAAGCTCAGGTAAAACAAATAGCAGAAGCTAAGCTGCCTGATTTAAACACTAAAAATGTAGAAGCTGCTATGAAAGTAGTAGAAGGCACTGCAAAATCAATGGGGGTAAAGGTACAATAATGGGACGACCAAAAATAGCAGTTATTGATGATTCAGCAGCAGAAGAGTCAGAGAGTCAGAGAGTCAAAAAGAGTCAAAGGGACTCTGACTCAGTTGACTCTAGCGAGCTAAAGGCGAGCGATGACTCTAGCCCGAAGGGTGGTGACTCTAAAAAGGCTACTGCTAAATCTCAAAAACCCGGCAAAGCCAAACCAAGAAGCAAAAAGTACCAGGAAATCTCCAAAGATCTGGACAGAAGCAAAACTTACCCTTTAAATGAAGCTTTGGAAGTTGTAAAAAAATTATCCTACTCTAAATTTGAAAGCTCTTTAGAGGCTCACATTAACACTGCTCAAACAGGAATAAGAGGCTTGGTTTCTTTACCCTTTGCTTCTGGTAAAAAACTTAAAATTTTAGCTTTTGGTGAAGATGCCAAAGATTCAGGGGCAGATGTTATAGGAACTGATGAAGTTATAGAACAAATTAACAAAGGTAAGGTTGATTTTGATTTAGTGGTAACTACCCCTCAATGGATGCCCAAACTGGCTAAAGTAGCCAGAATTTTAGGGCCCAGAAGCTTGATGCCTAATCCTAAAAATGGAACAATCACTTCTGATCTAAAAAAAGCAGTAGAAGGCTTTCAGGCCGGAAAAACAGAATATAAAACAGAATCAAAAGCTCCTGTTATACATATAACTTTGGGGAAATTAAACCAGCCGACAGAGGAACTTTCAGCCAACATTAAAACACTGGTTCAAACTGTAGGAAAAACCAGAGTTAAAAAGATTTCTCTTACCCCCACCATGGGACCATCTGTTAAAGTGGATCTGACTTCTGTTTAAAAACTTTTTTCCAGACTACCCCTAAATTAATTTTTAAAAAGTATATTGATATAAGTCCAAAGATCAATACAAAAATGGCAGACAAAACATGAAATAATACTGTCATTGCTGAAGCAAAGTTTGGCTCTATACCAAATACTCCTGAAAGTATCAACAGTCCCGAAGCTTCAGCTGAACCTACATAACCCGGAGCTGCAGGCACAAGATATGTTAAAGCTGACAAAAGCTGCCCTAAATACATCTTTACAAAGCTTTGATTTACCCCCAAAGCTACAAAAGTAAAATACCAAATAGCTGCATCAGCAGCATAAGCCAGGACTGTTACCCCCATCATTAACCCTAAATCTTTTGGGTGTCTGTTTAAAATAGAAAAAGACTCTAAAATGAAGGTTGTAAACCTATCAAAATATATCTTAATAGACTTTATTATTAAAAAACTCCTCAAAAAATTGAACAACTTTCTGGCAGCACTTACCCTGCGAACAATCAGATAACTTAAAATCAGAGAAAACACCAGTAAAATACTAATTACAGTTACGAATGTCATATTCAAAGTAGTCGGCACTACGAAAAATAATATACTCGCCAAAAGCAGCACTGCCAGAAAATCCACAAACCTGTCTATAAATATCCAAATCACAGATTTTCCCAGGGGCAGATTATAAGTGGTGTTAAGATAAACCCCTTTTAAAATCTCCCCTGCCCTTACAGGTATAAAGAAATTTAGAATCTGGGCTGCCCCATTTAGAAAAATTAAATCCAAAAGCTTAATCTTTTTGATTTCAGACAAAAAAATTTTAAGCCTTACAGCTCTGATAACCGGAGAAAGCAGCATAAAGAAAAAAACAGGTATTAAATAATAAATGTTTACTTTGGATAAATTAGAGGCAATTTCACCCAAATTTACAAATCTGGACCAGATGAAAATTAAAATTACACCTAAAATTGTATTGAAAAGGATTTTAACCATATTGCCAACTCTGCTAAATTAAATATACACTATTTATATGTTTACAACTTTAACACAAAAGATACTTTTAGGAGTATATGTCTTTGTTTTAGTGTCAATTCCTGTAGGAGCCTATTTAGTATCCCAGTCTCAAACTACCAAAAGCGAGGCAACCCAAAAAGCGCCTAAAACAATAGCGCAGGTAACACCCCGTCCTCTCCCTACCCCTATAAAACAGCTGCTTAACGCTTCAGCAGATCAAGCCTCAAAATCAGGAGCTTTGGGAACAATAACTTCTTCACCCGAACCCTCACCCTCCACTCCCACCATTGCTACTTCTTTTGGCCCGACCATGAGTTTTAAAGTTAGCATTGAAGGCAGGCCCGCTGCAAATCAGGCAGCCAAAGTATTCGTGGGTATTGCCGAAGGAACTTTAACTTCAAATCCTAAATTTCTGCTTAATTTTAATGTTGACGTACCTGCTTCAGGTGAATATTCAGGCCTTTCTTTGGCAGGACTGACCACCGGGTCGACATATACGGCTTTAATCAAAGGCCCTGCTCAACTTGCAAGTACAATTTCTTTTACTATGTCTCCCACAGTTACTAATTTAAATGGCGGCGAAGCGGTAAAATTAACCAGCGGAGACTTAAATGATGACAATGTAGTAAACACTGCTGACTACTCTATTGCCCAAAAAGCAGCAGGCACTGCTCCCGGGTCATTAAACTGGAATGAAAATGCAGATCTAAATAAAGACGGCCTGATTAATGCTTTTGATTTAGGAATTATTTCCAAAAACATGGGTAAAACAGGACTATCAGGGGCATGGACTTCTCCCCTCCCCAAAGTTGCTACCCCCTCTGCCAGCCTTAATTCCCCACCAGTGGGAGGACCACAGGAAGAAGATAACGGCTATTGGATTTGGATACCAAAATAGTTCTTGACAAGTATTTTGTTTTAATTTACGCTTAAATTAAGCAGATAAATACAGACGGGTCAACCTGTGGTTAACCCAAAAAATTTATTTAAAGCCTTTGTTGGTTTTTTAGTTGCAGTTTCTACCTTCTTTTCTCAACCTGTTTTTGCTTCGCAAAACCAATATTTTGACTATGGTCCGTATTATTCAACCCCCTCTGTTTTAGGATTGTCATTATCAAGCCTGGAAAACCTGCCTGTTCCAAAAATACCGGATAATTTAATGCCTGCTCCAGCCAAAGGAATCCTCCCGGGCAATCTGTTTTATGGCCTGGAAAGAGCATGGGAAAATACTCAGGTTGCTTTCACCTTTAACCCTGTTGCAAAAGAGGAGTTAAGATTAAAACAGGCCGAAGAAAGATTAAGCGAAGCTAAAAGCTTAATGGACCAGGGCAAAATCCAGGCTGCTTCTCAAGCTTTGGGTGATTACGGCAGGACTATCAATGACATTGCCGAAAACCTGACCGCAATTGCTAAAATCAATACTCCGGCATCCCAGGATCTTATTAATAAGGTAGAACAGGCTGCCGCTGCCCAAACCGTAGCTGCTACTGCTTTAAGTTTATCTACTACTCCTGCTCAAGCTGAAAACTGGACAGATGCAGGCAATGCCTCAAGAGATGTTTTGGATAAAATTGCCGAAAGTCGGGGCGAGCCGGCTATTCCGGAAAACCTCTCAACAGGCCTGCAGCAGCTGAAAGAGCAGGGCCTAATTTCAGAAGAAGAAAGCAATAAAATCTATGGATTAAAAAACCGGAGTGAAGTCAGGGAAGAATTAATCAGATTAAACTCTTCCGGTGGATTGCCCCCTTCAGAAATTGCCAGACTTGATGAAGGTGTTTCCAAATACTATCCCGAAGTCCAAAACCAGCAAATTGCCAACTGGCAGATTGTAGAACTGCGCTCTTACCAGGCCCGAACTCAACCCACCCAAAAACAAATTGAAGAGATGGAAAAGTGGCAGGATAACCCTAACACACCCCCCTCAAATGATATCAAACCTTATCTTTGGTACAACAGAGCCCGGGATTTAGCCAAAGAAGTTGATTTGTCAAACTTTTCGGAGAACCAGCAGGCAGATTTGTCTAAATATTATTCGCAGATCCAGGATAATCCGACATACTCACCTCCCCCCACACCCTCTCCCAGCCCGGCTCCCGTTGCCAGCCCTTCTTCCTCTGATGATCAAACAGTTACTCCCTCACCCCTTGCCTCACCATCTCCTTCTGCTACTCCTGTCCCTGCTGATCCGTACCTACAAGACCCCGGCGCCTTACCCGGTCAACCTACATATATTATAAAGCAGTTTGGGGAAACCTTCAGTTCAGCCCTTACTTTTAACGCCACCGAAAAAGCCAGACTGCGTTTCGAGCAATCCGAACGCCGGCTCGCCGAAGCTGCTGCTTTATCAAAAGATCCCAAAAAAGCCGGTCTTTACGAGTCAGCCTTAAAAGCTTACCGGGAAACTTTAGCTGATGCCTCAAATAAAGTCAAAAATCTACCGGAAGGAAGAGAAGCCAGAAAAGCAGCAGAGAAACTGGAAGCTCAAGCCTCAAGACACGAAGTAATTTTTGAAAAAGGACTGCTTCCTGCACCTGCTAAAAACCCAAAGCTTTTGGCTGAAGTAATTAAGACCACCGAGGATGCTTTGGATAAAAGCGCGGATGCATTGGGTCGCCCGGCTGTGCCTCCTATTTTAGCTTCGCGTTTGGATGATTTGAAAGCTCAGGGACTCATTTTAGAAGAAGAGGTTCAGAATCTGGTAAATTCCAACTCCAGAGAAGAAACCCGCGAAAAAGTACGGGAACTGGTTGAGCAAAAAGGCTTTCCTTTAGCAGATGCAAAAAAGCTGGATGAAGCCCAATCCCGTATCTCCCCTGCTGACTACAATCAACTGGTTGAAGTCAGAAAAGTCGAAGAATTGCAAAACTTAAGGGCAGTCCAGACTGACTTGGCCCAAACCCCGACTTTAAAGGCGCAGGTTTCCACTTTAGGACAAAAAGAGGCAATATTAACTAATTCTTTTGACCCAAGCCTGATCAAACCCGAGGATTTAAAAGGCAGAGAAAATCTGGTTAAGGCTTACGATAAACTCTCCTCTATTGCAAGACCCATCAATGGCGGACAATTTGGAGCAGAAGCCACACCCGGCGCTCAACCCATAGTTACTCCACCTGCACCTGGGGACGCCGCCCTAACCACTTGTCCTGAAGGAGCAACTTTTAAGCAATCAGAGGGTTGTGTTTGGGCAGAAACTGGCAAAAAAATCAATGATTATGACCAATATAAGTGCGACGGTCCCGGGCAATATTATTCTTTTGCTGCCAAAAAATGCGTGGATTATGATCCAACCAAAGGTTATCAGGAAGACAGCCAGCCCATTTGTCCTGTAGGTTACCAATGGAGCTGGCAAAGCCAAAGCTGTCAAACTTCTACCGGCGGGATTTTACCTTATCCCAGCCCCAGCGCCGAGCCTGAACCAAAAGATGATCAGGAACGGGAGGAAAGATCGAAAAGTTGTCCGGAAGGTTCTTCCTATCAAGCGCCGAACGGCTGTGTTTGGGACGATAACGGCAAATCAGTCTATGATCCGCAGCAGTACCGCTGCAATGGGCGCGGTCAATATTATTCTTTTGAAGAACACAAGTGTGTAGCAGCGCCCAAAGAAGGAGAAGCATATCCTAAAGATACTGCCCCTGTCTGTAAAGAACAGGGAACTTTCTGGAATTGGTCAGTCGGCAAATGTCTGCCACCACCCCAATCATCCGGTGACGAAACCAGGATTACCGATGAAGTTAAACCGGCTTTTGTCGCCCGGGGAAATCCATTGTACTTCTTAAAACAGGCAGGAGAAAGAGCCCAACAATTTCTGGCTTTTACTCCACAAGCCAAAGAGCAAGTCAGCCTTGCTCACGCCAAAGAAAGACTTGCCGAAGCAATTGACGCTTTAAAGAAAAATGATGAAAAAGAAGTCAAAAATGCCTTAAACTCTTACACCACCACGATGCAAAATCTGGTAAGTGATTTGTCTAAACAAAATCTTGGAGAAAATACTAAAAAAGAAATTGGTAAACGGTTAAGCGAACAGGCAGCCGAACAAAATTTGCTGCTGCAAAAACTTCAGGCGCTGGCGCCGGCTGAACAGGATATTCCAATCAGTGCTGCTGTATCAGCTTCAATTTTAGGGGTAGATAAAGCAGCGGATATTGCAGGAAAACCGGCGATTCCTGATGAGGTAAAAAGTAAAATCGAAAGCCTGCCGGAAGATATGATTTCCGAAGAAGATAAAAAAACGCTTTTGGAAACTGATTCACGGGTAGATGCCAGACTCAAATTAAGCGGTCTTATTCAAAACGGAGCTTTAACCCAAACTGACAGCAAATTTTTAAATGAGGATTTTGATGCAGCCCCCAAACAAGCCAAACTCAAGGTAGAAGAACTGAAGAAGCTGGAAGAAATTGCTACTGCTTCAGACGATAAAGAAAAACTGGTAGAAAAAGTTACCAAAAATGAAGAAATTGCTCAAAAGTTACAGGAATTTGAAAATACTTTTGAGGTAGGTAAGGAAGTTCCGGCTGAAATCCGCCCCTATGTCAGACTGACCAGAATCAACGAGGTGGCTCAAACAGTGAGACCTGACATTGTCAGGCTGGAAGATTTCCAAAACCGCAAAGACGTGCTTTTGGCTGTGGCAACACTCCAGGAAGAGTTTAAACCTACAAAGGAATCATGGGCAAGGGTGGAAGATTACAGAAGAAGAAACCCTTATTCACCTTTACCGCCGGAGCTGGCCCGGATCGAAGCCTTGTCTTTTAGTTTAGGAGTGAGAAATCAAGCTGAAAGCTGCTACTTACCTACCCCGCCTTTCCCAGCCAATACTCCCTGCCCTGCCCCGGGCGCAGCCATCCCAATTACCTCATATGCCAGTTATAACATCGCTCCTGCCTATGAGGATTCTGGCAGTCTGGCGCCTGCAAGGGATAAAGATGGCAAACCTTTTGTCTATGGCCAGGGTCCTGCTACTAAAAGCGCCGGCATTTGTCCGGATGGCTATCATTGGATGTATGATAGCGGTGGTTGGTGTATGAACAATACCGGCAACTACAGCTCATCTTACAACTACACGCCAACAGGACCGCAAACTGCCGGATACACTCCTTACAGTCCGTACTATAATGCTCCCGGCGCGCCTCCGGCTACTTACGGCTACCCCACAGGCGGCAGCTTCTCCGGCTCACCCTACTCATATAGCCCACCCAGTTATTATGGTCCGGGTTCCACCGCCTATACCACTACCCCGCCTCCCGGCACAGTTCCCGGTTCAGGACCCAGACCTACGGCCCCTGGCCGGTGCCCGTCCGGTTTCCACTGGATGTCAGATTCAGGTGGCTGGTGCATGGCTGATGGTCCGACTTATGTAGCTCCCGGCGCTTACCCGACCGGAACCGCTACCAGCGGAACACCTCCTCCGGGGGGTTATAATTGCGGCAGCCAGCCTTACGATCCGATCACTAAAAAATGTAAAGACGGCGCTTGTCCGGGCGGGTTCAACTGGGATGGCTCAAAATGCGTATCAGGCGGTTATTCCAGCAGTAATTATATCTATTCCGGCTCTTCGTATCCCAGCTGTCCACCAGGTCAGTATTATTCCAACGGGACTTGTGTAAACTCCTCAACAGGATCTGTCAATTGCGGCAGCGGGTATTCCTGGAACGGCTACAGTTGCCAACCTTCATCCGGACAAGGATCAACATGCACTTATCCTGCCGGAGGCTGCCCTGGTGTTGGAGCCTGGTATGATTATTCCAGCTGCAGTTGCAAGACAACAACTTCCGGCGGCAGCTACTATTCTCCCAGCTCATACCAGTATGGTTGCACCCCTGGTTATTACTGGAACGGCTCAAAATGTGTGGCAGGCAGCAATGAAGGTTCAGGTTGGTCAGATACTGCTGCCAGGTCCCAATCCTGGTGTCAGCCTCCCTCAAACGGCTGTGGCTCTAATTCTTACTGGGATTATGGCAGTTGTTACTGCCGAAGCTCAAGCACTTATTATGGAGGTAGCGGTCCCTCACCCAGCAATCAATGCCAGGGTCTAAGCTGTGGCGGAGGCGCATGGTTAGATTACTCAACCTGTAGTTGTAAGTATTCAGGTGGTTCCGGAACTACCCCTACAGGATCTCCCATCACTTGTTATCCTCCTTCTGCAGGTTGCCCGGGCGGCTGGTATGACTATGGCACTTGCAGCTGCAAAACCAGCTACTCCGGCACAAGCTCCGGTTCAGGCGGAAGCAGTTATTGTTCTCCTCCTGGCGGAGGATGCGGTTCAGGCTGGTGGGATAGCGCCTCCTGTTCCTGCAGACAGGCTTCATCACAAGGATGTTCCAACGTATCAGCATCAAGTTGCGGGTCAGGTTGGTACTTTGATTCTGCAGCCTGCACTTGCCGTCAGAGTTCAACAAGCAGCGGATCGACCTCCGGCGGAACTTCCTCAGGCGGCTCATCGACCGGTTCTTGCCCTTCAGGCTATCACTGGATGTCTGAAAACGGCGGTTATTGCATGCAGGATGGCGGAGGCGGAGGCGGATCAACTTCTACGTCAACTACCACATCCCAACCTTCAACTTCAGAACCGGCCCCTGCGCCTACCAGCGCTCCGGCCAGCGAACCGGCTCCTGCTCCCCCCTCGGAACCGGCACCAGCCCCTTCCGGCGGGTAATCATCAGGGTATTGAACATTGAAAAAAATGTGATACAATTATTTAGCTTGAGACAGTGAGTCCTTCAGAGAACAATCTGATCGTAAATCTCACCGAGGTGTAAACTAGTGACTAGGGTTTAGATTGCTATACCCCTAACCCCTAAAAACTCCTCGAAAGGAGTTTTTTTAATGGCAAAAACACGAGCGCAAAAAGAAGAACAAGTTAACAAATTGACAGAAAAATTAAGCCGTGCCAAGGCTTTGGTTTTTGCAGACTATAAAGGCATGAGCATGAAGCAGTTATCAGATTTAAGAGATAAACTGCGTGAACAAAATGCAGAGTTGTCTGTAACCAAAAATACTTTGCTTGAACGCGCCTTTCCAGCTTCCAGCTTCCAACCTCCAGCCCCTAGCTTACAAGGTCCAACTGCTACCCTATTTGCTTATGATGATGAAATTTCCCCTATCAAACTACTTGTTAAAACATTAAAAGACCTCTCTATTGGAAAAATCAAAAGTGGTTTTTTAGGGACAAATCCTTTAGATGAGGCAAAAATTATACAACTTTCTACCCTGCCTACCAAAGATGAATTAAGAGGTAAAACAGTAGGAGTTTTGGTCGCTCCTTTGCAAGGCATACTTTCGGTTTTGCAGGGTAATTTAAGAAATTTAGTGTACGCGCTTTCAGAAATACAAAAACAGAAGGGGGGTGTTTAAATTGTCAGACGACACACAAGCACAAGCAGAAGAAGTGAAAACTGAGGAAGCCCCCGTGGAGGAAGTGAAGGCTGAAGAAACACCCGCTGAAGCTCCCAAAACAGAGGAAACTCCCAAAGAATCCAAAAAAGAAAGTAAGCAAAGCTTGCGATCTAACGATCTTAAAGCGGTTTCAGCAAGCCTGGAAAAGATTATAGAACAGATTGAAAAATTATCAGTTTTAGAACTTGCTGATTTAGTTCATGCTTTAGAAGATAAATTTGGTGTTTCCGCTTCAGCTCCTGTAGCTGTAGCAGCAGGCCCAGCAGCCTCCGGAGCAGCAAATGGCGAACCAGCAGAAGAAAAAACAACCTTCAATGTTATTTTGGCTTCAGCTGGAGCTAATAAAATTGCAGTTATTAAAGCTGTAAGAGAATTAAATCAAACTTTGGGTCTTAAAGAAGCTAAAGATTTGGTAGAAGCAGCTCCAAAACCTGTAATGGAATCAGTTAATAAACAAACCGCTGAAGAAGCTAAGACAAAATTGACAGCCGCGGGAGCCACTGTAGAACTACAGTAATTCCACCTTCATGTTGGGTTTGTTTGCGAGAACTTCACTACTATCAAAATCGTTGTTTTGATAGTGTTCCGTTCTCTAAAAGCTACCGCTGAAGAAGCTAAGACAAAATTGACAGCAGCAGGCGCAACAGTGGAGTTGCAGTAATCCATTCGTTTCTCGTAGCTCGTTTACTCGTTTTCTCGAGTTTGCGAGTTACGAGCATTCGAGTTAGCGAGATTCCCCTTGACACTCTATGTTTTGTTATGATATACATTGAATCAGAATGGCTGACAAGTTATCACTCGAAAATCTCCCTGATTTACTCACAGTTAAAGAAGTTGCAGAAGTTTTACGCGTCTCCCCCTTAACTATCAAACGCTGGGGCAAAAGAGGTAAACTACCTGCTATCAGGATCAACTCCAGAGGAGACCGCAGGTACAAAAAAGAGGCAGTTTTGTGGTTATTGGGAATAACACAAAAATCCGCTTCAGTTGAACCTGTAACCTCTTATTAGGCTATTTTTAGCACTGTACTCTTCTTAATTGCTAAATGGGGTTGAATATGTTATCCGGACGCCAAAAACCATAAATACTTTATCAGGGAAACTTGTCTTTTTATCCTCCATGGTTCCAGTATCAATCTGAATAACCATTCCAGCCCTAAACTCCTTAAAACCTTGGGGGGGCGCAATACTTTACCTGATAAATAATCAAAAGAACCACCTACTCCCATTATTACATGGGCTGGTATTTTATTCAAATTTTTAGCAATCCATTTTTCCTGCTTTTGGTGACCAAAAGCTACAAACAATAAATCACAGGGTGGCAAAGAGTTGTCACCTATTCTCATATTGCCATCCTTATCCACCTCTCCACCAGACTCCGCAAAAACAACCTTAAGTCCAGGATACTTTTTCTTTAAGCGCTCTGCGCATTTTTCTGCTACCCCTTCCCTGCCTCCCAAAAAGCTTGTTGTAAAGCCTTTTTCTGTAGCCGCTTTTACCAACTGTTCCATAAAATCAACTCCTGCAAAAGTATTTTTAACTTTTCCTGACAACTTTAACCCCACCCCGTCAGGAATAGATAAATCTGCACTATTTAACACCTCTTTAAAAATTTCATCTTTTTGCGCTGCCACAATCATTTCAGGATTAGGGGTAACAATATAGTGCTTCCCCGGGCTCCAAACCCATTTTTCCACAACCATTAAGGCTTCCGGCATACTTATATCATCAATTTTGACTCCCAAAACTTGTACTTTCATAGATTTATTTCCTGTCATTCTGAACGTAGTGAAGAATCTCTAAGAACTTGCTCACAAGTTCGCAAAACCTTGCGACGCAAGCGTCTTAGATTAATTCTAGAACCAGTCTAGAGATCCTTCGGCTAGTCGCCTCAGGATGACAACAACACTTCTAATGTTTCTTCAGCGCATTTCTCCCAACTAAACCTTTTTATATTCTCAAACCCCGCTTCTATTAACTTTCCCCTTACCCCTTTACGCTTTACCCTTTCAATACCTTTAACTATATCATCAATACTGTAAGGATCTACATATACTGCTCCTTTGCCTGCTACTTCAGGCAGGCTGGAGCTACTGGAAGTTAATACCGGACAGCCACAAGCTTGAGCTTCCAAAACAGGCAAGCCAAATCCTTCAAAAAGTGACGGAAAAGTAAAAGCCAGCGCGCCTGAATATAAAACAGGCAGATCTTCTTCAGACACGAATCCCAAAAATTTTACTCTCTCCTCTATTCCCAGCTGTTTAGGCAGCTTGTAAATCTTATCAGAAAGCCATCCTTTCTGACCAGCAATCACCAGCTTGATCACACCTCCGAGGTGAGCGTAAGTATCAGACTGGATCGCACCTCGGAGGTGAAGCACAAAAGCTTTTATCAGCCTTTCTAAATTTTTCCTTGGCTGAACAGTTCCTACAAACAAAAAATATTCTCCAATTTTTAATCCATACTGTCTCAAACTATTAACTAATACATCATCTTTGACTGGTTTAAACAAATTTTTGTCATAACCTTCATAAACCACAGTGATTTTATCAGGATTTATCCCCACCCTTTGAACCAAATCGTCTTTTGTAGCTTTGGACACAGCAATTAATCTGTCAGCAGTTTTAAGTTGATACTTTTGCATCAGACTCAAATAAAGCCTTTGTTTAACCTGGTGCATAGAAGGGAGATACTCTGATCCTAAATCGTGAACAGTCACTACTGTTTTTAATCCGGGCCGCCGGAAAAGAGGTAAAGTATGAGCAGGTACAAACAAAACATCCAGACTGTCTTTAAAAGTTTGTAAAGCCAAACCGCCTTGTGTCCATAACCTTGGCCAGTTAATTATCTTAAGGTGAAAGTTTTGTGGCCACTTTTCTGTTTGTCCTCCTGAACGAAGGTAAACAATATACTGATTCTTTTGATCAATTTGAGCTAAAGCTTTAAGAAGTTGATAAGAGTAATTTTCTGTACCTGTTCTGCCACTAACAAAAGCCCTTGAACCATCAAAACCAATCGTCATACCAATATTATCGCCTGCTGACAGACCGTTTGTACAGATCAAGGTTTTCCAAAGCCAATCCCGTACCCAAAGCCACACAGAGCAAAGGATCTTCTGCCAATGCTGCAGGCACTCCCAAAGAATCTGTTAAAGATTTATCTAAATTACGAAGAAGCGAGGTTCCCCCGCTCATCACAATGCCTTTATCAATAATATCTGAAGCCAACTCCGGAGGAACCTGTTCCAGTACTCCTTTGGCTGCAGAGATAATTTTATTTACCACATCAGCAATAGCTTCGGTTACCTCATCAGATGTAACTTCAACAGTCCGCGGCAACCCGGAAAATGCATCCCTGCCCCTTACTTCCATTTTTTGCGCCTCGCCGGGTTTAAGCTTAGTGGCAGAACCGATCCTGATCTTAACTTCTTCTGCCATTCTTTCACCAATAATCAGATTGTGTTTTTTACGGATATAGCTTTGAATCGCCTCATCAATCCTGTTGCCTCCTACCCTTACTGATGAGTGCACCACTACCCCGCCAAGGCATACCACAGCAGCTTCAGTAGTCCCTCCGCCAATATCTACAATCATATTACCTGAAGGATTAGCAATAGGGATTTTGGCTCCGATTGCTGCAGCCAAAGGCTCATCAATTAAAAAAGCAGTTCTGGCTCCTGCTGACAAAGTAGCATCCAAAATAGCCCTTTTTTCTACAGAAGTAACCCCTGCAGGGGCGCACACCATCACTTCGGGTTTAAAAATTCTGCTGGAACCACAAACTTTATCCAAAAAGTAGCGGATCATGGCTTCAGTGATGACATAATCGGCAATTACGCCGTTTCTCATCGGCCGGGAAGCAGTAATATTACCGGGAGTCCTGCCCAACATCTCTTTAGCCTCATTACCCACAGCCAAAACCTTGTGGTCATCAGTAGTAACTGCCACTACAGTTGGCTCGTTTAAAACAATACCCGTACCTGCCAAATAAACCAGTGAGTTAGCAGTACCAAGATCAATTCCCACTCTTTTGGAAAAGTTAAACATCCGGAAGTACTATACCTTACCTTTAACTGGGTCACAAGATATACTAAATGGATCAGACTACTTAAGATTTATTCCGTACAAGTTT
The DNA here is from genome assembly GCA_016176415.1 of Candidatus Daviesbacteria bacterium. Classification (GTDB taxonomy): domain Bacteria; phylum Patescibacteriota; class Microgenomatia; order Daviesbacterales; family UBA10151; genus UBA10151. The sequence goes on from JACOXH010000008.1 coordinate 26,231, forward strand.
GGTTCTGAGGCTGTGGGAGTTGGGAAAGAAGTAATAATTGCTAGTCTTGATGAATCCAGCCAGGGAAAAACAAAGTTATCCTGGAAGCTGCCTGCATATATTACAGCTTTATTTGTACCGTCAAAATCAACTATCGAGATAGTTTGATCCTCTACCAGAATTATATGTCTTGAATCGGGCAGCCAAACATGAGACCTTGCTGCAGGCAGAGGATATTCTTTTCTTTCATCAATATCATAAACTTTAAAATCCTCTATTACTTTTCCTTTATCTTTGTCAGTCAGCTTCTCTTTTCTGGCCATAAATTTAGTTCCGTCAGGTGACCAGCGCACAGTGGCTGAAGCAGAAGCAATCCTCCGTAAGTTTGTATCTTTAATTGCCAGAATTAAAGATTCATCCTGACTTCGCGCATCTTCTTCCCAGTCTTTAACTGTAATATCCAGCATTGGAGTAATATCACGCGGATCTGTGTTTAATTTTTCAGCATCCAAAAGATAATTATTTGCGCCTACTTTAGCAATTATCTGTTTTGAATCAGCAGACCACTGCAGGGTAGCTTTGGAAAAATCTATAAACTGACTTTGGGCAATTTGATGCGGTTCTGCTGAACGGGCAAAAGAGATGGGCTGGCTGCGGCTTTGCGTCCAGATCCAAATCCCTGCTTTTTTGGCAGGCATAGGCACAATGTAGGCTAATTTACTGTTATCAGGACTCAAAACCGGAGCAGTAATTCCGCTAAAGGTCAAAGGATATATTGTAGGGATAGCCGGAAAAAGCCGAACTTTAATATCTGTAACTAAACCCTCTTTTATGGTAATTTTCCTCTCCCATGGGATCAACCCTTCTTTGACTATTTTAACAGTGTAATCTTTGGGAGCAAGTGAAGCTATGGTAGTATTGGTGGCAGTAGTTAAGTGTCCGTCAATAAAAACTGAAGCCGCATCAGGTTCGCTCGTTATAGTTAAGATCCCGGTCCCTACTATCCTTTTTTCTTTGGTGGAAAAAGTATAACCTTTGGCTAAAAATATGGCTAAAGCACCGATAACTGCTATCAGCACTAAAGTTAAAATTGTAAAAAGAAAACGCTTGCTCATCTTTTCATTTTAGCATTTAAAGTTACTTAAGTCACTTAGGTTACTTAAGTTACTTATGAACTCACTAATCTAGCTCTGACAATCAACCTTCTTAGCAGTGTACCGGGCGGATCGCAAGTTTGCAGAGTTAAAACAGGAGCATCGTATTTATTGGTCAGATATGAAATATCAGTGGGACTGACAATTGTTTTATCAAATACCACATAATCATATCTTCTGTTCTGGTAGAAAATAATTATTTTATCTCCCGGTTCAAGCTCTCTTAAAAGAAAAAATACAGCATTGTAACGGACAATATTCCAGGGAGCATCTGTAGAGTGAGAAAAAAGGTATAAATTACCGGGTTGTCCGGGCAAAGTTGAACCTGCAGCTGCTGCTACCCCCTCTTTTAGGGCAGTCAAATACTCCCTTTCGTTGGCAGGATTAACGTCAGGGACAATTTTGGCATTGGCATTAATTTTTTCAATTACAATGCCATAGTCTGTAGAAGCAGGAATAATAGAGTTTTCTGAAGCAGTAACATTACTAAAATCAACCGGTGCGCCCTGTCCGTTATCCTGAGGGGGTGCAGCAGGTTGGGCAGGAGTTACTATATTAGGTACAGTTCTTTTAACCCCTTTAAGTTTATCTATTCTGTAACTGGCCTCTGTTTGCACTACCGGTCCCAGCATAAAAACAATGCTGGACAAGCCCAGCAAAAATACAAAGTAACCTAAAAAACGGATCAAAAGTATTATTTTAAAACGCTTAGTCATTCTAAGTACCCCTGGAGGGAATTGCACCCCCGGCCAACCCCTTAGGACGGGGCTGCTCTATCTACTGAGCTACAGGGGCAAGCTGTATTAATGAATTTTACTCTCTAGCCTTCTTTTAAACAAGTTTTCAGAGTATCCACCTTCTGTAATGAAAGTTTCTTCGGCTTTCCTGATTTGCTTATTAAGAAGAAAGGTCGCAAGATGACAGAGAGTAAGAAGAAAATTAGCAGCTTCTTCTGGATTTTCCGGAAGTTCTGGCTTTTCTTTTAAGTTACCTAAGTCACTTAAGTTACTTAAGTGACTTAACCGGTAAGCCGTTTGTCTAAACCGGGTTACCCTGGGATCATCTTTAGGATAGATTCTAAATCCTCTTTGCCTTAAGAAATCCTCCAAATCAACGATTAACTCTTCTAATGAAGCATTGGCCACTCCTAAAAGTTTTATTTCACCCTTTTTAGAAGTTTGACTCTGACCAACTGCTTCAACGATATTTTGCTTTCCGGACCTTGCAGCTTGGTTCATCTGATCAGCAGAACGGTAATCTGGCCTACCTAGGTTGCTAAAACTGCCTAAAACATACTTTTTAATAAATACCACTATTAAATCGTGAATGATCTCTGAATAACGGTAAGTTAAAAGATATTTGTATTTGGCTAGCATTTTAAGTTACTTAGGTTGCTTAAGATACTTAAGTCACTTATAATCTTACCACGGAGACTAGTTCATCGGTAGAACGCTCGCTTCGGGTGCGAGAAGCACGGGGTTCAATTCCCCGGTCTCCGACTGAATCTCCGATCCTTTTCTATTTTTGCTATACTGGATTAATGGACAATCCGGCAATAGATAACTTTCTAGATCTTCCTAAACCCTCCCAAACAAGTACTTTTTCTGAACTCAAATATATAGGGAAAGAATTGGCCTTGTTGGGGGCTAAGGGGATCCGCCGAGGCTCGCAGCGTATCTGGGATGGCTTTTGGGAGTCCCCTGTCCAGCAAAGAGTAGCAAGACACATGGTAATACTGGGTATCGCAGCAACTACTGCTTTTATCTTAAAACCTGCAGCTCCCCAAAATATAATCACTTATCAGAATAACCAAATGCCTGCAACAGAAGTCTCTGTACCTGCTTCTGCATCTGTTGCTCCTCCTGTTTTTGCCCCCGCTGAAATCCAATCACTTCCTGCCAGCCAAGAAAACTTTGCCCAGCAAATCTTTGCCGGTTTAAATCAGGAGCAAAAACAAAAATTTCAGGAGGAAATCAATAAACAATTTGAACTATATCGAAATGATGAAATCAGAATCAAAAATACTTTAAGGTGGGAATCAACGCTTAATTTGATCGTGCAGGATAAAAGATTAGGTATTCCTGCTGACCAAAGAGACTGGTGGAAAAAAAGAATGCTGGAAATTATTTTTGTAGAAAGCGAGGGAAACCCCAAAGCATCATCAGGAATCGCGCACGGTTTAACCCAGCTGAAAACCTCTACTGCCAAAGAATCTGCCCGGAGAAGTGGTGTTTTAAAGTTTGATATTTATAACAGTTGGGATAACGCTTTTTTAGGGCTTGAACATCAGCTTAATTTAGCACAAAGGTTTGGAACTTTAAGTCTGTGGGCTCATCATCTGGGTTGGGGTAACATGGATCTGGCTGTTCAAACCTATCTGGTAAAGGTAGTAAAAATGCCCGTGAGAGATTTTGATGATCAAAAACTACCTGAATATATCAACCAGTATAAAATTACCCCTTTTGTCCTTTTAAAAGAACCTGCAGTTACTGCTGCCTTGAAAAGTGTAGGAGCTTTTGAAGATAAAACTGAAAAATATTTTGCCTGGCTGGTAGCAGCAGGAAAAGCAATGGGTATTGAAGATCTTAATCAGACCCAAACCAGAGGTTAATTTCTTTTTGAGCTTCCTGCTGTGACCCTGAAGCATGAATTAAATTATAAACAGGTCTTTCTTCACGGTTGGCATCTAAAATATTATCCGTGCCCAAATCTCCCCTGATGGTGCCTTTTTCAGCAGTAGCAGGGTCTGTAAAACCAGTGGTTTTCCTGGCTACTTTTACTGCATCCCCTCCTTCCAACACCATAGCTGTAATTGGTCCTGAGGTAATAAATTTCCTGAGCCATGTTACCACTTTTCTGCCCTGATCTTTTGCAGAAGTTACTTGTTGTCCTGCTGCTATGGTTTTTTCACCAATTGATTTTAAGTAATCAGGATCCATCGGATAGTGCTTCTCCACTATATTCAGAGGAGCCATCATATCTTTTCTTTTAACAACTTTAAGACCAGCAGCTTCATAACGCTTGATTATTTCATCAGTTAACCCTCTTTGTACCCCATCAGGTTTGACGATAATTAAAGTTTGCTCAATCATGTTCCAAGTATTATAAGTAAAATAGTGACAAGTGTCCAGAGTCAGAGTCAAGATTTCTCTTCCCAGCCTCTACTTTATCTCTATGTCTTCTGCTCTCAAACTTCCATCCTCAAAAACTGTCACTATGGCAAAACGGGGAACTTGGGGATTCCTTTCCAAAGTCACAGCTCCCACCGTACTCATTGTCAAATTTGTTTTAGGTTCCTGATATCTTGATGTGAAATGAGTGTCTCCGGCAAAAACTTCTGTTGTATTAAATTCTTTAAGCTGAAAGATTAATCCTCCTGCCTGATTTTTCAAAGATTTTTCCACTGCTCCCATAACATGATCAGAAGAAGGATGATATAAAGGCTTATGCAAAAATACTAAAACACCCTTATTCCCCTCCTGTTTTACCTTCTCTAATTCAGTTGTTATCCACTCTGACTGAGTATTATCAAAACCTTTATAATTATCACTGTTATCAAGCATCAGGAATTTAAAGTTTTCAAAGATAAAAGACTGATATGAAGAACCAAAAACTTCTTCAAAACAGGAGATTGGTGCCAAAGAGCGGTTACGGCAATCCCAAAGATCATGATCTCCGGGTATTAAAAAGTAGCGTAAATTACCGCTGTCAAAAACTTTCTTGGCAGCCTTCAGCTCTGCAATTGTCCCCACTTCTGTGTAATCTCCCAAACCAATTAAAAATTTTAAATCAGGATAAGCAGAAGTAGCCTGTATTAGAGCTTTAGCCAAATTAGCATTATCACTGTGCGAATCAGCCACCATTAAAAACCTGAATAAAGAACGCTTATTTGATTCTTTACTGTCAGACTGACTGCCTGTTTTGGCTGCTTCCCCCAGTATGGTTTTTTCAGGCTGTGAAGTTTTGGAATCAAATTTAAAAGAAGGTATGGCTTTAACAAACTGCTGCGGGGTTCTGGCTGCCAGCAGGCTTTTTGCTATAGATAAAGGGTCAAGTTTTAAAGGGTCTGTACCTGAAAACTGCTTGTAAGCTGCATAGCTGCCTCCCAAAAGAACGGTGAGCATCACAAAACTTAAAATCAGTCTAAATATAACAAACAGTATATTAGAAGATCGTTTTTTATGATGTTTACCAAACATAGTTTATCAGGATTACATCCTTTCAGGTGCTTCTATTCCTAAAAGATACAGACCCTGTTTTAAAATAGAAGCCACCGCGGCAGTTAAAGCCAACCGCATCTCTTTTTTGTCCCCTTCAGCATTAATGATTCTGTGCTTTTGGTAAAAAAGATTAAACTGTCTTGCCAAATTAGTTAAGTATTGGGCAATTATATTAGGAGAATAGCTTAATGCAGCCTCATTTACTAAATCTTCAAAATACTCAATTGACCTTAAAAGCTCCCTCTCCTCTTTCTCCAAAGGAGCGGTATTGATTTCTTTATCAGCAAACCGGGCAGATTTCAGCACTGATTTTGATCTGGCATAGGTATATTGTAAATATGGGCCGCTGTCACCCTGCAGAGAAATTGAATCTGCAAAGGAAAAGGTAATATCGGATGTTGTGGAAAATTTGAGCATAGAATATTTCACTGCTCCTGCTCCTGCTCAGGTCAAACTTGGAATGGAACTTTTTCAGGAAATTCGTCACAGTTGTGGCACTGCTGTTTTTGTTCCTGTCAATTTTCGGTGTGCAATTCACTTATTATTTGCTCAAAAGGCTCAAATTCCAATTTGTCCTTACTGCCTTCCTGCTTGTTCTTTTGAATGTCCTGATTAATTTCTTCTACAATTCCTGGATTGCATTTGCAGGCCTTACAATCACAATAGTCTACAACCTGCTAAAATTGAGCTTCCAGAATGTTACCCTAGACCTTTCAAACCCTGCACAGCCAATAATTGGCTT
>JACOXH010000012.1 GCA_016176415.1 Candidatus Daviesbacteria bacterium
TTGCACTCCCCTATAATTCCTAAATGCTCAATAACTTGTAAAGATAGTTTTCTAAGATAATGGTATTGATAAGAATTTAAAGTTTGAGAAGGAGCCACCACAATACTTTCTCCGGTATGAATCCCTAAAGGATCCATGTTTTCCATATTACAAACAGTGATTTTATTACCGTCATTGTCCCTTACTACCTCATATTCAATCTCTTTCCAGTGTTTTAAATACTCTTCTATGGCAATTTGGGGAGCCTGCTTTAAAGCTAAAGTTACCATTTTGACAAATTCTTCTTTGCTGTTGATTACCCCGGAACCCAATCCTCCTAAAGAAAACCCAGATCTGATCAGAACCGGGTACCCCAGCTGGTCTGCTATTTTTAAGGCTTCATTAAGGGTTTTAGCAAAGCCTCCTTTAGGGACTTTAACCCCGATTTTGGCTAATTCTTTGGCAAAAAGCTCCCTGTCTTCTGTAATTTCAATGCTTTTTACCGGAGAACCCAGCACTTGAATGTTGTGCTTTTTAAAAACTCCTGATCTTTCCAAAGCAAGGCCGCAATTTAAGGCAGTTTGCCCGCCAAAGCTTAAAAAGATTCCGTCAGGTTTTTCTTTTTCAATAATCTTTTCAGTAAAATAGGGGTTTACAGGCAGAAAATAGATTTTTCCTGCCAGCTCTTTGGAAGTTTGAATGGTGGCAATATTGGGATTGATTAAAACAGCCTCAATACCTTCTTCTTTTAAGGCTTTTAAGGCTTGAGAGCCTGAATAGTCAAACTCCCCAGCTTCGCCAATTTTTAATGCTCCTGAACCAAGTACTAATACTTTCTTCATAATTTTTCTAAGTCACTTAATCCTTTCTAGAAACTCATCAAACAAATATCCTCCATCGGCCGGTCCGGGACTGGCTTCCGGGTGAAACTGCACTGCCATAAATGGTTTTTTCCTGTGTCTTACTCCTTCATTAGTGCCATCATTTAAGTTTAAAAACCACTCCTCCCAATCTTTACTCAAAGTTTCTACATCAACAGCAAAACCGTGATTCTGGCTCGTTATAATGGCTTTTTTGCTTATCTGATCCTGTACTGGTTGGTTTTGGGCTCTGTGACCAAACTTTAGCTTGTAGGTTTTAGCTCCAGATGCTAAGGCAATAATCTGACTGCCAAGGCAAATCCCGAATGTAGGAATGTTTTTGGAAAGGATTTGCCTAACATTACTGATAGTTTTGACTGCTTTGGAAGGATCACCGGGGCCGTTGGAAACTAAAACTGCATCAAAATCCAGCCCGCCCCCTTTGTCATTCCGAGGGTCGATTCTTCGACCCGAGGAATCTGACTTACCCATCAAGGGATTAAAATCCCATGGCACCCTCGTCACCCTTACTCCCCTTTTAACCAAACTCCTGACAATGTTTTCTTTGGCTCCACAATCAATCAGCACTATGTTTTTCTTTCCCTCCCCATAAACTTGAACCTCCTTTGTGCTGACAAAGGGCAGAATATTTTCTGAATTTGGATCATAAATCTGGTTTAGAGTCAGAGAGTCATTGTTCGCCTTCAGCTCACTAGAGTCAGATGAGTCAGAGTACTTTGACTCTTTGACTCTTTGACTCTTTGACTCTATCTGTACCTTACCTAACATCACCCCATGTTCTCTTAACTTTCTGGCCAGCATTCTGGTATCAATCCCCTGTAAAGCAGGAATCCCTTCTTCTTTTAGCCACTCGCTTAAAGTTTTCCTGCTTTCAAAATGAGAAGGATTATCAATATAGTTTTGAACAATTAAAGCTTTAACCTGAATTCTTTTTGATTCCCAAAATTCTTTTGGGGGCACACCGTAATTTCCCTGTAAAGGGTAAGTCATCACCAAAATTTGGCCAAAATAAGAAGCATCTGTTAAGGATTCAGGATAACCTACCATGCCGGTATTAAAAACCACCTCGCCTGAGGTAGAAATATCTGCTCCAAAGCTTTCTCCCAAAAAAACTGTCCCATCGGACAGTACAAGTTTACCTGTCATAAAATTCTCTCCTGTCATCCTGAACGATTAGTGAAGGATCTCTCAACTTGTTTGAGTCCCACATTCACCACAAGGGTGCTAGGTTTTTCAAACCGTCGCGTGGGAGATTCTTCGGCTTAAGACCGATTAGGTCGCAAGCTTGCTAATCGCCTCAGAATGACAAACTATAATCTACCCAAAACCAGCGCCAGTAATGCTTCCCGTACATATAAACCATTTCTGGCCTGTTTAAAATAAATCGCATTTTGATGAGAATCCAGAGTTGGATCAATTTCATTTATCCGCGGAAGCGGATGCATAAGCTTTACCCCCTGATCCAGGTATTTTCTAAAAGATGCATCTAAGATAAATTTATCTTTAATCTTTTTGTATTCATTTAAATCCCCGAAGCGCTCTTTTTGCACCCTGGTTTGATACAAAAAATCAGCTTCAAACTTTTGAGGCAGATGATCAAATTCTTCATACTCTACTTCTCTGCTTTTTAAAATTGCAGTAAACTCATCAGGCATTTTCAGTTTGGGGTGAGAAATAAAAATCTGTTTTACTTTAAAACGAGACAGGGCCAAAGATAAAGCGTGGACAGTTCTGCCGTATTTTAAATCTCCCATTAAAGCCACCGTAATCCCGTCCAGCTTACCTGCTTCTTTTAAGATCGTATAAAGGTCAAGTAAGGTTTGAGTGGGGTGCTGATTAGGACCGTCGCCTGCATTAATTACAGGAATTTCAGCCACTTCTGCTGCCTCTTTGGCAGAACCTCCTTGAGGGTGACGCAGAATCAAAACATCCGCATAAGAATCAATAATTCTGATTGTGTCTTTAAAGCTTTCACCTTTATGGATACTTGTTGACTCAGGATCATTAAAACCAATGATTCCCATGCCTATTTTTTGAGCAGCTGCCCTGAAAGACTGTTCAGTTCTGGTAGATGGTTCAAAAAATAAAAGTCCTGCTATTTTACCCTGGGCAATTTCATAGTTTGATCTGTCTTTTTTGACAAATTCAGGATCAAACCTTTTGGCTGTTTTTAAAACAAATAAAATCTCTTCTTTGGAAAGATCTTTTATATCTATTATGTCTCTGCCTTTAAAATTTTTCATAATTTGCCTACAAAAAACCGCCCATCAGGCGGTTGATTCAACTCTATTTAAGACTGTTACAAAGATATATTTGGCCATTCTTTCTAAGTAAGTTTAATCGTAAAAACCTCTTCTGTCAAGGTAGAGTCTGACCATAAGGACCGAAGATGTTTTGGCCGTTATATACTTTTAACTATTTTCTCAATTTGCAGTTTAAGCACCGGCAAATCTTCTTTTATTGTCTTCCAAAGTATTTCCTGATCAACTCCAAAATATTCATGCAGAACTTTATTCCTCATACTAACCATGTAACCCCATGGAACATCCGGATATTTATCAATAATTTCTTCAGGTATATTTCTGGCCGCTTCGCCAAGAATCTCCAGATTTCTGATTACTGCATCAATAGTTTTCCAGTCACTTTTTAAATCGTCAAAAGACAAACTTTTTGTATAGTCTTCGATTCTGGAAAGAGAAGTTAAAATATCCTGCAGATATAAAAGAGGCTCACGTTTAGACATAGCTTACTTCTCTTAAGATTTCATCCTTGAGAACCGGTTTTAATGCTTTTTTGGTGACTAAATCAACTTTTTTACCGATAAGCCCGCCTAAAAATTCTTCCAGTTCAATAAATTTAAAAAATCCCGGTGTGACAGTAAATTCAACTAAAATATCAACATCACTTTCTTTTTTCTCTTCCCCCCTGCTGACAGAGCCGAAAACACCAAGCGACTTCACATCATATTTGCTTTCTAAAATACTCATTTTCTTCTGTATAACATCTTTTATTTTGTCTAAATTCATATCTTAATTATACCATCACCTGGCCATAAGGACCGAAGATGTTTTGGCCGTCGAAGACGAGCTGACCGCGCAGGACTACTTTTTTAATCCTACCTGTTGCTTCCATGCCTGCAAAGGGGGTCCAACCGCATTTGGTATATAGTTTATTGTTTATGGTATATGGTTCATCGAGATCAACCTCTACAAAAGTATCTTGTTGATCAGGAATATTAAAAACTCTTTTGGGATTTGTATAGGTCAACTCAATTAACTTATCGAGCGTCAATCGCCCGTCATCAACTGCTGTGAGTAGAAGCGGTAGTGTGGTCTCCAGTCCTGGAACACCATTTGGCACTTTTTCAGATAACTTCTCATCTTTAGTATGAGGAGCATGATCAGAACCAATCATATCTACTACTCCCTCCTCTATCCCGTACCATAAAGCGCTTTGGTCTTCTTTACTGCTGAGCGGCGGTCTCATTATTCCAAACGGGCCTAATCTTTGCTGATCTTCCTCCGTTAAAAACAAATGGTGGCAGGTCACTTCGCAAGTGATATCCAAACCTTCACTTTTGGCAGCTCTGATCATATCAATTTCTGCCTTTAAAGATACGTGACAGACATGAAGTTTATTTCCATATTTTTTAGCCAAAGATATGGCTTTTGCTAAAGTGTCTGCTTCTGCATGAACTAATATTGGTTTTCCCTTGGTCCATTCAGAGAATATTTCTTCCAAAACAGTAGCATCCTCTATCAAAAGTTCCCCTGTGGTGTGATTCATATAGAGCTTTAACCCAAACACTTTATCCTCAACTTGTTTAAAGTATTGGATGCTTTCCCTGCTTGCCCCAAAGTGAAAACCTATATCAGAATAAACTTTACCTGTTGCTAGTTTTATCTTTTCTTCTAAAGCTTGCTGTGTAACAGTAGGAATAGGATTATTGGGCATATCCAAAACAGTAGTATATCCTCCTGCTATGGCTGCTTTAGTACCTGTTATAAAATCTTCTTTTTGAGTAGCTCCCGGCTCTCTTAAGTGAACATGAGGATCAATTAGACCCGGTAACTTAATTAGGTTTGACATTTATTATAATTATATCTCATTAAAATCCCAATAAAGTTCTTCTAAGCAGAATATCTCCTCCAAAAAGCTGTTGCACTCTTGGCGTCCACCTAGAAGGCGAAACTTTCATTTTTTGTTCCGCAGGAACATATTCTTCTAACCCATTTGGTGTTATTTTAAGGTGCCTCGGAACTATCTGCGTATCACTTTCCAATGTTTTAACCATAAAATCACCTCCCAATTTAAAATATTAAGATATCTGTCCTTTGTCAACCTTTAAAATTCTGGCAGAATCCAAAAATGTCTGGGGAATATTTTCCAACTCTACTGTCGCTATTACTGTTTGCTGTTTGGATACTATCTCCACTACTGCAGCTCTGTGACTTACATCAAGTTCAGAAAAAACATCATCAAGTAAAAGAAGAGGTCTTTTACCTAAAACTTTGGCCACATATTCAAGCTGTGCTAATTTAAAAGCCAGAGTAGCTGTTCTTTGTTCTCCTCTGGAACCAAAATGAGCCAAATTCCTAACTGACCCCTGCCCTTCGACTTCGCTCAGGGCCTCAACGACAAAACCGTCTCGGTGTGGACCAATTAAAGTAGCAGCTGCAGCCACTTCCCTTTTTACTGTTTCATTTAATTTTTCCAAAGATATTTGGCTCTGCTTATATTCAAACTTAAATTTACCTAAAGCAGTTTCGAGACTATTGATAAAAGTAAAAAAAGCCTCCCTTTTTACACTGATAACTTCACCGTTTTTAACCAACTCCTTATTCCAATAATCCAGCTCATCACTTTTTCCCTGACCTTCTTTAATCCTTTTTAATACCCTGTTCCTTGATGTTAAAAACTGCTCATATAAGGTTAAAGCTCTTTTGTACTGCTGGTCTGTTTGAGCCAAACCCAAATCAAGATGCCATCTGCGTAAAGACGGAGACCCTGTAACCATATTTATATCTGAAGGATAAAAAATCACTGCCGGCAGATTGCCGATAAAATCCACTGCCCTTCTTGAAATACCATTCACCAGCACCTTTTTTTTGAAGGCAATTTGTTGGGTTGGCCGTTGAATGACTACTGTAAGCTCTGTTTGCCCTTCATCTGTTACACTCCCCGCAACTTTGGTAAAATCTTCACCTTTTTTTATCAGCTCCTCTTCTGTTTCCACTCTTTGGGATTTGGTGGTAGAAAGCAAATATATAGCTTCCAAAACGTTGGATTTTCCTGCAGCATTACTGCCTACTAAAACGGTAGGTCTTTGGTCGAAGTTCAACTCGAGCGTAGAGTAGTTTCTGAAATTAGTTAGATTAAGTTGCCTTAGAAACACAATAGGGCAAGAATATAGAATCAAGAATAAAGAATCAAGCTTTAAAACCTTAATTCATAATTCTATATTCTTATTTCCCTTCCCAGTGCCCCAACCCCAAAAATTCTCTGACTCTGTAAGACAGGTGTTCTTTTTTGAAAAACAAACTGGGTTTTAAACCAAACAACCCTGCCAGTATAACCGTACTGCCTAAGCCAATAAAGATGGGCGTTGTGCCAAAAAGATCTGCCAACAGTCCTGACAAAAGCACCGGTCCCAGTGACAAACCTGCCATAGCCACCCCCAACACCGCAAACACCTTTCCCCTGTCTTCTTCAGGAGTGTTTTCCTGCAAAACTGTTTGAGAAGGAATTAGGACCGACACCAAAATAATACCAATTAAAAACGATCCTGCTACCAAAACTTTGGAAAGGGGCGGACGGGGCGCATGAAAGTAACGGATAGCAGGAGAAATTAAAGGAGCAATCCCCACTGAAAACAAAAGCAACCCTCCCAGCAGTATACTTCTGCTTACCAACCTCCTTCTGATTAAACCCTGTCCGAATTTACCCAAAAGCAAGCCTCCTATGACAATACCCAGTCCCAAAGGAATAATTAAAACATATGAGGCGTCTGTAGCTTTAATTTGTAAAGACTTTTCTAAAAAACCGGGGGAGAGCACAGCCATCGTCCCTATTATCATCTGTACTCCTGCCAGGATGGCAATTGAGGTTAAAACCGGCAATTTCCCCCTGATCAGTCTTATTGTTTCTTTAATTTCTGAAATACCAAAACTCCAAAGTTTTACGTAATGCTTACCCGATAACACTTTAATTAATTTTTCCTCTTCTTTACCGGCAACTGTTTTTATGGAGGGAAAAGATAAAGACAGTAAAAAAGCAATTCCCAAAAGCACTCCTCCCAATACAAAAATAAAATTAATACCCAAATGACTGATTAAAGGTCCTGCCAACCCAAATCCCAGTAAAAAACAGGAGTAAAGGGTGGCTGAAAAAACAGAGTTGGCAGAAAGGAGTTGTTTTCTTTTAACAATAACGGGGATAGCAGAAGCTTCTGCAGGAGAATAAAGTTGAGCTGCAGTATTAATTAAAAATGTAATGCCCAATAAAGCCAAAAGGTTGCCTTTTAAAAAGATCAGACTGAAAAACAGTAAACTTAAGGCAAAATCTATAACCATGATGATTTTTTTCCTGTCTATAATATCCACGATTACTCCGGCAAATAGCCCCCAAAGTACTGCAGGAAGCGAAATTGCCACCATCAGCATTGCAACAGCAATATTGGAATCTGTCAGCTTAAAAACCCAAATAATTAAGGCAAAATTTAAGGCATTAAAAGACAATTGAACTAAGATTTGATTAACCCAAAGATTTAAAAACCCCGGGTTTGTAATCACCGAGGTCATTGAAGGTTTTTCTTCCATAGACAACAAGATATTATACTCTAACTGCTTTGATCATGAGGGCAAAAGTATGTACC
>JACOXH010000009.1 GCA_016176415.1 Candidatus Daviesbacteria bacterium
AATTGTTTGAAAATTTCTTTTGCAACTTCAGGATTTTTTAACACACTAAAGACCCTTTGAATAAAATAGCAGATATCATAATTTTCCACTCCGTTATATAAAAAGTGTTCACCATCAATTAAACCTAAACTCCCATCTTTTAATTTGATGATATGCCAGGGTGCCAAATCTCCGTGTCTTGGTTTACAATTCAGCAAATTTACCCCATCTTTAACAATTTGCAGTAAATTTCTTATTTGAAATTTTTCTTTTATATCTTGTGGAATATCATCGAACCAATCTTCTGTTTTCCTTAAAAATTTAACTCTAAAATCTTCATCACCATTTTTTACCTGAGGTAATTTTTGTATTATTTCAGATAAATCAATTATTCTGTCTATATAATCAACCAAATTCTCTGATTCTTTTTTACTCCCAGTTAACGGGCACAACAGATCTCCTTTAAAATATTCTGTTATTAAGTATAAATATGTTTCTCTGTAATAACCGCTGCCATAATTTTTTGGCACTTTATATATTTCATTCTTATCCGCAAATTTATTAAAGTAATTATTCCACTCAAACTCTTTTTGGGTAACAACGCTAATTCCTTCACTGGTGGCAAGTTTTAAAAAATATCTTTTTTCATTTTTTAACAGAATACCTAAGATGTGCCTTGGACCTATCCAGATATTTTCTACTTTATATTCTTTTTGAAAGAATAATTTAACATCTTTTAAATTAAGTTTTCCCCCCAAACGATAATCAAGAAATTTATTTTTAGAGTGGACTTTAAAGGACTTCAAAGCCGGAGTAGTCACATTATTTAATTAGTCTTTTGATGGTTTTACCTGCAGTAAATCCGGGGGTCTTTTTATTAGGGATTTGGATAGTTTCCCCTGTTTGAGGATTTCTGCCGCGTCTTGCAGCTCTGGATCTAATCAGAAAAGTTCCAAAGCCAGTAATAACAATTTTTTCTCCCCTGACTAAAGCATCTCTGATTAAGTTAAAAGTTGTATTGACTGCATCAGAAGAGGCTCTTTTAGTAAGATTGGCTTTCTTTGCTACCTTCTCTATCAGTTCATTTTTAGTCATGGCAATAACTTACCAAATGTTTTAATCCTTGTAAAGCCCCAAAATATCTATTTAATTTTTCCCATCTCCACCTTGAATCTTAAATAATCAATAACCCTTTGTTCCCGATTTTCCCCACCAAAGGCTGCATACAAAGCATCAAGCCACTCTGAAGTTTTATCAGCAGGCACGCCCAATTTCTCAACCAAAACCTCTGCAATAAATCCCCCTTTATTTAACGGTTTTACTTCTGCATTATTTAATCTTTCTAACTGTTCAATCATTTAGTCCTTTCTTCGGGCAACAAAAAGCCCTTGTTAAATCACCAAAATCTGATGACCTAACAAGGGCTCTCTATTTGAGGGCGGTGCCACCTTGCTTTAGTTGCTTAAGCCCATTAAAAATTCCCCTTTCGGGGAACACTTAAGAAACTCTCTTTAGTGCTCCGTTATCCTTCGACTCGAAAGTCATTTAGACTTTCTCCCTCTCAGGACTATAGCCGACACACTTTGCTTATTTTACAGTTAAGCTTCTGTAGAACATTTTTGTTCTCTGCTTCTGGATCGCGACTCCAGTCAACGCATTTGATATTTAACTATTTGAAATTATAACAGGGATAAATTTATCTGTCAAACAGTCATTGTGGACTCTGTATATCTTGTTTCCCTAATTGCAGTAATCTTAACAGCCCCCGGTACCATTACTTCTTTGGAAATTCTCTCTGCTATATCATGAACTAATTTTGGCAACTCATCATCAGGAACCTTCTCCGGTATCACAATCACTCTAACCTCTCTACCAGCTTGCACTGCAAAAGCCTTTTCTACTCCTTCATAAGATGTAGCTATCTTTTCAATATCTCCCATTCTCTTTATATAATCTTCTACATTTTCATGTCTTGCCCCTGGCCTGCCTCCAGAGATTGCATCAGAAATATAAACAAGGATTGATTCAACAGAAGAAAACGGTTTATCCTCATGGTGCTCTGCAATACAGTTGACTATTTTTTCCGGTATTCCAAATTTTTTGACAAGAGCAACGCCTTTTTCTACATGAGTTCCTTCTTCAGTTTCTGTTACCACTTTTCCGATATCATGAAGCAGGCATCCCAAACGGACTATATTAGCATCTGCTCCAATTTCTTTAGCCAGTGCTATACCAATTTGAGTTTCTTCCTGGGTATGTAGAATTAAATTTTGTCCGTATGAATAACGGTATTTAAATCTGCCGAGGATATCAATAAGTTCTACCGGAAGATTGTAAACACCAACATCATGACAAAGTTTTTCTCCGGCTGCCCGCATAAGCTTATTAACATCTTCGCGAGTTTTGGCAACAATCTCTTCAATCTTTTGAGGTTGAATCCTGCCGTCTTCCATCAATCTTTCCAAAGACACTTTAGCAATCTCGCGTCTCACCGGATCAAAAGAAGATAAAATTAAAGTATCAGGAATTTCGTCATCCATCACCACATCCACTCCGGTTGCTTGCTCAAAAGTCCTGACATTTCTGCCCTCTTTACCAATAATCCTACCCTTCATCTCCTCATCAGGTAACTTAACTTTTGATGTGGTGAATTCAGAAATATAATCAGTTACCCCATGACGCATAGCATCCGCGAGAACCTCTTTTGCTTTTTCATCTGCAGTTATCTTAATCTCTTCTTCTGCTTCTTTAACTTTTTTAGAAATCTCTGCAGCCAGCTCTTGATCTAAATTTTCCAGGAGGATTTTTTGAGCTTCATCACGGGACATTGAAGAAACTTTTTCCAGCTTTGAAACTAAATCTTTTCTCACCTTTTCAAGTTGTTCTAATTTATCATCTATTAGTTTTTGCTTTTCTGCGGCTTGTCTTTCTTTTTCTTCCAAAACTCCTTCTCTCTTAGCAAGCTCTGTCTCACGAGCATTAAAATCTCCACCGGAAGTAGGAGTTGACTGATTAGATTGTATTGGACCAAACGATCTTTGCATATTTATTTTGTAATCAGAAAAATAACCCAGTTAAGGGACTTAGAGAGAGTATTGAATTCCGAGAATAACTTTCATCATAATTTATCTCACTCTATCTGATTCTCTAAACATTATTTTACCCTTTTTTACCAATCTTTTCAACAATTTCCTTCACAAGCTCATATTCAAACCCGCGTCTCATTAAAAACTCAAAAGCTTTTTTTTTAAATTCTTGTGTAGGTAAATTTTTCCAAACTCTCATCTTTTTTTCCAAGGCAAGCTTTGCTAATTCTTCCTGGTTTGATTCACCCCCTAAAACTTCATCAGTGATTTCCTTGGCAATACCTTTTTGATACAGCTCCACTTTGAGAATTTTATTACCTTTTTGTTTACTTTTTCTCCGTGCCTGCACCCACGCTTTGGCAAATTCTAAATCATTTACCATCCCTTTTTTCTTTAAAGTTTCTATTACTGCATCAATTACTAATTGACTAATTTCCTCCTTCCCCTTGACTCTTGACTCTTGACTCTTGACTCTAAAATAGTCCCTCACCTCTTTTTCAGACCTTTGTCTGATATTAAACAGCCTATACATCCTCTCCATTAATTTCCCTACCTCTGCCTCAAATAACAACTTTTCCAACTCTGTTTGATCAATTACTTTACCCGCCACTAATCTATGATCCACCACCAAATCTTCATCTGCTCCAAAAGCAAATTCACTATCAAGATATATATTAAATCTGTGTGGGTTTTTCTTTTGAGGTTCTACTGAAGTAATCTTTGACATCAAGCCCTGCTAAACCGCCTCTTCTGTTACTCCTGCACCTGTTTCTTCTTGAGGACCAACAACAATTTTTTCTTTGCCTTCTTTTTGCTTACTCCAAGCCTCCCTTATTTCTTTTTCCAATACTTGCGCTTCTTTTTTATTCTCTTTAAGATAACCGGTACTTGCTGCCCGACCCTGACCTAACATTTTTTCACCCCATTTGATAAATGCGCCTGATTTGGTAAGTATTCCCAATTCTAATCCTACATCAAGCAATTCTCCTTCATGAGATATCCCGCTTTGATTCATATCAAATTCTGCAATCCTAAACGGGGGAGCCACTTTATTTTTAACAACCTTCACTCTGTGTCTGGAACCTACTACGATATCTCCTTCTTTGATATTTTCAATCTTTCTGATATCAAGCCTTACAGAAGAGTAGAATTTAAGAGCCAACCCTCCGGTGGTAGTCTCCGGATTGCCAAACATTACACCAATTTTTTGCCTAAGCTGGTTAGTAAAAATAACAATAGTATTAGTGTTGGAAACCGCGCCTGTTAATTTCCTTAAAGCTTGTGACATCAAACGCGCCTGTACGCCCATAGAAGAATCCCCCATTTCTCCTTCCAACTCCGAACGGGGCACCAAAGCAGCCACTGAATCTATCACTAAAACATCCACACCGCCGGAACGGATTAAAGCTTCAGCTATCTCCAAAGCCTGTTCTCCCGTATCAGGTTGAGAAATTAATAAATCATCTAAATTAACTCCTATATTTTGTGCCCTTTGGGGATCTAAAGCATGCTCAGCATCAATAAAAGCTGCTACCCCACCTTTTTTTTGAGCTTCTGCAATAACGTGAAGACACACTGAAGTTTTCCCCCCTGCCTCAGGACCATAAACTTCTATAATCCTGCCTTTAGGCAAACCACCAACTCCCAAAGCCAAATCCAAAGCAATTGAACCGGTAGGAATTACATCTGTAGCAAATTTTTCAACCCGCTCACCAAGACGCATGATAGAGCCTGTGCCGTATTGTTTTTGAATTTGCGCCATTGCTGTATCAATTGCAGCTTTTCGGGCATCACCATTTGTTGCCATAGTTTAAAGAATAACCAAATATTTCCCAAAGGTCAAGACCCCAAATTAGTCGGGGATGGGAGAATTAAACTCCCGACTCCGCACCCCCAGCGCGGCGTGTTGTCACTATACTAATCCCCGGAACTTGTTGTATTTTACCATTTATTCTTACTTTTTTCTTAAATAAAAATGGTAATATTAAAATATGAAAAAATTGTACAGGTCTGAAAAGAATAAAGTTTGGTTGGGAGTTTTGGGAGGTTTAGGAGAATACTTTAATGTTGACCCTGTGATTTTAAGGATAGGATTTATTTTAATATTTGTATTTACAGGCTTTGTACCTGCTTTTATTGCCTATCTTCTGGCAGCTGCTATTATGCCAACAAAAACCTCCAAACCTGCTTAATGATAAAGCACTTAAATATCAAAATTTTCGGCTTAGTTCAGGGGGTATTTTTCAGAACCAGCGCAAAAGACCAGGCAGATAGATTAAACATTAAAGGTTTTGCCAAAAATATGCCTGATGGTTCAGTCTATATAGAAGCAGAAGGAGAAAAAGAAAACTTAGAAAAATTTGTAAAATGGTGCAACACTGGATCATCTATAGCAAAGGTAGAAAAGGTTGAATTTTTTGAAGCCTCACTAAAAAGTTTTAAGAAGTTTGACGTATTCTAAACAATTTTCTCCCAGGGGAACTCATCACGGCCAAAGTGACCATAAGCTGCAGTTGGCAGATATATTGGTCTTTGCAGATCCAATCCTTCAATAATTCCTGCTACAGATGTATCCAGAATTTTTTCCATAAAAGATAAAATTACTTTGTGGGATTTTTTATTAGTTCCAAAAGTTTCTACATCCTGCATGGTAGGTTTTTTAGCACCAATAAAGTAAGCCAGTCTTACTTCTGCCCTGTCTGCCAAACCTTGCGCCACAATATTTTTGGCCAAAAATCTGGCAGCGTATGCTCCTCCTCTGTCTACTTTTGAAGGCTCTTTTCCGGAAAAAGCCCCTCCTCCTACCCGTGCATAACCACCGTATGTATCCACTACAATTTTTCTGCCGGTTAAACCACAATCTGACGCAGGCCCGCCATGATGCCAAATTCCTGTACCATTACAAACCAGTTGATCTTTTTTTATCTTAAAACCATATACATCAAGCACAGGTATTACTACTGACTCGTATATGTCATCTTTAACCTTTTTTAAATCCACCGATTCCTCATGAGGAATTGCAATTACTACCTGCAATACTTTGTAGGGTTTACCATCTCTGTACTCAATAGTTACCTGTGATTTACCATCCGGCCTTAAATATTTGACAATATTTTCCTCCCTAACAGCATCCATTCTTTTAGTCAAAGCATGAGCCATAGTAATTGGCAAAGGCATCAGAGAGTTTGTTTCCCTGCAGGCAAACCCAAACATCATCCCCTGATCTCCTGCCCCTTTTTTCTTTACTCCCACAGCAATTTCAGGAGATTGTTCATGAACATAAACATTAATAGGAGATTTATGAGAAAAATTAAATTTTGGATCTGTATAACCTAATTTCTTAATCTGATCTCTGGCAATTTTAACAAAATCTACCTTAGCTCGCGCTCCTATTTCTCCGGCAATGATTAACCTGTTGTTCCCTGCCAGACACTCTATGGCAGTCCTGCCTTGAGGATCTTGTGCCAATACTGCATCCAATACCGCATCTGAAATTTGATCACAAATTTTATCAGGGTGCCCTGCACATACTGATTCTGATGTAAATGTTGTTATGCCGTTTGTCTTGATCATAGTTTTCCCTTGTCAAAAAACAAAAAACCTCCCATCAAGAGAGGTTTAAAGTTTTCCCTCGACTTTTCTTAGGACACATCTTCCTCTTAGGATTTGGCACCGTTCTTTCCCGGTTGCCGTCATGCACCCTACGGTACACGATCTCTTGATGTTGTATTATTTAATCACAAGCTCTTTATTTTGACAAGTCATTAAAATTTTAGTGACCACTCATATCCCAATTTTTACTGACTTTTTCGTATTTATCAAGCTTCTCTTTCATCATGGCTTTTAATTTTTCAAGCTCCTGCTCGTCTTTAGCTTCAAATCTTAATACTAAAGTAGGGGTATTGGATGAAGCCCTCACCAAACCCCAACCTTTATCTGTATAAACTCTGGCCCCATTTATATCAATCACTTTATAGCCTTCTGCCTTAAATTCTGCAGTTAACTCCTCTACTATGTCATATTTATCCTCATCCGTAGTTTTAACCTGAATAGTAGGTGTTGAAATATAATACGGAGTACCATCAACAATCTCAGACAAGGGCCTATTCTGTGTCGCTAAATATTCCAAAAGTTTTAAAGCAGCTATCATGCTGTCATCAAAACCATAATACCCGTCTGAGAAAAAGATATGACCGCTCATCTCGCCTGCCAGAGCTGCTTTCTCCTCATGTAATTTCGCTTTAATATGAGAATGTCCTGTTTTCCACATAATTGGTATGCCACCATGCGCTTTAATATCTTCCGGTAAAGCTTCAGAAACTTTAACATCAAAAATAATTTTCGCACCAGGCCTTTTGGACAAAACTAATCTTGATAATAAGATCATGTATCTATCGGGCCAGATTATATTGCCTTTCTCATCAACCAGACCCAATCTGTCACCATCACCATCAAAGGCAAAACCAAGATCACATTTATTCGCAATGGTCTGCTTGGCAGTATCTTCCATCATGGCAGTACCATCCGGATTGGGAGTATAGTTAGGATAAGCGGGGTCAACAGTAGTAAAGTGTTCAACCACCTCACAACCTGCTTCTCTTAGAATTTCCGGCACAAAAAGACCCGCAGTTCCATTTCCTGTGTTGACCAATATTTTAAACTTTTTCTTAATATCTACTTTGGAAACTAAATCCTTTCTGTAGGCATCTGCTATTTCTTCCTGTCTGAGTGAGCCTTTTCCGTCAATAAATTCTTCTTTAGCAATAATGTTATAAACTTCCTGCAGTTCATCAGTTAAAAGCGTATAGGATAAATCAGAACCTAATTTAACACCATTCCAACCGGCCGGATTATGTGAGGCTGTTACAGTAAGCAAACCTTTAACTTTTAAATAATATTGCGACCAATATGCCATTGGGGTCGTAACCGTACGGGTATCTATTACGTCAATTCCGCTATCAGTTAAACCTCTTATCACTGCCTTATGGAAGCTTTCCGAAGTGCCTCTTGCATCATGACCCACAACGGCTTCATTTATTCCCCTTTTTTTCAGAAATGCCGCAAATCCCCGGCCGATATAGTACATAGAATCTTCGTTTAATTCATCTGGCGCTTCTCTTCCGCGCATATCATATTCGCGGAACATTGTTTTTTTTAGTATTGGCATATTTAGGAAGATTTTTACTATACCTGACTTTTTGACTAATTTCAACTATTCTTGAACCAGAATACCGCATCAGCACTCCTATGTTAAACTTGTTATATGAAAAAGTGGCAAAAATATTGGTTACTCGGGGTAATATTTTTTTTCTCCATACACTTGGTACGCGATATTATGCAGGATAGGGGTGTCCATAATTTTCTCTCAGATTTACTTGTAAAAAAGGATCTGTCAAGGACCCCTTCCTGGTATTGGCAGGCATTTAATACTTATCCAATTGAAATTTCACAAGTTATATTAGGTATTTTTTCTTTTAAAAAGAACAAATTTGGACTTTCGGGAGGCTTAACGATCTTTTTTTCTCTATTTTTTCTAACCGTCTGGTTAATTTACTGGATTATGCTGTAAGTATTATCGTTTTGGAGATTGCTTCTTTGCTCTGGCTTTTTGAGCGTTACCGTATTTTCTTCTTTCTTTCACTCTGGCATCACGAGTTAGCAGCCCTTCTTTCTTTAGAGCTGATCTTGAGTCAGGACTTGCTTTAACTAATCCTCTGGCAATGGCAAAAGTTGTTGCATCAAGTTGTGACATCTGCCCCCCACCTGACACTATTACTGAAATTGCATATTTACCTGTCAGCTTGCTTACTTCTAAAGGTCTTAAATATTTCTTTTGCGATACCGGGCCTGCAAAATATTCAGCAACAGGTTTTCCGTTAACAGTAATCTGGCCATTACCCGAAGTTACCCTGACCCTTGCTACTGCTTCTTTTCTTCTCCCTACTACATTGGTTGACGATTGTGCCATAATCATTTGACAAGCAAATTATAATTTTTTAAATTTGTTTGTCATCCTGAGCGATTAGCGAAGGATCTCGCCAATGATTTCACCCAGCTTATTTAACCTCCTCTCCAGAGTATACCTTTAATTTTTTAATCATCTGTTTACCTAATCTGTTATTTGGCAACATTCCTTTAACAGCATGCTCAATAATGAATTCAGGTTTTCTATCTAACATCTTTTCAAAAGTTTCCTCTCTTAACCCCCCGGGGTAACCTGAATGGCGTCTGTAAAGTTTATCCTGAGACTTTTTACCTGTAACTTTTACTTTACTGGCATTGGTTACTATAACAAAGTCCCCCATATCAAGGTAGGGCACAAAAGCAGGCTTCTTCTTACCCATTAAAATAGTGGCAATTTCTGTAGCCAGTCTGCCTAATACTTTTTCTTTGGCATCAATAGTGTGCGTTTCTCTTTTAATATGTTTAGCCGACACAACATTAGTACTCATTTTTTAACAACCTTTCTTTTTGCAGGAACTTTCTTTGTTGCTTCTTTCCTAACTGGTTCTGTTTTCGCCTCTGATACTTTTGATACTTTTCCTTCTTTTGATACTTCTTTCTTAAAGGGCTTTAATTTTTCTACTCCAATCAGGCTCATCTTAATAATCATTGTTTGATCTCCGGGCCTTGTTCCCATTTTTACCAAACTGGTATAACCTGAAGTTTTATTGCTTAATTTAGGAAGTATTTCTTCTGTTAATCTTGTGGCGATCCTTTTATCAGGAACCAAAGACCTAAGCTGATCCTGCCTTTTGCTTTTAGCTGTATTTACTATTTTATCAACTAACCCTTTTATTGCTTTAGCTTTAGTTTGGGAAGTCTGAATAGTACCGTGAAGAAAAAGAGAGTAAACTAACCCCTTAAAGAGGGATTTGCGTTCATCTTTATCTCTGCCAAGGTGTTTACCATAAACTCTATGCCTCACGCAAAGACAACCCCCTCTCGCTTAACTTATCGGAAATTAAACCAATGGATTTTGTTCCCAAATTTTTGGCTTTCAACAGCACCTGTCTTGGGGTATTTATTAAATCTTCAATGGTATTTATTTCTATGGCCTTTAAGGCATTGGTTATTCTTACAGGAAGATCTAACTCTTCAATAGTAAGTTTCAAAACTTCTTCAGAAATTTTGGATCCTGTATCTTCTGCTTCTTCTTCAATTACCGGCTCAAAGACATTATGGAAAGTATCTGAGAGGATTTTGGCTGCCTTATTTACTGCTTCCAGTGGGGTAATAGTTCCGTCAGTTGTTATATCCATAAGTAATTTATCAAAATCTGTTCTTCTGCCAACACGGGTAGGCTCTACATCATAATTAGCTGTTACAACAGGACTAAATAAAGCATCCACAGAAATAAGCCCTATCTCGCTTGTTTTACGATCGTCAGCTACTGAATATCCTTTTCCCTGAGAAGCTTCCATTTCAATGTTTAATTTAGATTTTGGATCAGTTAAAGTAGCAATATGAGCATCGGGGTTGGCAATTTCTGCATCTCCGGTAATTTCCAAATCACGGGCTTTAACTTCCTTTTTGCCTGTTGCTTTTACACTTAATTTAACCGGATTGTCAGAATGAACATTAAGACGGATCTTTTTAAGATTTAACATTATCTCAATTACGTCTTCTAAAACTCCCTCTATGGTGGAAAATCTGTGGGAAACTCCGTCAATTTTTACAGAAGTTATAGCAGACCCCGGTAAGCTAGTCAAAAGCACTCTTCTTAGAGAGTTTCCGATTGTATGACCAAATCCTCCTTCAAGAGGTTCAATCACAATACGGGCAGAATTTCCTTCTTCTTGTTGTGCTTTAATTTTAAACATAATATTTTTTGGACTAATCTCGCAATTATATATTAACGAGAATAATATTCAACGATTAATTGCTCGTTTATAGATTGCTCCATTTCGTCCCGATTAGGAATTCTTAAAACCTTGCCTACGGTGGCTTTTCTTTCCAACCACTCCGGCAAGGTCGAGGAATCCTCTAAACTCTTTTTAACCTGTGTATTATCTCTCATTTTTGCAATGATTTCAATAGTCTGATTAATACCCACTTTATAGGAGGGAATATTCACTTTTTGACCGTCAACTTTAATATGTCCGTGGCTGACGAATTGTCTGGCGGCATTTCTGCTTTGGGCAAATCCTAATTTGTAAACTACATTATCAAGTCTTGTTTCCAAAGACTGTAGTAAAGCTAAACCTGTAGCACCTTTCACTTTAGACGCTTTTTCAAAATATCTTTTGAATTGTTTTTCCAAAATACCGAAAATTCTTTTGGCTTTTTGTTTTTCCCTAAGCTGTGTACCATACTCTGATATCCTGCGTCTTCTGCCTAAACCATGCTGACCGGGAGGAATCGCGCCTTTTTTATCGATACTTTTTGCATCCTTTGCAAACAAGGCAATACCCTCCCTTCTTGATAGTCTTCTCTTAGGACCAGTATATCTTGCCATTAGACTCTTCTCCTTTTCTTGGGCCTTGGTCCGTTATGAGGAATGGGTGTTACATCCGCAATCATAGTGATATTAATACCTGCTCCTCTTAGGGCTTTAATTGTGGCATCTCTGCCAGGCCCCGGGCCTTTGATATAAACTTCAACAGCATTCATTCCAAATTCTTTGGCTTTTCCGGCTACTTTTTCCATGGCAGAAATGGCAGCAAATGGTGTAGCTTTTCTTGCCCCTTTAAAACCTGCTGCTCCGGAAGTACCCCAGGCCAAAGTTGCACCTTTTATGTCTGTTAAAGTAACCAGAGTATTATTAAAAGTAGCAGTCACATAAACTCTACCACTGGTAACTTTTTTCTCTGTTTTCTTAACTTGTTTTATCTTTATCTGTTTTTTTGCCATTACTTTGCTCCTCCTTTGCCTGCTGTTGGGCCACCCGTGGCTGCCACCACTTCTTTTCTAACCGTTCCCACAGTCTTCCTCTTCCCTCTTTTGGTCCTGGCATTGGATCTGGTCCTCTGACCTCTGACTGGTAAACCTTTTCTGTGTCTTATACCTTTGTAATTACCAATCTCTTCATATCTTTTAATGTTTTGTTCAGTTTCCTGTCTTAAATCTCCTTCTACTTTAAACTGTTCCACGCTTTTTTGTAATTTATTAATTTCTTCCTCTGTTAAATCTTTTACTCTTTTTGCCTCATCTATACCAGTATCCTTTAAAACCAACTTCACATTAGACCTCCCTATACCAAAAATATAGGTAAGTCCAATATCCACTCTTTTATTTTCCGGCAAATCAACTCCTGCAATCCTAGCCATATTTTATCCTTGTCTTTGCTTATGTCTTGAGTCACGCGGGCAGATGACATATAAAATGCCTTCGCGCTTGACTATTTTACAAAATTTACAACGAGTTTTAATAGATGCCTGTACTTTCATAATTATATTTTTCCCAAAAATTCAAGGTTCTCCGCTATTGGCGGAGGTTCTTATTTCAACCTAAAAGTAATCCTTCCTTTGTCCAAATCATACCTTGGACTCATTTCAATCTTAACTCTATCTCCTTCCAAAAGCCTGATATAATGCATTCTCATCTTCCCTGAAATATGACAAAGAATCACCCGCCCTATTAGCTCGGGCACGTCATTACTTTTGTCAATTTCTACCCTAAATAAAGTATTAGGCAAAACTTCTTTTATTTTACCCTCTACCTCAATCACATCTCCTACCATATCTTTGAATTCAAGTATTTTAGCAAAATCAGCCTGCGTTTACAACCCATAACATTGTCATGCATTTTTCCAGTCTGTTAAAACCTCAGCCCCCTCTTTTCCCACAATTACCGTCATCTCAAACAACCCTCCCCAGGATCCGTCCGCAGAGCTAAAAGTCCAGCCATCCTGACCCAAAACGACTTCATGATCGCCTTTAGTATAAATTACCTCTATTGCCAAAGTCATACCACTCTTTAAAAGATGTCCTTTTCCTTTTATTCCAAAGCCCGGAATTTCCGGGTCCTCGTGTAAAGACTTACCTACCCCATGCCCTACCAGGCTTCTTACCACGCTATAGCCTGCCTCTTCCACTCTTTTTTGAATTGCTGCTGAAATATCACCTACCCTATTGCCTTCTGTTGCCTGATCTATACCATCCCGAAGCGCCTGTTCTCCGACTTGTAAGAATCTTATTTTTTCTTCTCTGTCGCTGTCTATTTCCCCTTTTTCTTCTACTAAGATACTCCAAGCGCAATCTGTATGCCAGCCTTTATACATAACTGCCAAATCCACACTTACTAAATCACCGCCCTCAAACTTTCTGTCAGCAGGGATTCCGTGCACCACCTCCTCATTTACAGTAATGCAAGTTGCATATTGGTAACCCTGTACAGTTTTATAAGAAATATCCCCACCGTTTTTATAAATCTCTTTCTCTACCTCTTTATCAACTTCAAGCTCTGTTACCCCAACCTTAATACTTTCTAAAGACCTTTTTAGCGCTTTGGCCGCAATTACCCCTGACTGTCTCATTAATTTCTGCTCGTAACTGTTTTTTACTCCTTTAGGAACGAATTTATTTACTTTCATTTTGAAATATTTTTTCTGATTTCATCTTGAATCTTCCCTGCGCTACCCATACCGTTAATTTCTGTCAATATCCCCTGCGATTTATAATAATCTAACAAAGGTTTAGTTTGCTGGTAATATAAATTAAGACGCATTTTTATACTTTCCTGAGTATCATCTGCTCTGCCACGCGCTAACATTCTTTTGGTTACTTCAGAATCAGGTACTTTCAGATAAAAAACTTTTTCAAAATGAGGATCAAATAAATCTTTTTGTCTGATATTTCTGGGGTAACCGTCCATAATGAAACCGCCTGCCGCATCTTCCTGCTTTAATCTTTCTTCTACAATCCTGGCGGTTGTTTCATCATCAACCAATTTCCCCGAATTTTGAATTTCTCTGACCTTTCTACCGTTTTCAGAGTCTTCAGTAGCAATTTGTCTGAAAATATCACCTGTTGAGATTTTAGGAATGTTTAAAAACTGAGCCAAAAACTCTGCCTGAGTTGATTTGCCGCTGCCTTGAGGACCAATTAACAATATTTTCATCTTCTTGCAAATGCCTTATAACTTCTTTCAATCAGCTTACTTTCAAACTGTTTTGCAGTATCCAAAATCACTGAAACCACGATTAAAAGTCCTGTGCCTCCTATTACTAAAGTTTGAACTCCTGTTACTTCGGAAGCAATTGAAGGCAGGATAGCGATGGCGCCTAAAAACAGAGCTCCTGCCAAAGTAACCCTTACCATAATATAATTTAAAAAAGCTGCAGTTTGAGTACCAGGTCTGATACCGGGGATAAACCCTCCGTATTTTTTAATCTCATCAGCAACTTTGGTGGGATTAAAGATGATCGCAGTGTAAAAGAAAGTGAAGCCTACCACCAATGTAAAGTAAACTAAATTATAAACCAAATTGCCGGGGTTAAAATTTTCAGCCATCACTCTGCCGAAAGAAGCAAGTTGAGGTTGATTTAACCCTGCCAAATACGATCCGGCAAAAGAGGGGACTAATACCAAAGATACGGCAAAAATAATAGGAATAACTCCGGCCTGATTTACCCTTAAAGGCAAATATGTTTGAGCGCCCGCTCCCAGTTGCCTGCCTCCCACAAACCTTCTGGCGTACTGTACGGTAATTTGCCTTCTTCCTTCATTTACAAATACCACTCCTGCTACAGTCAGTACTGTCAAAACCAAAAATATAACAATATTTAAAATCTGTGTCTGGTCAACAACCGATGCAGTTTGGGTTAAAACAATTGGCACGCGCGATACAATTCCTGCAAAAATTAAAAGTGAGATTCCGTTACCAATACCATACTCCGTAATAAGCTCTCCCAGCCACATCAAAAATATAGTACCTGCAGTCATTCCGATAATAATGGAGGTTATCTGTAAAGGGCTGATCACAGAAATAATCCCCTGATTTTTCAGCAGCACAAACATGCCGATTGCCTGAAGCAGTGCCAGGGGTACCGTCAGATATCTGGTATATTGATTAATCATTTGTCTGCCTGCTTCTCCTTCTTTAGATAAAGCCTCAAGCTTTGGACTGATCATTGTCAAAAGCTGGAAAATAATTGAAGCATTGATATACGGATTTAACCCTAAAGAAATCACAGAAAAATTAGCCAGCGTTCCTCCTGAAAAAATATCCAGAAGACCCAAAAATTGATTTGAAGAAAATAATTGCTGCAGTCCTGCCAAATCCACTCCTGATACCGGAATGTGGGCGGTAATTCTAAAAATGATAACTAAAATGACGGTTATGATTATTTTCCTGCGTAGTTCTGCAATCTTGAAAGCATTAATTATCGGGGACAGCAAATTAGACATCCGTCACCTTTCCGCCTGATTTTTCAATTTTCTTTCTTGCGCTTTCTGATACGGGCAGCATCACAGTTAAAGCAGTATTGATTTCCCCGTTACCTAAAATTTTAACACCTACTTTTGCATCTTTTTGAGAGATGATTTTTTCTTCTGCCAACTTTGCCAAATCCACAATAGTTTTATCTTTAAAAACACTCAATTGAGAAAGTTTTACCAATTTTGGTTTTAAAGATACCGGAGAGTTACCTTTTCCCCGCCTTAAAGGTAATTTTTTGTATAAAGGCAAGCCACCGGTGAATGTTGCAGGAATTTTTCCTCTGGCTTTCTGACCTTTGGTGCCCCGTCCGGCTGTTTTCCCTTTTCCGGATCCTAAGCCTCTTCCTAATCTTTTATTTACTCTCACTTTAACTTTTTTAAGTTCGCTTAGTTTCATACTTCTTTCTTAATATTTTTTAATTTTCCCAAAGCCTCCAAAGTGGCATAAACATTGGAAGCTTGGTTTTTGGTTCCCAAAATCTTTGAAACAATATCATGAATGCCTGCAGCTTCCACTACCACCCTGACTGCTCCTCCTGCAATAACTCCTGTACCTACCGGCGCAGGCTTTAAAAGCACTTCAGCCGCACCGTTTTTAACTAAAATCGTGTGGGGAATAGTTCTTCCTTTTAAAGGAACAGTGATTAAATGCTTTTTAGCGTAAGAAGTAGCTTTGCGTACCGCTGCCTGCACTTCAGCAGCCTTACCCAAACCAACCCCTACTCTTCCTTTTCTATCTCCCACCACCACTAAAACTGATAACGACCTTTTATCTCCACCTTTGGTTTTTTTGGAGACTCTGTTAACTTGTACCACTCTTTCAAAATATTCTTGTTGCACTTCCATAGGTTTCATTAAAACTCAAGCCCCCCTTCTCTTGCGCCTTTGCTCACTTGGGTAATTCTGCCATGATATAAAAATCCGCCTCTGTCAAACACTACTTTTTTAATTTTTAGCTTTACAGCTTTCTCTGCCAACTGTTTACCTACTTCATAGGCTTTTTGGCTTTTTTGTAAATCCTTCATCTTTAAATCAGATTCTGCCGCCAGCGTTTTACCTGTTGCATCGTCTATAATTTGCGCATAGATATGCTTGCCGGAACGAAACACTGAAAGCCTGGGCCTATCACTGGTTCCGGTAATACGTTTTCTTATCTTAGAATGTTTTTTTAACCTTGATTCTTTTTTCATAATTTTCTTGAAAATTATTTCGCCCCTCCTGCTCCTGCAGCACCAACTTTGGCGCTCTTTCCAGCTTTCTTTTTGATATATTCACCCTCATACCTTATACCTTTGCCTTTATACACATCAGGAATCCTAACCTTTTTAAGATTGGCCGCTACCTGACCCACTAATGCCTTATCTATTCCCGAAACCTTAATTTTAGTGCCGGAGGCACCCTTAGTATTGTCAGCTACTTCAAAGGTAATATTTTCAGGAGCTTCTACTTCCACAGGATGGGAATAACCTACATTTAAAACCAGTTTATTCCCGTTAAGTTGTGCTCTAAAACCTACTCCCACCAACTCTAAACTCTTAGTCCATAGATTAGTCACTCCTGTAATCATATTGGCAATTAAATTTCTGCTTAAACCGTGCAAAGCTTTAACTCTTTTTAAATCATTTTTTCTTTTAACCAGCACCTGACCCTCTTCCATCTTAACAGAAATCACAGGGTCAACATTTAAAGTTAACACTCCTTTTGGACCGGTCACAGTTACCATGTGACCGCTCACAGAAACTTCAACTCCGGCAGGTATTACAATAGGTGCATTTCCGATTCTGCTCATATTACCAAACGAGGACTAGTACCTCTCCTCCTGTTTTTGCTTTTCGCGCTTCTTTATCAGTCATCAAACCTTTTGGTGTGGAAATTACAGCAATCCCCAAACCGTTCAATACAGCAGGTAAATCTTTTGCGCCTTTGTAAACCCTTAAAGATGGGCGCGACACTCTTTTGACATCAGTAATGGCCGGAGTTCTCATATTGTATTTTAAAGTCACTGTAATGCTTTTATCTTTTTGCAAAACACTTTCCAGATAACCCTCTTTTTGCAACAGTTTCATTAGCTTCAAAATCAGTTTGGAAAACTTCAGTTCCACCTCAAGCTTACCAACCATATAGCCATTTTTTATTCTGATTAATGCATCTCCGATATTATCCATATTACCAACTCGCTTTC
The DNA here is from genome assembly GCA_016176415.1 of Candidatus Daviesbacteria bacterium. Lineage (GTDB taxonomy): Bacteria > Patescibacteriota > Microgenomatia > Daviesbacterales > UBA10151 > UBA10151. Next base: position 17,628 of record JACOXH010000009.1, read on the forward strand.
TTTACACCGGGTAATAATCCCATGTGCGCCATTTCTCTAAAGCATAATCTGCAAAGACCAAATTTTCTCATAAATCCTCTTGACCTGCCACACCTCATACAGCGGTTTCTTTTTTGTACTTCATATTTAAATTTAGTTTTAACAATATTACTAACTTTTGCCATATTAACTCCTACCTTTTGCTTCAGCTAAAGGTAAACCCTGCTTAAAAGGCATTCCCAGCATTTCCAGCAGTTTTTTGCCTTCCTCTCTGCTTTTAGCAGTGGTCGTAATAGTAACCGCCAAACCCCTTGTTCTGTCCACACTTTTATAATCAACTTCAGGAAAAATAGTCTGTTCCTTAAGCCCTATGTTTAAATTACCGCTCTGATCAAAAGATTTATCAGATATACCTCTAAAATCTCTCACCTTTGGCAGGGCAATGCTTACCAATTTATCTAAAAAAGCATACATCCTGTCACCTCTTAAAGTCACCATCATACCAATCGGCTGACCTTGGCTTACTTTAAAAGCAGCCACTGATTTTTTAGCTTTTGTTACTACAGGAGTTTGTCCAGCCAATTGTGCCAGATATACCTTTACTTTGTCCAGAACTCCTGCATTCTCTTTTGCTTCTCCCAATCCTATACTAATTACCACTTTGCTGACGCGGGGAACCGCCAGGCGGTTTTTCAAACCAAGCTCAGTTTGTAATTTTTCTCTGACTTCTGTCATATATTTTTCTTTAAGCCTTTGCGCCATATACAATCTCCTTTTGACACAACTTGCAAATTCTAAATTTTTCACTGCCTTCCATCTTGAACCCTACTCTGGTTGCTTTGTTGCAGTTTGGACAGATCAAAGCAACGTTAGAAATATTCATAGGTTTAGGTATGCTTATAATTCCACCTTCCATACCTTTCATTTTTCTAACATGTCTTTTGTATAGATTTGCATCTGTAACAAAAACCTTTTTTTCTTTACCCAAAACAAACTCAACTTTGCCTTCTTTACCTCTGTCTTTTCCTAACAATATTTTTACTTTATCTCCTTTTTTAATTTTCATAATATTTACCACACTTCCTGCGCTAGTGAGATAATTTTGGTATAGCCTGCGTCTCTTACTTCTCTTGCAATCGGCCCAAAGATACGGGTTGCTCTTAAATTCCCCTCATTATCAACTACGGCCCCGGCATTATCATCAAATTTGATATACGAACCGTCAGGGCGTCTGACCTCTTTTTTAGTTCTCACTATTACCACTTTTATTACTTCATGATTTTTGACCTGACCATTTGGATCAGCACCTTTGACTACTGCCACTACAAGTTGTCCCAAAGTGGCTTTTCTTTTTCTGGAACCACCCAAAGGCTGAATTACCTGAATCCTTTTGGCTCCGCTGTTATCTGCTACTGTTAATATTGTTCTGTGTTGTACCATTTAGTTAGTGACTAGTCGCTAGAGTCTAGAGACTAGTCTTCTCCTTTCTTACTTTTACTACTTCTTTATTAACTTTTTTACTTGACTCTTGAAGACCGTCAGGTCGCAAGCTTTGCTTACTCTCGACCCTAGACTCTTCTTTCTCTTCTGGCATTACTTCTGCAATTGCTGCTTCTGCTGCCTGCTTTTGAGCGGACTCTATTATCTCTGCCAAGTCTTTACCTATTACTTTCGTTATTTTCCAATGTTTATTTTTAGAGATTGGTTTCACTTTGACAATTTCCACTATATCTCCATCTTTGGTACTCAAAACATCATCAACCAGATATTTTTTACTTCTGATAAATGTCTTTTTGTATAACGGGTGCGTCACTACTCTCTCTACTAAAACTGTAGCTGCGCCTTTCATTTTTGTCGAAACTACTCTACCTATCATGAGTTAGTGACTAGTCGCTAGAGTCTAGTGACTAGATTTCTCCTTTCTTGCTTTTGATACGTCTTTTAAATCTTTAGATCGCAAGTCACGACCCTGTAAAGGGCTTTGCTTACTTGACTCTTGATTCTTGACTCTTGACTCTAATTTTAAAAGAAGCTCTTTCTGTCTTATTAATGTCAACATCTGCGCGATTTCTTTTCTCTTTTTGAAAATTGTCTTTAAATCCTTCATCTTTTTCATATTTTTATCCAGTGTTAAATTGGCAATTTCTTCCCTTAATGCCTTAACCTTAACGATTAATTCTTTTACATCTAACCCTTTAGTTTGTACAAAATCATTCTTTTTCATCTCTATATTTTCTCCACAAATTTAGTATCAACAGGCAATTTATGAGCAGCTAATCTTAATGCCTCCTGAGCAATTTCTCTACCCACTGCCCCCATTTCAAAAACTAACTGTCCAGGTTTAACCACTGCCACATAACCTTCCACATCACCCTTACCCGAACCCATTCTTGATTCTGCAGGATGCTTGGTAATAGGCTTATCCGGAAAAACCCTTATCCAAATACGTCCGCCTCTTTGGGTAAAATGAGCCATAGCGCGTCTGGCTGCCTCCAGTTGTCTGGCAGAAATAAATCCTGCTTCCATAGCCTTTAACCCAAAAGAACCAAAGTTTAAAACATTACCTCTCGTTGCTATCCCGCCTCTTTTTCCTTTAAAAGCTTTTCTGTGTTTAGTTCTTTTTGGCTGCAGTAATCCCATATTATATCTCCATCTCTCCTTTAAGATTTTGGCCTTGCCAAAATCGCAAGGTTGATAAAACTACATGTTTCATATCTCAACTTCTCCCTTATTTATCCACACTTTAACTCCCACATATCCCGACTTAGTCATTGCCGGATAAGCTGCAAAGTCTATATTGGCTCTTAAAGTATGAAGCGGCATTGTACCCTGACTCTTCCACTCACGTCTGGCAATTTCTGCTCCGCCGATTCTTCCGGATAACACCACTCTAACTCCTTTGGCTCCGCTTCTGATAGCTCTCTCAATTGCCTGATTCATTACTCTTTGAGCTGGCAGCCTGCGGGCCAGCTGTTCGGCTACAGATTGGGCTACCAAGTATGCTGACAAATCTGCAGCTTTCAACTCCATTGGAGCAATTTCCAAACTATTATCATTTTTAACCTTTAACTCTTTCATCAAAAACTTTTTCAAATCTGTCAAACCTGCTCCGCCTCTGCCTATTAAAACTCCGGGGCGGGAAACTTGTATTAATATTTTCAGTTTATTTACTGCCCGTTCTATTTCCACATTAGCTACTCCTGCCGGGCGCAGTTTTTTAAGCAGCAACTCTCTGATCTTTAAATCCTCTTTGACATATTGTTGATATTTGCTGCCGCGGGCAAACCAGCGCGACTGCCAGAGAGCACCAATTCCCATTCTGAATCCTACCGGATGAACTTTTTGTCCCATAACTAGTGACTAGTCTCTAGAATCTAGAGTCTAGGATTTTTCTCCTTTCTTCTCTTTGGCCGTTTCTGTTTTTTTTACTTGACTCTTGGCTCTTGACTCTTGACTCTGCTCATCTGACAGGACGATTTTAATATTACTCATTCTTCTTTTAAACGGTCTCACTCTTCCTCTTGTGCCGGCTCTAAATCTTCTCATTTTCATGCTTTCGTTAACTTCGATAGTCCTGAAAACAAGACTGTCTGCGTCCAAGCCTTTTTGCTTGACATTAGCCAACACTGTTTCTAAAGCTTTGACCATATCTACAGCTGCCATTTTAGGAGTCATCCTCAAAACATCCACAGATCTGGCAGGCCTCATCTTTCTGACCATATCAGCTACAAGGCGTAGTTTTCTCGGGCTGGTATGTAAAAATTTTTGTATAGTTGTTATTTCCATAATTAGATCCTTCGACTCCCTTCGGTCGCTCAGGATGACAGAGAATCTTATGTTTTAGCAGTTGATTTCTCTGTCACCTTTCCGTGGCCGTGGAATTTCCTGGTGGGAGCAAATTCCCCCAGTCTTTGACCAACCATTGATTCTGAAACAAAAACAGTCACAAAATTCTTTCCCTGATGGACTAAAAAAGTATGTCCCACAAATTCAGGAGGAATTTGCGACTTTCTTGCCCATGTCTTAATCGGACTCTTCGGCACTCCTGCCTTTTGAGCCATGACTTTTTTCATTAACTTTTCATCAATATAAGGGCCCTTCTTTATACTTCTACTCATGCTCTTCTCCTTTTAATTATGTATCTGCTTGTCCATTTTTTCTTATTTCTGGTATTCCCGACAGCCTTCCTGCCATATTTTGTCATCGGACTCTTCCTTCCAATCCCTGACCTTCCTTCTCCTCCACCGTGCGGATGAGAATCAGGATCCTGAGCAACACCTCTGACATTTGGTTTAATCCCCATGTGGCGGGAAGTACCTGCCTTGCCCAACACTCTTTGCCTGATCTCTTCATTACCCAAAGTGCCGACGGTAGCCAGGCAATCCAAAGGTATCATTCTAACCTCTCCTGAAGGCATTTTCAAATGGGCAAATTGACCTTCTTTGGCCAAAAGCTGCAAAGCTACTCCTGCGCTTCTGCCCAACTGTCCCCCTTTACCAGGCGTAAGCTCCACATTGTGCACCAAAGTACCAATAGTAACATTTTTAAGCTTCATAGCATTCCCGTCTTTTGTTTCTACCTTATCGCCCGATACCACTTTACTGCCTACTTCTAACCCCTTGGGAGCCAGAATATATTTGTATTCGCCATCTTGATACTTTATGGCAGCAATTTTGACATTTCTGTTTGGATCATATTCTAAACTGACAACTTCACCTGCCACGCCAAATTTATTTCTTTTAAAATCAATTTCTCGCCAGTACCTTTTATGTCTGCCACCCTGACTTCTGACTGTAACCATACCTCCGGACGACCTGCCTGAATGTTTTTTCAGTAATGTCTTTAGTTGTTTTATGCCTTCAATATTTTTCATATTATTTACCCGTTATCACCTTTCTTTGAGTAGTTGGCGCAGCTCCTACTGCGCTTTTTTCCACCTTTACCTTAGTCCTGCCTAAAATATCTTTTTTCTCTTTTATGTTTATATGTTCACCTTCTGCTGTAGTCACTGTAACCTCCTCTTCTTTGGGAGTTTCAAAAAGGGCAATTTTTTCTCCCTTTTTAACCTGCACCAAAGCTTTTTTTACTCCTTTAGTTTCAAAAGTCTTTCTTACTCTTTTTTGAGATTTTTCTTTGCCTGAAATATTGACAATTTTAACTTCCAAAACTTTCACTTTAAATCTCTCTGCCACCTCTTTTGCTACGACCGGTTTAGTTGCGTCTTTGTCGACTACAAAAGTATACAAACCGTTTTGAGCCAATTTCATCGACTTCTCGGTAATAACTGGTCTTCTCAAAACTATCATTGCTTAATCTCCTTTTTACCTAAAACTTCCAAAACTTCTTTACTTACCAATAAAGACTGGTGATTGAGTACTTCATAAACATTTAGCTGGCTGACTGATAAAACACTGACTCCGGGGATATTTCTGCCGGCGCGGGCAACATTATCCAGTTTTTTTTCTGTTACCACTAAAGCGCCTTTAATCCCTATTTGTTTAATCAATTTAACCACCTCTTTAGTTTTACCTGAAGCTTTTTCAATACCGCTTACACCAAAAACGCTCTTGTCAGCGGCTTTGGAAGATAAAGCTGAAATTAAGGCTGCCTTTTTCATCTTTTGAGGCATAGACAACTTCACTTTTCTTGGCTTAGGACCAAATACAATTCCTCCGCCTACAAAAATAGGAGCTCTTACGGCACCGTGCCTTGCTCTGCCTGTTCCTTTTTGTCTGAAGATTTTGGCTGTTGAACCTTCTACCTCACCTCTGGTTTTAGTAGAAGCTGTAAAGGTTTTCTTATTGGCGGAATAAACTCTGATAGCTTGAGAAAGCAAATCTTTATTTACCTTCTGACCAAAAACTTCTTTTGGTAAAGCCAAAGTACCGGACTCTCTGCCAGCCAAAGAGTAAAGGGGAACAGATAAACCTACAGATTCTGATTTAACAGAGACTGCCTTTTTCGGTGCGCTAGAAGCTACAGTCCTTGGTTTTAAGACTTTTACTGTTGGCTCTTTTTTAACTGGTGCTTCCTTTTTAACCCTCGGCATTTTCTTTTACCTCCTCGGTTGGTGTTTCAGTAGTCGTAACTTCAGCAGATTCAACTGCTGGCTCATTTGTTTGTTGGCTTTCTGGCTTTTCTTCCGGTGGAGGAGTATAACCTTTAATTCTGCCCAATTTAGTAATTTCTACCAAAGCTCCGACAGGCCCGGGGACAGCTCCTTTAATTAGAAGCAAACCTTTCACCTTATCCATACCCACTATTTCTAAATTCTTAGCACTGACTCTTGCATTCCCCATATGGCCTGCCATTTTTTTGCCTTTATAAACCCTGCCCGGAGTAGTGCCTGAACCAATAGCGCCGGGGGCTCTTAACCTGTCTGACTGACCGTGAGTTTTGGGACCGCCATGAAACCCGTGGCGCCTGACTCCTCCCTGAAAACCTTTACCTTTAGAAATACCGGAAACTTTCACAGCATCACCCCTTGAAAAAACCTGGTCCAGTTTAATCTCTGTTCCAGGCTCTATAGTCCCGAGCGTAGTCGAGGGATTCCCCTCTTCAATCCTGACTTCTCTAAACCAGCGGATCTTGCCTTCAAGCCCGGCTTTTTTACTGTGCCCAAGCTGCGGCTTTCTGACAGATTTTTTGCTGCCTACTCCAAGCTGCAACGCATCATAACCGTCTTTACCGGAAACACTTTTAATTTGCACTACTGCATTAGGCTTAATCTCCACTATAGTGGCACCAACCCTGCGACCCCTTGAGTCATAAGTGCTGGTCATATTTTGTTTTATTCCAAACAATGTGTTTATCATATTTTAAAGCATCAAAAAGAGTGAGGCCCATTTCTGGAACGCTCACTCAGTATCTCGCCTACAACCGCCGTATCGTTTCTGCGACGCGCGATCAACTGAAATTTAGGTTAAATTATTTAACCTGATCTTGTCATGTAAAACGATTGTAACACGAAGCGAGCCTAAATTGCAAGCGGAGCGAAGCGACGCCCCGAGCGTAGTCGAGGGGCACAAATTGACCTATTGACATTTGGTTTTTATTTGGGTAATCTAATTATGGAATCAGAGATTTTGGAAAGGGGGTGAGTAATCAGAAATGGGAAAAGAGATAAAACCAAGTTTGAAATCCGCAATGCTCCGGGCTGGCAAAAGAACTTTCTTTTTTGATGTAAAGTTAGCTTCCAACAACAAAAAGTACTTAAAGATTACTGAGTCAGCTTTTGAAGGAGAAGGTAAAGAGAGAAAATACAATTCTTTCTTACTATGGCCTGAAAACCTTGTTGATTTTAAGGAAAGGTTAACTGAAGTCAGCAACTTCATGGCACAGTAATTTAGAACGCACGCCGGCCGGCATGCAACTAATTTTTGTCATTCTGAGTTCTTCGAGAAAAATGAAGTATATGACTTTAATCGTTTGTCATCCTGAGGGCAAAGCCCGAAGGATATAATTTAAGTAGCAATGAAAACTTATTTTGTTTATATGCTTACCACTAAAAATAACAAGATGTTATATACAGGCATCACCAATAACTTACAGAGAAGAGTTTTGGAACATAGACAAAAACTAATCCCAGGTTATACAGAAAAATACAATTTAAACAAATTGGTATATTATCAGGAATTCACTTATGTGAATGAAGCCATAGCTGCTGAAAAGAAAATCAAAGGCTGGTTGAGAATAAAAAAAGATAATTTGATAACTTCTTTTAACCCTACCTGGGAAGATTTATATTGTCACCCTGAGTGAAACGAAGAGTATAAGCCTAAGTATATACCCTTCACTTCGTTCAGGGTGACAAAATTTAGTCTTCGCTCCTCGTAATGACAAAAGCAAAAAATCAAGTAAGAATTAAATAAATTTAAGTATTATTGGATTGCGTTTCAGATTGTTGGGACGGTATCTGATTTTTCACTGAAGCTGTTTTGTATCCATAAGTTCCCTCCGGGGGGTTGTTTTTGCGTTTATCTGGTAATAAGCACAATATTGCAAAACCAAAAACTTTAATCAATCCTATTAAGGTATACCAGCCGCTATACCCTTTAGCCTTAACCAACAAATAACAACTCCAGTAATAAAATATTATCGCTGCCAAAATAAGCGGCATGATAAGAAAAAAGGTTATCGAAGAATTAAATAGAAATCCCTCATAATTACCAGAATTAAGTGCTTTGATAAGGGCCCTCACATATAACAGGGGTACTAATACCGATACGACAAACAAACCAAAAACTTTAAGGAATTTATTTCTGTAAGCAATGACCATAACAAGAAGATTTTAGCAAAGACTACATCTTTACTTCAATATCAACACCTGCAGGGATCTCAAGGTGCATTAAGGAATCTATAGTTTTTTGGGTGGGTTCAACAATATCAATCATTCTTTTGTGAGTTTTTATTTCAAAAGCCTCTCTTGAATCTTTATCTGTATGAGGGGAGGTTAACACCGTCATTCTTTCTCTTTTTGTAGGGAGAGGTATGGGACCGACAATCTTGGCTCCAGTGCGAAGGGCTGTATCCAAAAGGGATTCACAGGTGTTGTCTAACACCCGGTGATCATAGCTTTTCAGTTTTACTCTGATTCTTCCTCTTGGCATATAGTCCTTTCAATGTGCATTATACTAAAAATGTCATTCTGAATGAAATGAAGAATATAATTTAGATTCTTCGCTCCGCTCAGAATGACAAAAACAAACTAAGCAATGATCTTCGTAATAGCTCCGGCTCCGACAGTTTTGCCTCCTTCACGGACTGCAAACCTTAAGCCCTCTTCCATAGCAACTGGCGTAATTAACTTTCCTTTGATATTAACTGTGTCTCCCGGCATAGCCATTTCAACACCTTCAGGTAATTGAACTTCACCGGTCACATCAGTAGTTCTGATATAAAATTGTGGTCTGTAACCTTTGAAGAATGGCGTGTGTCTTCCGCCTTCTTCTTTGCTCAAGATATAAACCTGTGCTTCAAATTCACTGTGAGGAGTAATTGAACCTGGTTTGGCCAAAACCTGACCCCTTTCAACATCATCTTTTTCAATACCTCTGAGTAAAATTCCTGCATTGTCTCCGGCCTGACCTTCATCAAGCATTTTGTGAAACATTTCAATACCGGTAACAACACTCTTTTTAGTTGGTCTTATACCTACAATTTCAATTTCCTCATTAACTTTAACTTTACCTCTTTCAATTCTTCCGGTAACAACTGTTCCTCTGCCTTTAATGGAAAAAACATCTTCAACAGCCATCAGGAATGGCTTATCTACATCTCTGACAGGGGTTGGAATCCATTCATCAACTTTAGCCATTAAATCTTCAATAGCTTTAACTGCTTCAGCGTCACCTTCCAAAGCTTTTTTAGCAGAACCTCTGATTATTGGAGAGTTTGCATCATATTCATATTTCTTGAGCAAATCTCTGACTTCTTCTTCAACCAAATCCAAAAGTTCAGGATCAGAAACCATATCAACTTTATTCAAAAATACCACAATTGCAGGAACTCCCACCTGTCTTGCTAAAAGCAAATGTTCTCTGGTTTGAGGCATTGGGCCGTCCGGAGCAGAAACAACTAAAATAGCACCGTCTGTTTGAGCGGCACCGGTGATCATGTTTTTGATGTAGTCAGCGTGTCCGGGCATGTCAATGTGGGCATAGTGTCTTTTTTCTGTTTCGTATTCCTGGTGGGAAATATTGATGGTAATACCGCGGGCTTTTTCTTCAGGGGCGTTATCAATTTGATCAACTGATCTTGCTTCTGCCATACCTTTATCTGCCAAGACTTTGGTAATAGCTGCAGTTAAGGTTGTTTTGCCATGGTCAACATGACCCATGGTTCCAACATTAACGTGTGGTTTGCTTCTATCAAATTTTTTTGCGTCTGCCATATTTTTACCTTTAAAATCCAGCTAGCTCAGCTGGAACATTTATAAATATACAAGATTCAGAAATAAAATGCAATAGGTTATTTGTAAACTCCCTGCCTGTGGCCAATAGTTACAACTAAAACTGTTTTCTTTATGCGGTCAAAGCTATAAATTACTCTGTAAGGCCAGGCATAAAGCTTAAATAACCCTTCATATTCACCTTTTAATTTTTCTCCTATTAAAGGATCTTTTATAATTTTACCAATAGCTTTGGAGATTTTCTTCTGATCTGGTGAATTAAGCTTAAGGAAAAACTTCTGGGCTTCTTTAGAAAAATTAATCTTAGTCACTTTAGCTTTGCTTGTTTTTTAACTTCTTCCCAGGAAACAACCCGTCCCTTTTTAATATCATCCAAGCCTCTTTTGATACTTTTGACCAATTTTTTATCAGACATTACTTCAATAGTGGCCTCCCAGGAGGCAAGCTCTTCAGCACTGATTAAAACCGCTTTAGTTTCACCTTTATTAGTAATGGCAATCTTTTTGCCACTGGAGGCTTCTTCCAGAAGATCGTATAAGTTATTACGCGCATTTGTTGCAGAAACTGTAATCATAATAAGTTAACTGTACGCTTTTCCGTACGCCATGTCAAGACATAACTTTAGACCTATACTCCGAGAGTGAAAGTTCAAAATAAACACAATAGGGATCTTGTATTAAGAGTATCATGAATCTATTTAATGCTCAACGCGGCCGGTGAAGCCGGATGATTCAATGATTTTTTGAGTAATATTTTGTGGCACTGTTTCATAATGGTCTGCTTCCATATAATAAGTTGCCCTTCCTTGTGACATACTTCTGATAGCTGTAGCATAACCATGCATTTCAGCCAATGGTACCAAAGCTATTACCACCCTGGCATTTCCTCTTGTTTCAGAAGATAAAATTTGGGCTCTTTTTGAAGACAAATCACCAATAATATCGCCCAAAAATTCATCAGGGGTGGTAACCTCCACCTTCATAATCGGTTCAAGCAAAATCATGTCAGCTTTTTTGGCTGCTTCAGATAAACCTAAAGAGGCGGCAATTTTAAACGAAATTTCAGAAGAATCAACATCATGGAAAGATCCGTCATATACAGCAACTTTAATGTCAGTCACCGGATAACCTGCCAAAATCCCTGTGTCTTCCTTTTCAATCACACCTTTTTCAATTGGACCAATAAATTCCCGCGGAATTGCACCACCGACAATTTCTGAAACAAATTCTCTCCCCTGTCCGCGGGGCAATGGTTCAATTCTAAGCAAACAGTGCCCGTACTGACCACGACCACCGGTTTGTCTGATGTATTTACCCTCACCGGTAGCAGTCTGCGTAATAGTCTCTTTATAGGCAACCTGCGGCTGTCCGACATTAGCCTCCAGCTTAAACTCCCTCTTCATCCGGTCAACTAAGATTTCAAGCTGCAGCTCCCCCATGCCGGCAATAATAGTTTGCCCTGTTTCAGGATCTGATTTAACTCTGAAAGTTGGATCCTCTTCAGAAAGCCGTTGCAGCGCATAACCCAATTTTTCCTGATCTGATTTTGTCTTTGGTTCAATAGCAAGAGAAATAACAGGTTCAGGAAATGAGATCGATTCAAGAATAATAGGCGCATTATCATCACAGAGAGTATTACCGGTCACTGTATCTTTAAGTCCTACCGCTGCCACAATCTCTCCGGCATATGCCTCATCAATTTCTTCTCTGTCGTTGGCATGCATCAAAAGTAAACGGCCGATTCTTTCCCTGATTTGTTTAGTAGAATTGTAAACATAGGAGCCGCTTTTTAAAGTTCCTGAATAAACCCTGATATAGGTTAACTTTCCAACGTGAGGATCAACCTGAATCTTAAAAGCCAAGGCTCCTAAGGGTGCGCTAGAATCATTTTTTCTTTCTTCCTGTTCACCAGTTGTAGGATTAATACCTGTAATCATCCCTATATCCTGAGGCGAAGGCAAGTACTCCACAACTGCATCCAGCATTGGCTGAACACCTTTATTACGAAGGGAAGAGCCTGCCATTACCGGCACAATTTTATTGGCTATAACTGCTCTGCGAAGGGCCATCTTTAAATCTGTAACGCTGATTTCTTCTCCGCCCAAATACTTTTCCATCAGCACATCGTCTGTTCCCGCGATTTCCTCAACCAGTTTTTCTCTGGCAGTTTTCACTTCTTCTGCCATATCAGCGGGTATTTCAGCTTCATGAAATTTGGCACCGGTTTCATCGCCTTCCCAAATCAAAGCTTTTTGAGTAAGCAAATCAATTACCCCCTTAAAATCATTTTCCTTACCTATAGGTAAATTATAGGCAATGGCATTGGCACCTAATCTGTCTCTTGCGGACTGAATAGTGGCCACATAATCTGCGCCTACCACATCCATTTTGTTGGAAAAGGCAATTAAAGGAACACTGTATTTATTAGCCTGTCTCCAGACTGTTTCTGTCTGGGATTGCACTCCGGAGGAAGAATCCAAAACAATTACTGCCCCGTCTAATACTCTTAAAGACCTTTCCACTTCAGCAGTAAAGTCCACATGACCCGGGGTATCAATTAGATTGATCCTCATTTCCTCACCTTCAAACCGGCCTTTCTTTACGGTCCAGAAAGCAGTAATTGCGGCGGAAACAATAGTGATCCCGCGCTCTCTTTCCTGCTCCATCCAGTCAGTAACGGTAGTACCTTCGTCAATATTGCCTATTTTGTAGGTTCTGCCTGTGTAGAATAAGATCCGCTCTGTAGTTGTAGTTTTACCCGCATCGATGTGGGCGATAATGCCGATATTGCGGATCCTGTCCAGCGGGAAATCTCTTTTCGTTTTTACAATAGCCATTATTTCCCTGTCTCCAAATCTCTTATTATTTTCTTAATTTCCTCTATCCTGACTCTGGTTGTTTCAGCATCCTCAATTGCCAGAGTGTAGGCAGCATTTTCAGATAAATCGCCTTCCTGTGCCGCAGCGCCTTTTTTCTCATTAATAACCTTAAGCTGCTTCTCAAGCTCTTTTAGATTATCTCTCCACATTTTTAATTTTTCTTCTCTTAACTTTTTATCTATCATTGTTATCAAAAAGCCTCCCTCATTTTTTGGGAGGCACAATGTCAATATTAATTAATTTGATCCTAAAAGTCAACTAATTTACTTAGCCAACCTTATCCTTATCTCTTTTGCTCGTTTTTCCTGTTCAATC
>JACOXH010000010.1 GCA_016176415.1 Candidatus Daviesbacteria bacterium
AAGACCTCAAAAAACGCCGCGCCGATGAAGATTCCGGCAGCAATGGAATAAAAAATTTCTGAAAACCGAGGCATATTCCGAAGACGGGAATTTCAAGGTCGAAGATTTTCGAATCGAACGGAGGCGGTTCCGTTTCCACGGACGTAGGTCCGCCGGAAACGATAATGCCCTTCGGTCCAAGCTTTTCAACGTCTTTAGCCGTAACCGACGCAGGGTCGGCAACAAGACAATAAACGCCAAGCTTGCTGAGCGCCTGGAAAATCAGGTGGTCGTATTGGCTTCCCATCGCGAAAAGGAGAAAGACCTCCTTTGTGCGGCGGACGCGCATTTCTTCTTCAATCGCCTGCATGGCTTCGGCCGTTGCCTTCTTGAATGTGTCTAACATCGCGATTCTCCTTGAGCGAGAGTGAGGTTCTATGGATTTTTCAATAGTGCTGACGGCCGAAGCCGCTTGGGCAGTATGCTACTCCCGCAGGGCGGCGGAGTCCAATTTTTTGCCAAAAGTTTCACCCAACCCTCTGCTGTTTTAGGAGAAATTTCCTCTTCGCAAATTGAAGTTTTACCTATTGATCAGCCTGTAATTACTGAATCTTCTTTTACTCAAAAACTTACCGAAGAGACAGAATTGATACCCAAAAAGGTGGTTTATGAGGACGACCCGGAAATTGAAGCAGGAGAAGAAAAAGTACTGGAAGAAGGAAAAGATGGTAAAAAAATAAAGATATATAAAGTAACTTACACCAAGTCAGCCACCTCGGGGGTGGGCTTTGAAGACCGTCAGGTCGCAAGCTCTGCTTACTCCCCCGAGGTGTACTCAAAAGAAATTGTTTCGGTAGAGACTACTCCTGTCACAGATAAAAAGATACTAAGAGGCACTAAAATTGTTTGGAAAATATTAGACACTGCGGACGGGCCTGTTCGGTATTGGAAAAAACTACGAGTCTGGGCTACTCATTATGATGGTGGCGCCGGTTGTATGGGTTGCAACGGGAGAGGTATTACTGCAATTGGTCTTAGAGTAACCAAAGGCGTTATTGCAGTTGACCCAGCTATTATTAAACTGGGAACCCAAATTTATGTACCAGGATATGGAAAAGCAGTCGCGGGTGATACTGGCGGAAATATCACGGGCAACATCATTGACCTTGGCTTTGAAGATGCCCGTACTGCAGGCTGGAGCGCCAGATTTGTTGATATTTATCTACTTTAGATTAAAAGTTGAAAGAATTCTTTCTCCTTCTTCTCCTATTATTCTAAATAAATACATCTTTTGATCTTTTGAAATATATACAAACTTTGGTTTACCGGGTTGATAGGACACAACTTTGGATTTTGCCGGTTGACCTGAAATGGTAGCCTCTTGTTCTAAAGCAATATGAGTTTTTGAAGCATAATCAAAGACACCCCAAACAAAGGGGTAATACCAGTAGTTGTCAAACCATTTATCAATACTTAACTCTGAGAGGTTTTCAAAAACCCAAATAGAGAAGGGGTTTGTTTCAAAATTTTCATTCTTTTCCAGAACCGTTGCAGCCCCTAAAAACTTAGCAGGCTCATAACCCACATAACCTTTAAAGTTTTTCCTGAAATCCCCGTTGCCTCTTTTATTAAATTCTTCTTCGCTGTCTTTTTTAACTGTCAAGTCTTTTGAATAAGTAAATTCAAAGCCCAAATCAGCATCTGAATATTTGGGTTGCTGATTTTCCACCTTCTTTTCAGCAACACTAGCAACAGGAGAGACATTTAAAAATTTTTGAGCTTTGTTTTGATTGGTGTAAAAGAATACAGCCGCAACTGATATAACTAAAACTGAGAGCAAGATTAGCAAAAGATGGGCAGATCCTTTTTGCATAATTTGATCATAACATAAATTAACTATTGCCAAGATATATTTTTTTCTGTTATTATCGGCCAATGGCAATAAGAGGGAAAAGCGTAAAGGGTAAAGTGGTAAGTTCAAAAAAATATACAGTTTCAGAAAAAGCACACAATTTAACAGTTTTACCCGGAGGTAAGTTAAACAACTTCTTAAATATTCTTCCTGACAAAGTAACAAATTTTAGAAAATCAAAGACTTTTTATATTTTGTTAATCGCTTTGGGAATATTACTTTTGGCAATATTCAAAAAAGACTGGTTTGTTGCTGCCACAGTTAACGGGTCACTTGTCAGTAATTTAGAATTGCAGACACGATTAAATCAACAGTTCCGCACCCAAACTTTAAATCAGATGATTAATGAAAAAATAATACTCACAGAGGCTGCCAAAAATAATGCTTTAGCTACCGATGAAGAAGTAACCAAAAAAATTTCCGAGATAGAAACCAGCGTCGGAGGAGCAGAAGCTTTAAATTCACTACTCTCTCAACAGGGACAAACCAGAGAAAGCATCAGACAGCAAATCAAAGTACAACTCTCAATTGAGAAGCTTTATACCAATGAAGCTACTGTCTCTGCAGAAGAAGTAAATCAATTTATTGAACAAAACAGAGAACAACTTCAAGCCACTGATTCTGCGGGACAGCAAAAAGAAGCAACAGATGCTATAAAAAGCCAAAAGTTATCTCAACTCTTTGCAGAAAAATTCCAAACCCTGCGTTCCCAAGCCAAAATTCAGATCTTCTAGTATAATTGGTCAATGAACCTAAGGCCAATTACTACTAAACAAAAGTTTCAATATAACAAAGCAGTGACTCATGTAATCCAATCTTTTGAGTGGGGGGAATTTAGAAAATCTTTAGGAATACCTGTTTTAAGGTATGGTCTTTACCAAAATAGTAAGCTGGTAAATGCTTTCCAGCTAACTTTGCGCAAAATCCCTTTTACCAATCAGTGTGTGGGTTATTTACCAAAAGGGCCTGCTCCGGATAAAGAATTTGCAGAAGCTTTAAGAAAAATCGGCAAAGAGAATAAATGTGCTTTCATTAAAATTGAGCCAAATGTCATCCTGAACGATAGTGAAGGATCTCTCGCGAATGCGAGCACTTCTGAAACAAGTTCAGAGATTCTTCGCAATGCTCAGAATGACAACACTGATACGAGTTTTAGGAAATCCCCAAAACCATTATTTACCAAATATAATTTTGTACTCGATCTTACCAAATCCGAAGCTGAGCTTCTTAAAAACATGCATCCTAAAACCAGATACAACATTAAAGTGGCCCAAAAACACGGAGTGAAAGTTGAAATAAAAACAGACAATGAAGCTTTTAAGATTTATTTAAAATTGTATTTTGAGACTACCAAAAGACAGGGATATCACGGACATAATCAGAATTACCACCGCAAAGTATGGGAAACTTTGAAAAAAGAGGGTATGGCAAAAATTTTAATTGCAAGCTACAAAGGAGAACCTTTAACCGCCTGGATGCTTTTAAATTTTAAAGATACTCTTTATTATCCTTACGGAGGATCTTCCAAAACACACCCTGAAGTAATGGCAAATAATTTGGCAGCATGGGAGGCAATTAAATTAGGAAAAAAATTAGACCTTAAGTATTTTGACATGTGGGGAGCATTGGGGCCTGATGCTGACCTAAAAGATCCATGGTACGGATTTCACAAATTTAAAATGGGCTATGGCGGAAAATTAACAGAGTATATCGGAACATATGATTTGATATTTAACTGGCCTGTTTATCTAGCTTTTACTGTTATAGACAGATTAACACCAATTAAGATTTTTTTGTTAAAACTGCTCAGAAAATAAATGGATATAACTTTGATAATTTCAGCTGGAATACTGCTTGGCTGCTTAATTGGCCTTTCCTGGTTTGCGGGAACTGATGCTCCTTATGTGCCAACCAAGATGGATCAAATCAGACAAATTTTAAAGTTGGCTTGTACAAAAAGGGGTAGAAAATTTTATGAACTTGGATCCGGTGATGGCAGAGTAGTTTTTGCAGCAGCCAGATTGGGCGCAAGCGCCGTAGGCATTGAACAGTCGTTGTTACGTGTCCTATATTCCCGTTTCAAATCAGCTTCCCGCATCGGAAGTGGGAACGTAAAGTTTATTCATGGAAATATTTTTTCCAAAAAATATAATGATGCTGATGTTGTCTATATTTATCTTCTGCATAAAGGCGTTGCAAGACTTGAGGAAAAATTAAAAAAAGAATTGAAAAAAGGCACTGTTGTTATAACCCAAACCTATCACTTCCCCAACTGGAAACCATATAAAAAACTGAATAATTTTTGGCTTTACTTAAAAGCCTAATGCCTCCCCCACAAGAATTAATTTAATCCTCCCGGGCTGAATTTCTTTATTAATAATCAAAAGTTTGCTGACATTACTACCCATTCCGTATGCCTTTTTAGCTCTTTTGTCTTCAAGCGGCAAAACATATTCATAAATTCTTTTAACGCCTTCATCCGTATCTTTGACAATCTTTTGAGCGCCCACTACCCAAATAACTTTTAAAGCACCATAGGCATATGCCCCCAGCTGGCTTCCGGTATTTGAAGCAATCGTTACACTGCCGTTTTCCGTCACTGCATGGACGCTCCCCAAAGCATATTCCGGCGCCCCGCCCAGCCTGTTCATCTCTTTAGCCTGACTTTGGCGGTCCATGGCATAGAGCTTCTCCTTCACCGGTTTAAACCTGCTGTCTTTTTTGTTGATCTCTTCGGATAAACCAATCGTATCCAAAGTAACAGAGCTCATTGTCATTACTTCGCTTCCCTCCGGAATAAGATCCAAAACCATTTTTTTGGCTTCTTCTCCAGTTTTTACAAATTCCGCTTCGATACCGTTTTCTTTAAGGGATTTAACTGTCTTACTTACGCGCTTTTTGTCAGCAGGCTCACTCCAACTTTTCATATCAATATAATACCATTAAATTTTTAGAGCTTTTTGTCAATTGCCTTAATCCTGTCTTTTCCAAAACAAACAAATCCTCTATCCTGATTCCTCCAAAATCAGAAAGGTAAATTCCTGGTTCTATAGAAAACACCATTCCTTCTTTTAAAACTTCTTTGCTCTTTAAAGATAAAGAAGGGTGCTCATGAACTTCTAAACCAATTCCATGCCCTAAAGAATGGGGCAACCCTTGAAATCCTTTTGATTTTATAAATTTATCTGCTATTTTAAAAATCCTGCTCGTTTTTCTTTCTCCGGAATTTACAGCATTTACTACTTTTTGCTGCACCCCTAAAACTGTTTCATACATTTTTATTTGGTTTTTATCAGGACTACCAAAGAAAACAGTTCTGGTCATATCAGAGCAGTAGTTTTCAAATTTTACTCCAAAGTCAAAAAGGATAAATTGACTATTTCCATCTAATTTATCGTCACTGGTATGATGATGGGGAATGGCAGAGTTTTTACCAAAAGCCACAATGGTTGGGAAAGACAAAACAGCACCTTTACTTCTGATGAAATTTTCCAGCTCCCCTGCCAGCTCTTTTTCACTTACTCCTTCTTTTATTTTTTTAACAATATATTTAAATGCTAAATCTCCAATATCACAGGCTTTTTCTATTTTTTTAATTTCATCTTCAGTTTTTACACTTCTAAAATTTCCTAAATCTATATGTTTAATTTTTTTAAAGTGCTTTTTAAAATATTTGTGCTCTGAAATTGTTAAATTATCTTCTTCAACTCCCAAAATTTTTATTTTGTGTTTTTTAAAAAGCTTTTCAGTGGGGTTACTGTGACTTCTTTCAAAAATTTCCAAGTCGGTAACTTGTGTTTTTACCTCATGAGTGTATCTTGCATCAGTAATAATATAGGCAAAATCATATCCTGCAAAAATATATGCCTCCCTCTCCTTTTCAGAAAAATTTGGATAACCTGTTAAATAGGTAATATTATCTTTAGAACAAATTAAAACTGCATCCAATCCTTCTTTTTTTAGCTGCGCTCTAATCCAACCAATCTTATCTTTATTCATGCCCATATTATACCTGACAAACCTTTGATATAATCGGGCTTGTGAAATTATTGCATTTTTCCGACATTCATATTGGTATGGAAAATTATGCAAAGCTGGATCCTGAAACTGGACTGTCCACCAGACTGTTAGACTTTTTTTCCACCTTTGATTTTATTGTGGATTTGAGCTTAAAAGAGGATGTTGATGCGGTAATATTTGCAGGAGATGCTTATAAAACTCGTGACCCCAACCCAACCCAACAAAGAGGTTTCGGAGAAAGAGTAGCCAGATTGGCCAAAAAAATACCGGTAATTTTGGTCGTAGGTAATCACGACACTCCTAACGCTGAAGGCAAAGCCAATACTTTGGATATTTATTCTGCTTTGGAAATTGATAATGTCTGGGTTTCAAGGAAACCTGAATATTTACAAATCCCTACCAAATCAGGCAACCTACAAGTTGTTACTCTCCCCTGGCTCCACAAAAATGATTACAAAACTATTGCTGAAAAATTAAAACTTTTATATGACAAAATTACTCCCAGTTCTCCTGCCATATTTTTATCACATGCTGAAATAGAAGGAGCATCATACGGTTCTGAAAAGGGATTGGCTATTGCCAATGATGTAACCATTCCTTTACCTCTTTTACAAGACAAAAGACTTTCTTATGCCGCGCTGGGACATATTCACAAACACCAGGTTTTATCCAAAGATCCATTGATTGTTTATTCAGGTTCCCCCACCAGAATAGATTTTGGAGAAGAGAAAGAAGATAAAGGAGTATGTTTGGTAGAGATAAACAAGATTGCCACTGGTTCTTCGAACCCTCGCAATGACAATTTTATTGCTGGCTTTACATTTATTCCAACTAATGCCAGAAAGTTTTTAACTATCACTGTTACTTTAACAGGTGAAGACTCCGAACCCAATCAGACAATTTTGGATGAAATTAAAAAGCATGATTTAAAAGATAAAATTGTCCGCCTGATTATTAATATTCCTGCCGCTTGTGATAAAGAAATTCAGATGGATAAAATCAAAAAAGCCCTGTCAGATGCGCATCTGGTTGCAGGAATTTCCAGAAATGTAGAAAAAGCAGACAGACAAAAAATAGAATTCGGAACAGAGGTAGAAACTTTAACCCCTATTGATGCTTTGAAAAAATACTTTGAAGCCAAAAAATATACGCCACAAAAACAGAAAGAGCTTGAGGAGTATGCATCCCAATTATTGGATAGCTAATTGTCATTCCGAGCAGAGCGAGGAATCTCCCAATTTATTTGGGACAGAAAGAAAATATGATACCTGTTAAATTAAAACTTTCAAACTTTACTTCTTATGGTGAGAGTGTCCCGGACTTGGATTTTACCAAATTTAAGTTAGCAGCTATTTCAGGGTTAAATGGCGCAGGAAAATCATCTTTGCTTGATGCTGTCACCTGGTGCATATGGGGAGCATCCAGAGCAGGCGATTCAGCTGATGCCTTAATTCACTTAGGCTCTGATGATATGAGTGTGGAGTTTAATTTTCAGTTGGACGGACATATCTACAGTGTTAAAAGAAGAAGGATCAAAAAAGGAGGAGGTTCTACAGTTTTGGAATTTTGGAGCAACTCTCATAACTTAACAGAGGGCACTATCAAAACCACACAGGAAAAGATTATATCTACTTTACATTTAACTTTTGAAACATTTACCAACTCCTCATATTTAAGGCAGGGACATGCTGATGAATTTACCACCAAAGGACCCACTGACCGCAAGCGAATTCTGGCAGATATTTTAGGGCTTGATCATTATGACAAGCTGGAAGAGAAAGCCAAAGAAAAAAGCAAAGATTCTCAAAAAAAATTATCTCTTTTGGAATATCAGCTTTTGGAAATAGAAGCAGAATTATCACAAAAAGAAGAAAGAGAAAAATCTTTGAACTTAGCAGAAGAAGAAAAGAAAAAGGTGGAATCAGAATTAAAAGATGTAGAAATCTTAATTAAAAGCATTCAGGAAAAACACGGGCAAATTAATTTACAAGTTAAATCATTAAAAGAAAAAGAGCAACAAATAGAATCAGTCAGACAAGAGCTATCTGACATTCAAACTAAAATAGAGTTAAATAAAAAAGCACAGGCAGAGTTTGAGGAAATCTTAAAAGAAAAAACAGCCATTGAGGCAAATTATCAAAAACTTTTAGACTTACAAGGATCAAAAAAAAAGCTGGATGAAAAAAGAAGTCAACTTATTAAAGTAAAAGATGAACTGGTAGAAATACAAAAGACAATAAATGAACGGGAGAATAAAAGAAAAGACGCTATCTCTAAAGTGGAACTGCAAATCAAACAACTTCAAACCAGAACTGAAACTCTACAAAAACAAAACGAAGATTTAAAAGATAAAAAAGATATCTGTCCTACCTGCAGCCAACCAATCAATGAAGAAAAAACTAAAGACATTATCAGCATTAATTCAAAACAAGTAGAAGAAAATGAAAAAGAAATAAATACCTTTAAAGCCACAATTGCTAAATATTTATCAGTGGTCCTACCTGAAATAAAAGAGGCTGAAGGAAAAGAAAAAGCGGTAAAAATATTAGAGGAAGAAACTAAAAATTATCTTGATATCTCTGATGCTATTTTCAAATTGGAAAATTTTGCAGATAAATTTACCAAATTACAATCTGCCATCACCGGAGTGAAAACCCATCAGGATACTTTAGTAGATTTGCAAAAAATTCTAAAAACAAGAGAAGAACAAATAGCCAAAGATGAAATCTCGCTAAAACAGTTAGCAGTTTACGAAGAAGAGCTGACAAAAGTAAAAAAAGAATTAGAAGGCAAGGAACAAATAAAAAGCGAGCTATCCCAAAAAGCACTGGAACTAAGCGGTAAAGTAGGAGAGGCAAAACAGCTGGTTTCCAGATCTCAGCAGCTGGAAAATTTATATAAAGAAAAAGGGGCTGAAAAAGAAAAATTTAAAAAAGAAAGAGAAAACTATGAAGAATTGGCTTTGATTTTTGGCAAAAAAGGCATACAGGCTATGATTATAGAAGCTGCTATTCCTGAAATCGAAGAGGAAACTAATAACTTATTAGGGAGACTTTCCGAAGGTAGAATGAAAATTGCACTCGTTACCCAAAAAGAATCAAAGACTAAAATTGCAGGAGAAAGAAGTACCATTGAAACTTTGGATATTATCATCTCTGATGAAATGGGAGAAAGACCTTACGAATTATATAGTGGAGGAGAGGCTTTCAGGGTTAACTTTGCCATAAGACTTGCAATCTCCAAACTACTCACTCACAGGGCTGGGGCAAAGTTACAATTTTTAGTAATAGATGAAGGATTTGGTTCTCAGGATGCTCCGGGGCGCGCCAGATTAGTAGAGGCTATTGATACTATCAAAGATGATTTTGAAAAGATTTTAATTGTCACACATATTGAAGAACTAAAAGAAGAATTTCCAGTCAGAATTGAAGTTTCCAAAAATTCTACCGGTTCTACCTTTGAAGTGGTCGGGGCATGAGTTACAATTAATCTATGTCCAAGATAATTTTTAAAATAGTTCCTGTGCTAATCCTTTGGGGAGTTTTTATTTTGGTAGTTTTAAAAATACCTTACCCTGACAATATAACTTCAGCCAATATTACTCAAGTGTCTGCTTTTTTTATCCCTTTGTTTTTGGCTTTAACTTTAACTTTTAATTTATTTTTCAAATATATTATTTTTTCAACTATCCTATCTTTGGGAATAATTTTTTTATTAGCTTTAAAGGCTTTAGACTCTTTAAATATTGTAACTATTGCTTTAACTGCAGTAGCAATATATTTACTTTTGAGTTATTTTAAAAAAGTAAAAAGAAAAAATTTGACTAAATTGCCAAAAATTTCTAAACTTACGAGGTTAAGAAAACAATAGATATGAAAAATTATTACATTACAACCACTCTTCCTTACGTGAATGCTGAACCACACCTCGGATTTGCAATGGAAATCGTGCAGGCTGACATTATTGCCCGCTATCATAAACTGCTAGGAGATGAGGTAATTTTTAATACCGGAACTGATGAGCATGGAGTTAAAATTTACAGAGCAGCACTTGAACAAAATAAGAAACCTCAGGCGTATGTTGATGAGTATGCTGCCAAGTTTGAGGATTTAAAAAAATATCTTAACCTAAGCTACACAAATTTTATAAGAACTACAGACCCGCATCATATTAAAGCAGCACAGGAATTTTGGAAAAGATGCTCTGATAACGGAGATATTTACAAAAAGATGTACAAAATAAAATATTGTGTTGGTTGTGAACTGGAAAAGACAGAATCGGAGCTGATAGACGAACGCTGTCCTATTCACCCAAATTTAGAAATTGAAACAATTGAGGAAGAAAACTACTTTTTTAAATGGTCAAAATACCAACAACCGTTATTGGATTTTTATGAAAAAAATCCTGATTTTGTTTTACCAGATTTCCGTTTTAATGAAATAAAGCAATTTGTCAGCAAAGGACTGGAGGATTTCAGCGTTTCCCGTCTAAAGGAAAAGCTGCCCTGGGGTATTCCGGTTCCGGGGGATGAAGAGCATGTGTATTATGTTTGGTTCGATGCCCTCATCAATTATGTCTCCACTTTGGGTTGGCCGGAGAATGAAGAAAAATTTAAAAGTTTCTGGCCCGGGGTTCAGGTTGCAGGAAAAGATAATCTCCGCCAGCAAACAGCCATGTGGCAGGCAATGCTGATGTCAGCAGGGCTACCCAACTCAAAACAAATCATTATCCATGGTTTTGTTACAAATAATGGTCAAAAAATGAGCAAATCTTTAGGTAATGTTATTCATCCTTTTGAATTAGTGAAAAAATACGGCACAGAAGCCACCCGTTTCATTATTGCCAGAGAGCTTAATACTTTTGAAGATAGTGATATAACTTTAGAAAGAATACAGGAAAGTTATACAGCAAACCTATCCAATGGTTTGGGGAATTTAGTAGCCAGAGTAGCAAAACTTTGCGAACAAAATAACATTACTGCTGCTTTGGCAAAAAATGAGTGGTTTATAGAGGTTGAAAAAGCATTAACAGGTTATCGTTTTAATGAGGCATTAGGATTTATCTGGACAAAGATTTCTGAAGCAGATAAAAAGGTTAATGAGGAAAAACCCTGGGAATTAGACACTGAAAAAGCAAAGCCAGTCTTGGAAGATTTGGTAGAAAAAATCCAGGCAATTGCATTCAATCTCCAACCATTTTTACCAGAAACTGCGGAGAAAATTTTGAAACAATTTTCAGGAAAAATTAAATCAGGTCCTCCTCTTTTCCCAAGAATATGAATCTAGTTGACACCCATGCCCACTTATATTGGGAATCATATAAACCAGATTTTGATGAGGTAATTAAAAGAGCAGTTGAAGCGAGGATTTCAACAATTGTTAATATTGGCGTAGATATAGAAACCAGCCAAAAGGCTTTAGATCAAATCCAGAACACTAAATGGCCAGAAAGTTTAACAGTTTATTCTTCAATTGGCATCCATCCTCACGAAGCAATTACTTATAGCGATGATCCGGACAGTTTAATTCAAAAAGATATGGATAAGCTGGAACAAATTTATAATAGTAATCCTGAAAAAGTAGTAGGAATTGGAGAATGCGGATTAGATTTTTTATTCCATGCAAATGATCTTCACCCGGATGCCAATTTGTCGCCCGAGAAAACAAAAGAATTACAAAAAAAACTTTTTCAGGCCCAAATTGATTTGGCAAAAAAATTAGATTTACCCTTAATAGTTCACTGTCGTGATGACCGCTCAGAAAACCCTCAAAACAGTGAATGTTGGAACGAGGTTTTAGAAATGGTTGAGGATTATCAGACAATTCTTCATTGCTACAGCGGACTTGGTCCCACTACTGAAAAAGTATTAAAAAATCCCAACTTAACAGTTTCTCTTGCTGCCAATATTACTTACCCAAAAAATGAATATTTAAGGGAAGCTGCTAAAATTTTACCCCTTGAAAGAATTCTTCTTGAAACAGACTCCCCATTTTTAGCTCCTCAATCCAAAAGAGGCCAAAGAAATGAGCCATCTGCAGTTTTAGAAATTGCCCAACTGATTGCTGATTTAAAGGGGATTTCTTTGGAAGCAGTAGCAAATCAAACCACCCAAAACGCTTTGACTATTTTTTCTTTGCCCCTGTCAAAACAATTTTGAACTTATTTTAATTGTTTTGACCTTCAATCCGATTTGCTTTCTGAGGCTGAAAAAAGTACACTTAACACTACAACCATGAGGATTTTATTGGTCTTTTTTATTGGATTTTTATCCTTTTTTTATTTTGCAGAAATTTTAAACAGGATAACCAAAGTTAAACATTACAGCTTTTTTGGCGCCTTACTTGCTTTAACAGGGCTTTTTGTAGGCTTTTTTGGGCAACCCACATTAGGCAGTGGAATTAATGTGTTGGCTGCCTTTTTTCTGATTGGAACAGGGTTAGGTTTAATAACTCACCATCTTTTATCCCAACGCTTTGTTTTTTTTCAGTCTTCAGAAAGACAGTTTGCCTTAAAACATGCAGGCAAGCTTGAACGGCTTTTGGAAATTTTACCTGGCTCTCTAACCTGGCTAGCTTTAACTTCCCCCATCTGGTTATCTTTTACCCTACCTTATGCTGTAGCCTACTTGATTTTAATTGCCGATGTTTACTGGCTGCTGACAGCTTTAAGAATTGCTGTACTGATTTTAATAGGTTATAAAAAAATGGAATGGGCAAAAAAACAAGACTGGCAAACACTATTATCTGAAAAATTCCCTAATGCGCAGGATAAATATTACCAGCTGATATTGGTTCCTACCTACAAGGAGGCCCTTTATATCCTCCAGCCCACTTTGGACGCAATCATCAACTCAAAATACCCCAAAGATAAACTCTTAATTGCGGTAGGCTTTGAAGAACGCGATAACCCGCAAAAGATACACGAAACAAAAGAATATCTGAAAAAAATAGAAAAAAAGATTACAGGAGCCTTTACCACTGTTCACCCCTATGGATTACCGGGTGAGGTAGCAGGACAAGGATCAAATAAAAACTGGATGATCAGACACATTGTTCCCCAACTGGAAAAAAGAGGGATTAATATTGATGATGTTTTTGTTACCACGCTGGATGCTGATTTTGTCTTAAGTCCTCAATTTTTGTCCGGCGCACTCTACAGCTACCTCTCACAACCTAAAACAGAAAGAGACAAAAGAACTTTTACAGGAGTATTTTTATATCACAACAATTACTGGCAGACCCCTGCTCCAATGAGACTGATGGCTACCGGGACATCTTTATGGCAGATGGCTGAGATGGTAGGGTCTGATAAATACATGAATTATTCCTCTATGTCTATATCTTTAAAAGCCTTGCTTGATATTGGTGGTTGGATCCCTGATAAAGTCAACGATGATAACGGTTTTTACTGGAAAGCATATTTTCACTTTAACGGTAACTACAAAGTTATTCCTCATTACTTACCCATCTCTGCTGATGCAGTCCAGGACACAACTTTACTTAAAACTTTTCAAAACCAATATTTACAGATTAAAAGATGGGCTTACGGCGTGGAACATATTCCTTTTATTGTCAGGCAGTACTTTACCAAAGAAATGGACTTTTGGAATAAAACAGACAGAGTTATTTTTAAAATTTGGGGTGATTTAAAATGGGGATTTCTGGCAATTTTTGTCACATTCGGTAGTTTATTCATTCCTTTAGTTAATCCAGACTTCAGGGCTTCAGTAATGTCGGTTAACTTACCGATTGTCTCTTCGTGGATACTGACAATAACTTTTTTTGGGCTTTTTGCCACTATTTATGTACATGAAAAAACAGCGCCCAAAAGACCCAAAAACTGGGGAATGTTTAAGAGAATCTGGTCATATATTCAGTGGCTGCTGATACCTTTAATTATAATTACCATCTCATCGCTGCCTGCAATTGATGCCCAAACTTCTTTGATGTTTGGTAGAAAATTGGAATTTAGGGTAACCAACAAAGCTAGGTTATTAGAAAAAACCTAGCTTTGCGAGTACTGGAAAAAAGCTAATATGTCTAAAGTAAATTTATTGATTAAATTTTCCCCCTTAATCTTGAGCGCTGTAATGGTAGTTTATATTTTGTTTGGTCTAAAATTATTGCCTCCCCGTCTGCCTTTATTTTATTCCCTTCCCTGGGGAGAAGGGCAATTGGCTACACATTCCCAATTTTTAGTCATTCCTTCAAGCATTATTTTAATTACCCTGCTTAATTTAATTCTTTCCTGGCAGCTGCACTCATCACAAACTTTTTTTAAAAAAATCTTAAATATTACATCAATTATTGTCAGCATAATACTAACTACTGCCTTTATTAAAATAATTTTAAACTTTATTTAAAATGAACTTAATTTTTCCTGCCATAATTTCTTTTATACTGACCGCAATCTCTGTTCCCTTCACCATCACTCTTGCTAAAAAAGCAAAACTGATTGATAACCCTAAAATAAGACCTCATCCTGCTCATACACAGCAAAGAATCGTACCGAGAGCCGGCGGGCTGGCCATTTTTTTAGGTTTGGCTATTACCACATTACTGTTTATGCCTTTGGGTAAAACTGTTACCGCTATTTTAATCTCTACCCTGCTGCTGCTGATCGTCGGTCTTTTTGACGATAAATATCATAATTTCTCTCCATACTTGCGCCTGCTGGCTCAATTTATAGCGGCCGC
This sequence comes from Candidatus Daviesbacteria bacterium, assembly GCA_016176415.1. Taxonomy (GTDB): domain Bacteria; phylum Patescibacteriota; class Microgenomatia; order Daviesbacterales; family UBA10151; genus UBA10151. The sequence continues at coordinate 14,607 of JACOXH010000010.1, forward strand.
CATTATTGTTTTAGGCGGCGTCAGCGTCAAATTTATCACTAACCCCTTCGGAGGTATTATCTTTTTTGAAAGTATTCCTTTGCTGCCGCAAATCCTGACATTAATATGGATTGTTTGGGTGATGAATATGATCAACTGGTCAAAAGGGGTAGACGGACAAATGCCCGGCATTATTACTGTTGCTGCCATAATCTTAGGACTTTTATCCCTTAAATTGAATATATCTAACGACCCCGGCCAGATTATGGTAGCTAAACTTTCATTTATCACTGCTGCTTCAGCGTTTGCTTTTTTGCTTTTTAATTGGCATCCTGCCAAAATATTCCCTGGTTTTTCCGGATCGGCAGTTTCAGGATTTATGATTGCAGTTTTGGCTATTTTATCAGGAGGGAAACTGGCCACAGCAGGATTGGTATTACTTATCCCCGCCACTGATTTTGCCTATACTTTTTTTAGAAGAATACTTGAAGGTAAATCTCCGGTCTGGGGCGACAGAGGACATTTGCACCATAAAATGCTTAAAGCTGGTCTTTCCCATCAACAAATAGCCTTGTTTTACATTTTGGGAAGTGCTATTCTGGGTGCAGCAGCGTTAAGTTTGTCCTCACAAGGCAAACTCTTTGCAGCTATTTTAGTTGGAATAGTTATTTTCGGAGGTATTTTATGGTTACACTTTTTTGGGGAATTGCAAAAGCGGCCCGCCCCAGACAATGGATAAAAAATTTTGCTATTTTTGCAGCTTTAATTTTTTCCGGAACGCTTTTAGACCCTACCAATCAGCTTAAAACTCTGTCAGCATTTGTACTTTTTTGCATCTTTTCGTCTGCCACTTATTTTTTAAATGACGTTTTTGATATTAAACGCGATAAGCTTCATCCCTTTAAAAGAAAGCGGCCCATCGCTTCAGGCTTAGTACCCGTACCTTTGGCAGTTGGACTGGCTTTGACAGCTATAGCTGTTTTTCTGCCGCTATCCTACCAACTGTCACCCGCCTTTTTCTTTGCTGCCTTAACTTATTTACTTTTACAACTGGCTTATTCCTCATACCTTAAACAGGTTATCTTAGTTGACGTATTAGTTATTGCAGCAGGCTTTGTTTTAAGGGTATATGCAGGAGTTTGGGCAATTGATGCGCATTTGAATGTCTGGTTTTTACTCTCTGTCACCAGTTTTGCTCTTTTTTTGGCTATCGGAAAAAGAAGATCAGAAAGAACCCTAATGGAATCTCAGGCATCAAAGCACAGGGAAACCCTGCTGCATTATCCGGAAAACCTGCTGGATTCTTTAACTACTATGTTTGCCAACTCCAGCTGGCTGACCTATGCTTTTTTTGCCTTCCTACAGCCACCCATTCAGGCACGGTATGTTGTCTCCCGGTTCTTAGGCGGTATTGAAATACCCTTTGCCGAAGCCAAATACTTAATGGCCACAGTACCATTGGTAATCTATGGTGTTATGAGGTACTTATACATTATCTATGAAAAAAAGGAGGGAGAGTCCCCTGAACGGGTTATCCTTACAGATACCCCTTTACTTGTAGCAGTATTGATCTGGATTACAATGATAGTGGGTATTATCTATTATCTGGGAGCATAATAATATTTGTTGGGTTGTTTGCCACTTTAATCTTTAGTAAAATCCGTGTATGGAAAAGGGCGCTTTTCAAAAACTTGAAGATTTTTTCTCAAAAAATAAAAAAATATCCTACAAAAAAGGTGAGACTATTATCCGTCCCGACGAACCTGTCTACAATATTTACTACCTCAGCAAAGGCTATACCCGTTTGTATTCCATATCTAAAAATGCCCAGGAATTAACTTTCATCATATATAAACCTGAAGATTTTTTCCCTTTAATCCCTGCAGTCAACAAGACAACAGCTTCTTATTATACTGAAGCAATGACTCCTGTAGAGGTTTATCCTGTTTCTAAAGATGAATTTATGAAATTTATTACACAAAACAGTGATGTTTTACTGGAAATTACCAAACGCACATTAACCCGTTTTAGCGGAGTTTTAACCAGAATGGAGTATGCTATGTTCGGTAACGCCGGAAGTAAAGTAGCTTCTATTATTTTAATTTGTGTTGACCGTTTTGGGGTAAAACACCCATTGGGTATTTTTATCCCTGTCCCTTTAACACATCAGGATATTGCTAACCTTTTGGGAATTGCCCGCGAGACTGTCAGTATTGAGATGAAAAAATTGGAAAATCTGGATTTAATTGATTACCAGGGCAAAAATATGATTGTAAAAAGTGTTGACAAGCTCAAAGAACACTCGGTAATTGGCGCATAGTTTACACAGTAATGCGATCTTAAGCTGCCTTAATTTCTTCATAACCGGTAAAGCCCGGCCGCATCAATGATGTAAAAAATAAAGTGCGTACAGAATCATCATTGCGAATTCCGAAAACTTCTTCGGCAGCAATAGTTAAAGTCATCCTGCTCTCTGCTATAATTTGCTCTTCCGAATCATCTCTTAAAACAGTAAACTGACTTCCCGCCGGAAAAGTAAGAGTTTCTGTCCATCCGGCTTCCCTCGTATGTAAATGCAGGGGGATACTGCCTCCCGGCAATACCTTTAAAGCCATTAAAGTAAATCGTGGTATACTTGAACCAACAGGATCTATTTTTTCGCGTAGTATTTTGAGAAAAACTCTCTCATAAGGAGCTTCTTCCCAAATTATACCCTCCCAGCTGTATGGCAAGGGAATCTCCTGCTCTCTTTCAAACATTTCTCTGTGAGTATACAGTTATGGTATAAGTTTTTGCAAGTTTTTGCTTCTACTTAAGGTTTTTTCTTTTCTACATAAGTCACTGATACAAAACCTTCAGTGCCATCAGCCAAACGCACCCTATCCCAAGCTCCCTGCTCCTCCAACAGCACCAATATATCTCCTGGTTTAACTTGCGCTATTTCTTTACCTGATAAATTTGGTTTATCCCGTACCCTTAAAAAACCGGTCGGTGTTTGTTTGACTGACACCTCAGCTGTTTGAGTAATAACAGGCGTAGCCACACTAGTTAAATCAGCTTCAGATAAAGCCAAATCTACCGATACAGCCAGATTAAAACCTGGTGGCAAATTTGCCCTTATACTTCTTTTCAGGTAATTGGTATTACTAACTAAAAGAGTATGTTCGCCTGCTTCCAAATCAACCGAGAGGGGAGTTTTGCCTAATACCTTCCCATCTACCTCTACATCAGCTCCTGTGGGATTTGATATCACTGTAATACCTTTGCCCTTTTCCAAAGTAAGAATCTCTCCTGCTCCTGACTGAAGATCTGAAACTAAATCTCTGTTTACTACAGTTACTACTCCTGCAGTTAGTTGAATTTTTCTCTCCCAAATAGCTTTGTCTTTTTGAATTTTTACTGTATAAGTTTTTACGTCAAGATTTTTTGTTTCGTATGGCGTCTTACCAACTTCTTCGTTATCTAAATAAACTATAGCCTCAGATGGTTGAGATAAAACAGAAATACCGCTTGTTTGTTTAATACCTAAAAAAGTTTCAGCCCACTTGCTACTGAAGCGCAGAAGCAGCGCTGTCAGACTGATTAAAACTAAAATCCAAATTAAAGTTTTCTTCATCAAAATAATATTATACACTCCCCGCTTAGTTTACTTGGGGGTCAAAATGTGCTATTATACGCACTTGATTCTCAAGACCTTAGAAAGTGTTCTTTAAAGGTCAAAACCTTCTGCCTAGGATAGTTTTCGACAGGGAAGCCCTAATTCGAAAATTGTCTAAAATCAAGTCAAGGTTCCCCAGGCGGTTTCAACGACTTGCAATAATTTCTTTAGTACTGTTTACTCTATCAGGTTACTACCCAACCTTTTCTATCCCTCCTGTAAGAAAAGCTGCAGTTTATGCACAGCTACAGGAGCAAAAAGGAGAGGTGGTTGCAGCCTCTTTTTCCAAACCTTTGAGTTTGCCTCATCCCGGGTATTTAACAACCAGATATTCTCCATGGCATCCCGGTGTAGATATTGCTGCAGGTTTGGGTATGCCAATTCATCCCATCACAGAAGGGGAAGTTTCATTTGTTGGAAGAGATTTATTTGGTTTGGGAAACTATATTGAAGTAACTCATCAAAATGGTTTCAAATCAAAATATGCTCACTTGGGTAGAATGTTTGTTAAAACAGGACAAAAAATCACTTCAGAAAATACTCTGGGGGAAGTAGGTTTAACAGGTAATACTTCAGGACCTCATACACATTTGGAGGTTACTTTAAACAATAAATACATTGACCCATTACCACTTTTACCTGAAATATCAAACATGCCTGTTAGTGTTGCCATCAGGAGATGATTTCACCTTCTACCTCAGTTAAAGTGGCCCCTCTTAAACCAAATTGTTCTCTTTCTCTATTGATCAACCTTTCCAGCAAGTTTTTAAGTTCTAAAGGATAATCTACAAATTTCAAAGCTATTTCTCCTTTATTTAAACCTGCAGTATTAATAATGATGGTGCCGTGGTGTAAAAACAGACGGTCCATAATCCCCTGATCAACTTCAAGGTGAGTAATTTTGTCAAAAAGCGCAGCTGTAAGTTTAACTCCAAAAATCCCTTTTTTAATAATTACTCTTCTTGTGGTAAGCAGGTATCTATTGGAATGATACAGATGAAGCGTCTTAAGTGCTGATGATAGAATCATTCCTCCCAGTCCCAAAATCAAAGCCCATACTTTATCCAGCCCCAACAACCAACCCAATCCTAAACCCAAACCTAAAAATATAATCCCGGGGAAAAGTAAGTAAATAATAAAGTTAGATCTGACATATGCAGAAGAAAACCCGGTCACCAAAACCAGCTCTTCATCTTCAGAAAGGTATTTTTTAAAAGAGGTAGTCTGCTTTTGAGTAGGAGATTCCCGGTAGTGAAACTTCGCCATTACTGCTATTGTAGCAGATGCTTAATATTCAGGCATGCCGCCGTGAGGTGGGGCTGGAGGAGCAGGTGGTTCTGGTTTATCGCTGATCAGGCAATTTGTTGTCATCACCATTACTGCTACTGACGCAGCGTTCTGAAGGGCTGATCTTGTTACCTTCACAGGATCAATTACTCCTGCTTTAACTAAGTCTTTAACTTGTTCGTCCATTACATCAATACCCATGTCACCTGAGACTGCCATTACTTTTGATAAGGCAATCCCGTCATCCATCCCTGCATTTTTAACCAGCATTCTGAAAGGTTGTTCCAAAGCTTTTTTAACTATCTCTACTCCAATTTTTTCTTCACCGTCAAGCTTCACTGCATCCAAAGCTTTTCCTGCTCTAAGCAGGGCCACCTCTCCTCCCGGCACAATTCCTTCTTCTATAGCTGCTTTTGTGGCTGCCACTGCATCAATTACTCTTTCTTTTTTCTCTTTAAGTTCAACTTCTGTGGCTGCTCCTACATTAATAACTGCTACCCCACCAGTCAGTTTTGCCAGTCTTTCCTGTAATTTTTCTTTATCAAATTCGCTGTCAGAAGAGGATAACTCTCTTCTTATTTGAGCAACTCTTGCATCAATTTTGGCCTTTGCTCCTTTACCATCCACAATTAAAGTATTGTCTTTGTTGGAAGTAATTCTGCCTGCCCTGCCTAACTCATCTATTTCTACAGATTCCAGTTTTCTGCCTGTATCCTCTGAAAGCACCATACCATCAGTAAGGATAGCAATATCCTCCAGCATTTCTTTTCTTCTGTCACCAAATCCGGGGGCTTTAACAGCCAAAACATTAAATGTTCCTCTTAATTTGTTAACAACCAAAAGGGCCAAAGCTTCACCTTCGACCTCGTCAGCAATAATCACCAAACTCTTGGAAACAGCCACAAATTTCTCAAGGAAGGGAACTAAATCAGCAGCAGAAGAGATCTTTTTATCAGTAATCAGAATGTATGGATCCTCTATAGAAGCTTCCATTTTGTCTGAATCTGTTACAAAATAAGCAGAAACAAAGCCTTTATCAAACTCCATGCCTTCTTTATAGTCTACTGTCATTTCCATAGCCTTGCCTTCTTCCACTGTGACTACCCCGTCTTTGCCGACTTTTTGCAAAGCTTCTGCTATTAAATTGCCAATTTGCGAGTCAGCTGCAGAAATAGTAGCAACTTGCGCCACTTCTTCTTGAGAGACAATTTTCTTGCTCATCTTTTTAAGTTCTGCCACTAAAACTGAAACTGTCTGTTCAATGCCTTTTTTCAAAATCATGGGGTTGGAACCAGCTTGTATATTTTTCAAAGCTTCTGTCACAATTGCTTTTGCCAAAACTGTAGCTGTTGTTGTACCATCTCCTGCCACATCTGCTGTTTTGGAAGCTGCTTCTTTTAAAAGCTGGGCTCCCATGTTTTCAAAAGGATCCTCAAGATCAATTTCTTTGGCAACAGTTACACCATCATGAACCACATTAGGAGCTCCCCACTTTTTATCCAGAGCCACATTGCGCCCTTTTGGACCCAAGGTCGTTGCCACAGCCTCTGTTAAGGTATTAATACCTTTCAGTAATGCCTCTCTTGCTTGTGAATCAAATTTTAAGATTTTACTCATTTTTTCTTCTTTTTTTGTCATTCTGAACGAAGTGAAGAATCTCTGAACTTGTTTCAGTTCCCACTCGCATTCGCGAGAGATCCTTCGGCTAAAGAGCGAAGCTCGCAAGCTTGCTTATCGCCTCAGGATGACAATGGAGGGTTACTCCAAAATTGCCATCAAGTCATCGAATTTTACAAGCTTTAATTCCTTGCCGTCAACTTTTATTTCATCTCCGCCCCATTTTTTATAGACCACTTTATCTCCCACTTTCACCGGGCATTTCATTGTTTTACCACCATCCAACAACATATCATCACCACAAACTACTACATTACCTTGTGCTGGTTTTTCCTGAGCTGATTCAGGCAAAATAATTCCTGAAGCAGTTTTTGATTCTGCTTCTGAGGGCTCAACCAACACATAACCCATAAGGGGCTTGATGGAAATTTTTGAACTTGTATTCTTTTGTCTTGCCATATTGGAATTTTAAGAGGACAGTACTGGAGAAGATACCAAAACTAGCACTACTTGTCAAGAGTTGCTAGTTTCAGCCTTTGGCGGTATTCGCTTAAGACTTTTTCTCTGCAATCATTGGGATGGAAATATAAAGCGCCTTCTTCTATCCGTTCCATCCCTTGTGGTTTTCGCATAATTTTTAATTGAAACCATTTGGCTAAATTTTCTATTAAATCAAAACTTTTGAATTTTGAATTGTATTTTTGACTTTTGACTTTTGACTTTTGACTTTGACAACTTATCCAATTAGGCAGATACTTAAATACCCATTCATTATCAGCAAGATACCTTGAATAAACTCCGTCTCTTTGCCATAAAGGTCTCATTTGTAAAACCTCGTGAGCAACAAAAATATCTTTATTCTTTTGTTCCAATCTATCTTCTTCCAGTAAAATATTAAGGCATAACTTTCCTGCAATTCCTCTGCCTTTATCAATTCTTTTTCTTCTTTGTGAAACCAGAGACAACAACCCTATTACCAATAGTCTGCTTATCCAAAGCCTGTTTTTACCCGTTATAATAAACAGATCTATATCATCACTTTTACCTGCATTATTCATAGCCAACCCTCCTGAAACTCCCACCAGTTTAATCCAGGGGACAACTTTTAAAATATAAGAGAGCATTTTTGCTTTTTGAAAATAAGCTTCTGATTGTTTTTCTGCCCTTTTTCTTCTTGCAACCAACCCGTTTTGATTCTTCAGAAAAAAATATCTCCCCTGACTCTTGATTCTTGACTCTTGACTCTGAATTGCTTTCTCTATCTGCCTTAGCGTGCTCCTTTTTCCTACCAACCACTTATGAATCTCGTTAATTTTTAAAGGGTAATTAAAAATACCCGCATAGATTAGAGTTTTTAATATAGCTTTTTCCATAATCGTATATAATATCAATCGTGCTTAAATTTCAAGACAGATATCCATTAAAGAACCTAACTACCTTACAGATTGGTGGTCCTGCTAAAAAATTTGTAATAATTTCTTCTGAAAAAGAGCTTATTGAGGCAATTAAATTTGCCAAGCAACAGAATTTACCATTTTTGATAATTGGCGGTGGTAGTAATTTATTAGTATCTGATGAAGGCTTTGAAGGATTAATTATTAAAAATGAGATTACAGGCATATCCACCTTCCAGGAGTCTCCCTCGACTTCGCTCGGGACAAGAAAGCCCACCTGGAAGGTGTCTGTTAAAAGCGGTACTGTTTTGCAAGATCTTGTAAACTTTGCAGATGAAAAAGGATTATCAGGACTACAGGATTTAGCTGGAATCCCAGGTACTTTAGGAGGAGCTGTATTTGGTAATGCCGGAGCTTACGGCCAGACAATTTCAGATCATTTAGTCTCTGTTAAAACTTTAAATATTAACAATTTAGCAATAGAACAATTTAGCAATAACACTTGTCAGTTTGAATACCGAAGTAGCATCTTCAAAAAGAACCATTATGTTATTCTGGAAGCCACTTTTTTACTTAAGAAAAATGGTGTTGAGTCTTTAAAAGAAGAATCTAGTAACATCTTAACTAAAAGGGCAGTCAAATATCCTCCAGGTATTAAATGTCCCGGATCTTTTTTCAAAAATCTGGTAGTAGCTGATTTGCCTAAAGAAGTTTTGAGCAAAATTCCCCCGGAAAAAATTGTTTATGGCAAAGTGCCGGCAGGATCACTTTTGGAAGAAGCAGGAGCCAGAGGAGCAAGTTTAGGAGGAATAGAAATAGCAGACTATCATGCTAATTTATTTATAAATAAAGGGGAGGGCACTGCCAAAGATTTTTATAATTTAGCCAAAAAATATGCTTTAAAAGTTAAAGAAAAATTTGTCGTCACCCTTGAGCCCGAAGTTCAGCTAATTAACCTACCTCCACTAAACTAGATTGCCACGCCCCCTTGGGGCTCGCAATGACGAAAGATGGGTAAGTTGATAAATTTCAAGTGGGATTTCTTCATAAGGATGAGCGGCTTTTACTGCAGCCACTACTGCTTTAACTTTGTTACCCTCACAAATTACCTCTATCCTTTCTTCCTCAACTTCTTCTAATTTTCCTACTTCCCCTATTGCTGGTTTTGCTCCCTCCCCAGGGATAAACCTGCCTATTCCTTTAACAGAAAAAGAAGCATGAGTATAATTTCCTAAAACCCCTGCACCTGCATCTCCCATAGCCTGCCTGACTTTACCAGCATCCTGTATTGGCACAAAAGTGATTATTTTAAACATTTATTTTAAATATTTATCCAAAACCTGCTTGACTCCCTGATTAACTGTCCCTAAAGCTGACTGGGCATCAGAACCTGCCAAGACTGCATTAATCCCGTCTTCCCAGTATTTAATCATTTCATCATTAATACCTCCGTCATATGTATTTGAAGAAAGATACCAAAACTTATAGATTGGCCCTTGAGTAACAAATGCTCCAACTGCCGGATCTTGAGCCAATTCATTGTTTAAACTGGTTAAAGAATAAGGTTCGCCAAACAATCGTATCTGGGAAGCCTGTTGAAAGAGTAGTTTTTGAGCTTGGGCAGAAGTTAAAAATTTAACAAACTTCCATGCTTCCAAAGGATTTTGGGAATTTTTAGATACTGCTTCACCCCAAAATGAAGCCCAGGCCACACTTTTTCCTGACAGTTGTGGCACAGAGGCTACTTTAAATTTTAAATCCGGGTTGGCTACCCGAAGCTCATGTGCCCTCCATGATGGCGCAAAATAAAAAGCCAACCTGCCAGAGGCAAACATATCTGTGGATTTAGGTAAAGTTGTATCCCAAACCTTTTTTCTCGGGTCTGTCACAAAACCTGTATAAAACTTTAAAATTTCAGCAACCTGAGTGCTTACTACATTATTAAAATCCACTCCCGGTTGTTGATATAAAAGCAAGCCAATAATGTCTGACCAGTGGTCAACATTGCCCGCAGTTCCCATGGCTGCTCCGGCAGTTTTAATACCTGTTGCGTCTTTGACCGTCATTTTAGTAGCCAGATCTATAAACTCCTGCCAGTTTTTAGGGGGCTTTCCTCCGACCCCGTTTAGCATTTCTTCATTGTAGTAAAGCGCCAGTCCGTCTATTTCCATGGGAGCTGCTAAAATTTGATTATCTTTTATAAAAGCATCAGCAGCTACCGGATAAAACATGTTTTTAAAATCTGCTACAGTCATTATTTCTTTGGGTGCAGGAGCGAGATCAGAGACAAACATGGGCAGCCAGGAGTTATGAATTCTGAAAATATCAGGACCCACCCCTTCTCTTACTTGAGTTTGGGCACGGGTTCTGTAGTTTACAGAGGACTTACGTTCATAACTAATAATAATATTGGGATTTTGTCTTTGATATTCCGCAACTAAAGGCTTGATCAAATTATCATCTTCCCACAGCCCCCAATAGGTTAAGGTTATCGGACCCTGAGGTTTAGGCTTGTTAAAAAGGGAGATAGAAGGCCCAAATTTCCAGTAGGCAAACCCCAAAACGATACTCAAAGATAAAACAATGATAAGGATTTTCTTCATGAAAGAGATCCTTCGTCGCCAATCGCTCCTCAGGATGACAAAGTGTGTTTGCAAGTATACACACTTTGTCAATTATACCTCAAAACTGTACAATACAACCGTGGCCAAATCCAAAGCTAAAAAAGCTCCCAGTTTTTTAAAAAGACTAATACAAATTGTTTTATCGCAAAGCGTCAAGCTTGGCTTATCTTTACTGCTTTTGGTGTTAGCTTTTTTTGCCTATCAACAGTTTATTTCAAATAAGTTTTACCCTCTTACCTTTGTGGGGAATACTAATATTTCGCTTTTGACCCAAAGCCAGGCTACCAGAAAAGTCCAGGGTAATTTTCAAAAAAGGTCAAATCAAAAATTACAGTTTAACTCCCCCCAAAATTCTTTTACCATAGATCTGGCTACTTCTTCCGCTTCTTTAGATTATTCCCTAATTGCCCAACAGTTTACAGATGCTCATAATTTACCCTTCAGCCGCAGGTTGTTAATACAACTTAAAACTCTTTTTTCTCCCATTAATATTCAGCCTGGAATTACTATAACTTTAGATAAACAGCTGGACACTATTGCCAAAGCTATAGATAAAGCACCTCAAGATGCCCAACTGATTTTTGATGAAAACCCCGCTACTTCTTCAGCAAGCATTCAAATTAAAGAGGGAGAAAATGGGGTTTCTTTGGATAAAGATTCTACTAAAGCACAAATTAACATGTATCTTCTAACAGGCAAATATCAAAACTGGCTGCCTTTAAAAGTTACAAATCCGAAAATCACCACTGCCCGGGTAGTGGCTGCAAAAACAGCTTTGGAGGAAGTAACCAAGGAACCGATAAAATTAACCTTTGACCAAAAAGAATGGACTATTGATGTAAAACAACTGCTGACACTTTTGGATTTAACAAGGGGCGGCTTCGCCACTAAAGGCGGCTTCGCCACTAAAGGCGCTGATTCACTTTTGGACAGAGATCAGACATTCTTTTATTTAAAAAAGATTGCCTCAGAAATAGATCAGGAAGTACAGGAAGGTTTATTTGAGTTTAATCCTAATACTAAAAGAGTTACTGCTTTCAAACCTTCACAGGAAGGCAGAAAATTAGATGCGCAAAAAGCAGTTGATTTAATTTCTGATGCTGTTACTAAAACTTCTTCCAAAACTGTTGCCTTACCTGTTGAAGTAATAAAACCTAAAATTGCCACCTCTGATGTAAACAGTTTGGGGATTAAAGAGTTAGTGGGCAGAGGTGTTTCGAATTTTGCAGGATCAATTGCTAACAGAATTTACAATGTAAATTTGGCTGCTTCCAGGATTAACGGGGTATTAATTGCTCCGGGGCAGGTTTTTTCCTTCAACCAGACAGTGGGAGATATAACAGAGGCCACAGGTTTTAAAAAAGCCTATGTTATTAAAGAAGGAAGGACTGTTTTGGATGATGGAGGAGGAGTTTGTCAGGTTTCCACGACCATCTTCAGGGCTGTGTTAAATGCAGGATTGCCGGTAGTTAAAAGAACAGCCCATGCTTACAGAGTCAGCTACTACGAACAGGGTTTTCCTCCGGGACTTGACGCTACTGTTTTTTATCCTAGTGTTGATTTTCAGTTTAAAAATGACACAGGATCACATTTATTAATTCGGGCTTACACAGTAGGCACTACTTTGTATGTGGATTTATATGGCACAACTGATGGCAGAGTAGTTAATTTAACAACACCTGTTGTTACAAATCAAGCTCCCCCTCCGCCGGAATTAAGGCAGGATGACCCAACTTTACCCAAAGGCACTATAAAGCAGGTAGACTGGGCAGCCTGGGGAGCAACAGTATCTTTTCAAAGAACAGTTACAAGAAATGCGGAAACACTGATTAACGAGACATGGCGATCGAACTTCAAACCCTGGCAGGCTGTTTATCTGGTAGGAACACAGTGACAACAAGTCAAGGTTCCGAGCGAAGCGAGGGTTCTTATTTGGTAGGAACAAAAGGTAATTAGTTTACTAAAAACTTGACAAGTTGGCAAAAATTATTTTATTGTTAAATTGTCCTACTGATGCATAAGTTGGACTTACCTAGGGACATTGTGTGTTTTGAGGTATTTTAAAAAAATACTTCAGCAGAAAGACCTGTTTCAAGACAGGCCTTTTTGTTTTTTCCCCTTTACGATAATCTCTTAACGATATACCATTATCTGGATGATTACAGTTACCGGCTCGCTTGCTTTTGATCATATTATGGATTTCCCAGGGAAATTTGCTGACCACATCATGCCTGATAAAATTCACCAGCTGAATTTGTCATTTTTGGTCAATACTTTAAGCAAACAAAGAGGGGGAACAGCAGGAAATATTGCCTACAACTTAGCCCTTTTAAAAACCCCTGTTTCAATAGTAGGAGCTGTTGGGGTGGACTTTCTGGATTATGCCAAGTTTTTGCAAAGTACAGGTGTTGATATTTCCCAAATTAAAACTATAGAAAAAATTTAACATCTTCTGCTTTTATTATGACTGATAAAGCTGATAATCAAATTACTGCCTTTTACCCGGGAGCCATGGATCACGCTGCTGCTTTATCTTTAAACTCCCCTGCTGATTTTGCAGTAATCTCCCCTAATAATCCTCAGGCTATGGTTAATTTCACCCTTCAGTGCCAAAAAAATAAAATCCCTTACATACTTGATCCGGGAATGCAGCTGCCTGCATTATCTCCTGAAGATCTGCAAAATATGATCAAAGGGGCCGAGATTCTAATTGGCAATGATTATGAAATGGAATTATTAAGTACTAAGATCCAAGTACCAAGTACCAAATTATTGGAGGAAGTAAAAATTTTAATTACCACCTTGGGAGAAAAAGGCTCGATCATTCAAACTAAAGAGCAAACTCTGCAAATCAATGCCGGTAAAGTTATCCAAGCTGTTGATCCTACAGGAGCAGGAGATGCTTACAGGGCAGGTTTTTTGGCAGGCTACAGTAAAAATATGGATTTAAAAATCTGCGGGCAAATGGGTTCTGTTGCTGCTTGTTATGCAGTAGAAATTTATGGTACAACTAATCACACTTTTGATTTACAACAATTTAAACAAAGGTACAAAGATAATTTTGGAGAGGAACTGAATTTAGAGTCAAGAGACTAGAATCAAGAGACTAGGAAGACAAAATCCACTTGACTCTTGATTCTAGCGACTAGTCACTATTATGAGCGATATCAAAGATAAAAATTTAGCCCCGAAAGGCAAATTAAAAATTGAGTGGGCCGGGTCCCAAATGAAAGTTTTAAATTTAATCCGCGAGCGTTTCTCCAAAGAAAAACCCTTAAAAGGGATTACTTTAGGGGCATGCTTACATGTAACTAGCGAAACTGCCAACTTAATGATTGCCTTAAAAGAAGGGGGAGCTAATTTAGCTTTATGCGCTTCCAACCCCCTTTCCACTCAAGACGAAGTAGCCGCTTCTTTAAGTGAAGATTACGGCATTCCTGCTTTTGCCATCAAAGGTGAAGATAAAGATACTTATTATAAACACTTAAATGCTGTAATGGATTTTAGGCCCCAAATCACCATGGATGATGGAGCAGACTTGGTCACACTTTTGCATACAGAAAGAAAAGATCAACTTAAAGACGTACTTGGTTCTACAGAAGAAACCACTACAGGAGTAATAAGACTTAGAGCAATGTTTAAAGACGGAACACTAAAAATCCCGGCTATTGCCGTAAATGACTCTAATACCAAACACATGTTTGATAACAGATATGGCACAGGCCAATCCACTATTGACGGCATTATCAGAGCCACCAATGTACTGCTTGCAGGCAAGAAGTTTGTAGTAGTAGGGTATGGGTGGTGCGGCAAAGGTTTGGCACAAAGAGCCAGAGGTATGGGATCTCTTGTAATAGTTTGTGAAGTCGATCCTTTAAAAGGACTTGAGGCTGTGATGGACGGGTTTGATGTCATGCCCATTTCAGAAGCTATAAAAGTAGCTGATATTATCTGTACAGCCACAGGAAATAAAACTGTTATCTCTGTAGAACACTTCAAGAGAATGAAAGACGGGGCAATTGTGGCCAACACCGGACATTTTAATGTGGAATTTGACTATGAAGGCTTAATAAAAATTGCCAAAAGCCGCCGCCATATGAGGGATAATTTAGAAGAAGTAACTTTGGAAGACAATAAAAAATTATTTGTGTTAGGGGAAGGCAGACTTATTAATTTAGCTTCAGCAGAAGGCCATCCCCCTGATGTAATGGATATGTCTTTTGCCAATCAGGCTTTAGGAGCAGAATATTTAGTACAAAACAGGGGAAAGCTTGAAGTTGGTGTTCACAGAGTTCCAACAGAGCTGGACGATATGATCGCCCAGCTCAAATTAGAATCATTGGGGTTAAAAATAGATTCCCTGACTGAGGAGCAGAAAAAGTATTTGGCCTCCTGGCACGAAGGTACTTAAACTATTTTTAATGCCTTTCTTGCCAATACACCTTTCAGCCAATCTCTTGAAGGATGACTAATTACATCTTCCGCATAAGGAATTGGTTTTACCCCATCTTTATCTCTAACCACCAATGATGGCTGGGTAGTTATATCAAGTGTTAATAATCTGTTTTCCGTACCTACTGCTCTTGTTTGATAAGTACACACTCCAAGAAGTAATTCGGTTCCCTCATTCACTTGAGACACAGATACTAATCCATTTGCTGAATTTATTTCAGCCACATTCGTAACCACTTTATCTAATAAATAAGAAACTCGTTTTATCTCTGCTGATGCTGCCATTTTTGTCACCTCCTTTCAAAAATAACCATCAAAAAACCTCTTCTAAAGAGAGGTTAAATTCGTTTTTTCCTTCGACTACGCTTAGGACTAATCCTCCCTTTCGGGCTTGGGTTTAGCACCCAATCACGACTTCTTCATTCGCTTAGGCTATAGCCCTGAGCGAGCGAAGCATTTAAACCTAAGCATATTTTTTGTCAAGACCTTGACAGTAAGTTTTGACATATGCATACTGATATAGCCCGTCTGTATGCTCCAAACAAAAGAAGCCAAACATTATCAGCTTGCTTCGAAACCAGACAATAAAGCTACCCTTACTCCGAATACCGCTTCCCGAGTTTGCGCCTATTTTTGTATGGAATATGGTGTTGGACCAGAATTGCCAATTTATTCCGGAGGCTTAGGAATTTTAGCTGGTGACCATTTAAAAGCTGCAAGTGATTTGGGAATCCCTTTAGTAGGAGTAGGACTTTTTTACCATCACGGTTATTTCAGACAGGAAATCAATCCTGACGGCTGGCAAATAGAAAAATATCCGCTGGTAGATCCGGAGACTGGAGGTCTTCAAACATTAGTAAATGCTCAAAATAAACCTGTTTCAGTTGCTGTGGATATTGAAGACAGAGCTGTTAACATCCAGGCTCACTTAAAACAAGTTGGCACAGTTCCCTTAATTCTTCTGACAACCAATGTAGAAAGTAACTGTCCCGAAGACCAAATGATTACTGCTCACTTATACGGAGCAGCATACAAAGGAGACACGCAAACCAGAATCAGACAGGAGATGGTTTTAGGTATGGGCGGCAAGAAAATGTTAGACAAACTGGGCTTTAGCGTAGGAGTGTATCACATGAATGAAGGGCACTCTGCTTTTTTGACCATTGCCAGAGTTGAAGAGTTAGTTAGGGAAGGTATGCATGTAGAAGAAGCCTTGCTGCGGGTGCGCGCTAATCAAATTTTCACCAACCACACACCGGTACCTGCAGGTAACGATATATTTGAGCAAGGCGTACTAAAACAAGAGCTCAAACCTGTTATATTTACACTGGGCCAGGGATTTGCTGCACTTCAGGAAAAAGCAAATCATATTCCTGATGCACCCCGGGGCACTTGGTCTCAGGCAAGGTTTGCCCTGTCAAATTCCGCAAACACTAATGCCGTCAGCAGACTCCATGCAGAAACAATGGCCAAAGCCTGGGGTCAGGACAAGGTGGATTATGTAACCAACGGCGTGCATCACAGTTGGATGGATGAAGATATCAAACAAATGATTGATCCTGATCAGAAAAGGTTTGTTAAAAACCATATAGATCCTGATTATTTAAAAGAAAGGATGACAGATATTGATTTAGGACAATTCCGGCATCTACGGGGAAGAAAACGTCTGACATTAGTTAATTTTGCCCATGAGTATAGCGAAAAACCTTATTTTGACCCTGAAGTATTAACTGTAGGCTTTGCCAGACGCGCAGCCACCTACAAAAGACTGGACTTACTTTCTACAGATCCTGACCGCCTACTTAAGCTTATTACTGATCCGGACTATCCTGTTCAAATCATCATGGCCGCCAAAGCCCACCCTCAAGACGAGGATGGAAAAGAAGTCATTCAAAGAATGGTTCGCCTTGGACGCGATCCTAAATTTAAGCGCAATGTCCTTTTTATTCCTGATTACGATAGCCGCATAGCCAAAACTTTGGTTACAGGTTCAGATGTCTGGATGAATGTACCTATGAAACCACAAGAGGCTTCAGCAACCAGCGGAATGAAAAGCGGAATTAACGGAGGAAGACAATGGTCTGTTGACGATGGCTGGATGAATGAGGTGCCTGACAGATATTATTTTAAGATTGAAGACGATTTAAATCCCGGTGTGGTAGCAACCAGAATGTATGATATGCTTGGGAACATAATTGCTCCACAATTTTATAGCTCAAAAGGTCAGTCTGATGGATGGTTAAGACAAACACTGGCTTCTATGGAATATATTATTAGTCATTTTAGCGCTCAAAGAATGGTACAAGGATATAACACAAGATTCTATCAGCCCTTAATGAGATAAATATATGTGGTTCTTCAAGACACAGAGTGTCGCAAAAAACCAACATTTTATTTCAAATAAACTATGAGATTCTTTATTGCCCTTGAAATACCAAATGAGAATAAGCCGGAGTTTCAGGCTATTCAGCAGAAATTGAGTATACTAATTCCTCAGGCCAGACGGATGGATACAGAAAAGATTCACCTGACTTTGGCCTTTATTGGTGAGCAACCTGATGAGTTAAAAGACAAACTGATTCAAGTCATCCAAAATGCAGTTAAAGAAATCTCCCCATTTGAAATTACTCCGGCCTACATTGATGGCTTCCCCACTTTACATAACCCCAGAGTTTTATGGGTGGGGGTAAAAGGTGATATAGATAAATTATTTTTGGTAGCAGAGAGAATTAAAGATGAACTTTCCTATTTAAATTTACCTGTTGATGAAAGGCGTTTTACTCCTCATATATCCATTGCTAAATTAAATAACAATTTTCAAATAGACAGAGAATTGGAAGAAAAACTGGAAAAAATTGCAACTGATAACTTTGCTCCCATTAAAATTTCTTCTATAAAACTTTTTGAATCAGCCCCTGACGGAGGCCTTCATAAACACAACACTTTAGCTGAAGTTTCTTTGGGTTAAAAAGGTAAATCTGATTTTTCTTCAGCAGTTTTAACAGGGGTTGATCCTCCAAGCCAGCCTGCTACCTGAATTTGAGCAATCCACTGATTCCTTTGAGAAGATTTGCAAACCTTGCAAAAATCCTTCTCGCAAAAACTCAACTCGGAGGTTCGCAAAATTCTGTCTATTTTGTCTTTAAAAAAGGCTTCCAGATTTGGCATATTAGCTAAATCAAATTCTTCATAAAAAGACTCCTCTTTAGGGCTTAGCCAAAACTTCACCTTAAAACGGGCCTTTGAATACCCCATCTCTTTTAATTCTCTGGCACAAAGTAATGTATAAACTTTGGGCATCAGGTCCATGTCCATTTTGGCCTGATCTGCAGGATTTTCCCTGTACTTGTAGTCCACAATTTCAGGCACCCCATCCTCCCCCAATTCAATAACATCAGGTGCTCCCCATATTTGCACAGGTTGAGGGGTGGTTTGGATCACATAGGCCCAAAAGGGTTTTAATTTCCTCATTATATAAGTGGGTACCATAGGTTTGTATTTGCCACCAACAGCTTGGTGATAATCTTTAAAAACTTCTTTTGCAGTAATCACCACTTCATCTGTTAAAAAAGGAGGCAATGCGCCAAAAAAAGAATTTTTTCCTCTTTTTTCTGCCTCGTTTTTGATGTCAATTCTGGCTGCTTCAATCAGCTTTAACAACTCTTCAACAGGCAGGTTTTGCATATTGTTTTGGTGAAGTTTTTTAATGGCCAAATCCAGCAAAGAACCAATAGTCTGATTGGCATTACCTTCTGCCAGTTCATATTTTTTCTGCAGGTGGTGATTTACAAAAAATTTAAACACACATCTACCAAAATCGTGTAAGTCTCCCAAAGAAAAAGAATGAGTACGGGGAATACTGTCCCAGGCCATACTCCAGTATGGACACAAAAAAGCACATTAAACAATATAGGATTTCTATAACAATTAAGATCAATTCCTGTCAGTACATTGTCAGTACATTTGTGGTATAATTAAAATATGAGAAAAGTATTTAAAAACGGCAATTCACTGGCAGTCACGGTCCCAAAAGCTTATGCCCATCAGCTCTCTATTAAGGCTGGATCACAGGTAGAATGGAAACCGGCTGAAGAAGGAATACTCTTAACTACTAAAAGAACCGGCAAAAAGCCTACTGACATTGACCCGCAAGTAGCGAAGATTATCAAAAAACTCTCAAAGAAATACGCAGGAGTATGGCAAGATCTCGCAAGAGTGTAATCCACTATTTATCTGAGGCGGAGGTAATCGCTATCAATGAAGAGATGGTTTCCTGCTTTGGTGGAATGCACGGCGTCAGAGATTTGCATATACTCAAATCAGCTATAGGCAGACCTCAAATGTCAGTCGGATTCCAGGATGCCTACAAGTCCATTTTTGATAAAGCTGCTGCTCTTTTGCATTCAATAATTAACAACCACCCTTTTTTGGATGGCAACAAAAGAACTTCTCTTTTATCTGCTATTACCTTTTTGGGAGCCAATAAATGGTTTGTAAAATTTAAAAGAAAAGAAGCGGTCAAATTTACCAGAAAAGTACATGATCAAGATTACACTGTAGAACAAATCTCCAAATGGCTGGAAAGACATTCTGTTAAAATATCATCATGATAATTTTGGGAATAGAGACTAGTTGTGATGAAACGGCAGCTGCAGTGCTGCAAAAGACTGGAAAACAGATAAAAATTTTATCCAATGTAGTAGCTTCTTCTGCAACACTTCAGGCAAAGTATGGAGGTGTGATCCCCGAACAGGCTGCCAGAGAACAATTGCGGTCGATAATACCAGTTATCCAGGAAGCATTGACTTCAGCTTTTAAATCTACTTCTAGTTCAAAAATTTCTAATTTCAAATTTCAAATTTCTAAAATTGATGCTATCGCTGTAACTTATGGCCCGGGGCTGATTGGTTCGCTATTGGTAGGAGTAGAGACTGCCAAAACCTTAGCCCTAACTTGGAACAAACCACTTATTCCTGTAAATCACCTGCTTGGCCATTTTTATGCAAATTGGATTACCAGTACTCACCTTCCAGGAGCCCAAGCCCACCTGGAAGGTGTTCCAAAGTTTCCCTGCATTGGCCTGCTTGTTTCAGGAGGTCATACTGATTTAGTTTTATTTGAAGATTATAATAAATACAAATACTTAGGTGGCACCAGAGATGATGCAGCAGGAGAATGTTTTGATAAATGCGCCAGACTGCTGGGTCTTCCTTACCCCGGAGGGCCGCAAATTGCCAAACTGGCCCAAACAGGTAATCCTGATAAATTTATCCTTCCCATACCTATGAGGGAAAGTAAAGATTTTGATTTTTCTTATTCAGGTTTAAAAACAGCAGTGGCTAATTTAATCAAAGAAACGGGCAAATTGTCTCAACAGGAAAAAGCAGATTTAGCCTCCTCAATAGAACAAACTATTGTTACTTCTTTAATTGATAAGGTTGTTTTGGCAATCCAACATTATAATATTGATCAAATAATGGTTGCAGGAGGAGTTGCAGCAAATCAGAGACTCAAAGAGGAACTAGAGTCAAGGGTCAAGAGTCAAGGGAAAAAGATCAAATTGCACATTCCGCCGCCTGAACTTTGTACTGATAACGCTGCCATGATTGCCTCTGCTGCCTTTTTCCTGAATCCAATCAAAAACCCTGTGATTCTCCAAGCAAATCCAAATCTGTCCCTGTGAAAAGCTTGCTTTTGCTTGACAATTTAATTACTTATTGAGATGCTGATGATAATACTAAAAAATGATTAGCGTATACCGCGATCAGTTTATCAAAACTTTTATTACTTCTATTCTTTTATTTGTCATTGCCACTATATCAATTTTACTTAGTCCAGGCAATTCATTATCCTATTTTAGATATGTTGGGATATGGGCCATCATTCCGGCGTGGGCTTTATACTTTTTAAGTTATTATCTTCTTACAAAAGCAAAAGGACGCTCATCCTGGTTTACCCTGCTTGGTCTTGCTAATATCTTTGGGCTATTAATTCTTTTATTGTTGCCTAATAAAGCAAAACGGGAAGATGCTTCTGTCCCAAACAGTAATATTATTAATCTGGCACAGCTTAGAACACAATCCTTTTGGTTAAAAGTGATATTGGGGTTATTGTTAGCTGCCTGCCTTTTTATGTATCCGCTAATCATTATTAACTCGCTTCCGTTCGCATCAGGTTATCTTGATGTAAATCTTTATCCCAAATACGCCGGAGCACAAGCTGGTATATTTATGCTAATTGGTTTCATTTATAGTTTGATTTTAATCATTAAAAACCAAAGATTAGCTATTACTTTAGGGGGCTACTTTTTACCAGTTCTTATCATGGGATACCTCGTAGTCAATATAAACTCTCCTCATTTAGATCAGAAATATATGTTACTGCGTAATGTAAGTTACTTATTCCTGATGGTCTATTCAGCTGAACACTTACTCCTATACGGTATCAGGAGGCTCATGAATCATTCAACAAAGGTTTTTACGGTTCTGGGCATTCTCAACTGGTCGACAACTTTTATGCTAATTAACTTCGCTTATGCTTTCGTAACACTTAAGCCCTAGCTCTAAACTTAAATCCTTCCACTTAATATGCATTCTCCTGAAAAACAACCACAGTCATGGCTGGAAGAAATAGGCACTATAATTGAACTTTGCATCGCTTACTCTTATACTTAAGCCTATGGATAAAGTGTATGATCAAACAAAAGTAAGAACCCTGCTTCGCCAAGTCTGACTTGGCTTCGCAGGAACCTTGCCTTTTTTGATAATTATGGATAAGATTTATAATCAAAAA
Source organism: Candidatus Daviesbacteria bacterium (assembly GCA_016176415.1). Classification (GTDB taxonomy): domain Bacteria; phylum Patescibacteriota; class Microgenomatia; order Daviesbacterales; family UBA10151; genus UBA10151. The sequence goes on from JACOXH010000010.1 coordinate 36,410, forward strand.
AACATAGAACCTAAATGGTACAAAATTTGGGAAGATGCAGGTTATTTTAAGCCTGAAGTGAACCCAAATGGTAAACCATATACCATTATCCTTCCCCCGCCCAATGCCAACGCCCCGCTCCACTTCGGCCATGCCATGTATGTAATTGAAGATATTTTAATCAGGTACCACCGAATGTTGGGTGATGCGGCTTTATGGCTCCCCGGCTCTGATCATGCCGGTTTTGAGACCCAGGTAGTGTTTGAAAAACACCTGGAGAAAGAAGGGAAATCCCGTTTTGATTTTGACAGAGCTACCCTATACCAGATGATTTGGGATTTTGTGCAAAACAATAAAGGCACCATGGAAGGACAGGTACGGAGATTAGGTTTTTCAGTCGATTGGTCCAGGGAAAAGTTTACCCTTGATCCTGATATTATAAAAATTGTTTATAAAACCTTTAAAAAATTATTTGATGATGGTTTGGCTTACCGTGGGTTAAGACTGGTTAATTACTGCACAAAACACGGCACCAGCTTCTCTGAATTGGAAGTTCTATACGAAGACAGAACTACCCCTCTTTATTATATAAAATACGGTCCCCTTACTTTGGCAACTACCAGACTGGAAACAAAGTTTGGCGATACTGCTGTAGCAGTTCACCCTGACGATAAACGCTACCAAAAATATGTAGGGCAAACTTTGGACATTGAAACAGTTTTAGGATCTGCCAAAATTAAGGTTATTGCTGATGAGGCTGTTGATCCTGAATTTGGAACAGGGGTTATTAAAGTTACTCCTGCTCATTCAATGGTTGATTTCGAGATCGGACAGCGGCATAATCTGGAAATTAAACAGGTGATCGGATTTGATGGCAGATTAAATGAGAAAACAGGCAAATTTGCCGGCATGCGGGTCAAAGAAGCCAGAGCTGCTATTGCCAAAGAAATGCAGGAGAAAGGTCTTATTGAAAAAGTTGACGAAAATTACAAAAACAGGGTGGGAGTTTGTTATAAATGCGGCACAGAAATTGAACCTTTACCAATGGAGCAGTGGTTTATCAAAGTTGCACCCCTTGCCAAAAAAGCCATTGAGGTAGTTAATAATAATGAAATCAAAATTTACCCAAAAAACTGGGAAGGGCCTTATCTGCATTGGCTGGAGAAGCTAAAAGACTGGAATATTTCCAGACAAATTGTCTGGGGCATGCAAATCCCTGCCTGGAGAAATATCAAAACAGGAGAGTGGATTGTAACTGAAGGCCATGGTCCTGAGGGTAAGGATTGGGAACGTGATCCTGATGTGTTTGATACATGGTTTTCCTCCGGCCAGTGGCCCTTCGCTACGCTCAGGGCAAGCCGTCAGGGTGACTTTGAAAAGTTTTATCCCACTTCTGTTATGGAAACCATGTATGATATTTTGCCTTTTTGGGTCGTCAGAATGGTCATGCTGGGAATTTACGAAACAGGCCAAATCCCTTTTAAGGATGTTGTTCTGCATGGAAAAGTATTAGATCCTCTGGGTAAGAAAATGAGCAAATCAAAGGGCAATGTGGTGGATCCAATGGAAATTGCTGACCAATATGGAGCTGATGCCACCCGAATGGCTTTGGTGTATGGTACAGCGTTTGGACACGATCAGGCCTTATCTCACCCTAAACTTCAGGCCATGAGAAACTTTACCAACAAACTTTGGAACATTGGCAGGTTTATTATTGATTTCGCACTAGAAGATGCAAAACATCTGGATAACGATGTCATTCTGAACGAAGTGAAGAATCTCTCGCGCGACACTTCGAAGAAGTTAGTCCCCTTGTGGAGAATGCGAGAATCTGAAATGAATGTTGCAAAGCAACTACTTCGTAGAACAGAGATCCTTCGTTTCACTCAGGATGACAAGAGTATTCTGAAGAAATTATCCCAAACTGCCCAAACAGTCTCCAAATCCATAGATCAATACAGATTCCATGATGCTGCTGATTCTCTATATGAGTTTATCTGGCACGAGTTTGCTGATAAATATATTGAATCAAGCAAAGACAGAAGAGCTGAGGCTCAGCCTGTTTTGGAGTATGTTTTCAGAACATCTTTGGAGCTTTTACACCCATTCATGCCTTTTATAACTGAAGAACTTTGGCAAAAACTGCCTCACAAAGGGGATTCAATCATGATTACAAAGTGGCCCGAGCCTGAAATTAACGCAAATTAAACGCAAAATTGACGCAAAGAATTTTCTTTTGGAGTTTTATTTACTCTTTTGGAGCTTCTTCAGTAGATTTTTGCTCACCTTCAGCAGCCTGTTCACCCTCTTTTGGAGCCTCACCCTTCGATTCCTCAGGGCCATGGCCTTCAGCTGAAACCTCGCCCTCTGCAGGAGCGCCTTCTGCACCCTCAGCCGGAAGAACTGCGGCTGCTGCCGCAGCTGCCTCTTCTTCCATTTGTTTCTTCATTTCCTCAGTTATAGCAGGAGCAAGTTTCACTACAATAGCCTCAAGCTCTGTGGCTACTGTTAATTTACTTCTGTCAAAATTTAACTGACCCACCGTTACAGCATCATCAATATTTTTCAAATTTGTAATATCCACTTCAATCTTTTCAATTAAATCTGCAGGCAAAGCTTCAACCTCAATCTCACTCATTTGCTGCAAAACAACTGTTTCACCCAGTTTCACTGATTCAGGTTCTTCCCCTATTAACACCAAAGGCACTGGCACTTTGACCTTTTCGCTCAAGTTAACCTGATAAAAATCAATGTGTAGCGCATCTCCGGAGACAGGATCAAACTGAACACCCCTGATCATCACAGGCCTGACTTTCTTGCTGCCTACTGCGTCAGCAGCAAGCTTGCTTATTTTCAAATCTATTAAACCAGTCTCCCCTGCTTCTTTAAAAGTTTTAAGGAATGCATTTCCATCAACTGAAACAACCTCTGTTTCAAGGCCTTTGCCAAACACATGAGCAGGTAATTTCCCATCTTTCCTCAAGTGTTTTACTTTTTTACCTGTAATTTTTCTCTCTTCTGCTTGTAAACTTAATCTGTCCATAATATAGATCCTTCGCTAGTCACTCAGGATGACACTTTGCATTTTAGATTGTACGCAAAGTGTCAATTTAACACATTCGAGCCTACTTAAGCAAGTGCTAAGTCAAGCCCCGTTGTCATTTGCTAAATTCTACCTCAAAACTGCGATCCCTTGATAGATCTGTTACGATCGATTGTTCCTGGGGGCCGAGTTGCTTGGCTTTACTGGAAATTATTTGATAACTAATCGGATAAGTCACAGTCCAGGTAAAAGGATCTTTTAATGTGCCTGCCTGCTTTATTACATCCAGCCTGTAGCTTGCTTTACCATCCTCAAACTCCAGCTTTAAAGGCACATTCCAATCTATTACCAGATTCTTTTGCTCTTTAGGAGCAAGCTCCAAAAGCAGCGAATAACCTGATCTTCCGTAATCTACAAAACCACTTACATTTTTGGTTATATCTGTCTCCCCCCATAATACTTTTGTTATTTTGCTGCCGAAAGGCAAATATATTCTCATTCTGTTTTTATAATTACCTCCCGGGAAAGCCTCAGAAGGGCTTTTGTTGGTAAAACTTATTCTTACTCTGTGTTTTACTTCCCCCTCCTTGCCTATGACAGTTTCTAAATTGTAGCTTTTATCCAGGTAGTAGTTAACCTTGTTTGCTCCCAGATTAGCCTCCACTATGCTTAAAAAGTCTTTTTTTTGATCAGATTGGCGGGGCATAATTTGTGCCCAGTTTTGAGACATAATATAGGAAAAAAGCTTGGGGTCGTTTAAATAAATACCAATATGCTTTTCGTCCAAAGATTTACCTATCCCTGCAATAATCCCGGGCCAGTTATTTTGAGGAGAGAAAAAGATTTTACTGAAAGTTGCATTAGTTAAAGCAGTAAGAAAACTCTTTTTAGCCTGCGAACCTGCAAAGAAACTCAATTCTGCATGAGAAACAGCTTTTTCAAATAAATTATCAGAGGTTATTTTTTCATTGTAATCAGGCAGATCCACACCTCCAATGCTGGCCAGTATTTCTTCCATTGCTGAAACATCCAAAGCTATCACCCCTTCAGTTTTTTCTCCTGTTTCTTTGGTATAAAACCACTCTGCCTGTCTGGCAGCAGTGGGAAAATCCGGCTCCCAGTTGGAATCCCGTAAAAACCAGTCCTTTTGCCCCAAATCTTCTTTAATCTCTTTGGGAGGTTCTACATGAATACCTAACTGACCATCTATATTATAGATGTCATTTACTTCCAGCTTTTTTAACTTTCCTCCCTCAAAAGACACTTTGGCAAATGAACCAATAAAACCGCCAGTAGGCCTAAGCTCCATGTTGTTTTGCAGTAAAATTAAATAACTTTTACTACCCTCAACCGCCACGAAATTAGGCAGCAGCGTGCTTAAAGCCCTTGCTTTGCTCACGAGTTGCATGTATTGATTCAGTTTCTGAGAATCCCCCAAAACAGCTGATGCTTTGGATAGACTCTCACCTGCCAAATCAAGTTCGATTTGGGCAGTGGTAAAATAGCCGGCTGAAGAATCGTTCAGCTCGCCTGTAACTGCTTTAAAACCCTGCAACAGCGCTTGCACACCTAAAGCAGTACTTCTGGCAGAAGTTAAAGATAAAGAGGAAGCCTTCATCCATCTCTCTGCCGTCTCCAGCTGGTTTGCAAGTAATCCACTTTTTTTAACAGGTTCCAAGCTTTCAAAAATTTCCCGGGCCTCCCCTAAAGAGCTTTCTGCCTGATTAAGACTTGTTAAACTTTTTTCAAACTCCCCTTTTTCTAAACTGGCCAGACCTGAAGACAGTGATGATTTAAATGTATAAATTCCCCAGCCTAAAACCAAGGCCGGCCAAATCAAAGCATAAGTTACTAAAGACAATACAATCAGCAGGTATATTTTTGTCCCCTTCTTTGTTTTTTTCTCTCTGGGCTCCTCTTCTTTGAATGCTTCCAGTTCCTGTCTTTTTTCCTCATCCCACGCTTCTATTTTTTTCTCTTCCGGCACTTCTTCTTTTTCTTCAGGCACTTTTGGCACACTAATCTCATTATCCTTAAAATAACTTAAGGTCTTTTTCAAGCTCTCCACCAACCCTGCTTTTGGATGCCAGCTTAATGTCTTGATAGTTTTATCCAGATTGGGAGTTGGCCACGGAGGCAAAGGAGCAGGCAAAAAATCACGCTCGTGATACCAGACAGGATCCAACAACACTTGCTTAACTTCTGCTACTTTAACAGGCTCTGCTGCTACACCATCAAAAATCTTTTGGGCAGTGGACCCTGTAAAAATAGTTCTGATCATCAAATCTACAGCATCACTAATGTATAAAGCTCTGGTAGAAAACTCTAAAGCTATTTCTTTTTGCAAATCACCTGTTAAAGCCTGTTGGACTAACCTTACAAGAGGATCACTGCTTTCAAAATCCATTCTTGGTCCATACACAGACCCTAACCTTAATATTCTGGCATTTAAGTTATGCTCACCGGCAAATTTAGCAATTGTCCCTTCTGCCTTCTTTAACCAATCCAGCTCTTTTGAATCATTTTTGTGATCATATAAATCTATTGAGGAAACAAATAAGCATCTGCATCTGGTCTCCTTAAAATACTTTAAAATATTATCCAAATCACAATCATCTAAAATAATTAAGTAATCAAGTCTTGGTAACTCTATTGTCAGCTTTTTTGATGTGTCATAAACTTGATGAAAACTTCTGTCTTCTGATGCTTCCTGCAAATTTCTTTTCTCCCCTTTTTCTAAATTATCTACCCCTACCACCTCTATCCCTTTTTCCAATAACTTATCTGTCAGGTGAGAACCTAAAAATCCCGCAGCACCCACAACTAAAGCTACAGCCTTGTTTCGCGAAAGCAAAATACTATTTTTTTCAATGCTATTTTCGTTAAATTCGCCCACGCGTAAATCGTAACACCCCTTTATTTAAAATCAATAGAGATCAAAGATTACATTCTATGTCAACTTAAGCCTAGGTTAATTTTTGCGGGTATCTAATGCCTGATTGGCCAGCTTATCAGCTGTGGTGTTTTGGGCGCGGGGGACATGAGAATGAACGGCCCCGCCCAATTCCAGTTTTAAAATTTGGATTTTCTCAATTAGGGGTTTTAGGTGAGGACTTTTTACTTTAAATCTGCCTGACAATTGCTCGACTACTAGTTTTGAATCAGCAAATAATTCAATTTGCGCAACATTTTTTTTGAAACTACTTTTAACGTATTTTAAGGCTTCCAGCACCGCCGTGTACTCTGCAACATTATTGGTAGAAATTCCTATGTAGCGCCCCTCTTCATAAACCAACTTTCCTTTTTCATCAGAAATAGTAAAGCCGTAACTGGCCGGGCCTGGATTACCCCGCGATGCTCCGTCTGTGTAAATGATTAATTTCATTTTTTCCTCAGCAATAATACCATAACCTGCAAGGATAAAATAAAATATTCAGAAACTACAGTAATCCAGGACGCTGCTACAAACGAGTATTGAGGGATAAACAAAAAGTTTAAAGCGATGTTTAAAACAAACCCGGATGTGTAAATCGTAAACATACTCTTATACTTCCCTTTGGTAATCAAAACCCACATTAAAAGCGCTGATAAAAAGTAAGCCGGAAAACCCAGGGACAGAATCTTAAGGCTTTGCGTAGAGCCGTCAAAACCTCCACCGGTTAAAACACCAATAATAAATGGCGCCAGTATTAAAGTAAGCAGCGTACCTGCCATTGATAGGCCCAAAAGTCCCAGTGCCACCTGCTTAATTTTTTCCAAGGATTTAAGCATTAGAGGGTAGTAAGAGTTCATAATAAAAGCGGGGAGTACTAATGCTGATTGAAAAACAGAATAAGCTACGTTATAAAGGCCCACATCAGCATTATTTTTAAAATAGGCAATTAAAAAAGCATCAGCCCTGAAATATATAACATTTAAAGCCAAAGTTGCAGCAATTGGCCAGGAGTCGCGGAAAAGGTAGATTGTATATCGTATATTGTATATAGGGAAGACGCTTTGAAAAAACCTGCTTACAAGCAGCAAAGCAGTTAAGGAAATAGTTACCCAGCCAACAAAATGAGCTATCAGTAGATATGAAATTGGGTAGTGTAAAGTAATTAAAAACCAAAAAAATAATAGACTAATCAGCGTGCCAATACTGGAAGCCAGTACCGATAAATCATACCTTAGTTTACTTTGAAAAATTAAGTTACAGGTGACATATACTGAGGACCCCAGAACAGCCAAAACACCAAACCAGACAGATTGAGAAAATGTAACGCCCGCAAATGGTAAAAAAGGCAGCAACCCCACTGCCAGAACAATTAAAAGCACTGCCCACATTATTCTTGTCCCTAATAATTTCTTCCACTCGTTTTGAATTTTGAATTTTGAGCTTTGAACTTGTTTTAATATGTGTGCATTAAAACCAAAATCAGCCAGCATATAAAATATTGCCAAATAAGTAAGCGTCAGGGTAAAAACTCCTGTGCCTTCTTTGCCGTAATTTCTGGTGACCAACCCTAAAATAATAAAAGTAGATATAGAAGTAACAACTTTGCCCAAAATCTGCCAAAAAGTTTGTTGGGAAATCTTTTGCAAAATACTCATATTGAATAGGATACTAGTTGTGGGACTTAGAAGAAAGAGCTGAGAAAGAAAGCCCCCATACCAAAAACAGTAGTCTGTAACCCTGAGGCAGGGTTAAAAAGTAATGATCAAATAATCCTAGGAAAATAATAACTACCCAAATCAGAAAGTTTTTACTTTTGATCATTGGATAAAAAATAAAAGCAATTAATCCTAAAAAGCCAATTATCCCTGTTTCAGCCAAAGTCAGCAGGAAGATATTGTGAACCGGCTGTAAAAACCTGGACGGACCTGTTATCAAATTATTTGCCAGAGCCGGAATAAAATTATTCAGCCCTACACCAAAAAAAGGACTTTTAAACAATAGTTGCAAAGCTGCCTCTGATAACTGCTCGCGTCTTATTAAAGATAAATTATCAAAGCTGAAAAGGCTGGAAAATCTGGTATATATAAAGGGGGAGACAGCAAGTAATAAAACTCCTGCCAAAATCAGCCATTTCCTTTTAAGTAAAAAGGGTAAGAGCAATAAAGAGACAGCAATTGCAGTCCTGGACATGGTTAAAAAGATCGTTAACCCAGCCACAACATTAACTACTATTGTCATTCCGAGCGGAGCGGGGAATCTCCCAACTTGTTTGGGACCCGCATTTGCGGGAGATCCTTCGGCTAATCGCCTCAGGATGACAACCACCACCAGTAAATATCCTGCCAATACATTAGGATGAGGAAAAGTAGCATATGGTCTTAAAAACTCTATTCCATAAAAATCAAATTTGGCAATAGCAGGCGTTGTAATAGTAAACGTTCTTTCTCCTAAAATCCAAAGCCCTAAAGTTGCGCCTTTTATAAATTGGGCTATGGCAATAGCTGATTCGCCTGCTATCCCCAAAACAAGAGGCCAATATAACTTTGAACTTTGCACTTTATTCTGCCAGAGGCAGTTTGAAAAACACTTTGAACTTGCCAGATATACCCCAAATAAACCTGCTACTGAAAACTGTTCAAATCTAACCAACCCTGCTCCTAAATTTTGCGCTCCTACTAAAGATATAAATTGGGTTAACATAAAAAGCATCCACAAATTTAAGGACCAGCTGTTAATTTTTGCTTTTTGCAAAATCCATACCAAAATGAGTCCCACTACCAAAAGATCCCAAAAATAAACAGTAGGGGACAAATAATCTACTTTTAATGAATAAATATAAGAAAAAGAGGGCCAGAAATGTTTGCCTAACTGCGTGGGTAAAAAAAGCAGTGTTAAAAAAAGAAGAAAATGTTCAGCTTTCTGGAGCATCCTGCTCTTCATTCTTGACTCTTGACTCTAGACTCTTGACTCTAATTACAATATGCCTGTCTCTGCCTTCTCCTGCACTTTCACTTTCCAACCCTGGCATTTCAGAAATGACCATGTGCACAATACGTCTTTGCCATGGTGATTGAGGTTCAAGCTCCATAGGTTTTCCGGTTTCCAAAACTTGTTCACCCCATGCTTTTGCGCTCTTTTCCAAATCCTGCTCCTTTTGTTTCCTCCAATTCTCCACATCAATTATTACCCTTTTAAATCCCTCTGATTCGCTCGGGACGGTTGCCCTCTCTCCAATCTTTTTAGCCACCATTTGATTAACTAAAAGCTGTAAAGAATCCAGAGATTCACCTCTTGCTCCAATTAGCCTGCCCGCATCACCGGTCTCTATTGACACAAGAAAGCTTTCATCGCTTTCTTCTATTTCATAACTGCCCTCCAAAAGCAACATCCCGAGCAAATTATCTAATATTTCACTAAGTTGATTTTCCATAGTATTTCCGTTTCTTTAGAAATTTTAAATTTTACTCCTGAAAGGAGCACCTAATTTTAAATTTTTAATTCTGACCGCAAGGTCAGTCATTCCTCCCCAGCCGCTCACTCTGTGCTGCTGAACGATTCCCAATATTGTATATACATTCCAGTAAAATGCAAGCCCTATCGGAAAAGTAAAAACTAAATATCCAAACATAAGGGGCATTAAAAATACCATTTGAGACTGCACTTGCCCCATACTTTCTTCCAAACCTTCTTTTTCTTTCGCTTCTTTAGGAGAATCAGAGGGATAATGACCAACCGGTTTTGGTAAAGCCATTTTTGACTGGATAAAAGTCAGCAAAGCTGTAATAAGCGGTATTAGCAGTAAAAACAAGCCGTATTTTCCAAATTCTGAAGGTTTAACCCCTAAATTAAGTCCAAAAAAGTTGGGATCGAGAGTTGAAGGAAGTTTAAGTTGAGGAAAATAGAGTAAATTATTAATTTTATCTATATGACCACCTGCCCCGGGTAGAATATTAATAATTGCCTGATATAAAGCAAAGAAGATGGGAATTTGAATTATAGCAGGCAGACAACCTCCCATGGGATTTACCCCATGTTCCTTATAAAGAGCCATTTGTGCCTGAGCCAAAGCCTGTTTGTCATTTTTATGTTTCTCCTTTAAAGCGCTAAGGTGAGGCTTTAAGTCAGCCATCTTTTTTGTAGCTTTGATTTGAGAAGCCATAAAAGGCCAAACCAAAAATCTTATTAAAACAGTCAAAATAATAATGGAAAAGCCTAAAGCGCCCGGAATATTTAAAGACAATAAACCCTGAAGGATTAGTACCAAAACATTAATCACAGGGCCCAAAAATATTAAATTAAAAAAATCGCCGATAAAACCCATTATCTACAACTCCATATTCTTTTTAAACCAAAAACTATTCCTTTAAAAACTCCATATTCTTTAATTCTCTCCTTAGTGTACTGTGAGCAGGAAGGAGCATATTTGCAAGCCCCACCGGGCGCAAAATAAGATAACAGCCCTTTATCAAAGGAGAGAAAAGCTTGATAAATATTTATAAGGTTAATTAATAATTTTTTCACTTTTTAAAATTTCCTCTACCTCCAACAGAACATCTCCTGATTTTACCTTACTTATACCTGCTTTGGGAAGAGCCACTATATTAACAGCATTTGGCAGTCTTCCGTAAAGCGCTTCAAAAACAGCAGATACCAATCTTTTAGCTTTGTTTCTTTCTGTGGCTTTTTTGAAAACCTTAGATGAAACTGCTACCCCCACTTTAGGAAACTCATTCTCGCCCAATCTGATAAACAGCTTTAAATACTTACTTTCCAGTCTTCTACCACCAGCTACCCATTTGAAATCTTTTTTAAGGTTTAACCGTTGGGATTTAGGGAGCATTAAATAGTTACTCTGACTCTGCCCTGAGCTCTTCTTCTTTTAATGACTTTTCTGCCGCCGGCAGTAGCTACTCTGGCTCTGTAACCGTGTTTTCTTGCTCTTTTTAACTTTTTCGGTTGATATGTGCGCTTTGGCATAAAAGAAATGATAGCAGAAAGATTTAGCTTTGTATAGACACAGAAGATAAATGAGCAGTTAGAGCTGCTTGCTGTTTTTGTGATAAAGTAAGGTTAACTGAAGCCAATAATCCCTCTAAAGCTTCTCTAAACCGTTCCCGAAAAACTATCCTAATCTTTTCCTGTGGAAAATATTTCATCAAAATCTTTTGCTGGTTTTCCGGATTTGGGTTTTGCCCGACTTCACTATCTAAAGACTGCTTTTGCTCATTGGGCAAGGCTTCCAAAAAATCAAGGATGGTATTTTGCCAAACTGTAGTTAAAAATTGGTTAATAAATTCTTCCTTCTTCTCCTTGTAATTAATAATTTCCAAGACTTTTAAAAGGATTTCTTTGCTTTCTTGCGGCATAACTTATTTTTTATTTTCTGGATTGCCTTTGCTGCTTTATTGCTTCCAGATTTATATCAACTCTCTGATCGTATTGCGTTTTTGACCGTTCAAGAACAAAACCAGCTGCTGCTGTCCCCGCACCTATAACCACTGAAGCAATGTCACCGGTAAGCGCTCCTTTTATTATCCAGCCTATACCTCCACCCTCAAGATAAGCCGACCAATTAGGATGCTTTAATGCTGTTTGCGTTATTCTTCTCTGAACAGCTCCTGTTTCTGTATTAAGCCAACGGTTAGCTGCTTTAGTTGCTTCATTTAAATTGTTTTGCTCCGGTGATCTACCACCCTCAGGAGAATCCATATATAAATTATATCACTAAATTCCAGTAAACTTGATCTAGTTTTTAATAGTTCCTCTATATTGCTAACCATACTCTTGTAGATTAAATTGTGGATAAGTGATTATGACTTATCCACAAAGTCATAATCATCCCAAACTTGATTTGGGATCCATACAATATCTGTATAGATTCCGGATCGAGTCCGGAATGACAGTGGAAATGAAATCTACCTGCCCCTATATATGGATAATTTAAGACTTTGGCACAAATTTCTAGAAACTATCAAACTTCAAGTTGGTCCTGATAATTTTAAAGCCTATTTTTTAAAAACCCTGCTTAAATCAAGCAGTGAGAACCTGCTTGTTCTAAGCAGCCCTTCTGCTTTTATCAAAGAGAATCTGGATCAAAGATTTAAAGTGATTATTGCCCAAACTTTTGAAAAGCTGCTGGGTAAACCAATTAATGTTGAGTTTATTGTCAAAGAAGCAAATGCAGAGGTAAAAGAAGAGGAGGGTGATTTTTTCCAGCCAATTCAGGCTACTGTTTCTATACTTAACCCCAAATATACTTTATCTAATTATGTAGTAGGCCCTTCAAATAATGTAGCTTATGCAGCAGCCCAAGCTATTGTTCAAAACCCCGGGACTTCTTATAATCCTCTTTTTATTTATGGAGGAACAGGGGTAGGGAAAACTCACTTAATGCTGGGAATAGGTAATGGGATTTTGGATAAAAAACCACATGCCAAAATTATTTATGTTCCTTCAGAAAAATTTATGAACGACTATGTGGAAGCTATCCAAACTAGAAAAATGGGGGATTTAAGAGCCAAATACCGCTCAGCTGGTATCCTGCTGGTTGATGATATCCAGTTTTTCTCCGGCCGCGAAGGCACCCAGGAGGAATTTTTTCATACTTTCAACGAGCTGATTGGCAAAAATTGCCAGATAGTTTTAACTTCTGACCGTTCTCCTCATGAAATTGAAAAATTGGAAGACCGGTTAAAAAGCCGTTTTGCAGGAGGATTGATGATTGATATTCAGGCCCCTGATTTTGACACCAGAGTGGCAATCTTAAGCTCAAAGTGTTCAGAACATAAAGTCAATTTACCTGAAGAAACTTTAAAAATGCTTGCTGCCTCTTTTGAAACCAATATCAGAGAGCTGGAGGGGCAACTGGTGGGTATTTTACAGCTTCTACAAGTACAAAACCTGCCTCCAACTCCGGAAAATATCAGTAAACACCTGCAAAAGAAAGCCCCCGGCCAAAATGGTATTAAAGCAGAACCCAAAAAGGTACTGGAGACAGTTTGTCAGTATTTCAGCTTAAACCAAAGGGATTTAGTAGGAGCCAGGAGACAAAAAGAGCTGGTTTTACCAAGGCACATTACTATGTTTATATTAAGCGAGTATCTTAATTTAACTGTGGAAAAGATCGGACAACTTTTAGGTAAGCGTGACCATACCACAGTTATGCACGGACGGGATAAAATTAAAAGGATTTGCAACACTGATAGGGAAGTACAGAGAATGTTAATCGAAATAAAGCAGAGATTAATGAATTAACCCCTTTGACTCACTGTGTTCGCTCAGGGTGGAATTTTTCCACAAAAAATTTCATTTATCCACAATTTATCCACCAGATATAAACAACTGATCAACACGAAAACTAGACGAAAGTTGAGCACGAAAAATTATGTTCCCCACATATCCACAGACTTTATTAATACTACTAATGTTTTATATATTATGTAGTATAATCGAACAATCTGTGGATAACTTCAATTGGGGATTAGTTGGTATATCAATATTACTCTTAGTAATAACATATTTAATCGGCAGACTTCACGGCAGAGGCAAAGCGGATATTCCTACAGATTTAATTGATTTATACAAAGGCGTGCAGGACCTACCGGCAAAAGTTTTACAAACAATCCAAGGCTCAATTAATCCTCAAAAAGGCAAAATGGCAGAGCTTTTAACTTATGCGGAATTGCGTTATGATTATGACCGGATTATTCCTTTAGGTTGGCCGATTGATTTTATCGGAATAAAAAATGGGGAACGGATTGATTTTATAGAAGTCAAATCCGGCGCTGCTGCTCTCTTGACAGAAGAAGAGAAACACATTAAAAACCTTATTGCCGGCGGACGCGTCAACTTCAGGCTGATTAAAGTAACTGAAGATGAAGTGCAAAGGTTTATTACTACCAAGCGAGGATAAAGATGAAATTTAGTATTTTACAGCAAGACCTACTCCCTTCACTGCAAGCAGTAGCCAGGTCTGTTGGCGTCCGCTCAACCCTGCCTGTTTTAGATAATTTGCTGTTGGCTGTGGAAGAGGGTAAGCTAAAGATAGCTGCTACTAATTTGGAAATAGGGGTAATAAAGCATGTTAAAGTTGAGGCAGAGGAGTCAGGGGAAATTACAGTGCCTGCTAAAACTTTGGTGGAACTTGTCTCCGGGCTCGGTCAAAATAAAATCACTATTCAATCAACAGGGGAATTGCTGACTGTACAGTCCGGTAAATTAAAAGCTACGGTAAACGGCATTGCAGCCTCTGAATTTCCTGCTATTCCTTTGTCTTCAGAAACGGGTGTAATTTTATCAAAAGAAGCCTACCTTGCTTCGTCTCAAATTCTTTTTGCTTCAGCGGTTGATGAAGGCAGGCCGGTTTTAACAGGGATTTTAACTGATATTTCAGATAAAAAATTGGATTTTGTGGCTACTGACGGGTTCAGGTTAGCTCACCGTGAGTTTAAACTGCCTGTAGGGACAACTTCTTTTAAAAGCTTGATCCCCAGAAGAACTTTTGAAGAGGTATTGCGTTTGATTTCAGAAGAAGATGTAGAAGAGGTAGCTATTGCTACAAGTCAAAACCAAAATCAGGTAGTCATTACTTTGGGAAATACCATTGTTTCATCAAGATTAATTGAAGGGCAATTCCCTGCCTGGACAAAAATTATCCCCCAAAAGATTGTCTCAAGGGCTATGGTGGAAAAAGAAGACCTTTTAAAAGCTATAAAACTGGCAGCCATTTTTGCCAAAAATGAGGCAAATATTGTGGTATTAAGCACCAAAAAAGGGCTTTTAAAACTTGAATCTCATGCTAAAGAATTAGGCAGTCAGGAAAATGAAATAGAAGGAGAGGTTGAAGGAGAAGAGTTAACTATTGCTTTTAATACTAAATTTTTACTGGATGCTGTCTCAAATGGTCCTTCTTCTCAAATCATTATTGAGTTTTCAGGCGCCTTGTCAGCAGCGCGGGTTATACCAATGGGAGTTGAAGGATTGGAATATATTATTATGCCGGTAAGGCTAAGTTAGACCCCTGTATATTTTATTGTTTTAAAATGGTACACCTTATCTTTGCCCCAAGCGCCTACTCCGTCAAACTTACTGTCAGGACCAATAAATAAAGTAAAAGTAGTGCCCAAAGGATAGGGCTTTAAAGGGGTAATTCTGGCAGTTTTTCTGTCAGGTGATAATTCTACCCTATACTCTATTTTAGGTTCAATTCTGCTTTTAAATTCTCCTACATTCTCAAGAGGTCTGTTAAAAGTGATTTCTACCACCTGTACTCCTGATACAAGGTTATCCTCTAAAGGATCAGGATTGGTGGAAACTATAAAGGGAGGTTCTTTTGAAATATCTTTTTGCTGAACAGGTTCTTGTTTAACAGGTGCTGCGGTGTTTTCCTTATTATTTTTTGTATACAGATAAAAACCTAAAGCTGCAAAGATGATTATGGCTAAAACTGTTGGTATTTTTTTGTTTAACATATTTTATTGTTGTAATACTATTGTAATATATTCGTAATGCTTGGTGAACCTGGTTCCGCCGGCAAAAGGATTATCTCCCCATTTAACTCCGCACATTCCTTTTGCATCGTTAGCAACGTGCATGTTTTGCTCTGAAGTCTGATTGTTTACATAGTAGGCTACGCTGTCAGCAAATTCCTCGTCTGCCCGATTACCGTCATTATCACCGCTGCCGCAAATTTTATCCGTTGCTCTGGCTGCGTGTTCGGAGTAATAAGTCAGAAAGCCATTATTGTTTTTTGTATCCTGTGCGGCATCCGCTGCTCTGGTTGCTATAATGCTGCTGTTGTATATCCATCCGGTGGTATTAATTTTGTGAGCCAATTCATGGATAACCAAATATTTGAAGAATGTTTCACCCGTGCCAGTGCTTAAAGGAATGTCACAGTTGTCAGCATGTGAAATACCAGCAGTAGGTTCAAGCGTAATATTAGAACAGGCTGTATGGATTTTCTCCTGAAATTTGGGAAACATCCCTACAGCTTTATTTAAGATTTCAAAAGCCCATTTATACTCATCGTTGGCAAAACCGTTCTTCATTTCAATTCCAAAGCCTGCCATGGCTGTTTGATAATTCCCATCAGCAGGAGGAGGTAAGGGACCGGAGGATGCTGTAGCTTGGCAATTTTGGATACTGGTTTGGACATCAGTTGCGTAATTATGCGGACCAGTGTTGACATCAGGATATAACACATCCCCATAGTAAGTGTTAACTAAGGCAGTAATAGCTTTTGGGTCATTGGTCCAGCTAGGGTCCCATTTGGTTCCATCACCATAACCTATATTACTCATTTTCTTTAGAATCCAGCCGGCTCCTATGATGATGTTTGTCCGAGGATCGCAATAGTCTGCTCTTGTTAAAGTAGACACTGTTTTACCAACCAGTTTAGCTCCCGCGTCTATACAATCATCACAGCTGGCAGGATCCCCTCTTGCAGATGTAGTGCCGGGTGGTTGTATTTGCATAATGCCCAGTGCGCCTGTGGGGCTTTCAGCGCAGTTGTTTGCATAATTTGCAATCTGGCTGTCTGACATGCCAGACGAAGAAGGTGATTCTACCCTGATAAAAGCAGCAAATACTGCAGGTGGAATGCTTGATTTTAAAGATGCTTCCTGAATATAGGATAGCAGGGTGCTGCTTTGAAATTTAGCTGCTGAAGGATTCTCCTGACCCCTCGTAAACTCGCATTTGCTGATATCAGATGAAAGCGTTGGTGTGCCTGTTGCTGGTGTAGTTGAGCTGGAACTTGGGATTGTCATCATCCCTACTAACATCATCGGGACTAATAATCCCAGCAAAGCCAATTTCCATTTGCTCTTGGCTTTCCCAATAAAAGATCCTGCTCTGCCTCCTGTTGCCCTTGCTTTGCCAAAAAAACCACCCCCGCCTCTGCCAAACCGGCCAAGCCTGTTAAAAATGCTTCCGCTGCCTGCACCCCCACCGCCAAGACCAAAATTGTTAATACCGGAGATAATTTTATTTAGTCCCTTATTTGCTCCAATGCCTAACTTTGACCCGATATTTGATCCAAGATTTGAAAATTCTGAGGGAACTTTTATGTTGCGCGCACCCCCTATTGAACTGCTTTTAATCGCTTCTCCTCTGGTGTTGACTAATTTTGAAAAATCTCCCGGTTCTCTGACTACCCCGCTGCTGTTGGCAGTTACTAACTTTGAAGGATTGCCTGCTTCCTGTATTTGTCCGGTTGAAGTGGTTTTAACAAGCTTGGATGGGTCTCCTGCTTCAGTTACATGTCCACTGCTGTTGGCTATAGTTATATCAGGTTTTTCTGCATGGGGGACATTGTGGATAGTCCGGGGGAAAGAAAAACCGGGGGCGCTTCCCCCCGGCATGTTAAAAGGCAAACCTCCTCCACCAGCTCTGTTTGTTGCAGAAGGCTCTGTTGCTGGTTGGCCAGTTTGTTCTGTTACAGTATAACCTTCTTCTGCAGTAGTTTCCGGCGCGATTTGCTCAAGTAGCTGAGGATTCCTTCTGTTAAAGTCTTTAGTAAAATATTCTGCAAATTTCTCATTAGTGTCATAAAGAGTGTGATATTGCTTAAAAGCATATCTGGCCTGGGGAAAAATATCATCTTCATAGCTGAAGCCTTTAAACCTTGCCTCGTTGGCATACAAAGGCGTGTTTTTGGCCACTATAGCTTGAGCTAAAAATGTTTTTGGTAAAGTCAGTCTGGTTGCTACTTTGACTCTGGTTTTTTCTTCGAGTGCAACTGCCATAGATTTAGCCTATCATGATCCTTTTTCTCTTGCCAGTATTTCTGCCGGGTTTGAAGTAATCAGCTGGTGTTCTTTCCCTGAAGCTACCACCCTCATAGCCACATGGGTTGAACCTGCAAAAAAGATTCCTTCCCCCATCCCTTCTGACATCAGCAGCCTTTGTTCCCCTTCTGATAAATTAAAAACCCGGGAAAGCAAATCTATTGAAGCAGGAGCTTGTTTTAAAAGTATCTGAATAGAAGAGTTGGAAATAATTTCTTTGCCCCGCTCGCTGCCCAAAAAGTCTTCCACATCCTGAGTAATGGTGGTTAGCCCCAGATAGTATTTTCTGGCTCTCTTGGCAATATCAACCAAAAAATCAGCAGAATCCTGGCTTCTCATTAAATACCAGGCCTCATCAACAATTAAAAGTCTTTTTTTCAGCTTGCCTCTGATTTTGGTCCAGACATAATCCAAAATCATATGTATTGCCAAAGGACGCAGCTGGTCAGGTAAATCCCGTACAGAAAAGACTGTAAAAGAATTAGATAAATCTATATTGGATTGGGAAGAAAAAATACCGGTTAAGGATCCTTTGATAAATCTTTCCAGTCTTGCTGCCAGCTCCATAGCAGGGGCATCCTCCATGCCGATTAAAACTTTGTATAAATCTTCCATCAAAGGGGGTTGTTTGTTTTGAGTATTGGGATCATCTGTAATACCTTTAAGCTGGTAAGTTTGTTTTAAGGCTCTGTCTAAAACAGCAGATTCCTGCGCGTTTAAAGCGCCCAATACTATCCTCAAAAATGAAGTTAAAGACAAAATCTTCCTGCCCAGCTCGTTTTCTCCCGGAATTACTTCCCCTGACATATCAAAAGGGTTAATTTTCACCGGCGAAGAAGAGGAAAAATTAATATATTCCCCGCCCACTGCCTGACACAAAGGTAAGTATTCCTGTTCAGGATCAATGACAATAATTTCTGTACCAAACATTAATGACCTTAGGGCCTCCAGTTTAACCAGATAGCTTTTACCTGCGCCTGATTTGGCAAAAATTACAGAGTTGGCATTCTCCATGGAGAATCTGTCAAACAGTATCAAAGAATCATTATGCTCGTTAATCCCGTACATAATGCCTTCATTGGCAGTGAGCTCTGAAGAGGCAAAAGGAAAAGTGGTAGCTAAAGAAGTGGTATCCATGTTGTGGGTTAAATTCAGGAAGTCCTGCCCTTGTGGCAGGGTAGATTTAAAACCATCTTCCATCTGCAGGGTGGTTTGTTTGGCGGTAATAGATAAGGAAGCAAGGGTAGATTCTACCAGCTTTGAGGTGTTGTGTAATTCTTCCGGTGAATCAGCAGGCACTGTAATGTAAAGAGCAAACTGGAAAAAGCGCTCGACACCTCTGACCAGCTGATCCTGTAAAGCCTGGGCATCCTCTAAAGCTACTGCCACTGCCGGGTCTACGGGTCTGCCCCGCTCAACGTCTGTCTGAATGGTAGCTTCCATTTCAGCCACTTTCCTTTTTAGCTCGTCTAAAACTCCCTGTGATTGGGAAGGATAAATAAACATGGAAATTAACAGCGACCGGTCAAAAGAAATTAAAGGCTCCAGCCAATTTGGTTCAACAAAGCGGGGGTAGTTAGAAACAAAATAGGTCCTGAAAAAGCGTCCGTCAACCCGTAAAAAGTTGAAATCTATCTCCAGCTCTGCCGGAGCCAAAACATCCTCAAGGGTGAGTTGAGGAAGAGTAGGTTCATTTTGTGTTTTAGTTTTTTTAAATGGGTTAGGTAATTTCATTCTGTCAGTTCCTCTACTACAAACGGGTGGGACCTAGATCGGAATGACTCGGAATTACTCAGAGTATCAGATGGCCGGATTTCCGGATTCTCTGGTGTTTTAATAGTCTGATCCTCTGGTCTTCTGAGTTCTTCTGAGTTTTCTGGATTGTTTTTTTGAACTGGCTGTTTTAATCTGACTAGCAAACCTTTGGGATCAACTGTCTGGCTTATTGGTTTTTGGGAAAATTCACCGTTATAGATGTTATAAAAAGTCTCTATGAGGTCCTTTTTAACCAGCTGATTTGCTTTAAGTCCCACTCTGGCCAGTTGCCTGATTATTTGGTCTCTTCTGGGAAAGAGCACGGTTTTGACTTTTTGGCGTAGATTTTCTTTTGAGGCAGTCAACCCTAATTCTATGGCAAAAAGCGGGATAACAATATAGAAATTTTTGTCCAGCACCTCATTTTCTTTAATAGTGCTTTGTATAAACTGCTTGTATTCACTGATCATATTAGATAAAAGAGGATTAGTTTGG
The DNA here is from genome assembly GCA_016176415.1 of Candidatus Daviesbacteria bacterium. Classification (GTDB taxonomy): domain Bacteria; phylum Patescibacteriota; class Microgenomatia; order Daviesbacterales; family UBA10151; genus UBA10151. The sequence goes on from JACOXH010000010.1 coordinate 56,406, forward strand.
GCTTTTTGGGCTTTCTCCAAAAGAGTTAAATAGGAGTTTATATTAAGTCTTTGCGAGCGGATGACAATTTGCAGGCTAAATGATAGAGAGTTTAACATTTGAGCAAAGGAAGAAATAATGGCTACCTGTTCGCGGTCAGACAATAGCCCAAAATTGACAGCATCTACCTCCAGCACTAAAGCTCCTCCCCCGTCTTTAAGCAACAGGATGTCATTATCTATATCTGCAATAGCCAAATGTTTTTGTGTTGTATACATGGTTAGTTAGAGTCTAGCGACTAGAATCAAGAGTCTAGGAAAGCAAAGACTTGACTCTTGATTCTAGCGACTAGTCACTATTATTTCGCTGTAATCAGCAGCGGCTGCATTACTGCGCCTGTCAGTTCCATTTGTAAAACATCAAAGGTAAAAGCGTCTTTTTCCAGTTCCAAATTATATGTGCCGTTAGGCAGTGGGGTTGAACCTGTGAATTGACCCAATTTATTGGTTTTTAAAGCTCTGACCGGCAGTCCTTCTTTGTCGTAAATTACAGCCACCACCCCTTCTAAAGAATTACCTGTTTTATCTTTGATGATACCGTTGATGACATTGGGGAATGTGGTTAAAGCAACAGTAGTTTGTTTAGTTTTGGCTGGCGCTACCACGGTTACTTTTTGTTTAACTGCGGGGGGAGGGGGAACATTTACAGCTTCAGGTTGTTGTACTGATTGTATTTGGGTTTTTACTTTTGAAGCCTGATCCATCAGGGTTTTTAAATCTTCCAGTATTTTGTTGACCTGCTGGCTGTAGTCCACTGGTACAGGCATGGGTTTTTGGGCCTCGCTTTTGATTTGAGCCAAAGTTCTTTCGGTCTGAATAATTTTCATCTGTAATTGTTGCGCTTCGCGGGCCAAATCAACAGTTTTACCTAACTCTTCTTTGGTAGGTAAAGGAGCAGGTGCAGGAGCTCGGAATGACTCTGAACGACTCAGAGAATCGGAAACATCGGAAGATCGGAGAGTTGGAGTTCCAGTAATACCGGTATTCTGATTATCTGATATTCCGGCATTCTGAGTATTTCTGAGTATTTCTGAATTGTTTTTCTGGACTGTTCCTGACATGTACATTACTAACCTGCTGGCAAACAAAGGGTTTTCTTTATAAGTTTTCCCGTTTTTGCCCCAGATTCTTTTAGTGGGAGAGTAGACAGCTTTAAAAAAAGCTTTGGTCCAGTGGTCCAAAGGTCTGGATTGTATGGGTAAAAAAGCAAAACTGATGCCCAGCAGGGCAGAAAGCGCAGCTAAAGGATAAGCAAAAAGAGGAAAATCTTTGGCAAAAAAGATAAAAAGAACATAAGCTATGGCACAGCCTATTGCCAGATAGCCAAATTGCTTTAAGGTCATGTCCCCAACCAACTTGAATTGGAAAGAGGTTACATTTTGTGGTATCGGGTGGGCATCCATATCGGTATTATCTATATACATCGTGAAAAAAGTATTGGCAAGCGACACAAAAGAGATCAATTTAATTCTATTCCTGTCATTCTGAGGCAAAGCCGAAGAATCTCTTGCGGATGCAAGCTAATTAAAATTGATAATTGATAATTGAAAATTATGATGTTATCTTAATTTTGTGGTTTCTCACTCTGCCATAGGTGGAGGAAGAGAATGGGAACTCTGTGTAATTCAGAGACTGTGCCGCAGCCGTATAGCCGGAAGACCGACCACTTCTGCAGAGCAGAACTCTGTAGAAAATTCTACTTTGTAGAACCCGTTGCAGGAAAATATGTTACATCAAGAACGCGATAGCGGTCATTTATCAACTACACTTAAACTTGCCGAAAATAAACCACTACAGCTCCTGGAAAGCCCCATTTATAACAGCCACCAACTAGTAGAGTTTACGGGTAATTTACAAACCAACGAAGGTTTGCAGAGAGCTGGTTGGGATAGTTTTGCAGAAATTAAAAGATTCATTGGTGACATTAATCTTGGTTTAATCAAAGGATTAACTTTGGAGCAGGCAGTGGCTTTTTCTGCCCGAATCCTCATTGATCATATCCGTTTTCACGATGCAGAATTTACTAGGCAGGAGCCATTTCTGCCCCACCATAATAATTTCGGTCTTTGGAAGAATGACAAAGGGCAGTATCAAAAAAGGTGGTTGGGTAATAATGGTCGCCCGGTGGTGCATGGAATAGATAGAAGAGAAAGAATGGGTGCCCCCAGGCGGGCAGCTGAAAAAACAGAGGAGGGTTTCCTTGAGGCAGATAAAGAAGTAAACGAAGCAGAAAATTTTGTTGTTGTGTCAGTGAGCGCTGAAGGTGTCAGCGGCTATCTGGATGGAAATGGAGCTGATATTCCTCATCTGAAGACTCTGGTTTTTGCCGACTGGAAAGATATAAACGGGAATTTAAAAGGTCTTACTTTTGTCACTGATTTAACTATTGATCAGGCTGAAAGAATGATGGTAGGTTTGGGTGCTCCTGTGAATTTTCTTGGTAAGCGAGGAAGTGAAATGGATAGGGTGGTTAATCTGTTAGAAAACCCTGCCACGTTTTCTTTACCAGCTGAATTTTATGATCCGGTTAACTTTGTTTTTGATAGAATTTTAGCTGAGCGAGGAGAGGGAGATATTCATTTGCGTCAGCAGAATGGTCCGGACGAAGTTTGGTCAATTGCTCAGATGAGGCAAAAAATGCACAACCTCCAACATATTTTAGATATGGAGCCCGCTAAAGCAGATCTTCTTGATAAATTGACCAAGTTTATTGTAGACCATTATCAAAAAATAGGTGATCGTGATTTCCAGCAGGCAATTGTTACGATGGCCGAACAGGTAATTCAGCTTTTTGGTGGCGATTATTTAGTTAAAAGAGATCATTTATCGATCAATTACCCGCTTGTTCTTCCTCAGTATACGGAAAGCGCCGGTAAAATTACTGTATTATTGCCTCCGGATTGTGACTTTAACCCGGTAATATTATTCTTGCAAAGTCGGTCCGGTTGTCCCAGCAGCAGAAACTCCTTAGCAGGCAAATCAGGCATAGCTGGTGTATCCATTTTTGGTGAGTCAGATTCTAAGGGTTCGTTGTATTTTCCCTGTCCACTCTGCGGAGCCATCAATAAAAGGCCGTGGGAAGGTTTTGTTAATAACTGTCAAAGTTGTGGGACAGATAAAGTATCCTGCAAGTCTTTGGGAGTAAGTAAAAAAGCAGACAAAGATGAAAATTCTAAGATAATTGCTTTTCCGACTAGCGCTAATCAGTCAACTCAAAAGGCAGCTTAACCCGTCAGGATTTTATCATAATTAAATCAAGCACTTCTTTTTTAACAAGTGTAAACTGCTGTTTGTATGAAAGAAAAAATTTCCGGTGAAATTAACAGCGGTATCAACAAGGGAAGAGAATATGCTGATAAGGCAGTAAAAAGTACCTTTTCTGTTGCTGTGTCAATAGGAAAAGCTTGTGTGGGAGAAAAGAGGTTGGAATTGCACAGAGGTGAATGGGAACGGCATCCAGTAAGACCCGGAATAACAGAGATGTTGAGAATGATCAGGAAATGAAAGGAATTAATTGACACAAAATTGAGGAAGTTCTATGCTGGTTATAACCCTGAGTTTATTGAAGGGATAAAGCCATAGGATTTCCAGGGAAAGGGAAACTATGACAAACATAGAAAAGAATATGGCAGAAGCAGCCCAAAGCCAAGATATAGCATCAGTGGTTTCTCCAAATAAAAGCGGAGAAATGATATCTCCTGTTGAAGGTATGTCTCCTGAATTATTTAAAAAAGAAGCAGAACATATTCGTCTGACTTTGGCTAAGCAGGAGGATCAGGGTATTCAAAATCTACCCCCCAAACCTTTAGTAGTTGGACAAGAGGTTAACGGTAAAGTAGTTAGTCAGAAAGTTTTAGAAAATGCCCAGCTTTGGGATACCCAGCGTCAGGAAGCAGCGGCTAAGTTGTTAGGAAAAGAATTATCAGACAAACAAAAAGAAGAACTGATTGAGGCTCACTGGGAATCAGCGGGCGAAAAAGGTTTGGATGAAGGTCACTTAGCAGGTGTTTACAATCTAACACGGGGACAGATTAGGCGTGAAGCAGAAAAATTACCAAGTTTTACCACGGAAGAAAGACGTAAACTTTTTGAGGCTGGGTTAGTAGGGGTACCTGATTATCTTAAAGAAGAAGCAAAACAAAATTCAGAGATTCAGGATGCTATTGAAGTAGTGCTTCTTGATGCCAAATTGTCTCCTTCACGTCGGGCGAAGATAATAGCTAGCCAGCCTGATTACCAGCAATTACTAGACAACAGTAAGAATAAAATTAATGAAGTTCTTCTGCCGGCAAACCCTCAAGATGCAGAAGAATTAAAACGTGTGTTTCGTTTTGTTAGAGAAGATATAAGCAGGATCTGCTTGGAGGCTATACAACCTGTTCCGCAGGCAGATTCAGATTCTTGGTATCCTTCCCCAAAACCTAAGGCTGTAGAAGAGCGAATAAATACTGTAAACGAAGCTTTAGGAATCAACGAAGAAACAGGAGAATTTAACTATAAAGAAACTTTTTGGAATTATGGAGAAACTACCCTAAAAAGAACTTTTAAAGATCCTATTACAGGTCAAGACCCAGATATTAACGCTCTAAGGGAAAAGTATAAAGGTGTAGCAAGCTATATTGCTGCCCGAGCAGCAACTGCTATAGTTAAAGAATTAAAAGGTCAACTACTACAACCTGATTCTGCTGATAGTACGAAAGAAGAATTTGGTGATTTTTATCTTTCAGATATAAAAAGAGGACTTAAGGAATCGAAAGGCGAAAGAGAAAGATTTAAACGCGAAAAAAGGAAAAGGGCAACTGCGGAAGAGAGGTTAAAATATAATGACTGGAGAGAAAAATTTGACTTTAACTGGGCTGAGACAGCAGAAGAGTTGGATGATTCAGTGGAAGACTGGTTGGATTATTTTCAACAAGCATTACCTTTAGAGGCAGACGAATCAGTTTATCAGGAGGTTCAAAAAGGACTGTCTAACGCTTTATCTTCTTTAGAGAAGGCCCGTAACCGTATCGGCCTGGAGACTAATGATGTTAGAGTCTTTGCGTTAAGGGAAAAAATTATTGGACATGTGACTACTATAGCTGGTGCCAGATTGCTTGAAAGTAAAGGTGGTTTTGAATACTTCATAAAATTAAGGACGGATTTTGCTTCAAACTACAATCCGTATTATGACGCAATTTATAAAAAGAAGGGTTTTGCCATCATGGCAGATAAGATAAGTGAAAATGAAGGTGAGATTTACCGTGGGGGAGCAGTAGATAAAAAAAAACCATTGTCTGGAGACACTAAAACTCACAGAGGCGCTTTAGAACGGGAGATAATCAGATATGGTGCTACTCATGAGCTTTACATTACTGATGATGATGTGGAGGCTGCTGTGTTGGGTGAGGAAAAAATAAGGAGAGAAGTTGGTAGGTTGGGTCTTCCTCCGCATGAGGCTGAAAAAGTAGTTCAGGAAAGATTAAAAGAAAGGTTAGGTAGATATGATTGGGGAGAAGATGATGTTATTGAAGGGTTGCTTTTAAAGGATAAAAGAGGGTTTGATAGAACTCAGGCTTTAACAGATCCACAAAAAAAGGCAGAAGCAGAAGCCAGATGGAAAACTAGGACAGAGTTCTTCGAGAATATGAAAAAGATGTTGGATAAAGAGGATGGTCTTGATGGTAAATCCCCAGACGAGAGAAGAAAGATAGTCAGGCAAAGGATTAAAGACAAAGTAACACAGGAAGGTTATCAGGCTTTACTTCAAGAAATAAATGCTTTGCCAGATCAGGAATCACAAGACAGAGCCTTGTGGAAATGGGTAAGAGATTTTAACAAAAAAAGGGTAGAGCTTCGCAAAGAAGGATCTAATGATGAGCCTTGGTTTCCGAGTCATTGGGATATGGAAAGGTTAAGCATACAAAGACCCGAGGATTTGATTGATAGAGCGCTTTCTAAAAAGGAGTTTAATGCCATGGTAGAAGAGGTAGAGGATTCTTATAAAGATTTGACTGATGAACAAATTTCAAGAAAAATCACAGATGAATTTGAAGCTGAAGTTCAAAGAGAAATTCAGGCAAAAAATTTATCCCCTCAGGATGCAGTTAAAGAGTTTAAAAGATTGAAGCAGGAGAGACAAGAGGAAATTGACGGGAAGATTGAAGATGTTCTATTCCAGCGGAAAGAAAGAGAAGCTCGCGCAATAAGAAATTTTAACTTAAACAGAGCTCAAGATAAGTTTTTAGAACTTGAGGCAAGGTGGGGTGGTTTGACTACCAGAGTAATTAATAAAAATGGAGAAGCAGAGCTAAGAACAATTTATTCATTAGCTTCAGAAATTATCAAAGCTAAAATTGATAAAGAAGCTCAGGGTATTGAAGATAAGGTAAATGTTTGGAAAGCTAATTTTATGGCTGCTAATCCTGGGATAACAACGGAGCAACTGAAAGAGGCAACTATTAAACAAAAGAGGCTTTTTAGAAGGCATGCCACATTTGCAGCTACGCTGGGATTGAGAGAGATTGGTATAGCCAACGATTTGCCTATTTGGGAGTATTACTATTATGGAGATGTAGCAGAGATTGGAGCTTTTGCGCCTTTGGTGGGTTACACTGACGAGGATAAAAGAGATTTGCCTGCACTTTTAGATTCAGGCAGAAGAGAGATGGAGGCTGTTTTTTACTTTCTGGCTCAACAGCATATGGATGGGAAAATGTTGGATGTCAGAGATGCGCAGGGACTATTGATAGAAGTAGAGGAAAAAGATAAAGACGGTAATATGGTTTTAGTTCAAAAAGAAGCACATGAGGAAAAATGGGTGCGCCCACGGGTTATCAATGAAGGTGGAGTACTTAAACTCAGAGATTTATTTGAAAGCAGATTCATGATTTCTACGAGTGGTGGTGTGGAAGTAACAGATTTAATTTATAGAATTGCAGATTTAGGAGTTTTTGATGAATTGTGGGAGCATGGGTGTTTAGATAAGCGCGAGTGGCAAGGTTTCAGAAAAAGAAGAAATAAATGGGAATTGAGAGAGCAAACATTTTTCAATACCAGAGAATGGGCAGATCCTTTAACTCATGTGCAAAGGTTAACAGGAGCAGCTAATGCCAAAAAGTTTTTAACAGGAGGAGAGGTTCAGGGACAAGGACATGTACCTGGAGTGCTTATTGAACCAATGAGCGGGGCATATAAATACCGTGATATGTTTTATTCGGATGAGACTTGGATTCAAGGTGCAAGTTATAGAGATAAATTTAAATTAACCGATAAAGAACACGCTAGAAAACTTAGGGAGTTGCTTACTAATGCTGAGATTACCGGTAGTATGACAGATGCAGGATTTGATAAATTAGTAGAGATAGGTGCTGGTATTATGAAGCCGCTTATAGATTATATGAATGCACGCCGATACGTGATGAACAGAGCTGGTTTGGCCCCCAAAAATTGGAAATATGATAATGAGTTAATAGTTAACGCTTATATAGATAATTTATTTAATGAAGAAGATATGGGAGGGGATAAACTTGGTTATGCTCCTGAAGGAAGAAGTAAAGTAAGCGCGAAAATATTTAAAGATATTCTCAAAACCAGCACTTATCATATATTGGTTGAGGGGGACCGTAGAAAGTTTTATTCAAAGGCTAAAGAAAAAAAAGCACAGATTACTCAAAAAAGAGATGAGATTGTAAGAAGAGGTTTACCTGCAGAGGTTCGGATAACGATTAGCAATAGAGAAACTAAATTATTAGCTCTTCATACTACTCCAGAAAATATTGCTAAAGAAAAGAAAAGACTAGAGGATCAATATTATGATACTCAGCTTCGTAAAGAATTTGTTGGTGAATGGCCTGCCAGATTATTAGATAATTAATGTTTTCTTTAAACTAAATATCTATTAAGAGCCCATGCGCCACCTAAGGGGATTCCAAGAACCGTTTCGATTTATGTCTCTTAACCCCGCTCTAGTCCTTTGTATTCTTACACCCACACCGGGGACGTATACTGGTTCAGTTTGTCCTCCAATTGCTGTGCTTAAACCTTGAGCACCTGCAAAGCCTCTTTGGCCTGTTTGAGTAGCATATCCTTGTCCGCTTCTAACGCTTCCTCCAATTTCCTGACCGATCATCTGTCCTGCCTGACTGGCTCTTCCTAAGGCTCTACAAATAATATCAGGTATAGTAGGTGTTGCAATTAAAGCTCCAAAAGCCACCAATATTTGTATAAAAGATAAATTTATACCTCCAAAAAGAGGTAAACTTTGTTGCCCAGTTAGAGCAGAATCCGGACCGACCGCAAAGGGAGAATTGGGAACAGCAGCGCTGCCCACAAGGTAATTTACAAAGTAGAAGACAGCTATTACAGCGGGGAATGCTAAGATATTACAAAGCATACTCATAATCCAACCGGTAACTATTCCCTGTCTCCCTGGTAAAGAAGCTGCCAAGAATTGAAAAGGAGCAGTTATTGTTAAAAAAATGATATTCAGATAGTTGTTTATTAGTTTAAGTAATAATTTCAGCATTGCATAGATTAAAATAGCTACAGACACTAAACTGACGAAAAAGCCTAAAATTGGAGAAATACCGGCCTGAATAGATATAGCAGAGATAAGGCCTAATATAGGTCCTATAATTACTCCGTAAACAGGTATTGCGCCACCGATTTGTCCGGTGAATTGGAAGGCAATGATTCCTGCAAAAATTCTCAAATAATTTTGTACCTCCGGAGTAAAGCCATTAAAGATAGAATCTATTGCATTGGCTGCATCTGCTTGTGTAACTATACCTACAAACCTGCTGAAAATACTTAAAACGCTTTGTTGTTGTATTTGTTCAGTTAAGCTTGGAGGAGGAGGGTTTATTTGTTGCGCAGCTTGGAAATAATAACCAACAATATTGGTGCCAATAAAAGCAAAATCAGTCAGTAAGCCTGCCAGAAAATAACTAAAGGTTATAAGAATCAGACCAATAATCAACCCCGGTAATGCAGTTTGAATAGTGATCACTGTTTGGGGGTTGAGTTTATTCCTGAACATAACCATTACTCCGATAATTAAGAAAATAATAATTAGAAGAACATAAGAAACATTTCTTGAAACCTGCCATAAACTTAAAATAGGGTTTAGAACTGCCTGTCCTGATCCAACAACTTGTGCATTAGCTGGTTTTACAATACCTAACCCTTGTCCGACCGTTGCCAGATAATCAGCAGTTCTTACGGGAGGGTTTTGGTATAAACCCCCGATAATCCCCGTTACCGTTCCTAAGGCTCCTCCTTGTAAATTAGCTTGAGATAGTATTGGTACACCCTGAATTGCTCCCTGGGCGTTTTGGGTAAATTGGTAAGTTAAACAAGGCTGGCCAATAATGGATTGCCCGATAGCCAGACAGCTAAAGCTGTGAAACAAATTATGAACTAATAAATCAGTATAAATAGGTGAAGTAGGGGAAACAGTTGGAGGCAACTGGGTATAAGTTGTTATAGGGATAGCAGATTGGGAGGCAGTAGGCGTATCGCTTTTTGCAAAAGCATTAACAGGAAGAATAAAGAGAAATGTAATTAAAAGCGGAGCAAAGATTCGGGCAAACATTTTATTGAGCGACTAGACTCTATAATAACAGTAAAACAAAATAGGGATTTTTTGCAAGCCTTATTATGGTTGACAAAACGGTAATGAAGTTCCTCCGCAGAGTGTTTTAATATCAAATACTGTAACTTTAATACCTGTAAAGCTCTCTATCAATTGTAAAATTATCCAGGCTAAAGCCATAAAAAGCAGTCCTAAAAGAGCCCAAGTAAGGGTCATATGGGCAGACTGGAGGGCTTTGGGTTCTCCTCCTGAAGTTAAATATTTAAGGCCTGTCATGATAACAAAAATCAAAGTGGCTACAAATCCCAAGCCTACTATTACAGAAATAACATTACCAACTAACGCTTCAAAATCATTTAATCCTGCAGGAGGTGGTTCCATATTTTAAAGTTAACATGAATAGATTTGAAGATCAATGGATGTGTACTTTAAACTTGTCCTGGTGGGACAGAAGCAGCTGGACCTGGAAGAACGATATTGTTGATATCAAATCCTACTATCTGTCCACCTAATCTGGCTAAAGCAAAGGCTACAGCAAGTACTACCAGACCTATTAAAGCATTAATAATTCTGTTTCTGGCTTTTGCAACTGCTTCTTTATCTCCTCCTGAAGTAATCCACTCATATGCTCCAATGATTAACATTACCAGAACTAAAATAATAGCTACTGCTAAAGCAATGGTGATGAAGTTTCCGATAGCATTGGAAATTGATTTAAAGCCTTTGTCGGGCGGAGCAATATTGATTGTGCCTCCGGTTTGGCATGAGCCTTCATTAGCTTTACCCGGAGTAGCTACACAAGATAAACCTTTGTCGCATCCGTGATTACCAGCGATATTAGCATCGTTAGGATTACACAATTGGCCTTCACTGATTGCAAAAACATTGGTTGTAGTAAAAAATAAGGTGAAAACTATTGTTAGGATAAAGACTATTTTTCTCACTGTAGTTTAACTATATCTGTATAGTAAAGTACTTGTCAAGTATGTCTATTGTCCTACAAAAAACTTAAATCCTGTAAATGTTCCCAATACTCTGATAATGGCAAAAGCTGTGGCAAATAAAATTATTCCTATAAAAGCATTAATAATTCTTTTTTGGGCATTGGCCAGTTTTTCTTTATCTCCTCCTGAAGTTAACCACTCAAATGCAGACCAGATGATCATAAAGACTAAAGCTATCATTGCTATAGAAAAAAGCAGGGCTACAAAATTGGAAAAAAACATGCTAATAATCCAAGCTCCTGAAGGATTGTCTTTTATTAGTCCTGCCAAAGGAGCAGGTGGTTTGACTAGTCCAAAGATCTTACCTACAGCAGATTCTTTACACTGATACAAAAATCCGTTGTTGGTAGCGTTTGGGGTATTGGTAATCTGACAAGCGTATGACCCGTCATTAACGCAGGGTCTTGCAGATGACTGACAACAAATATCCTGGGCAGGATTACAATTTGATCCCGGGTTTTTTTCGTCGGCAAGAACCTCTGAACCGCTTAATACAAAAATCAGAGCAATTATCAAGGCAAGAAGTTTTTTAAACATAACTGCAAAAACTATATTATCACAAACAAGGTTCTTACGGATTTCTTACTTTATTTACATTTATCTTGAGTAGATAAGGAACTAAAATATAGGCCTATATATGCTAAATATTGAAAAAGGAACAAGTTTTCTAAAAAGATTTGATGTTCAAAGCTTGCAAGAAAGACTGTCTAACTATAAAGTGCCGATGAGAAGAGCGGCTTTAACAGGTACGGCTTTAGTGGCGGCTATAGTTTTGAATGTAGCATTTGATCAGGGTCTACAATCTGTTGATGCAGGGGATGGCGCTACGAAAACTCCGCGTACACTTCTTACTCCTGTAACCGTTTTAACGCCCGGGTCCCTTCGGGTATTTACAGCTACTCCCACACCCGTGAAACCTGACCGTATTATTGTCCCGCGCTCTAATTCCGGAACAGGGGATATTATTATTGAAAATAATGTAGAAGTGGATATTCCTGCGCAGCAGGGACAGGTAGCGCCGCAATCGACACCGGAGACCAAATATGTGCCGGTACCTGTGGTGCCGACCTATCCTCCGGATACAATAATTACCAATAAAGATGCCCTGAATAATTTTATAGAGGAGGGGATAAGGATAGCTCAAACTGCGGAAGCGAATGTAGTAAAACGTACTCCAACACCAACCCCGGGACCGTTACAGGTAGAGATAATCCCAAAAGCTCCGGTGGACGTCAGGGTGACGGAAACCCAAGGTCTACCATGGTGGGCTGCGTTTTTAATTGGAGCAGGTGCTGTAGGTCTTGTTGCTGCTTTTTTAAGTAGAGACAGAATAAGAGTATTTATACACGAGCATACAGCTCCGCCACCGCCTCATTAATTTAAAATAATCTGAATCCTGTAATTCCAAACAAAGAAGATAATAAAAACTGCAAAATCAAAAAAGCAAACATTAAGATGATAAAACCAATGATGGCATGGGTGATCATATTTCTGCCTTCAGCTATGGTTTCTTTATTGCCCCCTGATGTTAAAAACTTAAAAGCTCCCAGCAGGAAATAAATGACTACTGCCACTGCTGCTATAGAAAATCCCGGAACAACCAGCCTGCTGACAGCTTCTCCTAATGAGGTGATGCCCCCAAAACCAAAGCAGCTGCCTATATCAAAGCCACCTTTTGGATTAGATGTGCACGGATTGGCAGCATAAGCAGGAATTATGAATAATGAATTATGAATCATGAATAACGCAACAAAACTCATTATTTTTATCTTGACTCTTGATTCTTGACTCTTGACTCTAGTTATCAGAATGGTAATCCTCCTGTAGTTGGTCCAAAGATTTCTGAAACAAACTTGGTGATGGAAAATGCCAAAACTACAAAAACCAGTCCTATTAAGGCCCAGGTAATCCTGGCTCTGGCTTTGGCCAGATCTTCTTTTTTACCCTGAGCCATAATATAAGCATATGCCCCCCATGCCAGCCAGAAGAAAGCTAAAAAAGCAGCAGCATAAAAAGCAATGTTTAAAAGGGGGGAGATAAAATCAGCTAGGTTATTAAAAGTGGGAGGATTTGAAACTTTAGGTATGGAGGGACAATCAGCACCAGGGTTATTAACAGGATTACATTTAAAAAGCTTATCAAGTTCAGGAAGGACTGCAGCAATTTTTTTCATTAAACAAACCCCGGTATTTTAAGTATATCAACTCCGATGATTTTAAGGAATAAAATGGAAAAGATAATAAATAACAGTCCAATCACAGCGCTGGTTAATCTTTCCCTGCCGGCCTTCAGAGTATCCGGATTACCTCCGGAAGTGATCATCTGAAATGCTCCCAAAAGCATCATCAAAAATGCCAAACCTCCACCTATACCAATTAAGAATTTAAAAAGGTCTTTTACTAAAGAAGGAGGGTTGGTGTGAAGACACCCGATAGCAGTACCTATGCCTGGACCATCCGGATCATTTGAAGTTCCGCACTGTTTGCCCAGTGAATTGACTAATGGGCCAAAATCTTTTTTTCCGGCAGACGGAATAACGCCTCCTGGTTTACTCGTCGTACCTACTATGATTGTCTGCGGACACAAAGGTGAACCCCAGCTATCCTCCCTCATTAATACACCTTTTATTATTGATTTCCAAAAGTTGTATTTCCTTAAACTCACCGTATGAGAATTTGGAGTTAAACGATTTTGCGGGATTGTAATAGCAGAGAAAGTAGGAGTTCCAACCAGCGCGTCTCCAACCTGCATATCATCAAAAAAGAGTCCAAATCGGCCTCCGTCAGTTAGATTGCTGCCAGATACAGTTAAGGTAGTAGCAGAGGTGATATCAGTTTTAGGGTTGATATCCAATAGGCATTGGGTATCTGAATCGATTACGTTATATTGGGCCTTGCACTGGTTAACTTCTCCATTTGGTGTTATAGCACTTATTGTAATAGAATGGTTACCAGGTTCAAATTCACATCCGCCAACATTTTTTTCTCTGTAAATTTCATCATCATTGTTTTCCAGTATGGCTTTATCTTTATTGCCACCACAATCAAATTTCAGTTTCCATCCACTGTAATCCTTATTGTTGCCGACATTAACTATAAATTTAGCTTTTGAAGGCATTTTTTTAGGATCGCTAAATAACGGAGAAGGCTCTGTTTTTGCTATTGCAACAGCACAATCAGGTAACGAGTTAGCATATGCTTCTGGAGCGAAAAAAGCAATAAAAATCAAAAATAAGCCTACGAATATTTTGGACATTGGTTTCAGCTTACCATAAAGACCCTTAAAATGGTAGAATTTGAGGGCTAGGTTAGGGTTTAGCGACTAGGGTCTGGGGTTTAGGGCAAGAAAGAGTAGTAATAAGTTTGGAATACAGGAGCTCATTTAAAATATGTATCCAGGGCAAATTGGTATTGGTCAAGCAGTATTTTTTTAAAGTGCAAAATGCTGTGCGTTTCATAGAAAATAATTAGCGCTTCTTTGAAAATTCTCTCATCAACGCTGCGATACGAAAGTGGATAATAATCATGGGCCATCAGGATAGCGTTGGCCAACATCCGACTTGTTCTTTTATTGCCGTCAGTAAATGGCTGGATATATGAAATAAAGGTAATAGCTATAAGCGCCTTTTCCAGAGGAAAGCTGGAGGTATTTATTGCCTGAATGGTTTTTTCCAGTGCTTCTTTAATTTGGAAACTGTTATCCAAAGGCCGGTATGTTGTTCCGGTAATACCAACTGCCCTGCTGCGGATTCCTGTTGTGATGCTTAAGTCTTTAACCATGACATTATGTAATTGAGTCAGTTGAGAAAAAGAGACATTTTTAAACTCTTCCC
>JACOXH010000001.1 GCA_016176415.1 Candidatus Daviesbacteria bacterium
ATCTTAATCCAGATCAGATATTAAACAGGAGCCTAGGCAGACGGGGGCTCCTGTTTTTTTAGCTGTGGGTTGCTCAAGTAAATTTCTTGAGTTAAACTAAGGCTATGAAGAAGTATTTACCTTCAGAAATTGAGGCTAAATGGCAAAAAAAGTGGGTAGAAGACAGCTTATATAGGGTTGATTTTAGCTCGGCTAAGCCTAAAAAATATATCTTGGTTGAATTTGCTTACCCTTCAGGCGATCTACATATGGGTCACTGGTTTACTTTTGTGGCTGGAGATATCTATGCCCGATTCTGTCGAATGCTAGGCTGTGAAGTGTTTTTGCCAAATGGCTTTGATGCTTTTGGCCTACCTGCTGAGAATGCCGCTATTACTAGACATATTCATCCCAAAGACTGGACTTATGACAATATCAGGCGCATGAAGCAGCAGTTTGAGACTATGGGGGTATCTATTGATTGGGATAAAACAGCTGTAACAGCTGATGCAGGCTACTACAGGTGGAACCAGTGGATCTTTTTGAAGATGTATGAAAAAGGAATTGCTTACCGCGGTAAAGCTATGGCTAATTGGTGTCCCAAAGATGCCACAGTTTTGGCTGATGAAAACATAGAAGACGGTAAATGCTGGAGATGCGGTACAGAAGTGGTCAAGAAAGAAGTAGAGCAGTGGTTTTTGAAGCTGACAGCATATGCTGATAGGCTGATTTGGTCTGACCCGTCCCAGGCAGATTGGCCTAAACCTTTAAGAGCAGCTCAAAATGACTGGATTGGTAAAAGCGAAGGCATGGAAATAGAATTCAGAGTCAAGAGTAAGCAAAGCTTGCGATCTAACGATCTTCAAGAGTCAAGAGTCAAGGTGTATACGGTGTTTCCGGAGACTATTTTTGGGGTGACTTACATGGTTTTGGCGCCGGAACACAAGCTAATCAGCGAGATTATTACTAAGGAACAAAAAAGTCAGGTAGATGATTATATTAAAGCCTCCCAAAAGAAATCAGAGCTGGAGAGAAAAATAGAAGAAAGAGAAAAAACAGGAGTGTTCACAGGTGCTTATTGCATTAATCCGGTTAACGGCAAAAAAGTTCCCATATGGATTGCAGATTATGTTATTTCTTCTTACGGAACAGGGGCAGTGATGGGTGTGCCGGGGTCGGATCACAGAGATTTTGATTTTGCCAAAAAGTATGATTTGGAAGCAATCAGGGTGATTGGTAAGACACCTGATGATCAATCTCCTGTGGAGAGTGCCAGTGATGTTTTGGAGTTCGGTTGGATTGTCAATTCGCCCCAATTTAATGGTTTAAAAACTCCAAATCCTGCCAGAGAAAAGATAAAAGACTGGCTTACTGAAAAAGGTTTTGGTCAGAGAAAAACACAATATCACCTGCACGACTGGTCAATTTCCAGGCAAAGATACTGGGGTACGCCAATACCAATGATCCACTGTGACAAATGCGGTATAGTGCCGGTTCCGGAAAAGGACCTGCCGGTAGAGTTGCCCTACGAAGTAGATTATACCCCGCAGGGAAAACCGCCTCTGGCTACAGCTGAGGAGTGGGTTAATGTTAAATGTCCTAAATGCAGTGGTCCGGCCAAGCGTGATACTGAAACCATGGACGGGTTTGTTGATAATTCATGGTATTTCTACCGTTATCTTGATGAGTATAATGAAAAGGAGATTTTTGACAAAAAAATCGTGAAAGATTGGTTACCTCTGGAAATCTATATTGGCGGGGCAGAACACACGGTAGGACATACGCTTTATTCACGATTTTTTACCAAATTTTTCCATGATTTAGGCTTGATTGATTTTGATGAGTATGCCAAAAAGCGGGTACACCACGGAGTAATTTTGGGTCCTGACGGCTCCAGAATGAGCAAATCAAGGGGGAATGTGGTTAACCCTGATGAGGAAGTCAAAAGTTATGGAGCAGACGCTATCAGGCTGTACCTGATGTTTTTAGGGCCTTTTGATATTGTGGCTCCATGGAATCCGGATGGAGTCAACGGAGCGTATCACTTCCTGCAAAGAGTGTGGGGGTTACAGGACAAAGTGACACAAAGTGTCATCCCTGCGGAAGCAGGGATCCATATTAATATAGATTCCGGCTCAAAGGCCGGAATGACAAATGTAGATTTGAGACTAATGCATAAGACTATCAAAAAGGTGACTGAAGATATTGAGCAGTTAAAGTTCAACACTGCTATTGCTGCTTTGATGGAGTGGTTAAATCACCTGTCAAGAAAAGAGAAGGTAGCCAGGGAGGAATATAAGACCTTTTTATCTCTCCTGGCTCCATTTGCACCTCATATTACAGAGGAATTATGGTCGTTACTCGTAACTCGTAACTCGACACAAAACGAAACATCGAGCAACGAGCAACGAGAAACGAGCAACGAGCAACGATGGTCTATTCATCAGCAGTCCTGGCCTGTTTTTGACAATAAGTATCTGGAAGAAGGGGAGATATTGATACCAGTGCAGATAAATGGTAAAGTCAGAAATATCCTCAAACTAAAAAGTGATATACTAAGTAATAGAAGCGTCGTAGAAAAAATGGCTATAGAGGATGAAAAAATTAAGAAATTTTTGGAAGGAAAATCTGTGAAAAAGATTGTGTATATACCAAATAAAATTATAAGCTTTGTCGTTGGCAACAACTAGCAGGAAGCTGCTGGTTTTGCTAATAAGATATAAGGGACAGTTTGGACTGCCATGACAACTAAAACTACAACTGCCGGAATTCGCGACAATAAATGGCTTCTTTCAAGATTAGACTTTTTGTGGTCAGAGTATTTTCCTGAAGTTTCTCAAACCAATAAAGTGTTTATCAGGTTTGGCAGATATTCCAAATACAGACTTGGTTCAATAAGACTGGACAGGAAAACAAAAAGCAGTTTTATTACTATTACTGCAATGTTTAAAGATTTAAAAATCCCTGCTGAAGTAGTGGATCACACCATTGGTCATGAATTGGTTCATTATGCTCATGGGTTTTCCTCAACTAACCCCAGATTGCATAAATACCCTCATGCAGGAGGAGTGGTGGAGAGAGAGATGAAGGAAAGGGGTATGGGTTATTTGCATCAGGCATATAAGTGCTGGGTTAAAAAATACAGAGAAAAGTTAAAAAGAGAGTATGAATAGCTGGAGAGAAAAAATCAGCCAGTTTAAAATCCCTATTGCTTTAGGTTTAGTAGGTATGGTGCTCATTACAGGGGGGATTTTCACTTCAGGAATAAATAAACAAAAACCAAAAAGCTTCCCTAAAGAGAGTATGGTAAACCAAAAATTAATTTCAGTTGATGTGTCAGGGGCAGTTAAAACTCCGGGGGTATATCAGCTAAATGAGGGTTCAAGGATAGAAGAAGCTGTTAAAGCAGCAGGTGGGTTTGGAGACGGTGCTAATCAGGAATATATATCAAAATATTTAAATATGGCACAAAAAGTATCAGATGGAAGTAAGATTTATATTCCAGGCGAAGGAGAGCAAGGGTCAGTCACCTCGAAGGAGTCAGAGCCCACCTTCGAGGTGGACAAAAAGGTAAATATCAACACTGCTTCACAGTCAGAACTGGAAGATCTTGATGGAATTGGGGTAAGCAGAGCTTCTAATATTATCTCAAGCAGGCCGTATAATTCTGTAGGGGATCTTGTAAGTAAAAAAGTAATACCTCAATCTGTTTTTGAAAAAATTAAAGATCAGCTGGTTATTTATTAACTACGCAGCTCGTCACATCAAAAAGCACCGTTCGACCAGTAGTTACTAAAACATTAAGTTTGGTTTCTGGTCTCACTATGGGAAAGTTTTGTGAATTAGATCTGCACACAAAACTTTCTAATTGCTTTTTATGATTGTGACTTCGCTGCTTTTGGCGTAGTGTAGTAATCATTATGTCATTGCGAGCGACTAGCGAAGCAATCTTCCACGGAAAATATCTTCCTCTGTTTCTTGTAGTTGTTCTATACATTCTTATTTTTCTGGTTAGATACCAACAGGGGGGTTGGGAGGTTAAGTTTGATCTTTGGTCCTCTGTAAGAGAGAGTATTGACCAAAGAATCAGTCAAACACTCCCTTCTCCTCAGGCAGAGCTACTCTCCGGAATATTACTTGGTCAAAATAAACAACTTCCTCCAGAGCTAAGACTGGCCTTCAGGGATACTTCTACACTTCATATTGTAGTGGCTTCAGGACAGAATTTGAGCCTGCTGGCAGGCTTTTTTTTGAATCTGGCAGGACTAATTAAAAGGAAAAATGCCATCCTTTTAAGCTTACTGGCAGTTATATTTTATACTCTGCTAAGTGGGGTTCAGGTTCCGATTTTAAGGGCTGCTGTGATGTTTTCTCTTGCAGCTGGGGCTCAGTTATATGGCAGGCAAAATCTGGGCTGGCAAACACTTATTATTACTGCCGGCCTGATGTTACTGGTTAATCCCCGGTGGATAAGCGATTTATCGTTTCAATTAAGTTTTTTGGCAACTTTTGGAGTAGTGGTAGTGGCGCCGATACTGCTCCGTTATTTAAACAAGTTTCCATTGCTGGGAGCTGATTTGGCTGTAACTTTGGGCGCGCAAATTATGGTTAGTCCTGTAATCATACAATCTTTTCATCAATTATCATTGGTAGGAGTAATTACTAATCTGTTGGTAGGCTGGACAGTGCCTTTTATTATGGTTTTGGGGACTTTGCTAATTTTTACAAGCCTTATCTTTAGCGGTTTGGCTTTTGTTTTTAGTATTGCTTCTTCAGTGTTACTCACTTACTTTATCTATATTGTTTACTTCTTTGCTTCTTTGTCTTTTGCCTGGGAATATGTGGGAGAACAGGTGTGGATTGTTTGGGTAGGGTACTATATGGTAGTGGCTGCAATTGTGTTATTATTAAAGAATGTTAAAACTGCAAATTCTGCAAGATCTTCAGAGAGTAGTTAAAGAGTTGGAATTTCCAACAACTGATATAGTTATATCTATTCCCCAAAATTCATCGTTTGGAGACTATACCACGAATTTGGCCTTACAGCTTGCTAAACTCGATTCTCGAAAACCTCGTCACTCGTCACTCGAGATTGCTAATGAAATTCTAAGTCACTTAGGTCACTTAAGCTACTTAGGTAACTTAGAAATTAAGGGCGGGGGTTTTATAAATTTTTTTATCAAAGATGAAATCTTGCTGAAAAATTTATCAAAAATGTCCAATTTGCAAAAATCTAAAACCTTAAATCAGAAGATAATGGTGGAATTTGCTCATCCCAATACTCACAAAGCTTTCCATATTGGTCATTTACGGAATATTTCTGTGGGCGAATCTGTAGTCAGGTTACTTGGAGCTGCTGGTTTTGAAGTTATCAGGGCAAATTATGAAGGTGATGTAGGAATGCATATTGCCAAAGCTGTTTACGCGCTGCTGCGTATGTCTCCCTTTAAAGAAGAAGTGAAACAAGTTCAGGGTATTCATGAGCGTGTTGAGTTTTTAGGAAGGGCGTATGCAGCAGGGAGTAAGGCATTTGAGGAAGATAAAGAAGTTCAAAAAACTATCAAAGATATAAATTTTTTGGTGTATGCAGCTGCACAAAGATTTCAACAGGAAAAAGGTGTTGAGTCTTCGTCAACTGATTATCTAAAATTTGTTGAAGGCAGAACAGAAGAAGTAGACGAGGTCTTTGAGCTTTGGAAAGAAACAAGGCAGTGGAGTTTGGATTATTTTGAAACAATCTATAAGCGTGTTTACACTCACTTTGACCGATATTATTTTGAAAGCGAATGTTTGTCAGGAGCAGATATTGCCAAGGAAGCCATTAAAAGGAGTATTTTAAAGGAAAATGAGGGGGCAGTTATCTTTGATGGTAAAGAATATGGTCTGGATACCAGAGTATTTATCAATAGTCTTGGTTTACCTACTTATGAAGCCAAAGAGTTGGCTTTAGCTCAAAAGGAGCTATCTGAATTTGGAGATCTTTCAAAAGTTATCCATGTAGTTGGTCCGGAACAGTCAAGTTTTTTTAAAGTAACTTTTAAAGTTGAAGAGCTTTTGGATCCTGAGAAGTTTAAAGACAAGCAATATCATTTAGTTTACGGTTGGGTGAGACTTAAGGAGGGAAAAATGAGCTCAAGGACAGGTGATGTGGTATTAGGTGAGTGGCTTTTGGATGAGGCCAAAAGAG